>NZ_JAGGNV010000070.1 GCF_018614955.1 Variovorax paradoxus
CCGCCGCGGCATCCATCGCACGTGCCGTGCATCACGGCGGGCTGCGCCACCTGCTGGCAGCCCACCTCAGCGAACAGAACAATCGGCCCGAGATCGTGCGGCGCGCGATGGCCGAGGCGCTCGGTGCAGGCGAGCACGAGATGCTGACGGCGAGCGCCGCAGAGGGCTCGCCCTGGCTCGATCTCTAGGAATCGGGATAGGGGGCAGTCTTCATAGACTGCGCCCTATCCCGATTCCTAGAGATCGAGCCAGGGCGAGCCCTCTGCGGCGCTCGCCGTCAGCATCTCGTGCTCGCCTGCACCGAGCGCCTCGGCCATCGCGCGCCGCACGATCTCGGGCCGATTGTTCTGTTCGCTGAGGTGGGCTGCCAGCAGGTGGCGCAGCCCGCCGTGATGCACGGCACGTGCGATGGATGCCGCGGCGGCGTTGGACAGGTGGCCGTAGTTGCCGCCGACGCGCAGTTTCAGGAAGGGCGGATAGGCCGAGCCGGCCAGCATGTCGCTGTCGTGATTGAACTCGAGCAGCAGGGCGTCGAGCCCCATCAAGCGGGCCAGCACGTATGGCGTCGCATGTCCCAGGTCGGTCAGCACGCCGAGGCTGCGTGCGCCGTCGGTGCAGCGCAGCTGCAGCGGCTCGCGGGCATCGTGCGGGACGGTGAAAGGCTGGACCAGGATGTCGCCGACCTGGATGTCGGCGCCGTCGCGCGCGAGGCCGAGCCGGCCTTCGAAATCGCGTGCGCCGGTGGCGAGCCAGGTGCCCTCGCTCATCCAGACTTGGAGGCGGTCACGGCGCGACAGCGCATGCGCGCAACCGATGTGGTCGCCGTGCTCGTGCGTGACGAAGACCGCGTCGATGTCGCAGGCCGCGAGGCCCGCGCGCGCGAGCCGCGCGTCGAGCTGCCGCAGCCCGAAGCCGCAATCGACCAGGAGCCTCGACGTGCGGCCGCCGCTCGTCGCCTCGACCAGCGTGGCATTGCCCGTGCTGCCGCTGCCCAGGCTGCGGAAGCGCAGCATTCGAGAAGACCTATTTCAGGTCGTCGGCAATGACCTGCACGATGCGCTGCGCATTCGCAGAGGTTTCGGGCGCGCCGCTTTCATTGAGTACCGCCACCGTGCTGGCCTCGCCCTGGCCCTTGACCATGATGCGGTACTTGAGCGGCCCCTCGGTCTTGCCCGAGCCGCCGAAGGTGAACAGCTTGCCGAAGAAGCCGGGCTCCTTCTTGTCCGGGTTGGGCGCCACATAACGCACGAAGTAGGTGCCGGCGCTGCGGTCGCGGTCTTCGACGGTGAAGCCGGTGCGGTCCAGCGCGAGGCCGACACGGCGCCATGCCCGCTCGAAGTTCTCGTTGATCTGGACCACGGGCTGGCCGCCGACGTTGGCGACGGTGGCGGTGCGCGCCGGTGCGCTGGTCGCGGCGAGCAGTTTCGACTGCTCCTGCGAAACGCCCAGCTTCACCATCAGGCGGCGCAGGAATTCGGTTTCGAGCTCGGGATCGGTGGCGCGCGGCTGCCAGACCGTCTGGTCCTTGCGCGCGGTGTTGTAGACCTCTTCCATGCCGCGGTGGCTCACGAAGATCTCGGTGCCGTTGGGCGTGCGCTCGAGGCGAGTTCGAAAGCGATCGAGTTCGCCGGTGGAGTACACCGAATCGACCAGCTTGCCGAGCGTGCCGCGGATGACGTCCTGCGGCAGCTTGGCGCGATTCTCGGCCCAGTCGGTCTCCATGATGCCGAGGTTGCGCTGCTCGGTGGTGAGCAGGAAGCCGTTCTCCTGCCAGAAGTCGCGCACCGGCTCCCAGAGCTGGTCGGGCGAGCGGTTGACGACGATCCAGCGCTGCGAACCCGAGCGCTCCATGCGCACGTCGCCGATGTTGCCGACGGCCGTCGGGATGCTCGGCGCGTTGGCAATGCCTGCCTGATAACCGCTGGCCGTGACCGCCCCGCCGGGCACCGCGTAGCGGTTTTCGCGCGAGAGCTGCGTCAGATCGGGCGGCACCTCGAGCGTGGGTGCCTTGCCGGCGCTCTTGTAGTCGATCTTGTCGCTCTCGAGGACCGAGCAGGCGGCGAGGCTGGCGATCAGGGCCAGCAGTGCGAATCGCGAAATGGTTTTCAACGTCGTCTTCCTTGTGGAATGTTTAGCTCAATCGATAGGCAGCAGCGTCCCGCTGTGTCAGAGCGCCGGCTGCGCAAAAGGTTGCCGGCGTTCGCGAACGGCGGTGGGATGGAATCAGTCCTTGAGCAAGCCGCTGGCGCGCAGCGCGGACTCGACCACCGGACGGCTTGCTTCGGCGAGCTCGGTCAGCGGCAGGCGCAACGCGCCGCCGCACAGGCCGAGCCGGGCCATGGCCCACTTGACGGGGATCGGATTCGGTTCGACGAACAGATGGCGATGAAGCGGCATCAGCTCGAACTGGATCTGCATCGCGCGCTTCGCGTCGCCGGCGATCGCGGCCATGCAGAGCTCGTGCATCTTGCGCGGCGCCACGTTGGCCGTGACGCTGATGTTGCCCTGGCCGCCGCACAGCATCAGCGCAACGGCGGTCGGATCGTCGCCTGAATAGACCGCGAAATTCTTCGGCAGGTCGCGAATGAGCCACTGCGCGCGCTCGATGTTGCCGGTGGCTTCCTTGATGCCGACGATGCCGGGCACCTGCGCCAGGCGCAGCACGGTGTCGTGCGCCATATCGGCGACCGTGCGGCCGGGCACGTTGTAGAGCACGACGGGCAGGTCGCCCACGGCTTCGGCGATGGCCTTGAAGTGCCGGTACTGGCCTTCCTGGGTCGGCTTGTTGTAGTAGGGCACGACCTGCAGCTGCGAATCGGCGCCCACGCCCTTGGCGAACCTGGCGAGCTCGATCGCTTCCTTGGTCGAATTGGCGCCGCAGCCGGCCATCACGGGAACGCGGCCTTTGGCCTGCTCGACTGCGACGCGGATGATTTCGCAATGCTCCTCGACGTCGACCGTCGGCGACTCGCCGGTGGTGCCGACCACGCCCAGGCAATCGGTGCCTTCGTCGATGTGCCAGTCGATCAGCCGGCGCAGGGCGGGATAGTCGACACTGCCGTCGTCATGCATCGGCGTGACGAGCGCGACGATGCTGCCTGTCAGTTGCTCCAAGGGTGGTCTCTTTGTCGGGTGGACGAAAAGCAGCCATTCTACTAACTCAGAGGCGGCCCCCCGGAGGCCGCGCCGGCCGGTCTGATGGCGGCGATCCGCTGCACGAATCGCGCTGGCGCCGGCAGGAAACCGTCCTCGTAAGCCACGATCCGCAGCCCCGCGCAGGCGACCAGCAGTTCGCCGGGCTGCAGCAGGAAGTCGGGGCGCGAAGGCTTGCCCACCGTCTCGTTGCCCGCGGCGAAGGTTTCGTAGAGCAGCACGCCGCCGGGCGCGACCGCTGCGACGATGTCGGGCAGGCGCGGCCGCCAGAGGTAGTTGGTGACGATCACCGCCCCGAAGATCCGGCCGGCAAAGGGCCAGGGCCCGGACTCGATGTCGGCGAGCAGTGGCTGGCCGAACCCGGCCGCGGAGGCGATGGCCTCCGGCGACCGGTCCACGCCCGTCACCGGATGGCCGCGCTCGGCGAACCAGCGCATGTGCCGGCCCGCACCGCAGGCCACGTCGAGCACGTCGGCGCCGGGCGCGAGCAGGTGCGACCAGCGCACGATCCAGGGGGAGGGCGGCAGGTCGTGGCTCAGAAGCAGGCCCAGATCTGGTCCGCCAGCGTCACGAGGAAGCCGGGGCGCGTGTAAAGCGCGAACACGGCCAGCAGCACCAGCACGCCCGCGCCCAGCCAGCCGGCTTGCACGAGGCGATGGCGTGTGCTCGGACGCATGGTGGAGACCTCAGGCCGGCTGAGGAAGCGGGCGCGCGATCGCGCCTTCCTTGACCGGCAGGTTGACGAGCGCCGCGAACACGCCGAACGCGATCGCGAGGTACCAGACGATGGCGTAGCTGCCGGTGCTGTCGTAGAGATAGCCGCCGAGCCAGACGCCGAGGAAGGAGCCGACCTGGTGGCTCAGGAACACGAAGCCGCCCAGCATCGAGAGGTGCGCCACGCCGAAGATCTGGGCCACGATGCCGCTGGTCAGCGGCACGGTCGACAGCCAGAGGAAGCCCATCGCGCTCGCGAACACGTACACCGTGAGCGGCGAAATCGGCGCCAGCAAAAAGATCGCGATCGCCGCCGCTCGGCTGAAGTAGATGGCGGCCAGCAGCTTGCGCTTGGCCAGCCGGGCCCCGAGCGAGCCCGCGACGTAGGTGCCGAAGACATTGAACAACCCGACCAGCGCCAGCGCATAGCTCGCCACCTCGGGCGAGAGCCCTTTGTCGCGCAGGTAGCTCGGCATATGCACGCCGATGAACGCCAGCTGGAAACCGCAGACGAAATAGCCCGCCATCAACAGCACGAAGCTCGGGTACTTGAAGGCCTCGCCCACCGCCTGCAGGATGGTCTGCTCGCGGTGCACGACTGCGGCAGTGCCGACGCGCGGCTCGCGCAGGCCGAAAGCGAGCGGCACGATCAGGAGCACCATGACGGCCAGCACCAGCAGGGCGGTGTGCCAGCCGAAGCCTGCGATCAAGTGGCCTTCCACCGGCACCATGAGGAACTGGCCGAAGGAGCCGGCCGCGGCGGCCACGCCCATGGCCCAGGAGCGCCGCTCCACTGGAATCTGGCGGCCGATCACGCCGTAGATCACGGCGTAGGTGGTGCCGGCCTGAGCGGCGCCGATCAGCACGCCCGCCGTCAGCGCGAACATGAGCGGCGTGGGCGAGAGCGCCATGCCGGCAAGTCCCAATGCGTAGAACACCGCGCCAGCCACCAGCACGCGAAAGGCGCCCAGCTTGTCGGCCAGCATGCCGGCGAAGACACCGATCACGCCCCAGGACAGGTTCTGGATCGCGAGCGCGAGCGAGAAGCTCTGGCGCGACCAGCCCTGTTCCTGCGTGATCGGCTGCAGCCAGAGGCCGAAGCCGTGGCGGATGCCCATCGAGAGGGTGACGATCATGGCGCCGCAGAACAGGACTTGCTTGAGCGACAGCGGCTTCAGGGTGGAATTCATGCAGGCAATGTATCCAAAAGCCCGGACACCCGCGTGCCACGGCGGCGACGGGCATTGTTGATATTTTTGAGGCGCGCTGATGCGGCGGCCGCATCAGAGGGCTTCTGTATGTCCATACAGGTTTTTCGCCGGGCCACGCATACAATCCGCCCCCATGGCGACCCTCAGCAAGACTCCCCCGGCCTATTCGGAAGGCTCGATCCGCGTTCTCAAGGGCCTCGAGCCCGTCAAGCAGCGTCCGGGCATGTACACCCGCACCGACAACCCGCTGCACATCATCCAGGAAGTGCTGGACAACGCCGCCGACGAGGCGCTCGCGGGCTACGGCAAGAAGATCAAGGTCACGCTGCACGCCGACGGCTCGGTCAGCGTCGAGGACGACGGCCGCGGCATCCCCTTCGGCTTGCATCCGGAAGAAAAGGCGCCCGTGGTCGAATTGGTGTTCACCCGGCTGCACGCGGGCGGCAAGTTCGACAAGGGCTCGGGCGGCGCCTACAGCTTCTCGGGCGGCCTGCACGGCGTGGGCGTGTCGGTGACCAATGCGCTGTCGAAGCGCCTCGAGGTCCAGTCCTTTCGCGAAGGCAAGGCGGCGCAGCTCGCGTTCTCGGGCGGCGACGTGATCGAGCCGCTGGTGGTGCGCGCCAACGACGGCGGCGACCGCAAGCAAGGCACCACGGTGCGCGCCTGGCCCGACGCCAAGTACTTCGAATCGCCCCAGCTTCCCATCAACGAACTGACCCACCTGCTGCGCAGCAAGGCCGTGCTGATGCCGGGCGTGACCGTCACGCTGGTGGTCGAGAAGACCAAGGAAACGCAGCAGTGGCTCTACAAGGGCGGCCTGCGCGACTACCTGATGCAGACGCTCAACGGCGATCCGGTGATTCCGCTGTTCGAAGGCGCGGGACACGCCGACAAGAACGCCGACAACTTCGCCGAAGGCGAGGGCGCCGAGTGGTGCGTGGCCTTCACCGAGGACGGCCAGCCGGTGCGCGAGAGCTACGTCAACCTGATTCCGACCAGCGCCGGCGGCACGCACGAGAGCGGCCTGCGCGATGGCCTGTTCAACGCGGTCAAGAGCTTCATCGAACTGCACTCGCTCTTGCCCAAGGGCGTGAAGCTGCTGCCGGAGGACGTGTTCGCGCGTGCCTCCTACGTGCTCTCGGCCAAGGTGCTCGATCCGCAGTTCCAGGGCCAGATCAAGGAACGGCTCAATTCGCGCGACGCCGTGCGGCTGGTGTCCAGCTTCGTGCGGCCCGCGCTGGAGTTGTGGCTCAACCAGCACGTCGATTACGGCAAGAAGCTCGCCGAGCTGGCCATCAAGGCGGCGCAGACGCGCCAGAAGGCCGGCCAGAAGGTCGAGAAGCGCAAGGGTTCGGGCGTCGCCGTGCTGCCCGGCAAGCTGACCGACTGCGAAAGCAAGGACATCGCGCACAACGAGGTGTTCCTGGTCGAGGGCGATTCGGCCGGCGGCAGCGCCAAGATGGGCCGCGACAAGGAAAGCCAGGCCATCCTGCCGCTGCGCGGCAAGGTGCTCAACACCTGGGAAGTGGAGCGCGACCGCCTGTTCGCCAACACCGAGATCCACGACATTTCGGTCGCGATCGGCATCGATCCGCACGGCCCCGAGGACACGCCCGACATGTCGGGCCTGCGCTACGGCAAGGTCTGCATCCTGAGCGATGCCGACGTCGACGGCTCGCACATCCAGGTGCTGCTCTTGACGCTGTTCTTCCGCCATTTCCCGAAACTGATCGAAACCGGCCACGTGTATGTCGCCAAGCCGCCGTTGTTCCGCGTCGATGCGCCGGCGCGCGGCAAGAAGCCGGCCTCGAAGGTCTACGCGCTCGACGAGGGCGAGCTGGTCGCCATCCTCGACAAGCTGCGCAAGGACGGCGTGCGCGAAGGCGCCTGGAGCATCAGCCGCTTCAAGGGGCTGGGCGAAATGAGCGCCGAGCAGCTGTGGGAGACCACGCTCAATCCCGATACGCGGCGCCTGCTGCAGGTGCGCCTGGGCCGCTTCGACGTGCTGGGCACGCAGGGCGAGATCACCAAGCTCATGGGCAAGGGCGAGGCTGCGGCGCGGCGCGAGTTGATGGAACTTCGCGCCGACGATGTGGAAGTGGACGTTTGAGGACGTGACGCTGCGAGCGTTCGCGCCGAAAATGCAACTCCCAAGCCGTTCGGACTGAGCTTGTCGAAGTCACGCGCCGAACGGCAACTCCCATGCGCACCCTTGGCCGTTTCCTCCCGCTGCTGCTGGCCCTGCTGCTGTCGATGACGCAGCCGCTCGCGCATGCGGCCGACATTTACGGCTACGTCGACGATCGCGGCGTCGCGCATTTCGCGCCCGAGAAGCTCGACGAGCGCTACCAGCTGTTCTTCCGCGGCGGCCAGAGCTTCGACACCGCCGACGGCATCGGCCCGCTTTTGCGCGGCCGCGCCGGCAGGAGCGACGGCAAGGTGCCTCGCGCCTCGCAGACCCTGCTCGCGCTGTTCGAGGCCTCGCCCAGCTACAAGCCCGCCCAGGGTGCGTTGCGCGAAGCCGCCAAGCGCCACGCGATCGACTACGAACTGCTGCAGGCCCTGATCGCTACCGAGTCGGGCTTCGACGCGCAGGCCGTGTCGCCCAAGGGCGCGCTCGGCCTCATGCAATTGATGCCGGCCACCGCGCAGCGCTACGGCGTGCAGGCCGACAAGCGCGGCTCGCTCGAGAAGAAGTTGTTCGACCCGCGCATCAACATCGCTGCCGGCTCGCGCTACCTGAGCGACCTGATCGAGATGTTCCCCGGCGACATCGAGCTCGCGCTTGCGGCCTACAACGCGGGCGAGGGCGCGGTGCAGCGCGCCGGCAACAAGATACCGAACTACCGAGAGACTCAGAACTACGTGAAGACGGTGCTGCAGCTCTATGCCTACCTCAAGCCCTCGGCGGTTGCAGGCCGCGGCGGCAAGGCGCCGGGCCGCGTGCGCATGGAACTCGCGCCGCCGCGCGGCGGCGCGATCGGCCGCGGCAACCTGCCGCCGGATTCGCGCGGCGTGCCCGCGACGCCGCCCCTGACCGAGCCGCCGCAGGGGTTGCGGCTCGATCCCGCCCTGTCCTGAGACTCCATGCAACGCCGAAACTTCGTTCTCGCCACCGCGCTGGCCGCCACGACCGGTGCGGCGCGCGCGCAGCACCATCTGCCCGTGGCCCCGTCTTCGGCCGAGCCCTACGCCAGGCTGCAAGGCGGCGTGCCCCATCACATGACGCCCGAGCAGGAGGCGCAGCGTGTCAGCGACAGCCCGGCGCCGGCCGGCGCGCCGGGCCGCTGGGTCCCGCGCGCGGCCCTGCCGATCCCGCGCAGCGAGATGGCCTGGGCCACCGCCGCGCAGGGCCGCATGCACGTGGTCGGCGGCTACGGCGAGGGAGCGGTCAACCGCGACTACCACCACATCTACGATCCGGCCGCCGACCGCTGGCTGGATGGCGCACCGCTGCCGCGCGGCGCCAACCACGTCGCGGTAGCGGCCGAGGGCGGCCGCGTCTATGCCCTCGGCGGCTTCATTGAACAGAACCGCCGCTCCGACACCAACGCCTACGTCTACGAGATCGCGGCCAACCGCTGGACCGCCATCGCGCCCCTGCCGCGCCCGCGCGGCGCCGCGGCTGCGGTGATGCAGGGTGGTTCGCTGCACCTGATCGGCGGCGCCTCCGAGCCGGCGGCAGAGCGCGCCAGCGTCGGCTGGCACGAGGTCTACGATCCCAAGGCCGACCGCTGGTCTTCCCGCAAGCCGCTGCCCGGTGCGCGCTACCACGTGGGTTGCATCGCGCACAACGGGCAGATCCACGTGATCGGCGGGCGCTTCAACACCTTCGAATACAACACCGAGCTGCACCACGTCTATCTGCCGGCGCGCGACACCTGGGAGCTGCGCGCGCCGCTGCCCACCGCGCGCTCGGGCCATGGCCTGGTGGTCTATCGCGGCCGCCTCTATGCCATGGGCGGCGAGGGCGGCTTCCTGGTCGGCGGCGTGCCGCGCCAGGCCAAGGTCTTCGGCCAGATGGAAAGCTACGATCCCGTGGCTGACACCTGGCAGGGCCATGCGCCCATGCCCACGCCGCGCCATGCGGTGGGCGCGGCCGTGATCGGCGACTGGATCTACGTCGCGGGCGGCGGCGCGGTGCTGGGCGGCAGCGTGCAGTCCGCGGTGCACGAGGCTTTCACTTTGGCCTAGGGCCTGTTCTTCTTTTTCCTTTCCTGTTTTCTTCATGGATTCTCAACCTCCGCTCGATCTCCTGGACCCCGATGGTGACGGCGACACCGCCCTCACCCTGGCCGACTACGCACAGACCGCCTACCTCGAATACGCGCTCAGCGTGGTCAAGGGCCGCGCGCTGCCCGACGTCAGCGACGGCCAGAAGCCGGTGCAGCGGCGCATTCTTTATTCGATGTCGCGCATGGGCCTGGGCTTCGGCGGCGCCAACGGCACCGTGGGCGCCAAGCCGGTCAAGAGCGCGCGCGTGGTCGGCGACGTGCTGGGCCGCTTCCATCCGCACAGCGACCAGGCGGCCTACGACGCGCTGGTGCGCATGGCGCAGGATTTCTCGCAGCGCTATCCGCTGGTCGACGGCCAGGGCAATTTCGGCAGCCGCGACGGCGACGGCGCCGCGGCCATGCGCTACACCGAGGCGCGGCTGGCGCGCATCACCAGCCTCTTGCTCGACGAGATCGACGAAGGCACGGTCGACTTCATCCCCAACTACGACGGCTCGACCGAAGAGCCGCGCCTGCTGCCCGCGCGGCTGCCCTTCACGCTGCTCAATGGCGCGAGCGGCATTGCCGTCGGCCTGGCCACCGAGATCCCGAGCCACAACCTGCGCGAGATCGCCGATGCCTGCGTGGCGCTGATCAAGTCGAACGGCAAGCTCAGCGAAGAAGAGCTGTTCGCGCTGGTGCCCGGCCCCGACTACCCGGGCGGGGCGCAGATCATCAGCGGCGCGGGCGACATCGCCGAGGCCTACCGCACCGGCCGCGGCTCGCTGAAGGTGCGCGCGCGCTGGAAGATCGAAGACCTCGCGCGCGGCCAGTGGCAGCTGGTGGTCAACGAACTGCCGCCGGGCGTGAGCACGCAGAAGGTGCTGGAAGAGATCGAGGAGCTCACCAACCCCAAGATCCGCGCCGGCAAGAAGGCGCTCACGGCCGAGCAGACGCAGCTGAAGGCGACCGTGCTCTCCGTGCTCGACGTGGTGCGCGACGAATCGAGCAAGGACGCGGCCGTGCGCCTGGTGTTCGAGCCCAAGACTTCGCGCATCAGCCAGGAGGAGTTCATCACCACGCTGCTGGCGCAGACCTCGCTCGAAAGCTCCTCGCCGATCAATCTCACGATGGTCGGCATCGACGGCAAGCCGACGCAGAAGTCGCTGCGCCAGATGCTCAACGAGTGGATCGCCTTCCGCGAGATCACGGTCGAGAAGCGCTCGCGTCATCGCCTGGGCAAGGTGCAGGACCGCATCCACATCCTCGAGGGCCGGCAGCTGGTGCTGCTCAACATCGACGAGGTGATTGCGATCATCCGCGCGGCCGAGGACCCGAAGGCGGCGCTGATCGCGCGCTTCGACCTGAGCGAGCGGCAGGCCGAGGACATCCTCGAGATCCGCCTGCGCCAGTTGGCGCGGCTGGAGGCGATCAAGATCGAGCAGGAGTTGAAGGGCCTGCGCGAGGAACAGAAGAAGCTCGAGGACATCCTCGCGAGCCCGGCGGCGCTGCGCCGCCTGCTGGTGAAGGAGATCGAGCAGGACGCGAAGAGCTTCGAAGACCCGCGCCGCACGCTGATCCAGGCCGAGAAGCGCGCCGTCGCCGAAGTGCGCGTGGTCGACGAGCCGGTGACGGTGATCGTCTCGCAGAAGGGCTGGGTCCGCACGCAGAAGGGCTGGGCCAGCGAGCGCGCCGCGGGTGCGGCCGCGCCCGAGTACAGCTTCAAGTCCGGCGATGCGCTCTACGGCGCCTTCGAGTGCCGTTCGGTCGATACGCTGCTGGTCTTCGGCACCGCCAAGGACAAGACCGTGCGCGTCTACACCGTGCCCGTGGCTTCGCTGCCCGGCGGGCGTGGCGACGGCCAGCCGGTGACGACGCTGATCGATCTCGACAGTGGCACGCACGTGGCGCACTACTTCGCCGGACCGCCGGGAGCGGCGCTGCTGCTTGCCAATACGGGCGGCTACGGCTTCATCGCCTCGGTCGAGAACATGATGTCGCGCCAGCGCGGCGGCAAGGCCTTCGTCGACGTGGGCGAGGGCGAGCAGCTCACCCGGCCTTCGCTGGTCGGCGGTGCGAGCGGCGCCGAGCCGATCCCGCCGGCGACGCACGTGGCCTGCGCCTCGACGGGCGGACGCATCCTGACCTTCGAGATCCTCGAGATGAAGGCGCTGCCCAAGGGCGGCCGCGGGCTCATGCTGATCGACCTCGACGCCAAGGACACGCTCGCGGGCGCTGCGGCCTACACGCGCAGCGTGAAGATCGAAGGCATCGGCCGCGGCGGCAAGGAGCGCGAGGAGGCGCTCGAGATCCGCACGCTCAACAACGCTCGCGCCAGCCGCGCGCGCAAGGGCAAGGCGGCCGATCTCGGCTTCAAGCCGACCAGCATCGTGCGGGTGCTCTGAGCATGGAATTCGGCGCCTTCGGCATCTTCGTTCTCGTGATCAGCTGCGCGTGCAGCTTCCTGCTCGCGCGCTGGCTCGGCAAGCGCCGGCGCGAGGCGCGCCGGGAGCGCGAACGGCGCGCGGCGGAGGCTGGGCAGAGCCGGCAGGTGCGGCGCGCGCGCGAGCGGCGGCAGCAGCGCTGAAGCCGGCTGCTACTTCAAGGCGTCCCACCAGCGCACATTCGTGCGCGGCCGACCGACCGTCAGCACCTCGCCGATCTCCGGCGTCGCGAGCTCGATCTTCTTCGCCTGCGACAAGGCCGCGATGCGGTCCAGCGGGTCGCGCCAGGTGTGGAAGGCGAGGTCGAAGGTGCTGTTGTGCACCACGTAGAGCATCTTGCCGCGCAGGTCCTGGAAGGCCTGCACGCTCTCTTCGGGCGACATGTGCACCGACGGCCAGTAGCTGTCGTAGGCGCCGTTCTCCATCAAGGCCAGGTCGAAGCCACCGAAGCGCTCGCCGATCTGCCTGAAGCCCTGGAAGTAACCCGAGTCGCCGCTGTAGAAGATGCGCTCGCCGCCGCTCTGGATGACCCAGGAGACCCACAGGGTCTTGTTGCGGTCGTTCAGCGTGCGGCCGGAGAAATGCTGCGCCGGCGTCGCCGTGAGGCCGATGCCGTCGTGCTCGGCGGCCTGCCACCAGTCGAACTCGGCCACGCGCTCGGCCGGCACGCCCATCTCGAGCACGCGAGCGCGCACGCCCAGCGGCACGAAGTAACGCTGCACGCGTTGCGCCAGGTATTCGATGGTCGCCACGTCGAGGTGGTCGTAGTGGTCGTGCGAGAGGATCAGCCCTTCGATCGGCGGCAGCTGCTCGAGCGTGAGCGGCGGCTGGTGGAAGCGCCTCGGACCGACGAACTGGAACGGCGAAGCGCGTTCGCTGAAAACCGGATCGATCAGCCAGTACTTGCCGCGCAGCTTGAGCAGGTGGGAAGAATGGCCCAGGCGGATCACATGGTTGCCCTGCGGATCCAGGGCGTCGAGCTGCGCGGTGGTGACGGCGCGCACGGGAATCGGATCCACCGGCACGGTGCCGTTCTTGTTGGCCGTGAGGAAGCGCGACCAGATCTTCCAGGAGCCCTGGGAGGGCAGGGCTTGCGGATTCGGCATGTTCTCGAAGACGCAGCCCTTGAACTGCGGCGAGGCGCCGTACGGGCTCTCGCAGGCGCTGGTGCTGCTGGCGCAGCCGGCGATCAGGCCGAAGGCGGCGGTCAGGAAGAGGCTTTTGACGATGAGGTCGACGGTCATGGGGCGCGAGCTTAACTAGGGCCTATTGGCCCTCGACCTGCATCCGGCATAGACCGTTTGCGGCATTGATACCCCTCGCCAAGCGTGAAATATTCCACGCGGAACGACGAGGAGCCGCATGGACGACACCATCCAAGAGCTGGTGGCAACGCGCCGCAAGGCGCTGGCGGGCGTCGACGACGGCCGCAGGCCCTGGGGCCTCGCGCTGTCGGGCGGCGGCATCCGCAGCGCCACCTTCTGCCTCGGCCTGATGAAGGCGCTGGCCGCGCGCCGGCAACTGCTCAAGTTCGACCTGATCTCGACCGTCTCGGGCGGCGGCTACATCGGCGCGACGCTGGGCCGGCTCTGCACCGAAGCGAAATCGGCCGAAGAGGTGCGCGACATCGAGCGCGCGATGGGCGACGTCGACCGCGCGCGCTTCGGCTGGTGGCTGCGCAGCAACGGCCGCTACCTCATTCCGGGCGGGCTGCGCGACACGCTGTTTGCCAGCGCGCTCTACCTGCGCAACCTGCTGGGCACGCACATCGAGATCGCGATCGCCGCCGGCCTGATCGGCATGGTGCTGGCCGCCATCAACCTGCTGCTGTGGGACACGGTGTTCCGTGCCGTGGACCTCAACAGCCTGCCCTCGGACGCGCTGGCCGGCGTGACCGATCTTGCGAGCGTGCAGTCGGCGCGCCTGCTGGTGCAATGGTCGACGCAGTGGCCCACGCTGTGGTTCACGCTGGTCGGCCCCTTCATTGCGTCGGTGGTGCTGGCCTGCGCCTACTGGTCGGTGCGCGACAAGCCGTCCACCTCGTCGATGCTGCTGCAGGTGGCGATGTGGTGCGCGCTCGGCGCCGGCGCCTGCTGGCTCGGGCCGCGCCTGGTGCGCCACTACAGCGGGCCGCTCTGGCTGGCGCCGGCCTTCGTGGGCTTTGCGCTGTGCTGGATCGTCGCGCTGCTGTGGACGTTGTGGCGCAGCACCAGGCGCACGCCGGCTGAGCTGCGCAACGAGCTGACGGAGGGGCTCGCCGCCGTGATCAACACGGCATTGCTGATCGTGATGCTAGGCCTGCTCGATCGCAGCGCCTGGTGGCTCGCGGCCGAAACCCAGCGCGAGCGCGCTTCCTACGGTGCGGCGCTGCTGATCGTGGCGGCGGCGCTGCGCGGCGTGCTGCCGATGCTGCTGTCGCAGAAACGCCAGGCGCCCGGCATCGGCAAGACGCTGATGCTGACGCTGGCCAGCCTGTTCGGGCTGGTGCTGGCCTTCTGCCTCGCGGCCTGGTGGGTCGGCGTGGTCTATTCGGTGGCGCTGCTGCCGGTGTTCACGTCCGAGGGGCTGGACTTCTCGCGCGGCTGGGTCTGGCTCGGCACCATTGCCGTGATCGTCGGCAGCTATGCGCTGGTCACCGGGCGCAACTTCGGCTTTCTCAACGTCTCCTCGCTGCACATGTTCTACAAGGCGCGCATCGTGCGCGGCTACCTCGGTGCGGCCAACGCCAAGCGCCTGGGCGCCAGCCCGACGGACGCGGTCTCGGGCCTCGAGCCGCCGCGGGTGCCGGTCGGCGAGGTCGATGCGCGCGACGACATCTCGCAGCTTCGCTATGCGCCTCACCTGCATGGCGGGCCGGTGCACCTGGCCAACGTCTGCATCAACCAGACACACGACCCCAAGCAGCGCCTGTTCAACCGCGACCGCAAGAGCCAGCCGCTCACGATCGGCCCGTTGGGCTGGATGCAGGCCGGCGGCGCCAACTGGGCGCAGGCGCACGGCGACGGCGCGCTCACGCTCGGCGCATGGACCGCGATCTCGGGCGCGGCCTTCGCGCCCGGGCTCGGCCGGCTCACCAAGCGCGGCATCGCGGCGCTGTCGGTGTTCGCGGGGCTGCGGCTCGGCTACTGGTGGAACAGCGCCGAAGCCGGCATCGTGCAGCGCGGCGCCGCCGTGCATGCCAGCCCGCTCTTGATGAAGACGCGCTTCATGCTGCTCGAATGCTTCGGCGCCTTTCCCGGCAGCAGCTCGGCCAACTGGTACCTGAGCGACGGCGGCCATTTCGAGAACACCGGCGCCTACGCGCTGCTGCGCCAGCAGGCCTCGCTGATCGTGATCGCGGATTGCGGCGCCGATCCGGACTACCGCTTCTGCGACCTCGAGGTCCTGATCCGCCGCGCCCGCATCGATCTCAACGCCGAGATCACCTTCATGAAGCCGCGGCCCGGCGCCGACTGGGCGCACCTGGGCGCCTTCGGCTCGCTCAACGACCTCGCCTCGCCCCACAGCCAGGCCTGCCTGGCGCTGGCGCAGGTGCGCTATGCAAGCGGCGCGACGGGGCAGATCGTGCTGGTCAAGCCCAATGTCTCGGCGGCGCTGCCGGTCGACCTGGTGAATTTCAAGGCCGCCAATCCGCTCTTTCCGCAGCAGCCGACCACCGACCAGTTCTTCGACGAGGCCCAGTGGGAGAGCTACTTCCGGCTCGGCGCCGAGATCGGCACCCGCCTCGAAGGCGAGATGCTCGACCAGGTGGCGATGGGCGCGCCGGGGCTCTTCGTGCCCGACGACGGGCAGGCGCAGCCGGCGGCGCGTGCGGCCGACGCCGACAGCGACGACAAGGACGGCGCCGCCGCGCCCACGGCCGGCGCGATGAGCCGGCTGCAGGCCCGCGTGATGAAGGCCGGCGCGGTGACCGCCTCGGTCGGCCTGGGCACGGCCGCCACCTTCGGCGTTGCGGCCTGGCAGGGCATCGACAGCTGGCGCGTGCAGCGTGCCGAGACGCAGAAGGCCGAGAACAGCGCGTTCAAGGACCTCACCGAGCTCTGGGCCCGCCTGCGCGCCGGCGCCGCCACGACCAGCGAAGCGCCGGCGTTGCTGGCCGCCGAGCTGCTGCGCACCGGCGACCTGCTGTGCCGCGACGGCAGCGAGAACTTCATGGCGAAGTTCCGGCTCTCGGTGCGCATCGTCGACGATGCCAAGCAGGCCTGTACCAACGAAGCGCCCGAGCAGCGCACGCCGGCCTGCGCGCGCTTGCTCGACCCCGGCAACGGCATCGACTGCCTGCAGCCGACGCAGGCGCCGGCCTGCGCACCGCGCTACTGGGCGCGCGACTACTCCGGCCAGACGGGTTCCAAGCAGAACTGCAGCGGCACCTTGCCCGAGCCCTGGCCGGTGGTGGTGCGGCTGCGCGACTGGATCGCCGGCCCGCCCGAGGCGCAGGTCGCCGCCGCGCCGCCGCCGGTCGTGCAGGGCGCGCAGCCGCCCTACATGCCGCGGCCAGCCCAGAACGGCGAAGCGCCGGCGAACGGCACGCCTGCCGCGCCCGCCGCGGTTGCGCCGCCGCCGCCCGGCGTGTGCAACGACACCGTGGTCTACATCCAGACCTACGGCTCCGCGCTGCGGGACAAGGCCCGCGCGTGGCGCGGACCCTGGCGCGCGCTGGGCGCTTCGGTGCCGCCGATGGAGGACGTGCTCAGCACCTCGCGCCGGGCCGGACGCTCGCCGCCCACCGGCCATCCCGAGCCCAGCGTGATCATCCGCGACGAGACGGCGCGCGCCTGCGCGCAGGCCCTGGTTCAGACCGCCGCTTCGCCGACCGGCCAGCCCTGGGTCATCAAGCTGCTGCCGCGCTCGATCAGGGCGGCGCCCGGCGCGATCGAGGTGTGGCTGCCGCGGAGCAAGGACGCGTCCGCGGGTTGACGAACCATGGCCACATCCGGCAAGCCCGTCCGATGCATTCGCCCCGAGCAGCTCGGCTTCGACGAACGCAGCGTCAGCCCCTCGGATTTCGGCTGGCACATGCTGGCCGAAGGCGACTCGTGGTTCTCCTTCGGTTCGCTCTTCGGCAACAACCTGCTGAACCGGCTGGCACTCGGGCGCAGCACGCTGGTGACCAGCACCGCGCGTCCGAGCGACACGCTGGCCCGCATGGTCGACTGGTGGCGCGACCCGGCCTTCGCCGCCTTGATCGACGGCGGTCCGCAGGGCCTGCGGGCCTGGAAGTTCGATGCCATCCTGCTGAGCGGCGGCGGCAACGACTTGATCGATGCGGTCAGCGACAAGCGGATCGACCAGCAGCTGCTGCGCAAGCTGCCGCCTGGCAGCGAGCCGGCTTCGCCCGCGGATTGCATTCATCCCGAAGCCTGGGTCCTGTTCGAGCGCTACCTGCGCGAAAACTTCGGCATGGTGTCGCGCCTGGCCGCGAACAGCGCGCTCAACAGCGCGACGCCGATTTTCGTGCACACCTACGAATACCCGACGCCCCGCAACGCGGCGGCGGCGCCGGGCAGGGGCCCCTGGCTGCTGCCGGCCCTGGTTGCGCATCGCATTCCGAAATCGATGCACCTGGAGCTCGCGAAGCATCTGATGGACCGACTGGCCGGCGTCGTGCGCACGCTGGGCCTCGCCAACGTGCATGTGATCGACACGCTGGGCACCACATTGACACCCGCCGAGCCGGACAGCGAAGGCGACAGCAACGATTGGCTGAACGAGATCCACCCCGATTCGAAAGGCTACGGCAAGCTGGCTGCCGTGTGGCGCGATGCGATCGAAGCGGTGATCGCGCCCGTCATGTAGGCGCGAACGCACGGGCGATGCGCAGCGCGTGGCGCGCGATCGTCGCTTCCTCGTCGGTTGCGATCACCCAGGCGCTGACCGGCGAGCCGGGGGCGGAGATCACGCGGTCGCCGCGCTCATCGCGCTGGGCGGCGGCGTCCGCATCGAACGCGATGCCGAGCCAGCCCAGTTCGGCCAGCACGGCGGCGCGCACCCGCGCGGAATGCTCCCCGATGCCGCCGGTGAAGACGAAGGCGTCCAGTCCACCGAGCGATGCCGCGAGCGCGCCGGCTTCGCGGCGGATGCGGGCGCAGAAGTACGCGATGGCCTCGCCCGCGCGCGGGTCGCCGGATGCCTCCAGCTCGCGCATGTCGTGCGAGATCCCAGACAGGCCTTTGAGCCCCGATTCGTTGTAGAGCAGATCGGAGAGCCGCGCCGCGTCGTAGCCCTCTGTGTCGACCAGGTACAGCAGCACGCCCGGATCGATCGCGCCGCAGCGCGTTCCCATGGGCAGCCCGTCGAGCGCGCTATAGCCCATCGTCGTGTCGATCGAGCGGCCGGCGCGCAGGGCGCACATCGATGCGCCGTTGCCGAGGTGGGCGACGATCACGCGCCCCGCCGCTTCGCGCGGCGACAGCTCGGCAAGGCGCTGCGCGATGTACTCGTACGAGAGGCCGTGGAAGCCGTAGCGCCGGATGCCCGCGTCGTAGAGGCTGCGCGGCAGCGCGTAGGCTTCGCGCAGGAAGTCATGGCCGCTGTGGAAGGCGGTGTCGAAGCAGGCCACCTGCGGCACGCCGGGGAAGGCGCTGCGCGCGGCCTCGATGCCGGCGATGTTGTTCGGCAGGTGCAGCGGGGCGAGCGGCACCAGCGCGCGCAGCTGCGCGAGCACCGCGTCGTCGACCGCGGTCGAGGCGGTGAAACGCATTGCGCCATGGACGACGCGGTGGCCGATCGCGGCGAGCCGCATCTGCGCGAATTCGGCGCCAATCAACGCCAGGATCGCGTGGAATGCGTCGCGGTGGCCGCGAAGCTCGCCGGCCCGCAGACGGCCGTCGTGCAGGATGCGTCCGTCCGCGGCCTGCGCCTCGAAGTGCGCGTCGGCGCCGAGCCCGTCGACCTGGCCCGTGGCGGCTCGCTGCGCAATCCCGCCCGCATCGACCGAGAACAGCGCGAACTTGACCGACGAGGAGCCGGCGTTGAAGGTGATGACGTGGCCGGCCACGATCGCCCTCAGTCGGAGCCCGGCCGCCAGACCCGCATCAGCACTGCCAGCTTGGTGCGGAAGGTATGGCGCTCGTCCGAGAGCGCATCCAGAAAGTCCGACAGCCGCTTCGACTTGACCATGGTGTAGACCGTGAGGCAGGTGGTCAGCACGCCCACCACGGCGAACCACACCAGCTTGCGCGCGAGCGGCGCCTCGGCCTCGGCCAGCAGGTTCATGCCGAGGAAGCCGGTGGTGATGGTGCCGATGAGGCCGAACAGCGTGACCACCGTGAGCCGCACTACCGTGTTGGCCTGGCGGCGCAGGCTGTCGGCGTCGAGATAGGTGTTCATGTCGGCGATGCGCACCTTGACCTCCTCGTAGAGCGGATCGAGCCCGAGGTGCGTGGTGCACAGGTGCGACAGCGCGCGCACCTGCGCCTGCTCCGAGATCTCGTGGAACCAGTAGCGGTGCGTGAAGCGAAGAAAGCCCTCGAAGCTTGCGCGGATGGCGCGCTTGAAGCGCTTGACGCTGGCCACGTCGTGCACGTTGAGCATGCGCAGCGCCTCGACCAGACGATCGGAGAACATCTGCAACGCGGCCTTCTGGAAATGCGCGATCAGGAACAGCAGGAAGTGCTGGTGCCGGAACTGCGCCAGCACGCCGCGGTCGCGGCAGCAGAAGTATTCGGAGCGCGCGTCGCCGACCACGATGAGGGCGCGGCCGTTGCACAGGTAGCGCGTGTTGGGCGCGGCGCCGGCATCGACCCAGAAGCGGTCGTAGCAATATTTCTGCTCGAAGTCGGCCACGTGTCCTTCGGCGTAGGGCAGGGGACCGGCGCCGCCGACCGCCGGCTCCGCCGCGCCGGTGACCAGGGCCAGGCGGACGAAGTCGTTGCGCGAGAGCCGGCGCGGATCGTCGAGCGAGAGGTACGCCATCACCGGCATGCGGTAGTACTCGAGCTGGCGGAAGCGCAGCTCGCCCGGCTGCTCCGAATGGTCGCTCACCAGCGGCTGCATCAGCCAGGCCCAGTGCGCGGCAATGCGCGGCGCGCGGTGCTCGGCCACGTGCGAGAGAAAGGCCTCGCGGTTCTGCACGTCCGAGCTCGAGAGCACGCTGCCGTCGCTGCCCAGCCACTCGACGCTGTGCATGCAATGCAGCGCGGCGCCCTGGGCATCCCAGCCGCCCGGATAGGCGCGGCCGAAGCGGTAGAGGATCTCCTGCGCCAGCGGCAGGCTCAGGTCGTCGGTGCCGACTTCCATGTTGAGCAGCACCACGTCGACGTCGTAGAAGAAATAGAGGTCGACGTGCACCACCTGCAGCACGACGGGCGCATCACCGGGCCGGGGCACCACGCGCACGGCGGCGATGTCGCGCCGGCGGAAGATGCGCATCGGCGAGTCGCCGCCGTCGGGGCCGCCGGGCTGGCGCCGTGCGCGGCCTTCGCCGTAGAGGAAGCGCTGCACGTAAGGCAGGAAGCTCACGAACTCGTTGTAGTGGCGCTCGTGGAAGCGCTCGCTGTCGCCCGTGTACTCGTCGATCTCCTCGCGCCAGGGAGAGGCATCGCCGAGCTCGCGCAGCACGTCCCAGGGGCTGCGGTGCGCGTGGCGCGGCTGCGTCGTCGGCATCAGCCGCAGGGGCCACAACATGGCCTGGCGCAGGTGGCGCACGGTGGGCGCGGCGACCGCACTTTCGCCCTGTGTCGCGGCGTTCGGCAGAGTGGGGGTCAGCATCGTGCGAGTGTAGGCAGAAGGCTCACTAGGGGAAATCCCTGATGTGGCGCTGAAACCGGTTTCATACACTTCGTTCCCTCGCACCAAAGTCTTGTCTCAAGAGCGGGATGCACCATCCCGAACTCGTCTCTTCCCCGTGAACTACCAATTCCAGTTCGACGCTGTCTTCGCCGCGTGGCCGCTGCTGCTGAAAGGCACCTGGATCACCATCCAGCTCTCGCTCGTCGCCACGCTGCTGGGCCTGGTGGTGGCCATCTTCTGCGCCTGGGGCAAGACCTCGGGGCCGGGCTGGCTGCGCTTCATCGTCAATGCCTACATCGAGGTGATCCGCAACACGCCCTTCCTGGTGCAGCTGTTCTTCTTTTTCTTCGCGCTGCCGGCCATCGGGCTGCGCTGGTCGCCCTACACGGCCGCGCTCACGGCGATGGTGGTGAACCTCGGCGCCTATGCGGCCGAGATCGTGCGCGCCGGCATCGAGTCGATCCCCAGGGGCCAGATCGAGGCGGGCAGGGCGCTCAACCTCAAGCCCTGGGAGATCTTCCGCTTCGTCATCATCAAGCCGGCGCTCAAGGCCATCTATCCGGCGCTCACGAGCCAGTTCATTCTGCTGATGCTGAGCTCGGCGGTGGTGTCGGTGATCTCGGCCGACGACCTGACCTCGGTCGCGGCCAACCTGCAGTCGCAGACCTTCCGCAGCTTCGAGATCTACATCGTGGTCGCCGCCATCTACCTGGCGCTGGCGCTCGCGTTCTCGGCGCTGTTCAAGCTGATCTATAGGCGCACCCTCAACTATCCGGATCGGCGCTGATGCGTACGTTTGGTTTTCCCGAATTCCTGTTCATCCTCGAAGCGGCCAAGTGGACGCTGGCGCTGTCGCTGATCGCCTTCATCGGCGGCGCCATCCTCGGGCTCATGATCGCGCTGGCCCGCACCTCGGACAGCAAGGCCGCGCGTCTTCTTTCCACCGGCTTCATCCAGATCTTCCAGGGCACGCCGCTCCTGCTGCAGCTCTTCCTGATCTTCTTCGGCGCGCCGGTGCTGGGCTTCGACATCAATCCCTGGGTCGCGGCCGGCGTGGCGCTCGTCCTCAACAGCGCGGCCTTCCTCGGCGAGATCTGGCGCGGCTGCATCGAGGCCATTCCGCGCGGCCAGTGGGAAGCGGCTCAGGCGCTCAACCTGAGCTACGCAAGCCGCATGCGCGACGTGGTGCTGCCGCAAGCCTTCAAGATCGCGCTGCCGCCGACGGTGGGCTATGTGGTGCAGATCATCAAGGGCACCTCGCTGGCCGCGATCATCGGCTTCACCGAGATCACGCGCGCCGGCCAGATCATCAACAACGCGACCTTCCAGCCGCTCTACGTCTTCACGACGGTGGCCGCGATCTACTTCGTCATTTGCTGGCCGCTGTCGCTGGCGGCGGCGCGCATGGAGCGCCGGCGCGCCCGGGCGCTCGCGCGCTGAACTTGTTTCTCTTTTCGTTTCTGTCCTCAACCCAGGAGACTTCGACATGACCTTCTTCACCACTCGCCGTGCTGCCGTCGCAGCACTCGGCCTCGGCGCCGCATTGACCGCCTTCGCGCCCTTCGCATCGGCCCAGACCGTGGCCGACATCAAGAAGAAGGGCGAGATCACGATCGGCATGCTGGTCGACTTCCCTCCCTACGGCACGACCAACGCCAAGAACGAGCCCGACGGCTACGACGCCGATGTCGCCAAGCTGCTGGCCAAGGACTGGGGCGTCAAGGCCAACATCGTGCCGGTCACCGGCCCGAACCGCATTCCCTTCCTGCTGACCAACAAGGTCGATCTGCTGGTCGCCTCGCTGGCCGTGACGCCCGAGCGCGCCAAGCAGGTGCAGTTCTCGCAGCCCTATGCGGCCGCGACCATCGTGCTCTACGGCAAGACCGGCGCCAACATCAAGAGCGCGGCCGACCTGAAGGGCCAGCGCGTGGGCGTGGCCCGTGCCAGCACGCAGGACGTGGCCGTGACCAAGGCCGCGCCCGAAGGCACCGAGATCCGCCGCTTCGACGACGACGCCTCGGCCATGCAGGCGCTGATGTCGGGCCAGGTCGATGCGATCGGCTGCTCGGTCACGGTGGCGGCGCAGATCGCCAAGCGCGTGCCGGCCAATACCTTCGAAAACAAGTTCACGCTGGTGCAGCAGGCGATGGCGGTGGCGATGCGCCCGGGCCAGGACGATCTGCTCAAGAACGTGAACGAGTTCGTGCAGAAGAACACGGCCAATGGCGAGCTCAACAAGCTCTACAACAAGTGGCTGCAGACCGACCTGCCGAAGCTCCAGTAAGCCCATGACCGACGCAGTCGCGACCCAGGCCGGCACGGAATCGATCATCCGGCTCGAGGCGGTGAACAAGTGGTACGGCACTTTCCAGGTGCTGACCGACATCGATCTCTCGGTGCGCACCGGCGAACGCATCGTGATCTGCGGGCCCTCGGGCTCGGGCAAGTCGACGCTGATCCGCTGCATCAACCGGCTCGAGACGGTGCAGAAGGGCAAGATCGTGGTCGACGGCATCGAGCTCACGGCCGGCGGCAAGAACGTCGACGCGGTGCGCGCCGAGGTCGGCATGGTGTTCCAGCAGTTCAACCTGTTCCCGCACCTCACGATCCTGCAGAACTGCACGCTGGCGCCGATGCGCTCGCGCGCCATGACGAAGGATGAGGCCGAAGAGGTGGCGATGAAATACCTCACGCGCGTGCGCATTCCCGAGCAGGCCCACAAGTACCCGAGCCAGCTGTCGGGCGGCCAGCAGCAGCGCGTGGCGATCGCGCGTGCGCTGTGCATGTCGCCCAAGATCATGCTGTTCGACGAGCCCACTTCGGCGCTCGACCCGGAGATGGTCAAGGAAGTGCTCGACACCATGATCGGCCTGGCCGAGGACGGCATGACCATGCTGTGCGTCACGCACGAGATGGGCTTTGCGCGCAGCGTGGCCGACCGCGTGATCTTCATGGCCGACGGCAAGATCGTCGAACAGGCGCCGCCGGAAGAGTTCTTCGGCAGCCCGAAGCACGAGAAGACGCGCCAGTTCCTCGGCCAGATTCTCAGCTCGCATCAAGCGCACTGAGCGATGCCTCAAGTACTGATCTCTCTGTCGTCCTTCGGCACGGCCGAGGTGGGGCGGCACGGCCAGCTCTGGTGTGCCCAGCTCGCAATGGCGGCCGGGGCCGACAGCGTCGAGGTGCGCGGCGAGCTGCTGCGTGACCCTGCGGCCGAACTGCCTGCGCTCGCGGGCCTCGCTTCGGTGTACTCGAGCCCCGAAGGTCTCTGGGCCGAAGGCGGCTGGCTCGACAGCGTCGCACTCGCGCGTGGCCTCGCTGCCGCGACCACGCTGGGCGTACGCCGGCTCAAGATGGCCATCGGCGACTTTCGCGCGTCGTCGCACGGCGCGCTGGCCGGCCTGCGCGCGCAGCTCGCCGAGACGCCGATCGAGCTCGTGATCGAGAACGACCAGACCGTGTCGGCCGGCACGCTGCCCGCGCTGCGAAGCTTCTTCGATGCGGCCGACAATGCCAGGCTCGATCTTGGTATGACCTTCGACATGGGCAACTGGCACTGGCTCGGCGAATGCCCGCTGCAGGCGGCAGAAGCGCTGGCCTCGCGTGTGCGCTACGTGCATTGCAAGGGGGTGCAGCGCCTGCCGGCCAAATGGATCGCGGTGCCGCTGGCCGAATCCGCAGCGCCCTGGCGCGCCGTGCTGCGCGCCTTGCCGGCCGAGGTGCCGCACGCGATCGAATACCCTCTGGTCGGCGACGATTTGCTCGCCATCACGCGCGACCAGGTCGCGCATCTCCGGGCATTGCGAACATGACAAACCCTGCCTTCGACGTCGCGCTCTTCGGCGAGGCCATGCTCTTGCTGGTGGCCGACCAGCCGGGCCCGATCGAGAACGCCACCGCCTTCCACAAGCGCACCGCCGGTGCCGAAACCAATGTGGCGATCGGCCTCGCGCGTTTGGGTCTCAAGGTCGGCTGGGCCAGCCGGCTTGGCACCGATTCGATGGGCCGCGCGCTGCTCGCCACCATGCAGGGCGAAGGCATCGATTGCTCGCATGTGATCAGCGACCCGACGCAGCGCACCGGCTTCCAGTTCAAGGGCCGCGTGACCGACGGCAGCGACCCGCCGGTGGAATACCACCGCAAGGGCTCGGCCGCGAGCCACATGGGTCCGGCCGATGTCGACGAGGCCTGGCTGCGCTCCGCGCGCCACCTGCACGCCACCGGCGTGTTCGCGGCCATCTCCGACACCAGCCTGCAGGCCGCGATCAAGAGCATGGAGGTGATGCGCGCGGCCGGCCGCACGATCTCCTTCGACCCCAACCTGCGGCCCACGCTGTGGGCGTCGACCGATGTGATGCGGCGCTCGATCAACGACCTCGCGGCCCGCGCCGACTGGGTGCTGCCCGGCATGGAAGAAGGCCTGCTGCTCACCGGCGAGACGACGCCCGAGGGTGTGGCGCATTTCTACCGGCAGCGCGGCGCGAAGCTGGTGGTGGTCAAGCTCGGTGCCGAGGGCGCCTACTATGACGGCGATGTGGCCGGCACCGGGCGCATCGACGGCTTCCCGGTGGCGCAAGTGGTCGACACCGTGGGCGCCGGCGACGGCTTCGCGGTCGGCGTGATCAGCGCGCTGCTGGAGGGCAAGACCGTGCCCGAGGCGGTGCGGCGCGCCGCCTGGATCGGCGCCCGTGCCGTGCAGGTGCTCGGCGACACCGAAGGCCTGCCGACGCGGGCGCAATTGAACGAAGCGAGGTTGTGATGCGCAAGAAGATCCTGGTCTTTCGCGAACTGCCCGACGACCAGTTGGCCCGCCTGCAGGCCGTGCACGAGGTCACGGTCGCCAACCCGCGCATCGCGGCCGAGCGCGAGGCCTTCGAGGCCGCGCTGCCGCTGGCTCAGGGCCTGATCGGTTCGAGTTATCCGGTGGACGATGCGCTGCTCGAAAGCGCACCCCAGCTCGAAGTGATCTCCAGCGTCTCAGTCGGCGTCGACAACTACGCGCTGGCCGCCCTGCATGCGCGCGGCATCATGCTGTGCCACACGCCCGGCGTGCTCGACGAGACGGTGGCCGACACCGTTTTCGCGCTCCTCATGGCGACCAGCCGCCGCGTGGTCGAGCTCTCCAACCTCGTGCGCGAGGGCCGCTGGACGGGGAACATCGGCGAGGACCTGTTCGGCTTCGACGTGCACGGCAAGACGCTGGGCCTGCTGGGCTTCGGCCGCATCGGCCAGGCCATCGCGCGCCGCGCCGCTCTGGGCTTCGGCATGCCGGTGCTCTATCACTCGAGGCGCCCGGTCGACCTGGCCGTGCAGTCGCCCGAGCTGGTGGGGCGCGCGATGCACACGCCGCTCGATGAGCTGCTGGCACGCGCCGATATCGTGGTCGCGATGCTGCCGCTGTCGGAGAGCACGCGCGGCATGATCGACGAGCGCGTGTTCGGCCTCATGAAGCCGGGCGCCATCTTCATCAACGGCGGCCGCGGCGCCACCGTGCAGGAACACGCGCTGCTCGCCGCGCTCGACCAGGGCACATTGCGCGCAGCCGGCCTCGACGTGTTCGCGACCGAGCCGCTGCCCGTGGATTCGCCCTTGCGCACCCATCCGCGCGTGACGCCGCTGCCACACATCGGCTCGGCCACGCACGAGACGCGGCATGCGATGGCCGAGCTGGCCACCACCAACCTGCTGCAGGCCCTCGCAGGCGAGCGGCCGGCGGCGGTCTACGACACGGCCTTCGCTTGAACGCACGATCGCCCATGCAGCGCCCGGCCAAAGCAACGATTGCAGACGTCGCCAAGGCGGCGGGCGTCTCCAAGGCCACCGTCTCGCGCTTTCTCAACCACCGCGAACGGCTGCTGAGCCCCGACATCGCGGCGCGCGTCGAGGCCGCGGTCGCGCAGCTGGCCTATACGCCGAGCCCGATGGCGCAGGCGCTGAGCCACGGCCGCTCGCGCCTGATCGGCCTGATCGTGGCCGACATCACCAACCCCTACTCGGTCGCGGTGCTGCGCGGCGCGGAGAAGGCCTGCCAGGACGCCGGCTACCTGGTGATGCTGTTCAACCTCGGCAACGACATCGACCGCGAGCGCGAGGCCATCGATGCGCTCGCGGGCTACCAGGTGGACGGCTTCATCCTCAACACGCTGGGCCGCGGCGCAGGGCTGATCGATGCCGACGCGCTGCATGGCAAGCCCGCGGTGCTGGTGGATCGCCGCCATGCCGGCATGCACACCGACTTCGTTTCGCTGGACAACCCCGCGGCGATGCAGGCCGCCTGCGGCCATCTGGTCGAAGGCGGGTACCGCGAGCTGCTCTATATCACCGAGCCGCAAAAGGGCGTGAGCTCGCGGCGCGAGCGCACGGCCGCCTTCGGCGACTGCGTCGCGGCGCACGAGCCGCGCGTCGCGGGAGACGTGTTCGAAAGCACCGGTGACGACAGCGAGGCGCTCGACGCCGCGCTGCGCGCCCTGCACAAGCGCGCCAAGCGCGGACGGCGCGCCGCCGTGCTGGCCGGCAATGCGGTCGTGACCTTGCGCGTGGCCTCGGCGATGGCGCGCCTGGGCTGGCGCTTCGGCGAGGAGCTCGGCTTCGTGGGCTTCGACGACCCCGAATGGGCGCCCCTGATCGGGCCGGGCCTCAGCGCCATCGCACAGCCCACCGATGCGATCGGTCGCGCTGCGGCGACCTGTTTGATCGAACGCCTGCGCGGCCTCGAAGGCCCGCCGCGGCAACTGCTGCTGCCGGGCGAGCTCGTGGTTCGGGGTTCATCGGGCGCGGCCTGACCATTCGTTCGTGCGCGGCGTCGTTCCGCCGGAAACGCGCGACTTCGCGACGCATTGGCGGCTTCCGGCTGCCAGCACCTGCTCCTACAGTTTCTTCATCCAAACGATGAGGAGGTGCACGATGAGCTCGCAAGACATCCGCAAGGTCCTGGTGCTGGGCGCCGGCAAGGTCGGCAGCACGGTGGCCGACATGGTGGCCGAGTACCACCACCTGCCGGTCACGCTCGCGGACCGCACGCATGCCCATGCCGAGCCCGGCGACCGGCTGGTCGAGCGCGTCACGCTGGACGTGGAAGAGGGCGCGGCGCTGGCGGCCGTGCTGGCGGGGCACCAGGTCGTGATCAATGCCTTGCCCTTCTATCTCGCGGCGCGCGTCGCCACGGCGGCGCGGGCGCACGGCGTGCACTACTTCGACCTGACGGAGGATGTGGCGGCCACCTCCGCCATCCGTGCGCTGGCCGAAGGCGCATCCACGGTGCTGATGCCGCAATGCGGGCTGGCGCCCGGTGTGATCGGCATGCTGGGCATGCAGCTGGCCGGCCGTTTCGACACGCTGTACGACCTGCATCTGCGCGTCGGTGCGCTGACGCGCCATGCCACCAACCGGCTGCGCTACAACTTCACCTGGAGCGTCGACGGCCTGATCAACGAGTACTGCAACCCGTGCGCGGCCGTCGTGCAGGGCCGGCCGGTGTCGCTGCAGCCGCTGGAAGGGCACGAGACCCTGGTGCTCGATGGCGAGGCCTTCGAGGCCTTCAACACCTCGGGCGGGCTGGGCACGCTCGGCGAGACGCTCGCGGGCCGGGTGCGCAACCTCGACTACAAGTCCCTTCGCTACCCCGGCCATCGCGATGCGATGGACTTCCTGCTGCACGACCTGCGCCTGGTCGAGCGCCGCGACCTGCTGCGGCAGGTGCTGGAGCACGCCGTGCCCCACAGCCGCGAGGATACGGTCATCGTGTTCGCGTCGGCATCGGGCGAGCGGGGCGGGCGCTTCGAACAGCAGACCCGCCTGGCCCGCATCGACGGCGGCCGGCTGCGCGGCGTGGACCGCACCGCGATCGAGCTTTCCACGGCCGCCGGCGTGGTCGGCGTGTTCGAACTGCTGCACACCGGCCGGCTGCCGGCGCAGGGCTTCGTGGGGCAGGAACAGGTGGGGCTGGAGGCCTTTCTGTCGACGCGGGTCGGCAGTTGCTATGCGGCGCTGGGCGACACCAAGACCGCCGCGCCAACGGCGCCTGCGGTGCCTCATCGGGCGCTTCATGCCGGCAGGCGCGCGCGGAGCAACTCCGCGAAGCAGGGGTAGAGACCGGGTCGATTGTTGGTGAAGAGGAAACGGTGAGCTTCCGCGGGGCGTCTTCGGCGCTGCCGATGCGGCTTCAAACTCACACCTCGCACTGCAACAACCCGCGGCACGCTTCGCCCGGCTCTCTTCCAAGGCTTCTCCACCCATGAATGCACCCTGCACCTCATGCGCCGATGCGCTGCCCTCTGTTTCTGAAATCACCGAAACCCCTCGCTCCGCCTGGCTCGCGGTCGGCTCGATCACCATCGGCACCTTCTCGATGGTGACGACGGAGTTCCTGCCGATCGGCTTGCTGACCGACATCGCCGCCGGCCTCAACGTCAGCGACGGGACGGCCGGCCTGATGGTCACGATGCCGGGCGTGCTGGCCGCTTTCGCCGGGCCGGCGCTGATCGTCGCCTCCGGCCGGCTCGACCGGCGCACCGTGATGATCGCGCTCTCCGCTCTTCTGGTCGCCTCGAACCTGCTGGCCGCCTTCGCGCCCAACTTCGCGACCATGCTGGTGGCGCGCTTCCTGCTCGGCTTGTGCATCGGCGGCTTCTGGACCTTCGCGCCGGGCGCCGCTACGCAACTGGTGCCGGATATGTCGAAGGCGCGCGCCATGTCGCTGGTGCTGGCGGGCGTCTCGGCGGCGACGGTGTTCGGCGTGCCGGCCGGCGCCTTCATCAGCAACTTCGCCGGCTGGCGTGCGGCCTTCGCGGTGACCGGGCTGCTCGCGGCCGTCGTGCTGGCAGCGCAGATCTGGCTGCTGCCGGCGATGCCGCCGGCACGCGCGATTCGCCCGCGCGACCTGCTGACGCCGCTCACGCGCCGCATGGCGCAGGTCGGGCTGCTGGCGGTGCTGTTCCTCATCGCCGGGCATTTCGCGGCCTACACCTACCTCACGCCGCTCTTGCAGCAGACCTTCGGACTCGCGCCGGGCGCGGTGACGACGCTGCTGCTGGTCTATGGCGCGACCGGCTTCATCGGCACCTTCGTCGGCGGCAGCCTGGTGGCGCGCAGCGTGCGCGGCACCACGCTCCTGGCGACGGTGCTGCTCGCGGCGGCGCTGCTGCTGTCGACGGTGGCCGGCAGCGGGATCGTGGCCGGCGCAGCCGTGGTGGTCGTCTGGGGCCTGGCCTTCGGCCTGATTCCGGTCTCGCTGACCGGCTGGATGATGGAAGCCGTGCCCGATGCGCAGGAGGCCGGGCAGGCGCTGCTCGTGAGCGGGTTCCAGGTCGCCATCGCGTCGGGCGCGCTGATCGGCGGCCTGACGGTCGACAACCACGGCATCTCGAGCACCATGCTGCTGAGCGCCGCGCTGGTGCTCGTGGCCACCGTCGTCGTCGGCACGCTGGGCCGCGGGCAGCGGCCGCAGGCGCGCTCAGCCGCTTGACGGCACCGCGCTGCGGCGGTCGACCTTGCGGCTCAGCACCACCGAGGTGTGGGTGTGCTGGATGCCCTCGATCAGCCCGATGCGGTCGAGCAGGGCGTCGAGCTGCTCGTTGGTCTCGCAGCGCAGGGCCAGCATGTAGTCGTACTGGCCGCTGACGGCCGAGAGCTCCTCGACCTCGGGCAGCCGCTCGAGCGCGCGGATCACAGCGGTGGCCGACTTCGGCGCCACGCTGAGGCCGCAGTAGGCCCGCACCGCGGCCTGTTCGAGCCGCTGGCCGAGGCGAACGCCGTAGCCGCCGATCACGCCCTCGCGTTCCAGCCGCGCGATGCGCGCCACCACCGTCGTGCGCGCCACCTTGAGCTTGCGCGCGAGCTCGGCAGCGGGCTCGCGGGCATTGGCCTGCAGCAGGCTCAGCAAATGGCGATCGGTGTCGTCCAACTATTCGACTTCGGCGATCAGTTCGATTTCGACGCAAGCACCCATCGGAACCTGCGCCACGCCGAAGGCACTGCGCGCATGCGCACCCTTTTCGGGGCCGAAGACCTCGGCGAAGAACTCGCTGGCGCCGTTGGTCACCAGGTGCTGCTCGGTGAAAGTGCCGACCGAGTTGACCAGGCTCATCACCTTGACGATGCGCTTGACCTTGTTCAGGTCGCCGACCGCGGCCTGCAGCGTGCCGAGCAGGTCGATCGCGATCGCGCGTGCGGCCTGCTTGCCTTCGTCAGTGCCGAGCGTGGCGCCGAGCTGGCCGACCCAGGGTTTGCCATCTTTCTTGGCGATATGGCCGGAGAGGAACACCAGCTTGCCGGTCTGCACATAGGGCACATAGGCGGCCGCGGGGGCCGAGACCGGCGGCAGCGTGATGCCGAGGCTGGAAAGTTTGTCGTAAACGCTCATGAAGGGTCCTCGTCTTGTTGGGATTGCGATTGTGATTGCGTCTGAGTCTGAGTCTGAGTCTGAGTCTGTATTTGTGACTGCGCCGCTTGCGCCGCTTGCGCCGCCTCGGCCCGCAGCTCTTCGAGCGGCTGTACCGTGACACTGACATCCAGCGTATGGCGCGCGCCGCCGTGCAGCACGCCGCGCATCGGCGAGACATCGGAATAGTCGCGGCCGATCGCCAGCGCCACGTAGTCCTCGCCGGGTTGGCGGCCGTTGGTCGGGTCGAACTCGGCCCAGTCGCCGGGCCCGTCGTCGCCGGGCAGGTAGACCGAGACCCAGGCATGCGAGGCGTCGGCGCCGACCAGCCGCGCTCTGCCGGGCGGCGGCTGCGTCAGCAGGTAGCCGCTGACGTAGCGCGCCGGCAGTCCCAGCGTGCGGAAGCAGGCGATCATGATGTGCGCGAAGTCCTGGCACACGCCGTGTCGCTGCGCCAGCGCCTCGATGGCCGGCGTGCTGATCTCGGTGCTCTCGGTGTCGTAGATGAAGTCGCGGTACATGCGCAGCGTGAGGTCCATGGCCGCGTCGAACACCGGACGGCCGGGCGCGAAGCTGGGCCGCGCGTAGGCGGCGAAGTCATCGTGCCGCGGCACGTAGCGCGAAGCGAAGACGAATTCGGAGGCCGGGTCGAAGGGCAGGTCCTTGGCGTAGCGGAAGCGCTCGCGCACCTCCTCCCAGGGCAGCTCGAGCGACGCCGCCGGCGACAGCACCGGCACGCCGGTCTCGACCACGCTCTCGGCCGTGACCACCAGTTCCTCGTGCGTCGAATCGAGCGCGAAGAAGGCGCGCGCGTTGCCGTAGACATCGGGCGACTCGCCGCGCTGCGCGGGCTCGGGGCTGATCGCGAGCGCATGGCTCATCAGCCGCTGCGAGCCGGTGGCCAGCGGCTTCAGGTGCGCGAGATGCTGCGCGGTCTCGACCGGCGGCGTGTACGCGTAGCGGGTTTCATGGGTGACGTGAAGCAACATGGTCAGGCTCCGACGGAGCGGAGGGACTCGGAAGTCAGCGTGAAGTAGCGGATGCCGACGGCGTCCGACACATGGTAGGCCGCCGTCTCGCAGTTCTCGAGCACGTTCTCCAGCGCGGGATGGCGTCCGTCGGGCCCGGCTTCGCAGAGATCTTCGAGCGTCCACGTGGCGGGGTCGGGCAGTTCGTGCGACAAGGCCGTGAGCTTGCCCGGCGCGCTGCCCGCCAGCCGCGCGATGCGGCCGCGCAGCGTCTGCGTCACCCAGGCCAGCGAACGCGGGTTGTCGCCGTCCTGCACCAGCAGGTCGACCAGGGTCGCGACATCGCGGCGCTGCTGATAGCGCGCATGGAAGGTGATGGTGCTGTCGAACAGCGCGACCATGGCCTCGAAGCCGCTCACCTCGTGCACCGAGCCGATCTCGAAACCGGCCGCCAGCGAACTGGAGAGGAAGCCCAGCCGCTCGATGTGGCGGCCGATCGAGAGCAGCCGCCAGGCGTCGTCGCGCGTCATGCGGTCGGTCTGGGCGCCGGTGATCGCGGCCAGCGCGGCGCTGGTCGATTCGAGCATGCGCAATGCGCCGGCGCTCGCGTAGCTGCCTTCGCCGCGCTCGCCGGCCTGCTCGGCGGCGCGGCGCAGGAATTCGGCCTCGGCGCGCACGATCTGGTTCCAGTTGTCCTGCGACAGCCGCTCGCGCACCGCGGCCGCGGCCTGGCGCACGCAGCGCAGGCTGTAGCCGACGCTGCCGCCTTCTTCGACGTCGCCCAGCTCCGCGATCAGCGCGCGTTCGAACACGCGGCGCGACTTCGGGATGGTCGGTACATCGCGTGGCACCAGCGCATTGCGCAGCGTCAGCCGGTGCAGCCAGCTCAGGAGCGCCGGCGAGGACTGGTCTTCGCCACCGAGCACGTCGAGCGTGAGCCGCGCCAGGCGCACCGCGTTCTCGGCGCGCTCGGTGTAGCGGCCGAGCCAGAACATGTTCTCCGCCGCGCGGCTGGTGACCGGTGCGCGGTGCCGCGCCAGCGAGGCAGGCGTCGCATGGGGCTGCAGCAGCGTGGTGCGGTCGACCTCGCCGTGGGTCTGCACCCAGACGTCGGCGCTGCTGCCGCCGCGCTGCATCGAGGCGATCTGCGCATCCGCGCCCGCGAGCCGTGCCAGCCCGCCGGGCAGCACCCGCCACGAGCGTGCGCCGTCGCTCACCGCGAACACGCGCAGCAGCACCGCGCGCGGCGCGATGTGGCCGGGGCCGAGGTCCTGCGTCCAGGTCGGCATCTGCGACAGCGGCAGGTAGCTCTGCACGGTGTGCTCGTCGCCCTGGCGCACGATGCGGCCGGCCCACTCGTCGAGCTCGCGGCGTCCCATGCGGCTGCCGAGCACGGCATCGAAGCTGGTGTGGGAGTCGTCGCCGGGGTAGGTGGACTTGATCGCGCAACTGTCGAGCTGCGGCAGCACCGCTTCCATGGCGGCGCGTTCGCCGCACCACCAGGTGGGCAGGGCCGGGAGCTGCAGCTTCTCGCCGATCAGGCGGCGCGCCAGCGCCGGCAGGAAGCCGAGCAGCGCAGGAGACTCCAGGAAGGCCGAGCCCGGCATGTTGGCCACCAGCACGTTGCCGGCGCGGATCGCCTGCAGCAGGCCCGGCACGCCGAGCGTGGAGTCGGGGCGCAGCTCGAGCGGGTCGAGGTACTGGTCGTCGAGCCGCTTGATCAGCCCGTGCACCGGGCGCAGGCCCTGCAGCGTCTTGAGGTAGAGGCGCTGGTCGCGCACCGTGAGGTCGCTGCCCTCGACCAGCGTGATGCCGAGGTAGCGCGAGAGGTAGGCGTGCTCGAAATAGGTTTCGTTGTAGGGCCCCGGCGTGAGCAGCGCGATGTGCGGCGGCTGGCCGGCCGGGCACATGTGCTGCAAGCCTTCCATCATCGCGTGGTAGGTCGCGGCCAGGCGCTGCACGTGCAGCGCCTCGAAGGCCTGCGGGAACTGGCGCGCGATCGCGAGCCGGTTCTCGAGCAGGTAGCCCAGGCCCGAGGGTGCCTGCGTGCGCTGCGACACCACCCACCAGTTGCCGTCGGGTCCGCGCGCCAGGTCGAAGGCGGCGATGTGCAGCCAGGTGTCGCCGGGCGGCTCGACGCCGTGCATCGCGCGCAGGTAGCCCGGATGGCCATGCACCAGTGCGGGCGGCAGGAGGCCCTCGGCCAGCAGCTTCTGCGGCCCGTAGACGTCGGCCATCACGCGGTCGAGCACGCGCGTGCGCTGCAGCACGCCGGCCTCGATCTGGGCCCAGCTCTCGGGCGAGACGATCAGCGGAAAGAGGTCGAGCGACCAGGGCCGCTGCGGTCCGTCGGCATCGGCGTACACGTTGTAGGTGACGCCGTTGTCGCGGATCTGCCGCTCGAGGCTGACCGCGCGCCGCGGCAGGTCGTTGAAACCGGCGGCGCCCAACTGCCCGAAGAAATCGGCCCAGGCGGGCGCGAGCGGCGGGCGCTCGTGCGGCGGGGCTTCTTCGGCCTGCGCGGCAGGGGGCACGGACGAGGCCTCGTACAGCGGCGCCGGCTGGGAAGGCCCGCCCACGCGCGGGGCCGCGACCGGCGTGGCGGCGCCGCGCAGCTCGTCGAAGTGGCCCGGCGCGGCCGGCGGGGCGAGCGCCGAGGCCAAGTCGGCGGGCGACTCCAGGGCCTGGGCGTCGAAGAGGGATTCGTTCAGTGGGTCCAAGATGTGCCGATTGTCACATCGGCGTCATCGCGATGGGGGGCGGTGGCCTCATCCTCGTCGCAGATCCAGCGTGAAGGGAAACTCGCGGCTTCCGGCCAGTTCGATCGTCGCCGGCGGCGTGCGCAGCAGGCCGGGCGTATGGCCCATGCGCGAGAAGCGCGAGTGGCGCCGGCTCTCGGCCTCGTAGGCGTTGACCGGGAAGGTGTCGTAGCTGCGCCCGCCCGGATGGGCGACGAAGTACTGGCAGCCGCCGAGCGAACGCTTCATCCAGGTATCGACCAGGTCGAAGGTGAGCGGCGCGTGCGCGCCGATGCTCGGGTGCAGCGCCGAGGGCGGATTCCAGGCCTTGTAGCGGATGCCGGCCACGAATTCGCCGACCGTGCCCGTAGGCTGCAGCGGCAGCACCTTGCCGTTGACGGTGACGACGTGTCGGCTTTCGTTGAGGCCGGTCACGCGCACCTCGATGCGTTCGAGCGAGGAATCCACATAGCGCACGGTGCCGCCGGCCGAGCCTTCCTCGCCCATCACGTGCCAGGGTTCCAGCGCGTTGCGCAGCGACAGCTCGACGCCCATGGCCTGCACTTGGCCGACCAGCGGGAAGCGGAACTCCAGGTGCGGTGCGAACCAGTCCGGATCGAAGGCGAAGCCGGCCTGCCGCATCTCGCTGATGACGTCGTCGAAATCCATCTTGACGAAGGTCGGTAAGAGGAAGCGGTCGTGCAGCTCGGTGCCCCAGCGGGTGGCGGGCGCCTGGTAGGGCTCGTCCCAGAAACGGGCGATGAAGGCGCGCAGCAGCAGCTGTTGCGCGATGCTCATGCGCGCATGCGGCGGCATCTCGAAGGCGCGCAGCTCCAGCAGGCCGAGGCGGCCGGTGGCGGAGTCGGGCGAGTAGAGCTTGTCGATGCAGAACTCGCTGCGGTGCGTGTTGCCGGTGACGTCGACGAGGATGTTGCGCAGCGTGCGGTCCACCATCCAGGCCGGCATGTTCTGGCCGTGGATCTCGCGGTTGCGCGCGATTTCCTTGAGGGCGATCTCGAGTTCGTAGAGCTGGTCGTTGCGCGCTTCGTCGACGCGCGGCGCCTGGCTGGTCGGGCCGATGAACATGCCCGAGAACAGGTAGCTCAGCGACGGGTGGTTGTGCCAGTAGAGCAAGAGGCTCGCGAGCAGCTCGGGCCGGCGCAGGAAGGGGCTGTCGGCCGGCGTGGCGCCGCCCAGCACGAAGTGGTTGCCGCCGCCGGTGCCGGTGTGACGGCCGTCGGTCATGAACTTCTCGGCCGACAGGCGGGTCTCGAAGGCCGCGTTGTAGAGGAACTCGGTGTGCGCCACCAGTTCGCGCCAGTTGTGCGCGGGATGGATGTTGACCTCGATCACGCCCGGGTCGGGCGTGACCTGCAGCATCTTCAGGCGCGGATCGCGCGGCGGCGGATAGCCTTCGAGCACCACCTGCACGCCCAGCTGGTCGGCCGTGGCTTCGACCGCGGCGACGAGGTCGAGGTAGTCCTCCAGCCGCGCCAGCGGCGGCATGAAGACGTAGAGCACGCCCGAGGCGCTGCCGACCTTCTCGGCGGCGGGCCCGTTGGCGCGGCGCGGGTCGCGCACCTCCACGCACAACGCGGTGCGCGTGACCCAGTGGGCCGACTCGCCGTGTCGCGGCTCGCGCGTCGTGGTCGGATCGGAGGAGGCCGCAGCAGCGCGCGCCGCCGCGGGGTTGCCGTGCGCGGCCTGGAAGCGCAGCGCGGCCGGCGACTGCTGCGGCACGCCGAAGTCGTAGGGCACGGCGCCCAGATCGGCCGGCGCGCCGGCGAGCCCGCCTTCGTAGCGCGCACGGAAGAGGGTGGAAGCGGGCAGCGGCGCGCGCGGCGCAGTGGGGTCGCGCTCCACCAGGTAGGGATAGTCGCCCTTGCTGACCCAGGGCTGCGAATCGAGCGGCAGGCGGTAGCCCATCGGCGAATCGCCGGGGATCAGGTACATGCGGTCGTCGCGCAGGAACCAGGGGCCGGTCTTCCAGCCCGGGCCGGCGAGCGCGGGCGCATCGGTGTCGGCGTTCGCGGCCTCGATCGGCAGCATGTAGCCGATCACCGCGTCGAGCTTCTGCGTGAACACGCGGCGCAGGCGCACGCGCTCCAGCTCGTCGTCGAGCTTCGAATCGAAGGGGTCGACGTTCACCGGCAGCCGGCGCTCGCGCCAGAGGTAGTAGTAGACGTCTTCGTAGCCGGACTGCACGAAGCGGTCGGTCAGGCCGAGCTTGTGCGCGAGCGCACTGGTGAAGCGGCGCGCGTCTTCGCTCGTGTAGTGGGTGGGCGTGCGCTCGTCGGCGAAGAGCTCGGGCTTGTGCCACAGCGGCTGGCCGTCGGCGCGCCAGAAGATCGACAGCGCCCAGCGCGGCAGCTGCTCGCCCGGGTACCACTTGCCCTGGCCGAAATGCAGGAAGCCGCCCTGGCCGTATTCGGCGCGCAGCTTGTGCACGAGCTCGGTCGCGTAGCCGCGCTTGGTGGGGCCGAGCGCATCGGTGTTCCACTCGGGCGCGTCGCGGTCGCTGGTGGCGACGTAGGTCGGCTCGCCGCCCATCGTGAGGCGCACGTCGCCGGCATTCAGGCGCGCGTCGACCGCCTCGCCGAGCGCCAGCACTTCGGCCCATTGCTCCTCGGTGTAGGGCTTGGTCACGCGCGGCGATTCGTGGATGCGCGTGACCTTCATCTCGTGGGCGAAGTCGACCTCGGCTTCGTCCACCGCGCCTTCGATCGGCGCCGCGCTCGAAGGCGTGGGCGTGCAGGCGAGCGGGATGTGGCCCTCGCCGGCCATCAGGCCCGAGGTCGCGTCGAGCCCGATCCAGCCGGCGCCGGGCAGATAGACCTCGCACCAGGCATGCAGGTCGGTGAAGTCGACCGTGGTGCCGCTCGGGCCGTCGAGCGCCTTCACGTCGGGCGTGAGCTGGATCAGGTAGCCCGAGACGAAGCGCGCCGCCAGCCCGCAATGGCGCAGCAGCTGCACCAGCAGCCAGCCCGAATCGCGGCAGGAGCCGGAGGCGTTGGCCAGCGTCTGCTCGGGCGACTGCACGCCCGGCTCCATGCGGATCAGGTAGCCGACGTCCTTCTGCACCTGCTGGTTGAGGCCGACCAGGAAGTCGATGGTGCGCTGCGTCTTGCGGTCGATCTTCTCGAGGTAGGCCGCCACCAGCGGCGTGGCGGGGTCGGCCACGAGGTAGGGCGCGAGTTCCTGCGCCTGCGACTCGGTGTACTTGAAAGGGAAGTTCTCGGCCTGCGGCTCGAGGAAGAAGTCGAAAGGGTTGTAGACCGCCATCTCGACCACGAGGTCGACCGTGACCTTGAACTCGCGCGTCTTCTCGGGGAACACCAGGCGCGCCTGGTAGTTCGCGAAGGGGTCCTGCTGCCAGTTGACGAAGTGCTGCTCGGGCTCGACGCGCAGCGAGTACGAGATCACGTTGCTGCGGCAATGCGGCGCGGGACGCAGGCGGATCACCTGCGGACCCAATTGCACCGGACGGTCGTACTTGTAATGGGTGACGTGGTGGAGAGCGGCGTGAATGGACATTTTTTCTCGTGACGTCGAGGGTGCCTCGGGGTGAGACGCATACTAGCCCACACGGATAGCAATTAGCGCGCCACAGAGAGCGTGTCAGGGAGTGATTGCTGCATGTCATCGAGGACCGTTGCATGAGGCCGGGCGCGGAGCCGCGCGGCCTGGCTTTCTTTGCCCGCCATGGCCGGCTCGGTGCTGGGCGCTGCGCTGCAGTTGCAGCAGGCTGCGCTGTGGGACTGGGCGGTCTATAGCGGACTGCTGCTTGTCGCGGCGGCCGCGTGGCTGTCGTTGCGCGGATGGCGGCGCTCGGCCTGGCCATGCTGCTGCTCGGCGCGATGGCCGGCGGCGGTCTCGCGGGCTGGCGCGCGGCCGCCTACGCAGGCGATGCGCTGGCGCCCGCGCTCGAGGGACGCGACCTGCAGGTGGCGGGCATCGTTTCGCAGATGCCGCAGCGCGGCGATGGCGCCGTGCGCTTTCTCTTCGATGTCGAGTCGGCACGCTGGGCCGGCGGCAATGACCATGGCATGCCGCGCGTGCCGCGGCGCATCGCGCTCGGCTGGTATGCGGACAACACCAGCCTCTGGGGCCGCGCGGCCGACGATGCGCTGCGCGCCGAGAGCGCCGCCGCGCCCGGCCCGGTGCATGCGGGCGAGCGCTGGCGCATGGTGGTTCGTCTCAAGGCGCCGCACGGCAATCTCAATCCGCACGGCTTCGACCACGAGCTGCGCCTGTGGGAGCAGGGCGGTGCAGGCCAGCGGCTATGTGCGCACCGGTGCAACAAACGCCGAGCGTATCGGCCAGAGCTGGCGCCGCCACGTCGAGCGGGCGCGCGAATCGGTGCGCGATGCGATCCTGGAGCGGGTGGCCGATCGTCGCCTGGCCGGCGTGATCGCGGCGCTGGTCACGGGCGACCAGAACGCGATCGACCGCGCCGACTGGGACATCTTCCGCGCCACCGGCGTCGCGCACCTGATGTCGATCTCGGGGCTGCACATCACGATGTTCGCCTGGCTCGCCGCCTGGCTCGTCGGCGCGCTCTGGCGCCGCAGCGGTCGGCTGACGCTGTGGTGGCCGGCGCCGCATGCGGCGCTGGCGGGCGGCGTGCTGCTCGCGGCGCTCTATGCGCTCTTCAGCGGCTGGGGCCTGCCCTCGCAGCGCACCGTGTGGATGCTGGCCACGGTCGCGCTGCTGCGCCTCGCGGGGCGGCGCTGGCCCTGGCCCTTCGTCTGGCTCTGCACCTGCGCGGTGGTGGTGGCGCTCGATCCGTGGGCGCTGATTCAGCCTGGCTTCTGGCTCAGCTTCGTCGCGGTCGGCGTGTTGTTCGCCACCGGCGCCGCGGGACCCGAGGCCGGCGTCACGGGCGTGAAGGCGCGGCTCGCGCGAATGTGGCGCGAGCAATGGACGGTGACGCTGGCCTTGACGCCGCTCGGCCTGCTGCTGCCGCCGCTGTGGGCCTGGCCGCGTGGGCGGTGCAGGCGCTCGCGCTGCTGCTGCAATGGCTGGCGCAGTGGCCGGTAGCGACTTTCTCTGCGCCTGCGCCTGCTCTGTGGGCGGTGGTGGCGGGCGTTGCCGGCGGCGTGCTGCTCGCGATGCGCCTGCCGTGGTCGCTGCGCGCGCTCGGCCTGCCGCTGCTGCTGCAGGCGCTGCTGTGGCAGGCGCAGCGGCCCGCGCCGGGCGAGTTCGAACTGCTTGCCGCCGATGTGGGGCAAGGCAATGCGGTGCTGGTGCGCACCGCCACCCACAGCCTGCTCTACGACACCGGCCCGCGCTACAGCGTCGAGAGCGACGCCGGCCACCGCGTGCTGGTGCCGCTCCTGCGCGCATTCGACGAGAAGCTGGCGACCGTGGTGCTGAGCCATCGCGACAGCGACCACACTGGCGGCGCGCCTGCGGTGCTGGCGATGCAGCCGCAGGCCGAGCTGCTGAGCTCGATCGAAGCGGCGCATCCGTTGCAGAGGCTGCGTGCTGCCCAGCGTTGCGTGGCCGGCCGGCGCTGGACATGGGACGGCGTGGACTTCGAGATCCTGCATCCGGTCGAGGCCGACTACGCCGGCTTCACCAAGCCCAACGCCGTCTCCTGCGTGCTGCGCATCGGCAACGACCGCGCCGCGGCGCTCCTGGCCGGCGACATCGAGCGGCTGCAGGAAGCGGCCCTGGTGGCGCGCACGCCGGGGCTGCGTGCCGATCTGCTGCTGGTGCCGCACCACGGCAGCAAGACCTCGTCGAGCCCCGCGCTGCTCGATGCGGTGCGGCCGCGCATCGCGCTGGTCCAGGCCGGGTACCGCAACCGATTCGGGCATCCGGCCGAGGAAGTGGCAGCGCGTTATCGCGAGCGCGAGATCGCCATCGTGGACTCCGCGCACTGCGGTGCCGCCAGCTGGTTCAGCGGACGGCCGGCCGAGCTGCAGTGCCAGCGCAGATCGCGAAACGCTACTGGCACCACGTTGTCCCGTAGAAGTACTGGCCCTGAACTTGCTAAGCTACGGCCAAGGAGATTGGTCGTTCCATGCACAAATTCGACGAGATGTACGAGCAGTTGCCCTACAACGGCGCAGCGGTCCGAAACCACTACAAACGCTACGACCAATGGCTCGCGAAGCAGCCCGGCGAGGTGATGCGATCGCGGCGCGAGGAGGCGGAAATGATCTTCCGCCGGGTCGGCATCACCTTCGCCGTGTACGGCGCGAAGGACGAGGACGGTTCGGGCACTGAGCGCCTGATTCCCTTCGACCTGCTGCCGCGCATCATTCCCGCCCACGAGTGGGAGAGCATGGAGAAGGGGCTGGTGCAGCGCGTGACCGCGCTCAACCGCTTCATCCACGACGTCTACCACGGGCAGGAGATCGTCAAGGCCGGCGTGATTCCGTCCGAGCAGATCTTCAACAACGCGCAATACCGCCCCGAGATGGTGGGCGTGAAGGTGCCCAACGACATCTACTCGCACATCTCCGGCATCGACATCGTGCGCGCGCCCGACGCGGCCGGCAACGGCGAGTACTACGTGCTCGAAGACAACCTGCGGGTGCCCAGCGGCGTGAGCTACATGCTGGAGAACCGCAAGATGATGATGCGGCTCTTCCCCGAGCTGTTCAGCCAGAACCGCGTCGCGCCGGTGGCGCACTATCCCGACCTGCTGCTCGAAACCCTGCGCGCCTCCGCGCCACCGGCGACCGCCGAGCCCACCGTGGTGGTGCTCACGCCCGGCATGTACAACAGCGCCTACTTCGAGCATGCCTTCCTCGCGCAGCAGATGGGCGTCGAGCTGGTCGAAGGGCAGGACTTGTTCGTCAAGGACGACTTCGTCTACATGCGCACCACGCGCGGCCCGCGGCGCGTGGACGTGATCTACCGCCGCGTCGACGACGACTTCCTCGACCCCGAGGTGTTCCGCCCCACCTCGACGCTCGGCTGCGCCGGCCTCATGCGCGCCTACCGCGAGGGCAACGTCGTGATCTGCAATGCGGTCGGCACCGGCGTGGCGGACGACAAGTCGATCTACCCCTACGTGCCGAAGATGATCGAGTTCTACCTCGGCGAGAAGCCGATCCTCAAGAACGTGCCCACCTACATGTGCCGCAACAAGGAGGAGCTCGACTACACGCTGGCCAACATGAAGGACCTGGTGGTCAAGGAGGTGCACGGCGCCGGCGGCTACGGCATGCTGATCGGCCCGGCGGCGACGCATGCCGAGATCGAGGACTTCAAGAAGGCCGTGCTCGCCAAGCCCGACGGCTACATCGCCCAGCCGACACTGAGCCTGTCGACCTCGCCCACCTTCGTGGAGGCCGGCATCGCGCCGCGCCACATCGACCTGCGCCCCTTCGTGCTCTCGGGCAAGGAGGTGCAGATGGTGCCCGGCGGCCTCACGCGCGTGGCGCTCAAGGAGGGCTCGCTGGTGGTCAATTCGTCGCAGGGCGGCGGCACCAAGGACACCTGGATCCTCGAAGGGGACCGGCGTGCCAAGCCGCGTGCGGAATCGCAGTCGCAATCGCAATCGCAAACCCAGTCGTCCTGATCACGGGAGCTTCGCATCATGTTGTCACGCACCGCCGATCACCTCTACTGGATGTCCCGCTACACGGAGCGCGCCGAAAACACCGCGCGCATGTTGGACGTCAACTACCAGACCTCGCTCTTGCCGCAGTCGGCCGAGGTCGCCAAGTACGGCTGGCAGGGCCTGCTCTCCATCAGCGAGCTGCTGCCCTTGTTCAACGAGAAGCACGAGCACATCGTGCCCGACGAGGTGATGGAGTTCATGGTCAAGGACGAGTCCAATCCCTCGTCGATCCTTTCGTGCCTCAGGGCCGCGCGCGAGAACGCGCGGGCCGTGCGCGGCGCGCTCACCACCGAAGCCTGGGAGACGCAGAACACGACCTGGCTCGAAGTCAACCGCATGCTGCGCGCCGGCGAGTTCGAGCGCGACCCGGGCCAGTTTTTCGAGTGGGTCAAGTTCCGCTCGCACCTCTCGCGCGGCGTGACCCTGGGCACCATGCTGCAGGACGAGGCCTTCCACTTCTCGCGGCTGGGCACCTTCCTGGAGCGCGCGGACAATACGGCGCGCCTGGTCGACGTGAAGTTCCATGCGCTCAACAGCGAGTTCTTCGGCACCGCCACCGAAGAAGACCAGGAGTACGACTTCTATCACTGGAGCGCGATCCTGCGCAGCGTCTCGGCCTTCGAGGTCTACCGCAAGGTGTACCGCGACGTGATCAAGCCTGAGCGCGTGGCCGAGCTTTTGATCCTGCGCGCCGACATGCCGCGTTCGCTGCATGCGAGCCTGGTCGAAGTGGTGAGCAATCTCGCGAAGGTGCAGAACGACCAGAGCGCGGAGACGCAGCGGCGTGCGGGGAAGCTACTGGCCGATCTGCAGTACGCGCGGGTCGACGAGATTCTGGCGACGGGGCTGCATGCTTATCTGACGCAGTTTCTCGATCGGGTGAACGAGTTGGGGTGGCGGATCAGTCAGGACTTTTTGGTGCCTGGGCACTGAGCACCACCGCCAGCTCCGCGCGCAATGCGGCAAAAGCGCCTGCGGGATTCGAAGCGCGTGATATTGGGCGGCCGACTACCACGTGCGTCGCGCCGGCATCAATGGCCTGCGCTGCAGTGGCGGAGCGCGCGTGGTCGCTTTTTGAGTTGCCTGCCAGCTGTATGCCGGGCGTGACGACGAGAGCGTCCGGCGGGAGAGTCTCGCGGAGCAGCCGGGCTTCCAACGGTGACGCTACGACGCCGTGGCAGCCAGCCGCGGCGGCAAGCCGCGCCAGGCGCAGCACCTGTTCTGGCACAGTGGAGGCCACGCCCACTTCGTGCAGGTCCTCGTCGCCCATGCTGGTGATGACGGTGAGCGCGAGCACCTTCAGTTCAGGGTACCGGCTTGCGGCCTCGACTGCGGACCGAAGCACGGCTGAGCCCCCAGAGGCATGGACGGTCACCATCGAAGCCCCGATGTGTCCGGCTGCGGAAACTGCCGCCGCTACCGAGCTCGGAATTTCCAGCAGCTTGAGGTCCAAGAAAACCCTCTTGCCGGCGTCCACGAGCTCGCGCACGACCGAAGGGCCGGCCGCCGTCAGCAACTGCAGGCCCACCTTGTAGAACGTAGCTGCTGGGCCCAACTGCGTCACGAGGTCTGCCGCCGACGCGGCGGTGGGGAAGTCAAGCGACACGATGATGCGACTGTCCAAACCATCTATCTCGTCCACAAGATGCTATGTAGTCTCCTGT
>NZ_JAGGNV010000071.1 GCF_018614955.1 Variovorax paradoxus
CCGGCAGCGCCAGCGTGCCGCCATAGCGCGCGGCATACCACGCGCACCAATAGCGCATGGCCGAGCCGTAGGACATGCGGGTGTTGATCGATTCGCCCTGGCGCAGCAGCGCGCGCGCCGCGTCTTCGGCAGTGGACGCCAGCCGCGCGGGATCGAGCAGCGCGCGGCGCTCGGCCAGGGTAGCCAGCGGGTGCGCCTCGCTTGACTCAGCTGCCGCTGGTTTCGCGGGCGCGCCGTCCTCGGTGGGTTCGGGCGCGGATAGATTCATGGCTGCAACCTACATATGACATATGATTTGCTACATCATACATCGATAAGTCCCGATAACGTTCCCTTATCGAGGGTAAATATTTGATGGGGTAGGGCGGCCGTTCACCAAAAGTTCGAGGGTCAAATGGCTGAAGTTCGACAAACACTCTCCCGCGGGATCCAGGAAGCCGACGTTTTCCAGGCTGCGGATGCGTTGCTGGCCGAGGGCAAGCGGCCCACGATCGAGCGCGTGCGCCTGAAGATCGGACGTGGGTCTCCGAACACCGTGAGCCCGATGCTCGAGCGCTGGTTCGCAACGCTTGGCGAACGGTTGGTGAGTTCGACCGCAGGTTCGGCCTCGCGGCGCCCGGCCGGTAACGAGCCGGACGCGATGCCGGCGGGCGTGCGCAATGCCGCCCGGCTGCTGTGGGAGACGGCGCGGCGCGAGGCCGAGGAAGTGCAGCGCGGCGAGCTGGAGTCGGTTCGGGCGGAGCTGCAGGCCCGCGAAGACGCGCTGGCCGAGGCGCAGGCGGCGCAGGCGCAGCGCGAGGAAGCCTTCGCGCAGGCGCGGGTGAGCCTGGACTCGGCGCTGGCCTCCTCGCAGCAGGCCCGCGAAACGATGGAGCGGCAGCTCAAGGAGCACGCCATCGAGGCACACCGGGTGCGCATCGGTCTGGAAGACGACATCAAGCGGATGACCACCCTGCTCTCCCAGGCGGCGGAAAGCCAGGAGCGGATGCGGCGCGAACATGCCGAGGCGATGACGGCCCGGGACCAGGATTTGCGGCAAGCCGAGGTGCGGCACGCTGTACACGAGAAGCGGATGCTGGCCGAGGTAGACCGGGCACGCCAGGCCGCCAAGGCGCTGGAAGCCGAACTGGCCAAGAAGCAGCAGCGGCAAGTGCGGAGCGAGGAAACGGCCGCGAAGCGCCTGGACGCGGAGCTGGAGAAACTGCACCAGGTGCGCGAGGCTGGTCGCCAAACCGAGGGTGGATTGCGCGAGCAGCTGGCGGCACATGGCGTCGAACTGGCCCAGGTGCGCACCGAATGTGCAGTCGTCACGGAGCAAGCCGAAGCCCTGCAGCTGCGCGTCGATGAGGAGAAGATCGCGCATGAGGCCACTCGGCGCTTGCTCACCGAGGCACTGGCCAGCCGACGCCAGGCTACGAGCGACACCGCACCTCGCCGCCCCAGGCGCCCACGTAGCGCCAAGTGATCAGGCGCTGAGCGCCAGCGCCCAATGTGTGACCAATGGCAAAGACCTTGTTGATCGTCTACCACTCGATGACCGATGGCACGCATCAGATGGTTGAGGCCGCCCGAGCAGGCGCTTCAGCCGAGGCGGGCGTGGGCGTTCGGCTTCTGCATGCGTCTCAGGCTGGTCCGGCGGACGTTCTGACGGCTGACGCGTACATCTTCGCCACGCCGGAGAACCTGGCGGCCATGAGCGGCCAGCTCAAGCACTTTTTCGACCGCACCTACTACGCAGCGCTCGACCAGATCGTCGGCCGGCCCTACGCCGCACTGATCTGCGCCGGCAGCGATGGGAACAACGCCGCTCGTCAAGTTGAGCGCATCGCCACCGGCTGGCGCTTAAGCTAGGTGCCGACGGCGTGCGGCTCGGTCGTCCGATGCTCTATGGCCTCGCTGCAGCGTGAGAGCCCGGCGTCCGGCATGCGTTCGAATCCTCGCCGACGAGTTCGAGCCCGCCCTCGCGCTCAGCGGAACGACAAGCATTGCGACGCTTCGCGGACGCGTTCTCAAGGAGACGCGCTTCGCCGCGTACTGCTAGAACATCCGGGCGATGAACTGCCGCACCCAGGCGTGGGCCGGATCGCGGTGATGGCGTTCATGCCAGTAGAGCGAGACTGTCAGCATCGGGAGTGCGATGGGCGCGTCTAGCGTGACCGTTCCCGCCTGCTTGCCCAACGCCTTGGCCACGCTCAGCGGCACCGTGGCGATGAGATCGGAGTTGCCCACGGCAAAAGGGCACGCCAGATAGCTCGATAGCGTGAGCGCGATGCGCCGCGAGCGGTTCTGGCCTTCCAGAGCGCGGTCGATGCGCTCGCTGAAGTAGCGCGTGTGTGCTGCCAGGTTCACATGGCCGTAGGCCAGGTAGGTGTCGAGACCCCAACGCCGCTGCAAGCAGGGGTGGCCGCCGCGCACCAGGCAGACCACCTTTTCTTCGAACAAGAAGCGTGTGCGCAGATTGGCGGCGGGTTCGGGATAGTAGCCCGCGATCAGTTCGACCTGGTTGCTGTCCAGCATCTCCAGCCCGAGCTGGGGGCGCGCGGCGAGCACCCGCAATTCCATGCCCGGGGCTGCTTGAGTCAAGCGCCCGATCACGCGCGAAAGCACCGTGAACTGGACGTAGTCGGTGGCGAACACCGTCATGGCCCGCCGCGAGCTTGCAGGATCGAACTCGACACGCGCCACGGAGACATGGCGCCACAGGTCGAGCATCGGCCGGAAGGCGGTGTGCAGATCCTGCGCTTTCGGCGTCGGACGCCAGACGCCGCCTTCGCGAACTAGGATGGGGTCGTTGAAAAGGCGACGCAGGCGGCTCAGCGCGGCGCTCATCGCGGGCTGGGAAATTTCGACTTCCTCGGCCGCGCGCGACACGCCGCGCTGGTTCATCAGCGCATCGAAATGCAACAGCAGATTGAGGTCACCGGGACGCATGCGACATAGATGGCGTGGATGTCTTTATAAATATAACTGCATAGTTGATCGTCCGGGGCTTCCCTACGATGCAAAGCGCTGGCCGGATTGCGATGCCGCCAGTCGTCCTGGCCGACTGGCCAGCAGTTCATCTTTGCGGGGGTCCCATGCGATTCTTTCGATTTGCGATAGCCAGTCTGCTCGGACTGGGCTTTGCAGTGCAGTATGTACACGCCCAGCCGGCCCCGCCCGTGGAGTGGCCGGGGAAGCTCATCAAGCTGGTCGTGCCCTTCGCGGCGGGCGGGTCGACCGACCTGATTGCGCGCCAGATCGCGCAGGATCTGGGCGAGCGCCTGAAGACCTCGGTCATCGTGGACAACCGCCCGGGGGCTGGCGGCACCGTCGGCAGCGAGTGGGTGGCCCATCAGCCGGCAGACGGCAACACCATTCTCATGGGCTCGGTCAGCACGCACGCAGTGGCCCCGAGCATCTATGCCAAGCTGCCTTATGACCCGGTTCGCGACTTCACGCCACTGACCGCGGTTGCCACAATCCCGAACGTGCTGGTCGTGCGCTCCGAACTGCCCGCGACCAACCTGAAGGAATTCGTCGCCCAATCCAGGAAGGCGGAAGCGAACTATTCCTTCGCCTCCAACGGACAGGGCACCTCCAACCATCTCGCGATGGAACTGCTCAAGTCCGCGACCGGCCTGCAAGCCGTGCACGTACCTTACAAGGGCTCGGGACCCGCGCTCACCGACACCGTGGCGGGCCATGTCACCTCGATGATGGACGTGGTCATGACGGCGTACCCCTATATCAAGAGCGGCAAGCTGCGGCCCTTGGCCGTGACCTCTTCCTCGCGCTCGGCCATGCTGCCCGATGTGCCCACGGTTGCAGAGGCCGGATATCCGGGCTTCGAAGCCACGGTCTGGTTCGGCCTGTTCGCGCCGCCTCGCATGCAGCCCGAGTTGGCCAGCCGGCTCAGCCGCGAGTTGATCGCGGTGATCCACAGCAAGAAGATGTCCGACTACCTGATGCAGCAGGGCGCACAGTCATCGGGCATAGCGCCGACCGAATTTTCGAAGCTGATTCGCGAGGACATCGTCAAGTGGAGCAAGGTCGCCCAAAGCGCCGGCATCCACCCCGAATAAGCCATCCCGCCCCCTTTTCGTACCCAGGAGACAAGACACCCATGTACCGCATCGGCATCGACGTTGGCGGCACCTTCACCGACTTCACCATGATCGACGAGAGCGTCGGCGACGTGAAGTTCCACAAGGTGCCATCCACCCCGCACGACCCCTCCGAAGCGATCGAGCGCGGCATCGCGGACCTGCTGCGGAAGCATGGCATCGCCGCTGGCCAGATCTCGCACGTCGGCCACGGCACCACGGTCGCCACCAACCTCATCATCGAGCGCAAGGGCTCGCCGGTGGGACTCATCACCACGCGAGGCTTTCGCGACATCCTTGAGATCGGGCGGCAGACCCGCCCGCACCTGTTCGATTATGCCGTGGGCAAGCCGCCGGTGCTGGTGCCGCGCATGCACCGGCTCGAAGTCGACGAGCGCATGAGTGCGCGCGGCGAAGTGCTGGTGCCGCTGGACGAGGACGCCGTGCGCCGGGCCGCCGAGACCTTGCGCGATGCCGGCATCGACGCCGTGACAGTGTGCTTCCTGCATGCCTATTGCAATCCGTCGCATGAACAGCGCGCCAAGGCCATCGTGCGCGAGGTGCTGCCCACGGCGTACCTGAGCATCTCCAGCGAGGTGCTGCCCGAGTTCCGCGAATACGAGCGCCTCTCGACGACCGTGCTCAATGCCGCGGTGGGCCCGCGAATGGCGCGCTACCTCGACCGTTTTCTGGAGCGCGTGCGCGCGCTCGGCGTGGCGCAGGCGCCCTTCACCATCCATTCCAACGGCGGCCTCATGTCGGCGTCGTCGGTGCGCCAGTTCCCGGTTCGCACCTGCCTCTCGGGTCCGGCGGCGGGCGTGGTGGGTGCTGCCGCGGTCGGGCGTGCCATCGGCCGCCCCGACCTGGTGACCTTCGACGTCGGCGGCACCAGCACCGACGTCTCACTGATCTCGGGCGGGCGGCCGCTGTTCACGTCGAACCGCCAGGTGGCGGGCTACCCAGTCAAGACGCCGATGGTGGATATCCACGTGATCGGTGCCGGCGGCGGCAGCATCGCCTGGCTGGACGGCGCGGGCTCGCTCAAGGTCGGCCCGCACAGCGCAGGGGCCGTTCCCGGACCTGTGGGCTATGGCCGCGGCGGCACCGAGCCCACCATCACCGATGCCGAGATCACGCTGCACCGCCTCAACCCCGATGTGCTGCTCAAGGGCCGCATGGCGGTGGACGCATCGGCGGCGCGCGAGATCATCACCGCCCGCGTGGCGCAGCCGCTGGGCCTGAGCGTGGAAGACGCAGCCGAAGGCATCATCCGCATCGTCAACGCCAACATGAGCCGCGCCATTCGCGCAGTTTCCACCGAGCGCGGCTACGACCTGTCGCGCTTCGCGCTGTTTGCCTATGGCGGCGCGGGCCCGCTCCACGCTGTGGAGGTGGCCGAGGAATGCGGCATTCCCACGGTGATCGTGCCGCAGGAGCCCGGCACCATGTGCGCCCGCGGCATCCTGCTGACCGACATCTCCTTCGATTTCGTGCGCAGCCTCATCGTGCAGGTCTCGTCTCGGTCCTGGCCCGCGATCGCGTCCGCTTTCCGCGAGCTGCAAGCCGACGCGCTGGCCTGGCTGTCCGGCGAAAGTGTAGAGGAACCCCGCCGCAGGTATGTGTGCGCCATCGACGCGCGCTATGACGGCCAAAATTTCGAGGTACAGGTGGCGCTGGACGATTCGCAGCAGCTGACGGCGGCCGACTTCGAGCAGCGCTTCCACGAGGCCCACACGCGCGAATACGGCTACCAGGTTCCCGGCCGCGCGATCCAGGTCATCAACTGCCGCCTGCAGGCGGTGGGACAGGTCATCAAGGCGCCGCTGGCCGCAGCGCGCAGCGACACCACGCTGGCCGACGCACGCACCGGTTCGCGGGAGGTCTACCATGGCAAGGCGCACGGCTGGTGCGCGACCGCGGTCTACGACCGCGACTTGTTGTCGGCCGGCACCCGCATCGAGGGGCCGGCCGTGATCGAGGAGATGAGCTCGACCACCGTGCTCGGCCCTCTTCACCGCGCCACAGTCGATGCCTACGGCACCCTCATCATTTCCCTCGCGGCGCAGCCACGTGCCTCCGCCGCGCCGACCCGCGCCAAGCAAGCACGAACCGCCGTACGCAGTATGAAGGTCTTCCAATGAACACACTGCCCCCCGGCGGCAACGCCCGCCCGCCCGAACTGTCCGACCCGATCGAGATGGAGGTCTTCACCAACCGCCTGCTCTCGATCACCGAGGACATGAACAACACGCTGGTGCGTTCCTCGTTCTCGACCAACATCAAGGAACGCAAGGATTGTTCGGTGGCGCTCTTCGACGGTGCCGGTCGGTTGGTGGCGCAGGGAACTCAGATTCCGCTGCACCTCGGCTCCCTCAACGGCGCGGTACGCGCCATCCTGGAGCAGTATCAGGCAGGCAGCATTCGCGACGGGGACGTGTTCATCTGCAACGACCCGTACTTGGCCAATGGCAGCCATCTGCCGGACATCAACATCGTCACCCCGGTCTTCTGGGAAGGGACGCTGCAGTTCTTCACGGCCAACATCGCCCACCACTCCGACGTCGGCGGGGCGGTGCCCGGGTCGATCGCGGGCGGCCTCAAGAGCATCTTCGAAGAAGGCATCCGCATCCCCGCCGCACGCATCGTCAGGGGCGGCGAGACGGAGGAGGACCTGCTGCGCCTGATCTGCAGCAACACCCGCGATCCCGAGGAGCGCATGCTCGACCTGCGCGTGCAGATCGCAACTAACCGCCGCGGCAGCGAGGCCGTCCTGGGCCTGATCCGGCAAATGGGTCTGCCGGCCGTTCAGCGCTCGGTGGAGGACGTGATCACCTACACGCGCCGGCGCCTGCTCAACCGCATCACCGAGCTCAAGCAGGGCAGCTACACCTTCACCAGCCACCTCGACGACGACGGCATGGGCGGCGAACCGGTGCCCATCTGCGTGACGCTGACCGTGAGCGCCGACCGGCTCAGGTTCGACTTCACCGGCTCGGGCAAGCAGGCGCGCGGCGCGATGAACCTGCCCATCAACGCGCTCTACGCGACGGTGTATTACACGGTCAAGGCGCAGCTCGATCCCGACCTGGCGCCCAACGCGGGCCTCTTCGAACCGATCGACGTGCATGCCCCCCTGGGCACCATCACCAATCCAGAGCACCCCGCGGCCGTCGGCGCGCGCTCCATCACCGCGCAGAAGGTGGCCGGCACGCTGTTCGGTGCCTTCCGCGGCCTGCTGCCGGAGCGCAAGGTCATGGCGTCGAGCAACGACCTCTGTCCCGCCATTGTTTTCTCGGGGCAGCTGCAGCAGCGCGCAGGACAGTTTGTCTACCTCGAGACGATCGGCGGTGGCGCCGGCGCGCGTTTCGACAAGGACGGCATGGACGCCGTGCACGTGCACATGACCAACACCTCGAACCTGCCGGTGGAAGCGCTAGAAAACGAATACCCGCTGCACATGGACGAGTACGCGCTCATTCCAGACTCCGGTGGGGCGGGCCGCACGCGCGGCGGCATGGGCATTGCCAAGCAGATTCGCGCGCTCGCGCCCGGCATCGTGTTCTCGGCTCGCTCGGACAGCCACATCGTCGGCGTGCCGGCCGGCGTGAACGGCGGCGGCGACGGCCGGCGCGCACGCCTGATCCGCAATTACGGCGAAGCCAATGAAAGCGCGCTGTTCTCCAAGACGGCCCACATTGAACTGGCCGTGGGCGAGAGCATCCGCATCGAGACGCCCGGCGGCGGCGGCTTCGGCGACCCGGCACAGCGCCCGCCCGAAAAACTGCGCCAGGACCTACTCGACGGCAAGGTGTCGTCCCTGCGCGCCGCGCAAGACTACCCTTTCGTCACGACGCCGGAATGACGCCGGTGCGGAGCACGTCTGATGCTCATTGCAAGCGATGGCACCACGCCGATCCGAAGCCGGCCCTTGCCGAACTGGCGGATGTTCCGGGCGGCATCCCGTAGCGCGTCCAGGCTGACGAAGGCACGGTCAACCTCGCGCATGAAGGCGATGCCCTCCTCCGTCGGCGTCAACTTGCCGGGACCGCGGCTGAACAACTCGAGACCAGTGGAGGTCTCGAGCTGCGCGAAAGCCGGCTGACGTTGGGCTGCGACGTATACAGGTCGGATGCCGCCGCAGTCATGGAGCCCGAACGCATCACTGCACGAAATGCGTCCACTTCCTTGAATTTCATTCCGTCGGTTTAGAAGCTGTGCGATGGGATCGGCGCGCCGAGCTAGCCGCTTACGAATTTCGGATTCAACTGTTGCACTGCGAATTTCCGGACATGGTCCACGAAGGCGCTCACCAGCATCGACGAGGACCGTCGCGCAGGCGTCAGCACGGAGAACTCCATAACCATGACGGGTTCGAACGGCAGGAAGGTCAGGCCGCCGCCGCGATGCTCCAGAGCGGTGATCGGATCGACCAGCGACACGCCGAGGCCCGCAGCCACCAGGGCGCACACGCCGACCGACACCTGGGTTTCGACCTGCAGCCTGCGTTCGATGCCGTAGGAAGCGAAGAGCGCGTCGATATGCAGCCGCGACTCCAGCGGATATGGATGCGAGACGAATCGCTCGCCTGCCAGGTCCGCCGGCCGGATCAGCTTTCGTTTCGCGAGCGGGTGATCGCTCGGCATCACGCAGACCATTCGGGTCGCAATCAGGCGCTCGCCGTGCGTGCTCGAGTGGCTCATCGGCAGAATAACGAAGCCCACATCGCAGCGCTCGCTAACGACCATATCGACCACCGTGCGCGACGAATGGTTGGCGAGCGATACGCGGATGTCGCTGTGCTCGCGCAGGAATGCCGCGATGGCGCGCGGCAGGAACGACAGCGCCAGCGCAGGCGCAGAAGCGATGCGCAGCGCGCCGCGCTGCAACGAACGAATCTCGTCGGCGGTTCTCGCGATGCGTTCCATACCGAGCAGGGAGCGCTCGACCTCCTCGTTCAGCACCTCTGCTTCCGCCGTGGGTTGCAGGCGCCCTCTCACGCGCAGGAAGAGCGAGAACCCGACGCTTTCCTCCAAGTCCGCGATGAGCCGCGTAACGGCCGGCTGCGACACGTGCAGCGACTCGGCCGCACGCGTCACGGTTTGCCACTGCATCACCGCGCGAAAGGCCTCCAACTGGCGAATCTTCATCTGAGAGACTCCATACGCTAATGTTATGGGATTCCAAAAAAAAACGATTGTTCCGGAGGAGGTCGAATGGTTAATCTCCGGCATGCGAGCGAAAACGAACCGCAAAGCCCATCCTGGTGCGCCATAAGCAAAACGCATCAGTATAGGGAAAACCCCGCTTTTTTGGTGCGCAACAAAGGAAATCCCATGATGCTTCGTCCCGTTTCCGCGGCCGTGAATGCGGCCGTCTCCACAGCGCTGGCACTCGGCGCCTTGACCGCAGCAACGAGCGCTTCGGCCGCCGATCCCACCACGCTGTATGTCGGCTCCTATGGCGGCTCCACCGAGAAGGCTTTCAAGGAGAAGCTGATTCCCGCGTTCGAAGCCAAGAACAACGCCAAGATCGTCTACGTGCCGGGCAACTCGACCGACACGCTGGCCAAGCTGCAGGCGCAAAAGGGCAAGCAGGAACTCAACGTCGTGCTGCTCGACGACGGCCCGATGTACCAGGCGGTGCAATTCGGCTTCTGCGACAAGCTGGGCAACCCGGCGGTGCTGAAGGACCTGTACCCGGTCGCGCGCATGACCGACAGCGCGGTCGGCATCGGCATCGTCGCCACCGGCATCGCCTACAACACCGAAGCCTTCAAGAAGGCGAATCTGCCCGCGCCGGATTCGTGGGAAGTGCTGACCGACAAGCGCTTCAAGCAGAAGGTCGCGATCCCGCCGATCAGCAACACCTACGGGCTGCAGACGCTGCTGACCTTCGCCAAGCTGCGCAAGGGCGGCGACAAGAACATCGACCCCGGCTTCACCGCGATGACGCGCGAAGTAGGCCCCAACGTGCTGGCATGGGAGCCGTCGCCCGGCAAGATGACCGAGCTGTTCCAGAACAACGACATCATGTTGGCCGTCTGGGGCAGCGGCCGCGTGCAGGCGCTGAAGGACACGGGCTTCCCGGTTCAGTTCGTCATCCCGAAGGAAGGCGCGCCGGCCTTGCTGACGGCTGCCTGCCCTGTGGCGCAGAACAGCGCGCCGGCGCTCTCGCAGGCCTTCGTCCAGTACCTCCTGACGCCCGAGGTGCAGGCCATCCTCGCCGATACGCAAGGCTGGGGCCCGGCCAACAGCAAGGCGAAGCTCGAGCCGGCCGTCGCCGCCAAGGTGCCTTACGGCAAGGAGCAGATCGACAAGCTGCTGCCCACCGACTGGCCCGTCGTCAACGAGAAGCGCGCCGAGTGGACCAACCGCTGGAACCGCACCGTCGAACGCTGAGCTCGCAACACCGCTCCTGAACCCGGGCCCCTCCATGACCTTCCTTCAACTCGATCAACTCGGCAAAACTTTCGGCGAATTCCGCGCGGTGGAGAGCCTGAGCCTCGAGGTCGAGCGTGGCGAGTTCATCTCGCTGCTCGGACCCTCGGGCTGCGGCAAGACCACCACCCTGCAGATGGTCGCGGGCTTCGTCGAGCCGACGCGCGGACGCATCCGCCTCGACGGCGCCGACATCACGGGCACGCGGCCGGAGAAGCGCGGCATGGGCGTGGTGTTCCAGAGCTACGCGCTCTTCCCGCACATGACCGTGGCCGAGAACATCGGCTTCGGCCTCGAGATGCGTGGCATCCCGCGCGCGGAAAAGCTCAAGCGCGTCGACGAGACGCTCGAGCTCGTGCGGCTGCCGGGCCTCGGCAAGCGCTACCCGAAGGAACTCTCGGGCGGGCAGCGGCAGCGGGTGGCCATCGCGCGTGCGCTGGCGGTGCGGCCCGCGGTGCTGCTGCTGGACGAGCCCATGTCGAACCTCGATGCGAAACTTCGCGAGGACATGCACGTCGAACTGCGCAGCATCCAGCGGCATCTCGGCATCACCACGATCCTGGTCACGCACGACCAGGTCGAGGCCATGACGATGAGCGATCGCATCGCCGTCATGCATGGCGGACGCATCGTGCAACTCGCAACGCCCTACGAGGCCTACGAGCGGCCCGAATCGGCGTTCGCGTCGTCCTTCCTTGGCAAGACGAATGTGCTCAAGGGCGTGGTCGAAGCGCGCAACGCGCGCTGCTGCGAGGTGCGCGTCGGCGATTCGCTGCTGCACGTGCCGCACCAGGAGAAGCCGCTCGCGCGCGAGGTCAACGTCTACGTGCGGCCCGAAAAGGTGAGGCTCGCGCCGGCCTCGGCTGCGCACGGCATCCCGGCCACGATCCGCACGCGCCTCTTCCTCGGCAACCACTGGCTGGTCGAGGTCGACAGCGCGCTCGGGCCCATGCGCGTGAGCCACCCCAACATCGGCTCGGTGCCGCCGCCCGAAGGCGAGGTGGTCGCCGTGCATTGGCTGGACGACGACCTGCGCCTGCTCGACACGGAGGCCGCTCATGGCTGAGGCCGCCACTGCCCTCGCGCCCGGCGCGCCCAGCCAGGCCGCATCGCCGTCGAAGTCCGCCGAGCCGCGCGCCGGCTCCGCGCCTTGGCTCCTGAGCGCACCCGCGCTGCTGCTGTTCCTTGGGCTGCTGGTGATCCCGCTCGCGCTCACCGCGGCGTTGTCGTTCCACTCGTTCGACGGCACCCGCGGCGTGCTGCCGGTCTTCACTGCAGCCAACTATCTCGAGGTCTTCTCGGATCCGTACTACTACGAGATCTTCCTGCGCACGGCCGGCCTGGCGCTGGCGGTCACGCTGCTGTCGGTGCTGTTCGGCGTGCCGGAAACGATCATCCTGTCGCGCATGGAGGCGCCGTGGCGGGGCATCTTCCTGATTGTCATCCTCGGCCCGCTGCTGGTGTCGGTCGTGGTCCGCACGCTGGGGTGGGCCATCCTCATGGGCAACAACGGCCTCATAAACGCGGGCCTGCAGGCACTCGGCCTCACGGACGAACCGGTGCGACTCCTGTTCACGATGACCGGGGTGGTCATCGCGCTCACGCACGTTCTGATGCCCTTCATGGTGATCTCCGTGTGGGCCTCGCTGCAGAAGCTCGATCCGCAGGTCGAGAATGCGGGACTCTCCTTCGGCGCAGCACCTTTTACCGTGTTCCGCCGGGTCATTCTGCCGCAGATCCTGCCGGGCATCCTGTCGGGCGCGATCATCGTATTCGCGCTCGCTGCGTCGGCCTTCGCGACGCCGGCCATCCTCGGCGGGCGCCGGCTCAAGGTGGTCGCCACCGCCGCCTACGACGAGTTCCTGAGCACCCTGAACTGGCCGCTGGGCGCGTCGATCGCGATCCTGCTGCTGATCGCCAACGTCATCGTCATCGCCGGCTTCAACCGCTGGCTCGAGCGGCGCTACGCGCAGGTCTTCGAAGGCTGAAAGGGAGAGACACCACATGCGCAAGAACGGACTGCTCTCTCTCGTCTACCACGCGATCTTCATTGCCTTCATCCTCGCGCCGCTGGTGGTGGTGGTGCTCGTGTCGTTCACCGGCAAGGGCTACATCTCGCTGCCGACCGACGGCTTCTCGCTGCGCTGGTTCCGCGCCATCGGCGGTGCCACCGAACTGGTCAACGCGTTCTGGCTGTCGCTCTGGCTCGGCCTCGCGAGCGCGACCGTCGCCGTGGTGCTGGCGGTGCCGGCGGCGCTCGCGCTGGTGCGCTACCGCTTTCCCGGGCGCGGCACGATCGCGGCCTTCTTCATGTCGCCGCTGATGATCCCGCACGTCGTGCTGGGCGTGGCCTTCCTGCGCTTCTTCACCACCATCGGGGTGTCGGGCTCGTTCGCCTGGCTCGCGCTGACGCACGTGGTCGTGGTGATGCCTTATGCGCTGCGGCTGGTGCTGGCCTCGGCCACGGGCCTCGACCGCGATGCCGAGAAGGCAGCGCTCTCGCTCGGCGCGAGCCGCATGACCGCATTCCGCCGTATCGTGCTGCCGCTGATCCTCCCCGGCGTGGTCGGCGGCTGGATGCTCGCCTTCATCCAGAGCTTCGACGAGCTCACCATGACGGTCTTCGTCGCCACGCCCGGCACCACGACGCTGCCGGTCGCCATGTACAACCAGATCGCCCAGACCATCGACCCGCTGGTCGCATCGGTGTCGACCGTCCTCATCGCCGGCACGGTAGTGCTGATGGTGCTGCTCGACCGCCTGGTCGGTCTCGATCGCGTGCTGATCGGCAAGGGCTGAGCGCGGTTTGCCCGCACCGGGCACTTTGCTTCTCGCCTTCTTTTCTTCTGCATCTTCAATGAACACAAGTGATTTGATCGTCGTTGGCGGCGGCCTGGTCGGCACCGCGCTGGCCTATGGCGCGGCGCGCAACGGCGTGCGCGTCACCGTCCTGGACGAGGGCGACGATGCCTTTCGCGCGTCGCGCGGCAACTTCGGACTCGTATGGGTCCAGGGCAAGGGATTCGGCATGACACCGTACGCGCGCTGGACGATGAAGTCGGCTGTGCAATGGCCGCAGCTTGCCCGCGCGCTGGCCGACGACAGCGGCGTCGACGTGCAGCTGCGGCAGCCGGGCGGCTTCCACTTCTGCTTCTCCGACGACGAGTTGCAGGCGCGCGAAGCGCGCATGCGCAACATTCGCGACGCGCTCGACGGCGACTACGTCTTCGAGATGCTCGACCACGCATCGCTCAAGGCGCGGTTGCCCGGCATCGGACCCGGGGTCGTAGGGGCGAGCTACACACCGATGGACGGCCACGCCAATCCGCTGAAGCTGCTGCGCGCGCTGCACGCGGCCTGCCGCCATCACGGCGTGCGATTCGCGCAGGGCAGCCGGGCGACAAGGATTACCCCCCGGGCCGACGGCTTCGAGATCGAGACGGGTGCGGCGACATGGCATGCACCGCGCGTCGTGCTTGCGGCCGGGCTCGGCAACCGCGAGCTGGCGCCGCAGATCGGCCTCTATGCCCCGGTGCAACCCAACCGCGGCCAGGTGCTGGTCGGCGAACGCGTCGCCAGGTTCCTCGACCATCCGACCACCTACGTGCGCCAGACGGACGAAGGCACGATCCAGCTCGGCGATTCACTGGAGGACGTCGGCCTGGACGACGGCACGACCGCCGACGTGCTCAGCACCATCGCGCGCCGCGGCGTGCGCAGCTTCCCGGTGCTGGAGAGCCTGCGGCTCGTGCGCGCATGGGGCGCGCTGCGGGTGATGACGCCCGACGGCTTCCCCATCTACCAGGCATCGACGCAATGTCCCGGCGCCTACGTCGTCACCTGCCACAGCGGCGTGACGCTGGCCGCCAACCACGCCTTCTCCATCGCGCCGTGGATCGCCGGCAGCGCCGGGCACGGCGTTCCGGCCGGCATCGAGTCCTTCGGCGGCGACCGCTTCCTCAACGGCAACGAGACCTTCCACCATGCCCACTAACGTCCGCTTTCGTTCCCTGGTTCCACCCGATGCTTCGCCGCGCGGCGAGCCGATGGTCCGCCTCTACTTCGACGGCCGCGCCCTGCGTGCCCCTGTCGGATGCAGCGTGGCCGCGGCCCTGCTCGCCAACGGGGTCTCGACCTTTCGCACCACGCCCGTGAGCGGGGCGCCGCGCGCACCCTACTGCATGATGGGCGCGTGTTTCGATTGCCTGGTCGAGATCGACGGCCAGCCCAACCGCCAGAGCTGCCTCGTGGCTGTAACCGAGGGCATGCAGGTGAAGACGCAGGCCGGCTTGCGTTCCTTCGACGGCGTCGGCGCCGTGATCACCGAAGAGGCCGCGCATGTCGATTGAGCGTTGCGACATCGCCATCGTCGGCGCTGGACCGGCCGGCATGTCGGCCGCCATCGTCGCCGCGCGGCTTGGCGCCAGCGTCGCCGTGCTCGACGAGCAGCGCGGTGCGGGCGGGCAGATCTATCGCGCCATCACCGACGCGCCGGCGCGCCGGGTCGAGCTGCTCGGGCCGGACTATGCCGCAGGCCGCACGCTCGCCGAAGCCTTCGCCGCAAGCGGCGCCCGGCACCTCACCAACGCGGCCGTCTGGCAGGTGACATCCGAAGGCGCAGTGCACTACCTGCATGACGGCGCGACCTCGACGCTGGAGGCCGAACGCATCGTCCTCTGCTCGGGCGCCATGGAGCGCCCGTTCCCGATCCCAGGCTGGACGCTGCCGGGCGTGCTCACCGCCGGCGCTGCGCAGATCCTCCTGAAAAGCGCCGACGTGGTGCCGGTCGAGCCCGTCGTGCTGGCGGGCTGCGGCCCGCTGCTCTACCTGCTCGGCTGGCAGTACGTGCGCGCCGGCGTGCCCATCCGCGCGCTGGTCGACACGACATCGATGGAAGACTACCGCCGCGCACTCTCGCACCTCGGCGGCGCGTTGGCCGGCTGGCGCTACCTGAAGAAGGGGCTGTCGCTCATGCGCGTGCTGAAGCGCGCCGGCGTGCCCTTCCATACCGGTGCGGAGAACCTTGCGGCGGAAGGGCGCGAGGGCGTCGAGGCGCTGCGCTTCACGGTCGACGGCAAGGCGCATCGCATCGAGACCTCGACCCTGCTGTTGCACCATGGCGTGGTGCCGAACACGCAGTTCACCTGGTCGCTTCGGGCCAGGCACAAGTGGGACGACGCGCAACTGTGCTGGCGGCCCGAGGCGGACACCTGGGGTGCGCTGGACGTGCCCGGCATTCATGTCGCCGGCGATGGCCTCGGCATCGGCGGCGCGCTGGCGGCAGCGCTGCAGGGCGAGCTCGCGGCGCTCGGTGCGATGCATGGGCTGGGTCGGATCACGACCGGCGAGCGCGACCAGCGCGCTGCGCCGCTTCGTTCGGCGCTGCGCGAGCACCTGCGCATCCGCCCCTTCCTCGATGCGCTGTACCGGCCCAAGAAGGCCAACCGCATCCCGGCCGACGACGTGATCGTGTGCCGCTGCGAGGAAGTCGCTGCCGGCGACATCCGGCATTTCGTGGAACTCGGCTGCGACGGACCCAACCAGGCGAAGGCCTTCGGGCGTTGCGGCATGGGCCCGTGCCAGGGACGCCAGTGCGGCCTGACCGTGACAGAGCTGATCGCGGACGCGCGTGGCGTGACGCCCGCCGAAGTGGGCTACTACCGCATCCGGCCGCCGATCAAGCCGATCTCCCTGGGCGAGCTCGCGGGCGCGGACCGATGCACGGCATAAAACGATCGGCGGATGCGATCGTCGTCGGCGGCGGCCTGCACGGCTTGTCGAGTGCGCTGCATCTTGCGCGGCGCGGGCTCGCGGTCATCGTGCTGGAGGCCGAGTTCTGCGGCCGCCACGCGTCAGGCGTGAACGCAGGCGGCGTGCGAACGCTCGGCCGCCACGTCGCCGAGATCCCGCTCGCGCTGGCGTCGCGGGCGCTGTGGCACCGGCTGGCCGAACTGGTCGGCGACGATGCAGGCTTCGCCCCCAGCGGCCAGCTGAAGGTCGCCGAAACCGACGAGGAACTGCAGACGCTGCGCGACACCGTCGCGCATCTCCACGCGCTCGGTTTCGACCATGAAGAACTGGTCGATGCCCAACAGGTGCGCGAGCTCGTGCCCGCCATTGCGCCGCACGTCGTCGGTGGTATCTGGGTGCGCGACGACGGCCATGCCCTGCCGTACCGTGCCGTCACCGCATTCCGGCTTGCATCCCAGCGCGCCGGCGCCGAAGTGCATGAGGAGACGCGCGTCGAACACATCGACCATCGCGCCGGCCGCTGGCACGTGGCGACCACGCGCGGTAGCTTCGACGCCACCCATCTGGTCAATGCCGCGGGCGCCTGGGCGGGTGCCCTCGCCGCGCAGACGGGCGACGCGGTGCCGGTCGAAGGGGGCGGGCTCATGCTCATGATCACGCATCGCGCGCCGTCCATCGTCACGCCGGTGCTCGGGGCGACCGGCCGCCCGCTGTCCTTCAAGCAGTTCGCGAACGGCACCGTGCTGATCGGCGGCGGGCTGCGCTGCATCGCAGACCTCGACGCACGGCATGGCATCGTCGACATGCCGAAGCTCGCGAGCAGCGCGCGCACGGTGACCGACCTGTTCCCGCAGCTGAAGTCGTTGAATGTCAACCGCGCCTGGGCGGGCGTCGAGGCCTTCATGCCCGACGGCATCCCCGTGATCGGCCCAAGCCGCGCGGCACCGAATCTCGTGCACGCTTTCGGCTTTTCGGCGCACGGCTTCGAGCTCGGGCCGATCGGCGGGCAGATCGTGGCCGAGCTCGTGACGGAAGGCCGCAGCACGCTGCCGATCGAAGCCTTTGCCATCGACCGCTTCGCGCGTCGACCGGCCGCAACTTTTCAACCACTCCCAGAAGGAAACCCAGCATGAGCGACATCCAGCGCCACGACTCCAACACACGCCTTTCCCGCATCGTCGTGCACAACTCGGTGGTCTACGTCGCCGGGGTCACCGCGACCGACCGCAGCGGCGACGCACAGGCGCAGACCGCCGACATCCTGGGCAAGATCGACGGCTATCTCGCGAGCGTCGGCACGAACAAGTCGCGCCTGCTGTCGGTGCAGATCTGGCTGCAGGACATCGACCGCGACTTCGCCGGCCTGAACGCCGCTTGGGCGGCGTGGGTTCCTGCCGATGCGATGCCCACCCGCGCGACCTGCGAGGCCAAGCTCGCGGCGCCGGACCTGCGCGTCGAGATCATCGTGACCGCCGCGTTGTAGCTGCACCCGGTCCTTCACCTTGAGGTGACCGGTGCCGGGGGATCACGAACTCGTGCGGGCTCTCGTGCAAATGCCGCCCTGCGGTAGGCTACCGCCCTTGTGAACTGCGGGCGGGTCGATGGCCAACAAAAAATGCAGCAGGCAGCGTATGCCATTGAGCCATTCAGATAATCTTTCTTATCACAATAGACTTTTCAAGGCGCTAAACTGCGTTTGTGAAAAGTAAGCCATCGCGCAAGGTCACCCCCGATGGCTTCCCCGGCCCGGCCGCCCTCGCCTGCTTGCGCGCCTGGCATGCGGGCTTGAGCTCGCGCGAGGCAGTGGAACAGTACCTCGGCGCTTCGAAGGTCGCGGGCCAGTCCTCGAGGGCCATGGTCACCGCCATCCGCAAGGAGCTCGCTCAGTTCGCACGCACCCGCCAGCGTCCTGACCTGGCGCGCCTGTTCGAGCTGCCGGCCACCGATCGGGTCCGGCACGCTCGCAAGGTGGCCGATGCGGTTGAGACGCTTGCGTCATTACCACGGTCCTCCCCTTCGGTCACCGATGAGATCGATGGCTGGCTGGCACCGCGGGCGGTGCGCGCGCTGCGCGCCCACGGCATCCGCACCCTGGCCGATCTCACCGTGCGCGTGCCGCGCCGGCGCCGCTGGTGGGCATCCATCCCCGGCCTGGGCGCTTCCGGAGCCCGCGAGATCGAGGCCTTCTTCGATTCGCACCCGGAACTGACCGAGCGGGCCCGCGCGCTCGTGCGCCTGGACACCCGCGGCGACGTCGTGCCGCTGGAAGAGCTCCTGGTGCCGGCGGAGGTCGATGGCTCGCGGGGGACCTTCCGGGGGCCCATTGAGACCTGCACGCTGGCCGCGCGCAATGACTACGAGGCCGTCAACGTCTGGCTGTCGCTGCACGAGGCGCCCGCCACCCAGCGGGCCTACCGCAAGGAGGTCGAGCGGTTGATCCTGTGGGCCGTCCTCGAGCGTGGGCGGGCCCTGTCTTCGCTCACTGCAGAGGACGCTGTAGCGTACCGGGCATTCCTGCGGCGCCCCTCGCCGCGGTCACGCTGGGTCGGGCCGGCGCGGCCGCGGACCGCGAGCGACTGGCGGCCGTTCGCCGGGGATCTTTCGGCGCGCTCGGTGGCCTACGCGCTGTCGGTGGCCGGCGCCCTCTTCCGGTGGCTCATCCAGCAGCGGTATTCGCTCGCGAATCCGTTCGCGGGGCTCAAGGTTCGGGGGGCTGACCGCTCGCAGGGGCAGGCTGTGATGCGGGTCTTCAGCGAAGGGGAATGGGCGACGATGCAGTCCATCGCGGAAGGCCTGGAATGGAGCTATGGCTGGGAGGCACATGCTGCGCAGCGGCTGCGTTTCGTGCTGGACTTCGCCTACGCCACGGGGCTGCGCATCAGCGAACTCGTGAGTGCCACGTTGGGCCAGATCGAGGTCGACGGCCACGGTGACCACTGGCTGCACCTGCGCGGCAAAGGAGATCGACACGCCAAGGTCGCCCTGCCCTCCATGGCGCGTGGCGCGCTGGATCGTTACCTGATGCAGCGGCAGCTGCCGATCACGCCTTCAAAGTGGGAGCCGGCGACTGCGCTGATCGGCAGCATCGAAGGCGATGAAACAGCGATGGGCAGCAAGTCAGGCATCAGCGCGGCGCGGCTCTGGCACGTGATGAAGCGGTTCTTCATGCAGGTGGCCCAGGTCATCGAGCAGGAAAACCCGGCGACCGCCGAGAAACTGAAAAGAGCCAGTCCGCACTGGATGCGGCATACGCATGCGACGCATGCGCTGGCGCGGGGGGCGGAGCTCACGACTGTCAGAGACAACCTGCGGCATGCGTCGATCCAGACGACGTCGATCTATCTGCATGGGGATGAAGTGAAAAGGGCGCGGCAGATGGAGGGGGCTTTTGGGGCCACGCGCTAGCCCGCCATTCCTCGCCCGCCATTCGAGGAGAGCCCTCGATAGCATGAAGCGGCCGGGAAGCGGCTGGAGGGAGAGCTGGAGAAGCTTCATCAGGTTCGGGAAGCGGCGCGGCAAGCCGAGGCCGCGCTGCGCGACCAGCTGGCCGCTCAGGGCGTCGACCTGGCGCAGGCGCGGACGCAGGCAGAAGCGCTCGCGGCGAACGTCGAAGCGATCGAGGGCCGGCTCGACGATGAAAAAGCCTCGCACGAGAGAATGCGGCGGATGTTGGCTGAGGCCTTGATCAGCAAGTCAGCCACGAAGGGCGAAACCTCTGCACGTCGACGGCGGAAGCCTTGAGGGGGGAAGAGCGAGGGAGGTTTTCGGCGTTGGTTGGCATACGGGAGGGAGCAATGCTGCTATCGGACATGGCCACGGTCGGCGGCATGAAAACATGCTCAGCTGGTATTTGCCCCATTTTTGCGTCCACTCATCTCTTTCCGGCAGCCGTGTGCGATTGCAAGCGCACGAAGACCGTGGCGATTCTCGTGACTGAGTGGTCCTTGGCGGCAGTTTGCTTGGCGCCCCCTCTTCGGAGGCATGATCGTCGGAAAGCACAATTTTCTGAATCTCAGGACGACCGAGTTCCCGTTGTAAGTTGCTCGCGTCGCTTGACGTTGCCGGCGACGTGCCGCCAGCACGCCTCGCGATCCAGTGCCGCTGTCGATTCGCCCTGCAGCTTCGGACCATCCGACGGGTCGACGTGGAAACACTCGGCGGTCTCGCTCGCGCCCGGGCGGACCCCGTGGCGAGCGTGAAGTCCACCGCGACCCGAAGGCACATTTTTTGGGCCGTGTTCCAGGCATGTGCCGTCATGTGGCCAAGCAGCGATACTCGCCTGCTCGCACCGGCGCGCTGCACAGGCAATCCCCGACCATGGTCACCATCCTCCACATCTCCGATCTGCACAGAGACAGCGGAAGCCGGCTGACGACCGGGTCGCTTCTCGAATCGCTGCGGCTCGATCGGGATCGCTATGTCGGCGCAACACTGCGCCCGCCCGACCTGGCTATCGTGAGCGGCGATGTCGTGTATGGCGTCAACTCGAACGAGGCTGACAGCGATGCGCGGTTGAAAGGACAGTACGACGAGGCGTGTGACTTCCTGGCGCGTCTCGCGGACTTGTTCTTCGACGGCGATCGCGAGCGCATCGTGCTCGTGCCCGGCAACCACGATGTGAGTCACCCGCACGTTCTGAGGGCCACGGCGCCGGAGAATCTGCCGGTCGAGAAGGACAAGCGGGCCATGCTGGCCAAGCAACTGGCCGCCGAAGGCGGGAGCTGGCGCTGGGCGTGGGAGGACTTCTCGCTGCGGCGCGTGGTCGACCAAAACGAGTACCAGCGGCGCATGGAGCCTTTCGCGCAGTTCTTCAGTGCCTTCTACAAGGGGCGCCGTTCCTTCTCGCTCGACCCCGCGGGCCAGTTCAGCCTGCACGACTTTCCGGGACTGGGCATCGTGGTGGCGGGGTTGTCCAGTTGCTGCGACAACGATCTGTTCAACCGGTCGGGGCGCATCCATCCGGACGCAGTGGCGGGCGCGACGCGCGCCGTGGCTGACTTTGTTCGAAGGGGGCGCGTCCCGATCGCCGTATGGCACCACAATCTGGCAGGTGGCCCGAGGGACTCGGACTACGTCGATGCCGACTTCCTGCAAAGCTTGATCGACGGGAGGTTCGTGCTCGGCCTGCACGGCCACCAGCACCGCCCCCAGTTCCTCGAGCATCGCTTCACGGCGGACCGCAAGCGGGCGCTCGCCGTCATCAGCGCGGGAACCCTCTGCGGCGGGCCGCACAGCCTGCCCTCGGGTCGAAAGCGCGCGTACAACCTGATCGAGCTGAGCCCGGAAGACGGTTGCGGCATCCTGCAGGTGCGGGAGATGAAGAACGAAGGCTTCAGCCTGCCGGTCTGGGGCGAGGGGTACGTGCCGGAATTCGGGGGATCGACGATGCGCTTCGAACTGAGCATGGCCGCGCCGGCAGCATCCGGCACCCATGCCGCCGCGGAGGCGGCGCAATTGCTGCACGAAGGCGACGCGCGTGGCGCGCTGGCGCTGGTCCGGCCACACGCCGGCGATGCTCTTGCGCGTCGGGTGACGGTCCAGGCCTTGCTCCAGCTCGAGGACTGGCCGGGCTTGCGCCAGTTCTGCGGTGAACCCCGCTCGAATACCGAGATCGTGGCGCTGTGCGAGGCGCTGTATCAGGTCGGCGACAAGCCGGCGCTGGGCGATTTCATTAAGTCCGAAGCTGTTGTGCAGAACAGTGATGCAGCAGTTCGTCAGAGTATCGAACGGGCGCGAGCGCGCCTTGGAGGCCGCCGCTAATGTCGCAGATTCCATTCCTGGTCGAAACCTCCCGCGTTCTCGAGATCCTTTCGAGGCAGATCTACGACTCCCCGTTCGCCATGGCGCGCGAGAATGTCCAGAACGCCTTTGACGCCGTCCTTATGCGTGGCAACCTTGAAGGCAAGCCGGCGTCGAGCTACCGCATCGAGGTGACGGCGGCGGCCGACCGAATCTCAATCCGTGACGAGGGCATCGGCATGTCCGAGCGCGTGCTGCGGGAGAACTTCTGGCGAGCTGGCTCCTCGGGAAAGAACAACGATGCGGCCCGCGCAGCGGGCGTGATCGGGACTTTCGGCATCGGTGCGATGGCGAACTTCGGCGTCTGCGAACGCCTGCAGGTCGACACTCGGGAGCTAGGGCAGCCCGCGGGCACCAGGACGGTCGCCCTCAAGAGCGAGTTGTCGATCGGCAAGGACTGCGTCTCGATCGAGCCCCTGGGCGCAGACACCGAGGTAGGCACGACGCTGACGGCCAGCATGGGTACCGCCGCGCCAGTCGATGTCGCGGGCTTACGCAACTACCTCGCGCCGTTCGTACGATTCCTGGCGGTGCCGGTGTTGTTCAATGGAGAGCTGCTGAGTCAGCAGGATCCGCGCCTCGGTGCGGGCATCGGTGCGGAATGGCGGACTCTCGGCAGCAGGACTCTCGCGGCGGGGCGCTTTAGGTTTGAAGCGACGGTGTTCGCGGAGGGCAACCAGGTCGCGGTGGTCGTCGATCAACTGTCGATCGACGGCGTCGCCAGTGCCGGCGGGCTCTGGCTTCGCCATGGCGGGGGCCAGGTGATGGGCCTTCGATCGCGCTTCGGCCTGGCGCCCATCCCGTTGCCCAGCCACTACCAACTGGGAGGCTATGCAGACCTTCCGTTTCTGTTCCCGACGGCGGGGCGCGAAGCACTGACCCGGGAATCGATCCAGGAGGCGTCGCAGCTGATCGGGCCCATCGAACACGCCTTGACCGAGGTGCTCAAGGACACCGAGCTGGCCGATTCGCTGGCTGCCTTCCAGCAGCACGTGAACCAGACCGGACAGATCGCCTGGGGCAGCCGTGTGACGGTCCAGATGAATCCCGGCGACCACCGGGTCGAAATGGGGAAGCTTCGCGAGACCCACCCAGGCGTCGATCTCCACTGGTATGCGGGAACCGACGCCGACACGATCAGCGTCTTCTCGAGCGAGGATGCGCCGCTGATTCGGGTGAGCCAGAACAATCCGAGGCGCGACCTGCAGCAGCGCTACCTCCGGGAGGTCCTCGGACTGGCTCCCGTGCCGGACACGGCCACGATCATCGAGGCCTACGCCGTCTCGGATCTGTCCTGGGACGAGGTGTCACTCACGCTGTCCATCGCCCGGGTGCTGAAGATCGACTACCTGATCGACGACGTCGTGGTCGAATGGGTCCGGATCAGTCATGGCGTTCCGATGCTGACCGAAACCGCGGGAGAGCGCCTGACGCTGAGGATCTCGAGGACCTGGAGCGCAATCCAGGCGCTTCTTCGCGTCGTCGCGTCGTCTCCGGAGGTTTCGGAAGGCATTACGAAGGACTTCGTGCGGGTCCACGTCTACGAGAAGATCAAGGCATTCGTGCCATCATCGCAGCGAGCCGGTCTCGATGCGCTGCAGAAGACGCTGGCCAAGCGGCGCGAGCTCTATCGGCTGGACGTAGACGACAAGGGAGATCTTGAGCCGCTCCTGGCCGAGTATCTCGCAGGCCATGTGGGGTTCACCGAGGTCCTGACCGCGGCCGCAAAAGCCAGCTCCGGCCAAACCCAGCGGGTCAGCAGCGACACGGTGGGCGCGGTTGAGCAGGTGCTCAACGATGTGGTCAACACGGCGGTCGAGCCCCCGCCGGTGCAGGCCATCTCAGTTCCCGTTGCAGGCTCTCCTATCCTGCGGCCCGATACCGCGCCCAGGGAACGGCTGCTCACCACGGCGCGGGAACTGCCGCAGCTGAACAACCACCGGATGTTCCTCGCGCTCTCGGACCGGCTCTTCCAGCTTGAGCGCGAGTTTTTCACGTTCCCGCATTCGACCCAGGTCGCGTGGGCGGGACGACGGATCGTCTTTCTCTTCGGCATGGCCCAGTCAGCGCAGAACCTGTACTACGACATCGAGCTTCGGGGCGCACGGACCGCGGGCGCGGCGGGCGGCACGCCGTTGATCACGACGACGATCGTCACGAAGAACAGGATCTTCGTTCCGGTCCCGTCGCAGTTAATGGAGTGTTTCAAGGTCGCCGACGATCCGGTCGAGTTCTACGTCCGTTTCGATCTGCTGGGGCACCAATAGAGCCGCCCGCGATTCTCTTTGAGGTGTTGTTCGGGGGTTCCGAGCCCAAGAGAAATGCCGGACGGGTAAACCTGCTGCCGGGTTGAACGTGAACAGCCTGATTGCGGGGAAAGAGGGCTTCCCAGACACAGTGCGGCTCTTGAGCGTGCAGCCCTCAGAGAGCATCTGCAAGTGATTGGCCTCGGCGCTTCTGCCACCAGGTCCCTTCTGCAGCCGGAAGCGGGTGATCCAGAGGCCCGTGTCGCGCCACAATTCGACCCTCACCCGCAAACTGGTTAAATGCACAGTGCGGAGGTCGCTACGATCAAGCATGGCCACTGCACCCAGACAACCTGCTGCACCCCAGCCGCCGATCTCGGCTGAGGAATTCTCGGCAAGGCGCGTAGAGTTTTTCGCTGCCTGCGTGAACCAAAATATCGCCAACAACATGGAGATCGACAAGGGTCTCTTCGCGCTATCCGCTGGCGCGATCGGCCTCCTATTGACTCAGGCCGCAGGCCTTGCGGCGAACAGGCCCCCCTCACTTGCAATTGCGTACTCGGTAGCGCTGGGCGCCTTCCTTGTTTGTGTGACCCTTGTGATGTTCATCTTCTGGGGCAACGCAAGGCACCTCGAGGCGCTCGCATTGGATCCGAATGCCGACTCAGAGCGATGGCTCCGCTGGTTGGATGCAGGCGCGCGCGTATCATTTGTGGCGGGATGCGCCGCGACTGCGGCGATAGCCTATGCAGGAGTATTTCCCTCACCGAAATCTGGAGAGAAGATGAACGACCAGTCCGAGGATAAGGGTTCGCAGAGCCTGAACGAGAGCCTTCGAAATCTGGGGAACATGAGCCCTGAAAACATCAAGAGCGTGCATGGCACTGGTGGGATGGCGCCCCGCATCGGCACCACGCAGCCAGTCGGTTCAACAGCAGCTGCGGGCGCTCAAGCCGCCAGCACACAGGCGGCGGCAAGTGCTGCTGCAACAGCTGCGAGCGCATCTGCGCCGGCTGCATCGTCGACGGTGACCAACGTACAGAAGCCGTAAAACCCGCTCGGCGCTGGTACGGGGGCGGCAGGGCCTGGGAAAAACCGGCCCGTAGACCTAGGCGCATCAAGCTGCGGCGCGCAGTCTTTCACTACGACATGCCCTTGAGTCTCGCTTCCCTCAATGATTCGACGAAATCGCGGAAGCTTTTGACCTTTCCGACGACCTGATCGCCGGAAACCTCCAAAGATGTCATCTTGACACGGGCGACCGCATTTGAAGGCATGGGAGGAAGGCTGGCCTCTTGCGCGAGCAATTGCTCCTCAAGCTCGGCACGAGCATGGTCAGTGTACTTGTACAGCGCGGTCTCGATGAGTTGGATGCGCTTGAAGACTTCTTCGCCGAAAGTCTCAGCAACGCGATCATTGACGATCTCGCCTTTGTGCACCACACGATTTCTGATCGCAGCCAACTCACTGGTTTGTTGCGGCGCAACTCCTTCGGTCAAGAGGTAGAGGAAGACGAACGCGCCGAACTGCCTTTCAGATTGCGCGCCCACCTGCGGCCAAGCCAACTTGACTTCGATACCTTTCGCGCGACACACCACTCTGATGAAGTGTTCGTAAGCTCGTTCCAGCGCGGTGTTCAACACGGCAACTGCTTCGTTTGCAAAGCCAGAGAGAAATGCCATGCCTCCTGACGTTAGGAGAATCTGATGCCTTGTCGCATCGACGATCACGACTGTGTTGTGCTGCTTCTCGCAGACCAGCCGAACCCTGCCCTCCTCGTCAAACTCGCCCATCAGAAACGTCATCTTCCTGGGTTCGAAGCCAAGCTCATCGAAGCACCTAACGCAGGGAGATTTCCATTTCATGTTGCCGACCATCGTAGTCTCTTCTTACAAGCACCGCCCCTTCCACCTTGACGGCCCGTCGGGGAAATCCCCCCGGAGGTTTTCTGCGGGTCATGACAGCAAACTGGTCTTGCGCGCCAACCCTGCCGCTCAGCAATGCGATGTATCGGTCGTGTGCCTCCTATCTCTTCGACGACATAGGAGGCACACCAATGCAACCCGCGCGCTCGCGCGCGGCGCGACGCGGACTGGGGAGCCTATCCCTTCGATCCCGCCCGTCCTGTCCTGCCTTGTGATGTAGCAAGTCGGATGCTAGGACGTCCTGGCTCGCGGGGAGACTCCGTCATGCAAACGCCAAGATGAAACTGTGAAAAAGGCTCGTTACGTTACGTCCGCCACATTTTGAGCCGGGTAGGCAATAGGAGAGGTGGGCGCCTTCAAGCGGCGTGCCCTTTGCCACGACTTGGGCGATCACTGTTGTTCGCCAATGACGCGGAGGCTGGCCAGGCGCTTCGCGGTAACAAACACTGGCGTGGTTCGACCCCGGTCGGCAAGTCGGCGCACATGCCTTGCTTCGCGATCACGTGCCAGGTGCGTTCGTTTCACGGCCTGCTTCTAGTTCAACCGGACAACCGGACGAATTCCAGCGTCTATCAAGCAGTCGCGACTTCTCCGCCCTCACCTATCAGGTCATCGTCTTCCAGAGAACTTAGCGTCGCGCCTGCTAGGGCGAGCGGTTGCCCGGTCGACGGCAATTCCTGAACGTCCCGGAGCCCTCGTTGAATGGCACGGGTACGCCGGCCTAGGTCGGTAAATTTGTTCGCTGCGGCGTCTATAGAGCGCTTCGTTGAGTCGACGATTTCGCCGAACTTCTGAAACTCTGTCTTCACCGAGCCCAAGATGCCCCAGACCTCGGACGAACGTTTTTCGATGGCCAGGGTTCGAAATCCGAGGCGAAGGCTATTCAGGACCGCAGCGAGCGTCGTGGGGCCCGCAACGATGACGCGATGGTCATTCTGTAGCGCCTCAAGCAATCCCGGAATGCGGGCAGCTTCAGCAAACAGGCCTTCAGTGGGCAGAAAAAGAATGGCGAAGTCGGTGGTGTGCGGCGGACTCAGGTATTTCGATGAGATCTTCCTTGCCTCGAAGCGCAGTGACGATTCGAACGAAGCCAGGGCCTGCTGGACGCCGGGCTTGTCCATCGTCTCATGCGCGTCAAGCAGCCGCTGGTAGTGCTCTACGGGGTATTTCGAGTCGATCGGAATCCACACGGGCGTATCTTCGGATTTACCGGGCATGCGCACCGCAAACTCCACCATGTCGTTGCTGCCGGGAACTGTCTTCACGTTCTTGGCGAACTGTTCGGCGGTCAACAAGCTTTCTATGATCGCGCCTAACTGAACCTCACCCCAGGTGCCACGCGTGCGAACATTGGTCATCACCCTCTTGAGGTCACCGACGCTGCCGGCCAGCGTCTTCATCTCGCCCAGACCGTTGTGCACTTGCTCCAGCCGCTCGCTCACGAGCTTGAACGAGTCACCCAGCCGCTGTTCCAGCGTCGCATGCAGTTTTTCGTCGACCGTGCGGCGCATCTCTTCAAGCTTTGCCGTGTTGTCCTGCTGAATCGCGGCCAGCCGGTCGTTCAACGCCGCCCTCAACTGCTCGGAGCTTTGGTGTGACCCTTGTGCCATTGCCGAGAGCTGCTGAGCCACAGACTCCTGCAAGATCGCGAACTGATTTCGGACTTGGTGCCCGTTACCTTCCAGCTGGTCTTTCATTGCTGTGGACATCACGCCCAACTGCGTCGTGATGTCGGTCTTCAGCGAGTCGAGCGTTGCCCGAGTGGCATTCATCAGCGCTTCGAAGCGCTCCTGGATGCGCGTCTCGAAAGCGGTGGCGCTCTCTGCGAGGGCCTCGCGGGACTTCAAGGTCTCGCCGGAAAGTGTGGCTAGCGTTCCCGAAATCTCGGCCCGGAACGCCGCGAGCGTCTGAGTCATCTCGGCGCGAGCGGTTGCCGCATCGGCCTGAGCTTGGATGAGGTGTTCGAGCAAGGCCTGACTGGCTTGGTCCAGTCGAGATGTCAACCCGCCTTGCAGAGCCTCGAAACGTGCCGAGAGTGAGGTGTCGACGCCGGCGAGACGCTGCTCGACCTTGGCTTCGAACTTCTGAAAGGCAGACGTCAACTCCGTTCTTCCTTGGCGCGACTCCTCGACGGTCTGAGCCAGCTTCTCGTCGAGCGCCTTGCGATTGCTCTCAAGACTCTCCGCGGTGCTTTTCTGGAACTCGCCCAAGCGACCAGAGATGCTGCCGTCCATCGTCGCAAGACGCTGGTTAACCTTCCCTTCGAACGCCAAGAATCCGTCTGTCATCTCCTTGCGACCACTGCGAGACTCCTCAATGGTCTTTGAAAGCTGTTCGTCCAGAGCTCGCTTGGATGCGTCAAGCCCAGTTGCAGTAGCCTCAGTGAACTGCCTCAACTGCTGCTCGATGCGTTCGGTGCCGCTCTCATTGCGCGCGGCGGCCTGCACCAACGCCTGCATACTTTGCTCGAGCAAACCAAGCCTGGCGTTCAGGTCTGGAGGGGTCTCGAAGCTCGCCTTTCTCAGGAGGATGACCAACTGCAAGACGGCCACGGCGGCGACCAAGCCGAGCAGGATGTAGTAAGTGTTGTCGGTCAAGGCTGATTCCTATGCAGTGGAGAAAAGTGATGGCAGCTGGTCCGCGTTCTTGACCAGAAGCTGGTATTCCGGCGGGCGCTGCTTGGCTGCGTTGATCGCGATCCTGAGGTCTTGAATGATGTAGCCGGCCAGGCATTGCCTCACACTGAGAAGAAGTTGCCGGCGTCCTGGAAAGTATTCCCCGGCAATCATGGTCTGCTGCTCGGCGGAAAGCCCTGGGTGTGCTGCGACCTGGAGCTCCAGGTGAGTGTTCCAAGCGAGGTCATCCTGGCGTCCAACCGGAGCCATATCGTCAACGCTCTCCACGGCGGCGATTCGGCCAACGGTGAAATCGCGGAAAGCGCTGCGCTGAACGCACCACGCGCGCATGTGCCACCTGCGAGGCGCTCGCACCAATGCATGGGGAAACACCAGGCGCACCGTTCCTTGTGGAGTGGACATGGAGCGATAGGTGATGCGCAGACCCGTGCCCTGGGCCGCAGCCTGAAGCAACGGAGCGAACACCGCCGGCGACGCAGTCGACAGATCCAGCCGGGCGTCTTCAACAAGGCTCTGCCCGGCCTTGCTGGTCGAGCTTTCGATGACCCGAAGGTACTCATCTGGAGAGCGTCCGCTGAACTGTTCAAGCGCTTTCGGCGTCAACTTGAGCGGCGCGTGCGCTGTCTCCCGTTTGGCTTGTCGGCCCATTGCTTTCGCCAAGCCGCCCAACAAGCGACTGGCCCACACCGTCTGGACGCCAAGTAATTCACGGATGCGCCCGTTGTCCAGCTCTCCTTCCCAAATAAGCACAGTCTCCAGGTCGGAAAGTCGCGCAGCGGTCGTAGTCTCCATGTCTGGATTATGCGGAAGTTAATTTTAGCTTTCAAGCTAATTTAGCTTGCAGTACAACTTGCTTCGCCGTATAACTTGGCAAACGGCCATGAATCGCTCGAACGTCTTTCCCGAACTTCCTCGGACCTCTGCCGGGGCAGGGGCCGCCGCACTTCGCAGATGCCCCTGCTCGAGCGCTTGGCGGTTCCGATCACTTTCCGTCAGGCTGTGCCGGCTGGCGCTGCTGCCGCCGTACACGTCAACACTTCCGCGCCCAGTTGAGCCAGTCATCCCGGCCGGCCTGCAGGGCCTCTGAAGGTGAGCAGGGCTGTGCACTCGTCGAGGTTCAGGTGACCGCCACCGTCTTCTTCACTGGCCGAAGGGAACATTTTTTTCGCCCGCTGACGTGGGAGGATCGAGAGTGCTGCGCGGCGACGCTTCGCAGCTTGTATGACCGTATTCACGGGCCCAACGCCGACTACTCTGAGGCGCTGACACGCGACCTGGTCGTCGAGGTGGTGCTTCGAACGATTGCCGAGCCGGACTACCGCAGGGGCGTTTTCGGTAGCGCCAAGGGCGTCAGCGCAGAGGAAGAGCGCGCGTATGCTCTCAAGATGCTGCGTGCGCTGAAGGAAAACGGCTGGCTCGAAGACCACAAAGACCCGATTGACCTGCGCCCGACGCTCAAGCTCACTCGTGCAGGCAAGGAATTCGCTGAAGTCCTCTCGAATCTTGACAATACCCGCACCAAGACGCGCCAGCGCAACATGCGCTCGGCCAAGAAATCCTTGGCCGCCTTCCTCGAAACCCGCGATGAGGACGAGTTGCTCGACGGGTATGACTTCGCCACCCGCGTCGTCCAAGACCTGCAGGAGGACATCGAGTACTTCCGGGCGTTGATGCAGAGTCTCACACGTGAAGCGCTCGAACAGAAGGTTGCGTGGGGCGAGTTCAACGACTTCTTGGAGAAGCGATTCTCGAAGGAGATGTCGGTTCGCTTGGTGGCAGACTCCGTCGAAAGGCACCGAGGCAACATCGTCGAGATGCTCGATGAGATACGTGCGATACCGCGGGAGGCGCGCGATGCCGCCGATGCCACGATTCTGCAACGGGCCGTATGGCTGGAAGACCAAGTACAAGGTCGCAGCGCCACGCTATGGCTGTGCGAGCGCATCGAGACCATGGTCGAAGCAGCCTGCGATCTGAAACTCCCCATGCTGCGCACGGAGATGCACAACTATGTGCGACGCTTCACCAGCCTGTTGCGTCAGGCCTTGTCTCTCGACTACAGCGCGGAGTCGGCGCTGGGCCGTGCGATGGCGCAGGTGAAGGAGACCACGAGCGTAGACCAGGCCGACTTCCTTGACCTGTTGGCCGCGCGACTAGCGTGTGCAGAGGTGCGTCTGCCCTCCGGCAGCATCCGGTGGTCCTACCGGGAGCGTGCCGAGGATGGCTACGTGGAGGACGAGCTGTTGATCAACGAAGAGAGCCGCATCGAGGCCGCCATGCGCCGCGGCGAGGCGCAGGCCTTCATCATCAGCGAGGCCCAGATGCTGGGCACGCTCAAAGCTTTGACCAACGGTCGTGCACTGCGCTTGTCGGAACTGGCACTTCAGGACGCCAGCGACGTGCTGACCTCCATGCACGCCGTCGGCGCTGTCCGGTCGAATGAAGGAAAGAGGCAGTTCACCGCCATTCGACTGCCCAGGACCTTCGAAACCGAATTCTTTGTCGCCACCGACTTCGAGATTGTTCCGCTAGGTGCTGGGACCAGCCCGTTGGCGGAATCACCGGACCCATCATGAGCGCAGTCCAACTTTCAGCGCAGGAGTTCCTTGACGAACGTCTCAAGGCGCAAGCGATGGGTAGTGTTTCGCGCCGGCGCTTCGCTGAGATCTGCAATCGTCTGATGGCCAGCGGCATCATCTGGCGCGAGTACTCCCGACCGGAGGAATCGCTCTACGACGATGCCAGCCTGATTGAAGAATTGCTACGCGAGTGGTTCGACGCTACCGGCTTCGTGCTGGTGCACGACGTAGATGCCTCATTATTCCGACTGTACCCTCCTGGTGAGGACGGTGATGACGATGACGGCGTGAAGCGCCTACGGGCCAAGCTGTCGCGTGACTTCGTCGCTTGCGCTCTCGCCTTGCGCTTCCTCTACACCGAAGCGTTGACCGGCAAGCGCGAACTGGTGAACCAGGAGCTTGCCCTGAGCATGGAAGAGTTGTCTCAATCCCTCGTGTCATTGCTTGGGGTCACCTTGCCAGGATCTGTTGCCGACCGCGCAAGCCTGCTGAGGGAACTGCGCAAGCACCGCATCGTGCGGTTCAAGGATGTCGACGGTCTGGGCAACATGGAAACCATCTTCAGCGTGCTTCGCCCAGTGATGACCTATGTCAGCGACGAGGCTCTGGATGAAGTGCTTCAGGTCGCCGCAACGCGCAAGGCGCTACGCGGTATGGCTGCAACGCCGGTTCACGAGGTGCCGGAAGCGCTCTGGGCAATTCCTATCGACCAGAGTTCGCTCAACTTTGCTGCTGATGACAGCGCCAAAGGCTGAGCCGGAACCGCCCATGCGCATTGCGAAGCTCATCACCCTGAACTGGGGCACCATCGAGTCACGGGAATGGGAATTCCGTGATGCCACGCTGCTGACCGGCGAGTCCGGTTCGGGCAAGTCGACGCTGCTCGACGCCGTGCAGGCCGTTCTTACGGCCGCCCGTACGGGCCTCTTCCAGTTCAACGCCGGCCAGAACGAGTCGACGCAGTCGCGCCGCGGCGGCAAGGAGCCCCGCACCCTGCACTCGTATGCCCTGGGGCAGACGGGCAACGACATCTTCGTACGAGGCCGTGCCACCTGCTATGCGGCACTGGTTTTCGAAGCAACGGCGAATGCCGGCGAACACGTGCAGCCGTTTACCGCCATCCTTGGCGTTGAAGCGCAGGAGGAGTCTGGCAAGGCGGTGGGGCCCAAGCCGGTTTTTTTCATCGTGCGGCGCGCTCTCACTTTCCAGCAGATGCTCAAAGCCGGTGCGGACGAGGGCAAGAACGAGCCGCTTCCACTGAAAGAGTTGTATCTCCAGCTGCAGCACCGGCTTGGCGTCGGTGCCGAGACCGTCTTTCGGTTTGAGGGCAAGGACAATTACCTGCAGCATCTGTATGGCGCACTGGTGGGCAAGACCTACGTCTCCGAGCAGGACGCGTCGCGATGCGCGAAAGCGCTCGTCAAGGCAATGGCTTACAAGGAAATCGGCAACGTCAACGACCTGGTGCGCGACGAGATTCTCGAAGAGAAGGACTTCTCCGCCGATGTGACCAAGATGCGCCAACTCATGCAGGAGATGGCGCGCCTGAAAGGCGAGGCCGAGCGCCTGCGGCTGAACATTGACCGACTGCGAGCGGTTGATGGTGCAAGCACCAGGACGGTCGGCGAGGTACGCAAGTTCGTGGTGGCTCATGTTGCGCACGCTGCTCGCCTGCACGACGAAGCCGAAACAGAGCTGTCCGCGGTGCAACGTCGCATTGAGGTCCTTGGTAAGCGCAGCCAGCTGTCCGGTGCGCGTTTGGAACGGATGCGAAATGACCAGGCACAGCTTGTTCAGCAGCTCGACGTAGTCAAGGGTCAACTCGCCAGCAGCGACGTGGCGAGACAGAAGCAGGCGCTGGACATCCAGGCTGGTCAGCACGCCGAGCAGTTCCGCAAGGACTGGAACCTCGTTCGCCAGTGCAGCAAGAACGTCGAAGCGCTGCTGGCCAAGGTGGAACAGTTGCTCACCATCGACGTATCGGCTGTTCCGACGCTACAGGTTGCGGTGGACGGCATGCGCGTCGCCGCTGACAGTGCCATCCGTCAGTGGGCTCCCGTGCGGGCGTCGCTCCAGGCGGATGCAACGCTAGACGACGACTTGGCTGCCTTCGAAATCGAGCCGCTGGATATAGCGCTGGAGCAAGTCGAGCGCGCGCTGCGTGGCGAGCAAAGCTCTTTGCTATCCGCGGTCATCGAAGCACTGGGCGATATCCAGCTGCAAAAGTCCGTCCTCGAGAGCGAACAGGGTGCGCTCGACGCCGAGTTGGTCTTGCTGCAGGCCGGACGTTCACCAGCGCCAGAGGACGTCAACACTGCGCTGACGCTGCTGGAGAAGGAACTGCCGCAAGCGCGTCCGCGGATCCTGGCCTCGTTGGTAGAACCCAAGAAGGGGTCGACCTGGCAAAAGGCCATTGAAGGGTACATGGGCCGCGACCGGTTCTCCATCATTGTCGAACCCGAGCACGAAGCGCAGTCGGTGCGGCTGGTGAAGCGGCGCTTTCCCAAGCGTTCGCCAAAGGTCGTGCAGGGCAGCAAGGCGGTGGAGGACACACGTCAAATGACGCTGGCTCAGACGGCCGTGTTGCATGAAATCGACTGCAGGCACCCGGTCGCCAAGGCCTACTTGCTGGCGCAGTATGGCCGGGTTCGAAAGGTCGACAGCGAAGAGGGGCTGCGCCGCACGGCCCAGGGCTTGATGGAGCGCGGGGTCGGAAGCCGCGGCTATGGCATGTTTGCCTGCATGGCCGATGAGCGTGATCTCGCTTTCGGCATGGAAACGCGGCAACGCAGGCTCGACTGGGTGCGCGGACGGTTGGACTTCCTGGCCAAGGAATTAAGCAAGTTCGGCCATCTGCAGTCATCTCTGCGCCTGGTTTCCGGCTGGTTCACCGGCGCAGCCGCCATGTCGTCGATTGCGCCGGTCCTCGAAGAGGCGCTGTCTACCCGGCTGAAGTACCAGACGGTCCGCAGCGCCCTGGATGCGATGGACACATCGTCCATCGACGCGCTGGTGGCCGAACGCGCGTCGCTGGAGGGCCGATTGGAGACTTCCGCGGGCGAGTACGACAAGGAGATGAAGGCCGTCGGGGTGCAAGAGGACGAGCTCAAGCGTGAGCACCTCAAGCAGGACCAGCTCGCGCTGAAGCTGCCGAAACTCCAGCTGGACGTCACTAACTCACAGGTGTGGGTGTCGAGGTTCGCGAGCGCTGCCAGTGGCATCGCGACAGAAGTACAGCTGCTCGACGAGGCCTACCAGCTCAGCAACCACGATGAACCTTCTACCGCCACGCTGAAGTCGCATATCGACAGCGGGCCTTCAGCGATCAGCTCCGCGCTGCAGTTGGCGCGCGTATACGTGGACACGTACCTGTCAGGCGCGCGTACCGATGAGGAACGTTTCCTCTACCCTGACCCACCCAAGGGCGTTGACAAGCTCGAGCGAATTCTCAGCGCTGTGCTCGATCTGCAGGTGAGCGTTCGCGAACAAATTCGCCGCCAGGACAGCATCGGCCTGGCAGAGAACGTCGCCAAGCTCGAAAGCGCCGAGGTGCAGTTCAATTCGGTATTCACGACCAGTTTCTGCTTCAAGGTGCGAGACGACGTGCGCACCGGTCTTGCGACCTTGGCGAAGCTGAACAAGGAGTTGCGCACCATCCAGTTCGGCTACGACTCCTACGAACTGGTCTATGAGTGGATCCCACGTTTTCAGAAGTATTTTGAGTTCTTCGAGGCGGTGGATGGCATGGTCGACACGCTTGAGAAGGACAAGGTCTCGATTTTCGATTCCCCAAAACTGTCGGACGCGCACCGCGACACAGCCAACTCCATTAAGGGCCTGCTGCTTTCGCAAGACCAGGTCGCTTCGGAAAAGGCGCTCAAGGAGTTAGCCGACTACCGCAATTACCGCCGCTACGACATCAACCGCATCGTGGCGGGCCACCGCACGCCGATGTCGACCTGGGGCACAGGTTCGGGCGGTGAGCTGGAGACGCCGTTCTATGTGATTCGCTCGGCTGTCCTGGCCCACGCCTTGGGTCACTTCGGCCGCGACAAGGGTGCGCCGGCACTTCGGCTGATGCTTTCGGACGAGGCGTTCTCCAAGATGGACGAGTCGCGTTCTCGTGCGGTTCTGCGGTTCCTGGCGACGAACATGGGGATGCAGTTGCTGGTGGCGATGCCGACGTCGAAGTCGGGAGCCATCAAGCCCGAGTTCGACAAGGAGTACACCTTCTCGAAGATCGAAGCGGTCAAGGGCGGAAAGACGCTGCACATCAGTGAAGTGCAGGAGAAGGACCTCAAGCGCAAGGCTCTGGGCGACCTCTGGGACGCTCACGCGCATGCGGCCCGACTGGGTGCGCGAGCAGACTATGAACTGGCGAACAAGCAGGTGCCGGCTATCGCGGATTCTGCTGCAGAGCCGGAGGTGCCGATCGTGGTCGAAGTGGACGCCCGGTGATGGGCGCGCCGGCCAAGCATCCTTTGCTCCTACGAGTGGCGGAGGCCCTCCTGAGGCGCGCCGATGCGTCGGTGGGCGAGCGCAACGCAGTCTTGAAGCTCGACGCGAAGGTCCTGCCGGAGTTGTACGGCGTCGCAGGCCCCAACGAAGTAGGCCGCATTGAGTTGCTGCTTGAAGGGCTGACCGCCTCCGGCTGGGTTCGACTCAGGCTGAACAAGCCGCGCGCCTTTCAGACCTTCACCGACCGAAATCCTGCCTTGGAGCTGTTCGATTTCGAGGCCCTGGCGACCTGGTGCGGCTTCGTTCCCAAGGGCGAGGCATGGAACCGGCGCTTCGTCGAACACCTGCGCGATTCGGATTCTTTCGAGGTCGCGGACAAGCCAGCGTTGCTGGACTACCTGCTGCGCTCACCTTTGACGGCGCTGAACCATCTGGAGTTTTCGGATGCCGAGCGTTGTTTATCCAATTTGAGAGCTATGTGCGCAAGCGGCCGCGCTACCTATCTGCGGGAGGCGTCGGCGCTCTCGTTTCATGGCCGCAGCAAGGTGCTTGATGCGCGCGAAGAACTGCTGCGACTGCTTGGGGCCACGGATGGGCAGCTTACGGAAGGTCCGATTCAGTTGCTGTGCAGCGTACCGGTCGGTGGGTTCGAAGACGTGCTCTTTGTCGAAAACCTTATCACTTTTGAGCGAATGTGCGACGGTCGTGGGTCCGCGTGGGCCAGCACTGCACTGGTGTTCGCCTCGGGGTTCAAGAGCGGCGCACGGCGTGTGCGTCAGCCCGCTGGCAGCCGGCTGTACTTCCGAGAGCATGTCGCGGGGTGCGATGCGTTCGGCGACTGGCTGTACGGCGCAGGCGCCCAGCCGGTGAGCTTCTTCGGGGACCTGGACTACTCCGGCATGCAAATCTTGGCCAATCTACGCGTCGCCTTCCCAATCTGCACAGGATGGGAGCCCGGCTACCGAGCGCTACTTGCGATGCTTAAGACAGGCTGTGGACACGCTCCATATCAGGCGGACAAGGCTGGACAGGTTGACCCGGGCTCGACCGGATGCAGATTTGCGGACTGCGAATTGCTGCCAGCGATGCGGAGCCTTAATCTTTTCGTTGACCAAGAAGCGTGGTCCATGTAGCCACGTCGCACCACAACATTCAGGTGCGATTTGGGCCGTTTTAGTCGGCCCCGCAAGCTTGACGGACTCCTCCGCTTAGATGGCTGCAGTGGGGGCCGTCGCGAGAGAAAGTTTCACCGCATGGTCGGGACAATCAGGCCCGGTGCGCGTCGCGCATAGAGCCCGGTCGGGCAAAGCCCGGGTCGCCCAAACCCGGAATTTGCAGTACGCTATATCTGGCCTCAAAAGGCTACGGAACCCCTAGATGTAGGGTTTTAAAGGCGTCGGCGTGATGCCAGACCCGAAAGGACCAGACCATGTTTGAACGGATCTACGAATACTTCGTGACCGAGCCCCGCCGTCTCATCGGCCTTGGAAACAAGCTCGTGCTCACGGGCGCGTTCCTCCTTGTGCTCGGCGCGATCGGCAATGTGATGACCGGCGTCAGCGCGTTCGCCCTGAGCTTCGGGAAGCAGGTAGTCAATCCGCAAACCCTGGCTGACCTCTATCCATCCATCCCGACCTGGTTCGTTCCGGAATCCATCATTGGCTGTGCCCCTGCAGCCCTGCTCATGGTCATCGGATTTAGCATCGCCTCGCTGGGCCAGCGCCTGAAGCGCGCCTACTTCTGACCGCTGCACGCCGATCCCGGCTCTCCACACGCAGACCGGGCAAATGCCCGGTTGAATCCGCATCGGAATCATCAGCGAACGTCGCCCCATGACCACTCTGCGCGTCAACACCGCTGTGCCACAGCAACTATTCGAGCGCGATTGGCGCGGCGAGACCATCTATCCCAACGATGCCGCCACCATCAACGTCTGCATTGCGAACGAGTTGTCGCTTGGCAAGGAGAAGCTGTCGTTTCATGTCGTGGTCAAGATCGAGAAAGCATCCCTGGCCTCAGAACGCGACGCTGACGGCCTCGCGATTGCTTGGCTGAAGCAAACGCTCCCGGAGCGCATGTCCCGTGCCCCCTACTGGGATTTCTTCAGCTACACGTGGCTTGTGCCGGACGCCGTGCCCCCGGCTCCGGACGTTTCGCCTTACTACGCGCAAGAGACTGAGATCGATCTCACGCCGCGCCTTCGAGAGATCGCCGATGCTGGTGCAGCACATGTAGCGGCGATAAGGGTTGTCTTTGAAGCCGCGAAAGCGGAGCTGTGGGTCATGGCTACAAATAATGCGCCACTTGGCTTCGCGCAGACCGTCGGCCAGGCACGATCTCTGCTGAGAACGATCGAGAGCGTGTTGTCTTGCTCAGCCGACATTGGAGGCTATGAGCCGAGCAAAGCGCGATACGCGATGCGCGACTACGAAGACCTTGCACGCCGAAAACAAGAAACCAACCACAACTATCAATATGCCTTGAGTTCGCTCAAGTCATTCGCACACGGAGTGGCGTTCCCGTCCACCTGGCACCGTCGTCCGGAAGCATAGGCCTAAGAGAGGTCGTTACTGCCATGAGAGTCGGCCACGCCCGAGTCTCAACGCAGAAATTTGTCGTGACGATGTGACCGTGGCTGACCTTCAGGTCGGCAGGCTGTAGGAGACGTTGGTGTCGCTGACGGAAACAAGGCCTTGCGCCTGAAGCTCGCCGACAAGGGCGAACAGTTCCTCCTCGGCCACCTGCTTCTGAAAGAGCGCGCCGATGGTGTTCATCAGCGTCTTCACCTTGCGAGGCCGCGCCGCGCCACGCGTCTTCAGGTGCTCGACGATGATCGCCAGCTTCTCGACTGGCGATTTTGCGTTGGAGGCCTTGAGCAGCCGAATTTCGGTCACGTCGCGCCAGCGCGCGGCGAGGATCTTCCGGTCCTTGAGATGCCGGATCAGCGGATCGAATCCGGTGTCCTTCGAGATGATGTGGAAGTACGGGCTGCCCTCCTGCAGGGCGAGCTGACCGATGTAGAAGGCGATGTGGAAGTCCAGTGCGTTCGGGCCGCTGCCGGAAATCTTCACGTACGAAGCACGCTCACCCATGCGCTGCAGCGCGGCGGCGGTCTCGAACGCGACCTTGGCCTGCGTCGCGCCAACGAAGACGATCAGCCGAAAATGCTCCTCATGCAAAACGGACAGCGCCTCGGGCTGAACGCTCTCGTAATCGATGAGGACGTAATTGATGCGAAGGCCCATGAGCGAAGACTGTTGAGTTGCAGAGCACGCCGAGGTCGGTTTCGGCCGGGAGATCATAAGGGCGGCATATGCGCGAGCAGCGACAACGTCGCTGGCGCGAGCCCGAGCCGCGTGGTATCAACGTCCCATGAACAAGGAAGAAAACCGTATTGCGTGCATCGGCTGGGGCTCTCTCGTCTGGGACGACTCACGCGACCTGCCGCTTCTGAGCGGATGGCGTGAGAACGGTCCATCGCTGCCGGTCGAGTTCGCGCGGGAATCTGGCGGGAGCAGGATCACGCTGGTGATCTGCAAGGACACGCCGAGGGTGCAGACGCTTTGGGCGATCGCCGAAGCCGTAGATGTTGCGACAGCACGACGGCAACTTGGCGTGCGCGAGCATCCCCCGGCAAGTCCCGAATGGATCGAGACCGAGATCGGGTATTGGGACAAGTGGAGCGGCAAGTCGCACGGTGGAGAGGCGGAAACGATCGCCGCATGGGCGGAATCTAAAGGACTGGCGGGAGTCGTCTGGACAAACCTGCCTTGCGGTTTCAGCGGCAAGGCACGCCGGGGAATCATGCCGCCAGGCGAGGCCATCGTCGCTCACCTGCGCGGGCTTGCTGGCGAAGAACGCGCCGAAGCGGAAAAGTACGTCCGCAGAGCCCCCGCGCAGATCGACACGCCGTATCGAAAGCTGATCGCGGAGCAACTCGGGTGGGACTGACTGACCTCAGCTCCATCAATGTCGAGCTTGATGCGCCGTGCCTCAGCCAACGGCGGCAGCCGTGAACGCCCGCTGTGGATAAAACGGCGGGACGCCTCTCAACTTCTTGTTTTTCTCCCTTACTTGAGGTATAAAAACCGGAAGTTGGCCGCGAGACGCAGAAAAGGAACCCTGAAGTGACGCAGACCCATATCGAGACCGAAGACGTTGACAGCCGCCTGGCGCGGCTCGGGCTGGAGGAGTCTCGGCTCGCCGAGATCGTGAAGCGCGGCTATGTGGCCTTTGCGTCCAGCACCCCGAACGATCCCCCGCTCTTCCCCGGCTTCAACGCCTGGGCGACCATGGTGCGCGGACTGCGCGAATATTTGCTGCCCGAAGGCTGGGACCGGTCCGACGACAACAACTATTCACTGGTGATCAATGCGGCGGGCGCGGTGGCGATCGCGGTAGCGACCGGCGACGATGCCACGGGCCGCGCCGAGTTCCAGCCGACGACCAAGTCCTCCAAGGGGCCGAGCACCGCCAGCGCGGTAACCGGCAACCAGATGCAGCTCGACCTCATCTTCCCGCCGGTCGAAGTGCCGCCAGCGGCGCGCCCGGCAGCATCCGATGAACCGCGCATGACGTGGATTCTTCTGGTTCACCGCGCGCAGGGCGAAGTGCGCTGCGAATTGTCCTTGCCGACATCGATGGGCCCGGATGGCCGCGTGGATGGCTGGCAGGAGCGGATCATCCTGGGCGCAATCCCGACCGATCCGGACCTCCTGGAGATCACCCCGCCCTCGCCGCCACATCAGCCGGACATCAATGTCGACGTTAAGCGTCGAGCATGATTGAGAACGCACTATTCAACCCGTCACGGCTCACCCTGGCTCGCAAAAGGCGCGGGCTCACGATGATCAAGCTGGCTGCAGCGATCGGCGTAGAGCCACGCTCGATCTCGGCCTACGAGAAGGGTGAGTTCAGCCCGGACGATGATCGCCTGGCCAAACTCTCCTCGGTCCTCGGCTTCCCCGAAGAGTTCTTCTTTGGGGATGACCTGGACGAACCGACGCCGGATATCGCCAGCTTTCGCGCCCTCTCGAAGATGACCGCCGGGCAGCGCGACACCGCGCTCGGTGCCGGTGCCATCGCCCTGATGCTGAACGGCTGGATCGAGGCGCGCTTCGAGCTGCCGACGCAGGATCTGCCCGACCTGAGCCGCGAGGATGACCCCGAGGCTGCGGCGCGCGTGCTGCGCCAACAATGGGGCCTCGGTGAGCTACCGGTCAAGAACATGGTCCACCTCCTCGAGTCGAAGGGCGTCCGTGTCTTCTCGCTGTCGGTCGACGCCGCCGAGGTCGATGCGTTTTCGATGTGGCGGCAGAGCACGCCCTTCGTGTTCCTGAACACGAAGAAGTCCGCCGAACACAGTCGCTTCGATGCCGCGCACGAGCTTGGGCACCTGGTCTTGCATCGCCACGGCTCGCCGCAGGGCCGCGAAGCCGAGCGCGAGGCGAACACTTTTGCCTCGGCCTTCCTGATGCCGCGCGCCAGCGTCCTGGCCTATGCGCCGCGCATGGCCACCATCGATCATCTGATCAAGCTCAAGAAGTACTGGAGCGTTTCGGTCGCAGCGCTGACCTACCGGCTGCACACGGTCGGTGTGCTCAGCGACTGGCACTATCAGTCGCTCTACATCGAGCTGTCGTCTCGCGGGTATCGCAAGAGCGAACCCGACGAAGGGCAGCGCGAAGCCTCTCAGATTCTCCAAAAGGTCTTCGCGGCCTTGCGGGATGAAAGCATTTCCAAGGGCGACATCGCCAGCGATCTGTGCGTCCCTGTCGAGGAGCTGGATCAACTTGTGTTTGGGCTCGCACTCACGGGGCTCAGCGGCGGGGGCAAGACCAGAACAGGTAAGCCGCCCCAGCTTCGTGTCGTGAGCTCACATGAGGGAATTCGCAAATGACCAAGAAAGACATTCACGTCGTACCGCACAAGGACGGGTGGGCCACGAAGAAGGAAGGCGCGGAGCGTGCCGGGGTTGTCGTCGACACCCAGAAGGCCGCCATCGACAAAGCGCGCGATCAGGCGAAGCGGGACCACGTCGAGGTCGTGATTCATCGCAAGGATGGCACGATCCGCGACAGCGACAGCTACGGCAACGATCCAAACCCCCCGAAAGACAAGAAGAACTAGCCACCGGCGCAGCGCGCTGCGCCCTTTGGAACATCGACTCACATCGTGCCGCCTCTCCGCTCATAGTGAAAGGCCGGTGCATCAGTCCCAGTGAGGCAGGGACTGCTTCACTTCGCGGGTCCCGCGGGCTTGTTGTACTCGCTCCGCAGCTCCTCCCATTCGTCGGCGGAGAGATTCTTAAAGAATGCCTCCGCCTCTGCGATCAGTGCGGTGGTGTCATCCTTCGTCTGCTCCAAGATGTCCAGGAGATCCTCACGAACCGGGGGGCCAATCATCGCGTCCGCCGGGTCGGGCAGCAGCGCGGCCAGTTCCTGGCATTTCGCAACAATCTCCTCAATCTCGGCGCGCTTGTAGATTCGTCCAGCAACCGCCGGATCAAGCTTCATTTCGGCGTGAAAGAGAAAATCTGAGACCGCGAGCGAGAGCGAATTTAGCCTGCGCTTGTACTTGTTGTTGATCGATAGTCGCGGGTTCTTTGGTTCGTCCTGGAAACTCATTTAGTGCTCGCCCGTTAGGTATATCTATCGGAAGGTTTGACCGCTGCAGCGCCTAATGCCAAGGCGGCGAGCGTGACGATCTCTGCGGGGCACCGCTCCCTTAGCCTGCGTCGAAGTAGTGGTTCACTGCAAGGACGACACGATCCGCGACAGTGACAACTACGGCAACGATCCCAATCCTCCCAAAGACAAGAAGACCCAGGGTGGATTTGACTAAGGTGTCGGCACACCCATGACGATCTCGTCGGCCGCGAACCAGTTCGCATCAAGGACGAACTTTTGAACGCGCTCGGGCGACTCCGTGTATGCCACGAGTGCAAGGCTCTGGCGAGCCCGACTACACGTCACATAGAAGAGCCGCCGCACACCTTCAACAGACGGATCGCCGATACCCTTGCCGCCAAAGAGGTTCTCGTACTTGAACATAAAGCCCCGTGCCTCTTTGTCGTCCATGATGACCATGACGCGATCGAACTCCAGCCCCTTTACCCCCTGATGTGTGTCGAAGTGAGCCTTGCCCGATACATAAGCAGCAAATCGATCGATCTGTGAGAACGATGCCAGGAGATATTTGTCTATTGCTGCCGCACGCTCGCTCTGTCGGTCAACCTCGTTCGCATCCGCAGGCACCTCTTCGGCGTCGACGGCTTTGTCGCGCACCGCATTCGGCAGTAGCGCATCCGGGATCAACAAGAGGTTGCTATCTGCTATCGAGCGCAGCACCTCGGCAAGCGATGGGTCAGCGCCGTCCTTGAACAGCGCCATGAGATCGTCGATGGCGGTGGATGCCAGCTTGAGCTGCGCCTGCTGGTCTTCAGCCTTGCGCAAGGCTTCAGCGGACAAGAGCGGCGAGAGGCCTCTGACAATGCGTGCAACTGCAAACCGGTCTTCGCGAAGTCGCGCCTTGACCAAAGGAAGCACTTCATCGGAAAAGAAGCGAACCGCAGGCAGAGAGCCGCCCAGCAGATTCGTGCGCCAGCTTTCAACTTCGTAGAGCGGAACAAACATGTCCAGAAAGCCCATGCGACTCGCGGCCATTCGATGCTCCAGCGTAAGGCTTTTGCATGTCTCCAGCGCTTGCCACTTCTCGTCAGCGGCAACCTTCGCCATGTGCTGTGCAATCGCCTGTTCGGCAGCAGGCTTGTCGGCGGTATCACTGGAAAGAATGAAAATTCGGACACAGCCCTCAATGCTGTCGGATCGTGGCAGTTGCACCTGCTTGTCCGTGGAACTGCGCACCTTGTTGATCAGCGTCACGACACGCTTGGGACAGCGATGGTTCATCTGCTTTCCCGGCGTTGCCCAGTCGGCAGGCAGAGCACTGCCAAGCCCATCCTTACCATCGCTGTAGATGCGTTGCATCATGTCACCCAGAAGACCAAGCACAAAGCCTTCCTTGTGCTGTGCCTGAACGGCGAACAGCGCGTCTATCAGGTGCTTATTGGTATCCTGACTTTCGTCGATCAGTAGGATCGGATAGCGGCCCACCAGAATGCTCTGCATGGCAGGCTTCGTCCGCAGGAAGTACGACGTAAGCTGAATCACCTCTGCATGATTCAGCGAATCCCGCCCACGGTGCTCGCCGGTCGGGCTATACACAAAACGTTTGACGCTGTCCAGGTTCTGGAGGCGCTTCGTTTTCGAGGCAATCTTGCTGATACGAGTGATTGACGCCGCAGTGCCTTTTCGACCTTTGGCCTCGTCTACCTGAAGCTGGGCGATGTCTGCGGCAATGTCCGTACGAAGCCATTCGCGGATATCGCGGTTGAGTCCATCAATCAGAGACCATGCGAAGCTGTGGATCGTTGACACGTCGATGGTCGGATCAAAGGCCAAACGGCGCTTGATCTCCTCGCTCGCTGCGTTTGTGTAGGTGATGACGCCAACACGCTGCCCTGTGAGCCGCAGCGATTCACCGAACTTGTCGCGCACATACTGGAGCGCCGACACCAGAGATCTCGTTTTCCCGGAACCGGCCCCGGCAAACAGGAAGAAGCTTTGCGGTGCATCAAGATCAAGACATTTCCTGATCTCATCATCGACTGGCGCATCGATGTCATCGTCAAACGCCGCAGCTTCGGGTGCACTCATGCCTTGGCTCCCACTTTCCCGAGGACATCCTCTTCCTTGCGCTTCAGTTGTTCGGTAAGCCAGACCAACCCTTCATGGATGTAGTTTGGCACCATCAACTGGTCAACTTCCTCACTGAAAAGGATGTCGAGCGCAAACTCTGCCTTGGCTCCGTTCTTCAGGGCTTTGGATGCCTCCTCTGCCAACTGAGCGAGGTCCGCAGAATTGGTCAGCGCGTCGCGAAACTTCGCGATGAGCCCGTGACCATCAAGCTTCGCGAACAGTCCCGCATTCTCGTAGACGAGCGCGTCTTCAAAGGTGTTCGCCAACGCTTCAGCGGCGTCCTTCGACTTGAACACCATGGAGATGGGGGTTTGGTACGCAACGCGGATCGCGTAGCCGCTCGGGTCAGCGAGGACCTTGTCGTCACTCCTCTTATCGAGTAGCACGTCAAGCGAGTCCTCTTTTGGGAGCCAGGTCTTCACGGTTTCGTTCCGAGCCTGATCTTGCCCCTGTTGGCC
>NZ_JAGGNV010000072.1 GCF_018614955.1 Variovorax paradoxus
CACCCCAAAGCAAAAAGCCCAACCTGAGGAGGTTGGGCTTTTTGGGGCTGTAAGAGCCTGACGATGACCTACTTTCACACGGGAACCCGCACTATCATCGGCGCTGAGGCGTTTCACTGTCCTGTTCGGGATGGGAAGGAGTGGGACCACCTCGCTATGGTCATCAGGCATAAAGGGTTGCTGTACTGACTGGGTCAATACAACGAATTCATAGAGTTTGGAATCAGCTTGAGTGTTTTGAATGCGTCAACTTGGCATAACACCTTGAATTCGCGATCTTTTGAGGGATCGGATCAAAGTTATAGGGTCAAGCCGCACGAGCAATTAGTATCGGTTAGCTTAACGCATTACTGCGCTTCCACACCCGACCTATCAACGTCCTGGTCTTGAACGACTCTTCAGGGGGCTCGAGGCCCCGGCAGATCTCATCTTGAAACGAGTTTCCCGCTTAGATGCTTTCAGCGGTTATCTCTTCCACACTTAGCTACTCGGCAATGCCACTGGCGTGACAACCGATACACCAGAGGTGTGTCCACTCCGGTCCTCTCGTACTAGGAGCAGGCTTCCTCAAATCTGCAGCGCCCACGGAAGATAGGGACCAAACTGTCTCACGACGTTTTAAACCCAGCTCACGTACCTCTTTAAATGGCGAACAGCCATACCCTTGGGACCGGCTACAGCCCCAGGATGAGATGAGCCGACATCGAGGTGCCAAACACCGCCGTCGATATGAACTCTTGGGCGGTATCAGCCTGTTATCCCCAGAGTACCTTTTATCCGTTGAGCGATGGCCCTTCCATACAGAACCACCGGATCACTATGTCCTGCTTTCGCATCTGCTCGACTTGTCAGTCTCGCAGTTAAGCACGCTTATGCCATTGCACTATCGTCACGATGTCCGACCGTAACTAGCGTACCTTCGAACTCCTCCGTTACGCTTTGGGAGGAGACCGCCCCAGTCAAACTGCCTACCATGCACTGTCCCCGATCCAGATAATGGACCTAGGTTAGAACCTCAAACACACCAGGGTGGTATTTCAACGTTGGCTCCACAAGATCTAGCGACCCTGCTTCAAAGCCTCCCACCTATCCTACACAGATCTGTTCAAAGTCCAATACAAAGCTACAGTAAAGGTTCATGGGGTCTTTCCGTCTTTCCGCGGGGAGATTGCATCATCACAAACATTTCAACTTCGCTGAGTCTCAGGAGGAGACAGTGTGGCCATCGTTACGCCATTCGTGCAGGTCGGAACTTACCCGACAAGGAATTTCGCTACCTTAGGACCGTTATAGTTACGGCCGCCGTTTACTGGGACTTCAATCAAGAGCTTGCACCCCATCATTTAATCTTCCAGCACCGGGCAGGCGTCACACCCTATACGTCCACTTTCGTGTTTGCAGAGTGCTGTGTTTTTAATAAACAGTCGCAGCCACCGATTTTTTGCAACCCATTCATGCTCCGTTGTTCACTTCACACTAATAGGGCACACCTTCTTCCGAAGTTACGGTGTCAATTTGCCGAGTTCCTTCTCCTGAGTTCTCTCAAGCGCCTTAGAATACTCATCTCGCGCACCAGTGTCGGTTTGCGGTACGGTCGTGTGTAGCTGAAGCTTAGTGGCTTTTCCTGGAACCTCGTTCAGTCACTTCACCAGCAAGCTGGCTCGATCGTTGGCCTCGGTATATGACGGGCGGATTTGCCTACCCATCGCCTACTTCCAACTAAACCGGGATATCCAACACCCGGATGACCTATTAAGATCCGTCCCCACATCGCACTACACATCGGTACAGGAATATTGACCTGTTTCCCATCAGCTACGCATCTCTGCCTCGCCTTAGGGGCCGACTCACTCTACGCCGATGAACGTTGCGTAGAAAACCTTGCGCTTACGGCGAGGGGGCTTTTCACCCCCTTTAACGCTACTCATGTCAGCATTCGCACTTCTGATACCTCCAGCACGCTTTACAACGCACCTTCACAGGCTTACAGAACGCTCTCCTACCACTTGCAATAAATTGCAAATCCGCAGCTTCGGTAACTGGCTTAGCCCCGTTACATCTTCCGCGCAGGACGACTCGATCAGTGAGCTATTACGCTTTCTTTAAATGATGGCTGCTTCTAAGCCAACATCCTGACTGTTTTAGCCTTCCCACTTCGTTTCCCACTTAGCCAATTTTAGGGACCTTAGCTGGCGGTCTGGGTTGTTTCCCTCTTGAGTCCGGACGTTAGCACCCGGTGCTCTGTCTCCCAAGCTGTACTCGTCGGTATTCGGAGTTTGCCTTGGTTTGGTAAGTCGCCATGACCCCCTAGCCAAAACAGTGCTCTACCCCCGACGGTAATACTTGAGGCACTACCTAAATAGTTTTCGGAGAGAACCAGCTATTTCCAAGTTTGTTTAGCCTTTCACCCCTATCCACAGCTCATCCGCTAGTTTTGCAACACTAGTCGGTTCGGACCTCCAGTACCTGTTACGGCACCTTCATCCTGGCCATGGATAGATCACTTGGTTTCGGGTCTACACCCAGCGACTGGACGCCCTATTCGGACTCGATTTCTCTACGGCTTCCCTATTCGGTTAACCTTGCCACTGAATGTAAGTCGCTGACCCATTATACAAAAGGTACGCAGTCACCCTTGCGGGCTCCTACTTTTTGTAAGCATGCGGTTTCAGGATCTATTTCACTCCCCTCCCGGGGTTCTTTTCGCCTTTCCCTCACGGTACTAGTTCACTATCGGTCGATGATGAGTATTTAGCCTTGGAGGATGGTCCCCCCATATTCAGACAGGATTTCTCGTGTCCCGCCCTACTTGTCGTTAGCTCAGTACCACACAGGTCTTTTCACGTACGGGGCTATCACCCGCTATGGCCAGCCTTTCCAAGCTGTTCCGTTAAGTCTTGTGCTATCACTAACAGGCTCTTCCGATTTCGCTCGCCACTACTTTCGGAATCTCGGTTGATGTCTTTTCCTCGAGCTACTGAGATGTTTCAGTTCACCCGGTTCGCCTCGCATGACTATGTATTCATCATGCGATACCTTTCGGTGGGTTTCCCCATTCGGAAATCTCCGGATCAAAGCTAATTTGCCAGCTCCCCGAAGCTTATCGCAGGCTATCACGTCCTTCGTCGCCTATCATCGCCAAGGCATCCACCACATGCTCTTATTCACTTGACCCTATAACTTTGACGTTTCTTCACAGAAACCAAAATCGTTTCAAGGAATGTGTCAGGTCTTTCACCTGACGCGTTATGCCGTCTTCATACTTTCGATTTGACTCGAAATTGAAGTTCATTTGACGCAATCAAAAATTCATGTCGCTGATGGCACGGTCCGCACTAAACCTTTACGAATGTGCGGTTTCCATCAGCAACGCTGATTCGACTCTATGAATTTTTAAAGAACAGCCGATTGATCAAGAGATCTCGATCAACAACAAAGAAGCCTCATGCTCGCGCACAAAGCCTCTTTGGTGTTGAATTTCAAACTACCGGTAAATTGGTGGAGGATGACGGGATCGAACCGACGACCCCCTGCTTGCAAAGCAGGTGCTCTCCCAGCTGAGCTAATCCCCCGGGTCCTCACGAGACTATCGGAAGGAATGGTGGGTCTAGTTGGGCTCGAACCAACGACCCCCGCCTTATCAAGACGGTGCTCTAACCAGCTGAGCTACAGACCCATGTCGAAGACTCGACATCTTCCAACAACCGATAAGTGTGGGCGTTCAATTTAAGTGGCTTGTTTCCAGAAAGGAGGTGATCCAGCCGCACCTTCCGATACGGCTACCTTGTTACGACTTCACCCCAGTCACGAACCCTGCCGTGGTAATCGCCCTCCTTGCGGTTAGGCTAACTACTTCTGGCAGAACCCGCTCCCATGGTGTGACGGGCGGTGTGTACAAGACCCGGGAACGTATTCACCGTGACATTCTGATCCACGATTACTAGCGATTCCGACTTCACGCAGTCGAGTTGCAGACTGCGATCCGGACTACGACTGGTTTTATGGGATTAGCTCCCCCTCGCGGGTTGGCAACCCTTTGTACCAGCCATTGTATGACGTGTGTAGCCCCACCTATAAGGGCCATGAGGACTTGACGTCATCCCCACCTTCCTCCGGTTTGTCACCGGCAGTCTCACTAGAGTGCCCAACTAAATGTAGCAACTAATGACAAGGGTTGCGCTCGTTGCGGGACTTAACCCAACATCTCACGACACGAGCTGACGACAGCCATGCAGCACCTGTGTTACGGTTCTCTTTCGAGCACTAAGCCATCTCTGGCAAATTCCGTACATGTCAAAGGTGGGTAAGGTTTTTCGCGTTGCATCGAATTAAACCACATCATCCACCGCTTGTGCGGGTCCCCGTCAATTCCTTTGAGTTTCAACCTTGCGGCCGTACTCCCCAGGCGGTCAACTTCACGCGTTAGCTTCGTTACTGAGTCAGTGAAGACCCAACAACCAGTTGACATCGTTTAGGGCGTGGACTACCAGGGTATCTAATCCTGTTTGCTCCCCACGCTTTCGTGCATGAGCGTCAGTACAGGTCCAGGGGATTGCCTTCGCCATCGGTGTTCCTCCGCATATCTACGCATTTCACTGCTACACGCGGAATTCCATCCCCCTCTACCGTACTCCAGCGATGCAGTCACAGATGCAGTTCCCAGGTTGAGCCCGGGGATTTCACAACTGTCTTACATCACCGCCTGCGCACGCTTTACGCCCAGTAATTCCGATTAACGCTTGCACCCTACGTATTACCGCGGCTGCTGGCACGTAGTTAGCCGGTGCTTATTCTTACGGTACCGTCATGAGCTCTCTTTATTAGAAAGAACCTTTTCGTTCCGTACAAAAGCAGTTTACAACCCGAAGGCCTTCATCCTGCACGCGGCATGGCTGGATCAGGCTTGCGCCCATTGTCCAAAATTCCCCACTGCTGCCTCCCGTAGGAGTCTGGGCCGTGTCTCAGTCCCAGTGTGGCTGGTCGTCCTCTCAGACCAGCTACAGATCGAAGGCTTGGTGAGCCTTTACCTCACCAACTACCTAATCTGCCATCGGCCGCTCCATTCGCGCAAGGCCTTGCGGTCCCCTGCTTTCATCCGTAGATCTTATGCGGTATTAGCACAGCTTTCGCTGCGTTATCCCCCACGATTGGGCACGTTCCGATGTATTACTCACCCGTTCGCCACTCGCCACCAGGATTGCTCCCGTGCTGCCGTTCGACTTGCATGTGTAAGGCATGCCGCCAGCGTTCAATCTGAGCCAGGATCAAACTCTATAGTTCGATCTTGATTTTTTTCGCCTCTCTCGAGGCAAACTCATAAAAACGGAATTGAAGTGAACTTCACTTCTATTCTCATGAGCGTTTAAAGTCTTGCGACTTCGTTCCGAAGAACTTGGCCACTCGCCTCAAACGCCCACGCTTATCGGCTGTATGTTTTTAACGATCCCAGTGCAAAACATCTCTGCTTCGCACCACCTTCGCTGCGATCAGCGAAGCCTTAAATTATCACACGGTTTTTGAAGAACCGCCAAACTTTTTGGAAGATTTTTTATCTTCTCTTCTTCCTTCCCCACCCCACTCACCCCAGCCTCGCCACCTCGAATCCCTTCAGGATCCCCAGCAGCCCGCCGTCTTGAGCGGAGCCTTCGATT
>NZ_JAGGNV010000073.1 GCF_018614955.1 Variovorax paradoxus
GTTTTTCAGGGGCAAGGTCAGAGGAAGCCATGTCCGCCACTCTCGAACTCGACTCCATCCGCCAGGAGTTTCCTGTCACCAAGCGGATGCTCTACCTGGACTCCGCGCACCAGACGCCGATGGCGACTTGCGTCCGCCAGGCACTCGCGGAATTTCTCGCCGAAGGCAACGAAATGGCCGGGCCGAAGCCGGTATGGATGCGTCGCGTGGAGCGTGCTCGCGAGGACGTTGCTGCACTGCTCAACGCGTCGCCCAGCGAGATCGCCTTCACCAAGAACACGTCTGAAGGACTGAACATCGCCGCCAATGCCGTTCCGCTCGCGAGCGGGGACACGGTCCTCATGCTCGAAGGCGACCATCCGAACAACGCCTATGCCTGGCTCAACCTCAAGCGCAAGGGCGTGGAGGTACGCTTCGTGAATGTGGCAGACGATGAAATCGCGACCGCGGAAACCTTCGAGCGCTTCATCGACGCCACGACCAAGGTGATCTCGCTGTCTCACGTGACCTTCCATGCTGGCCAGCGGCACGATATCGCCAGCATCGGCCGCCTGTGCGCGCAAAAGGGCATCTACCTGGTTGTCGATGCGATGCAGTCCGTCGGCGTGGTTCCGGTCGACGTCAAGAAGCTGGGCGTTTCTGTGCTCGCCGCCGGCTGCCACAAGGGTTTGCTGGTACCCCAGGGCCTGGGCATCCTCTACTTGAAGGCCGGCCTCGATGAGCTTCAACCGGCGTACCTGGCAATGAGCAGCCTGGCGAATCCCCCCGAAGACTAGGCGGTTTCAAGTCTGAAGCGCAACAGACTTGAGTCAGTGGATCGAGGCTGAGGGTTGATGGGCCGAGGCGAGTGTTCGTGCGAACACTTCCAGGGGCGAGTGCCACGCATGCGTGGCGCGTGGCCGGTTGTTCATGCTGTCGGCGATCGCGTCGAGTTCGTCCTGGCTGAACACGCTCAGGTCGGTGCCCTTGGGCAGGTACTGGCGCAGCAGCCCGTTGGTGTTCTCGCAGGTGCCACGCTGCCAAGGGCTGTGCGGGTCGCAGAAGTAGACTTTCACGCCGGTCTGTGTGGCCAGGTCAGCGTGGCGCGACATCTCCTTGCCCTGGTCGTAGGTCAGGCTCTGGCGCAGCGGCTCGGCAATCGAATTCAGCTTGGCAGAGAAGCCCGCGAGCGCAGAGGCGGCCGTGGCGTCGTCCATCTTGGCCAGCAGCACCAGACGGCTGGTGCGCTCGACCAGCACGCCCACCGAAGACTTGTTGCCCGCGCCCTTGATGAAATCGCCCTCCCAGTGCCCCGGCATCACCCGGTCGTCCACCTCGGGAGGGCGCACGTGGATGCTGACCATGTCCGGGATCTGGCCACGGCGATCATCGCCTCGGGTGCGTGGCATGCGCGTGCTGCGCCCGCGGCGCAGGCAGGCAATGAGCTGACGTCGAAGCTCGCCGCGCGGCTGCGCGTAGATGGCGTTGTAGATGGTCTCGTGGGACACGTGGCGCTCGGGCTCGTGGGGGAAGACACGCTTGAGGGTACCCGCGATCTGCTGGGGCGACCACCTCCAGTCCAGCAGGGTGAGCACCACGCCCCAGCCGACCCCCTGCATGTCGAGCTTGCGTAGCGCACGAGCGGCGTGGCGCCGCCCCTGGCTGCTCACCTGCGCCGAGTGCGAGGCATAGGGCAACTCGGCCAGCGTGTTGCGCCCCAACTCCCGGCTGATGGTGGACGCCGAGCGCCCGAGCATGCGGGCCATGGCCCGCATGCTCGAACCCTGCTGACGCATGCTTGCCATCGTCATCCGGTCCTCGGGTTGAAGCTGCTGGTACCTTGTTCGTTCATTCATGTGCACACCTTAGGCGATGAGGTGTTGCACTTCAGAGTTGAGGCCGCCCTACATAGCGCGGCCTGACGATCTTGCACCGCGCAAGGATGCGGGTCGCTTCGAGTTCGGCAACTACAACCTTCCGGATCTGCATGCCCTGTCGAGCTCGATCGGTCTCATTCAGAAGACCGGCGTCGAGCGAATCGACATCTCGATGGACCTGTGCGCGGCCATCGTGGACAAGGTGAAGCAGCAGCTGAACCTGCCCAGGCTCGAAGTCAAGTACGTGGCGGTCAACTCGTCGAATCGCATCCCGCTGGTCGTGAACGGCACTATTGACGTCGAGTGCGGTGGCACCGCGGACAATGCGGCGCGGCAGAAGCAGGTCGCTTTTTCCGTTGCTACCTTCGTCAGCCAGCCGCTTTGGCTGGTGCGCGTGGACTCCGGCGTGAAGAAGCCCACGGACCTCAAGGGCAAGACCATCGTGGTCACGCAAGGCTCCAACGTCGTCGGCTTCGCGCGCAAGTTCAACGAAGAGCAGAAGATGGAGCTGGTGACGATCGCGGCCAAGGACCATGGCGAATCGATGCTCACGCTCGACAGCAACCGTGCTGTAGCCTGGCTCGAAGACGACATCCTGCTGGCGGGCGAGAAGGCCAACTCCCGCAGCTCGACATCGTTTGCCCTCGTGCCCGGCGGCTTCGACAATATCTATTACGGCTTGATGCTGCGCAAGGACGATCCAGCGTTCAAGGCCGTCGTCGACGGCGTAGTCGGGAACCTGATGAAGAGCGGCGAGTACGACAGGCTCTACAAGAAGTGGTTTGAGTCCCCAATCCCGCCGCGCAAACTCAGCCTCGCCTTTCCGATGACGGAGAAGCTGAAGGAGCGAGTCAAGGCGCCCAGCGACAAGATTGACTGAAGAACCATCTGCAACTGACCGGAGCTCGACGTGTTCGAAGTCCTTTTCGAAACAGTCCAGGACGGAGAGGAGCTCTACCTCGACTGGCTGCTCAATGGTTTGGCTTGGACGGTGGCTCTGGCGCTGGCAGGCTGGTGTCTTGCCTTCGTCTTAGGGGTGCTGGTCGGATGCTGCCGGACATCCTCCAACCGGGGCATAGCGCTGGCCGCGCGGCTCTATGTGGAGGTCTTCCGCAATATTCCAATCATCGTCCAGATGTTCCTTTGGTATTTCGTACTGCCGGAACTGCTACCAGCCGATCTAGGCAGCGCGATGAAGAAGATGCCGCCCCCCTGGGGTGCGTTCGTTCCGGCCCTCATCGCGCTTTCGCTCTACACCGGAGCGCGCGTGGCCGAGCAAGTCAAAGCGGGTATTGAGGCGTTGCCCTACGGCCAGCGCTCAGCAGCGAGGGCACTTGGCATGAGCGAGCTGCGGGTGTATCGCACGATCCTGCTTCCGCAGGCGCTGCGAATCATCATGCCTACGCTGACCAGCGAGGTGATGGGCATCTTCAAGAACACGTCCGTAGCACTAACCATCGGGTTTCTCGAACTCACCGCGCAAGCTCGACAGATCAACGAGTTCACCTTCAAGACGTTCCAAGCCTTTGGCGCGGCAACCCTTCTCTATCTGCTGCTCGCTCTCTTCGTCTACGCAATCATGCATGGCTTGGAACGGCGCCTTCGCACGCCTGGCTCGGAACTCACGATCGCGCGGCGCCGCTTCTTCTTGCTGAGGAAGGAGGCCGCAAAGCCATGAATCACTTCGATTTCTCCGTCATTGCGCAGGCCTACCCATTCCTGCTCAAAGGGTTGGTGTTCTCGCTGGAGCTTACCGCGGTCGGCTTCGTCGGAGGGTTGGTACTCGGTATCGGCTTGGCACTTGTGCGGCACCTTGAAGTCCCGGTGGCATCGCAACTCGCAAGCGCGTACATCACGCTGATTCGCTCAGTGCCGCTGATCATGGTGCTCTTCTGGTTCTTCTTCCTCATGCCGCTCGTACTGATGTGGATGACAGGAGCTTCAAGGCCGGTGCAAATCGGACCTGTATGGACGGCCTTCGTGACGTTCACATTGTTCGAGGCCGCCTACTACGCCGAGATCATCCGCGCCGGGTTCAAGTCGATAGCAAAGGGGCAGTATGGCGCTTGCCGAGCGTTGGGAATGTCCACGTGGCAAACCTATCGGCTGATCATCCTCCCGCAGTCCTGCGGGTGGTCAGTCCGATCCTGCTCACGCAGACGATCATCCTGTTTCAGGACACGTCGCTGGTGTACGTGCTTTCCGTGACCGATCTGCTGGGCGCGGCGTCGAAGATCGCCCAACGTGATGGGCGCCTTGTCGAGATGTACCTGGCGGTCGCCGTGATTTACATGGTGCTTTGCTCGATCACGTCGCAACTCGTCGCCATACTGAAGAATCGCTATGCAGTTCCAGGACGTCGATAGAGTCCCCAATAATCCGGTCATGAGCACATCGACCAGGAAGGCTAAGAAAGCTTCGACAGCTGTCGTAGGAACACCCGTCGAACGGCTGTTCGCCGTCCTCAACCTGGCGGCCAAGATGGGCATGATCTCCGCAGCAGACATCGTCTACCTCCTCGATTTGCCCAGGCCTACGGCCCACCGGATGATCGCCTCGCTGGAGGAACTGCAGTTGCTTCAAAAGATGCCAGTCAAAGGTAAGTACGCGGTAGCGCCCAAGCTGGTTGGATTGGCGACCTCGATCCTGAGCTCTACGATCGTCTACGCTCCGATCCAAGCGCTGCTGACCGCCGTTGCGCAGAAGACCGGAGAGACCTGTGGGTTGGCGCTGATGTCATTTGGCGAGGTCGAGTACATCGCCAGCGTCATGGGCCAGTCGCCGCTCACGCTGCAGTTCCAGGCTGGGCAAAAGGCGCCGCTGCACTGCACGTCCAGCGGTCAGGTCTTTCTTGCAGCGTTGCCGCCCGATGAACTCGCAAAGTTCATGGCCTCCGGCCCCTGGGAGCCGCTGACGCCCAAGACCGTCACCGAACCGAAGGGGCTTCTCGAGCGCCTCCGAAAGGTGAAGAACCAAGGTTATGCGGCCAACGAGTCCGAGTACATCGTAGGCGTCGTCGGCGCCGCAGTACCCATACAGGGCACAGATGGCCAGGTCGTGGCGGCGCTCACGATTTCTGCGCCGAAGAGTCGACGCACACTCGAGGAAGTCGTCGCGATGGTGCCCACATTGACAACCTACGCAGATCGGATCAGGCGGGCGATCCAACCTAGATAGGATCTCAGCGGTCTCATCCACCCCGCGGCCGGTGTTACTGACCTCAATTGCAGACGCCGAACTGCCGAACGCCAGCTTCGTAGCAGAGCAAAGGCCCGCAACGCAGCGGTTCCGGTCTTTCCCGGCCGCTCGGCGAACACACGCTGTGAGGCCGATTCCGGTCATCCAAATGCCAAGCAGACCTCAGCATCGACGACCGGTCTCAAGGTAGTGCAGATATAGCCCGTCGCCCGGCGCGCGGCGACGAAATTGCTATAGCGGCAGCTGAGGCGCCTCCGGCGGCGAAGGCCAATCGAGTGTCAGCTGCTCAGGGGCCGGAGTGGCGATACGGGCCCAAAGCTGCGGTACGCTTCGCTCGATAGCCGACGTTCGCTGACATGCAATCCCGGCTTCAACGCCACGATCGAGTCGACACCACTCAAGGTCGAGGAGGTGGTCAGCCGTCTCAAGAAGATCGAGCGTGAAGGAAAGCGCGGTGGAACCTGATGGTCCAGCCATCCTGGGTTGCTCGGCTTGTGCAGGGGTTTCTTCGACGAGCAGGCACGCCACGCGTTGCGGCTCTTCAAACTGCCGCGGCACAATGCTTGCGCCTGTGGAAGCCGGTTGAGCCCGTCGATCTGTCGGCCGGCCTCTGGCAGTCGGCCGATAGTGGTGGCACCCGGTCAATCTCTGAACCGTCTCACGGTCCAGATGCAGAGCCGCGCGAAGCCTAGCAATCGGGATATGCCCATCTCGAAGTCGGTAAAGCCGTGCATGTCCACAGCAAGTTGGGACGTCTCTCGACCCGTGGTTTGCCACAGTTGCTGCCATCGCTGCAACATGCCCGCGAATTCTGGCAAAGCGCGTTGAGAGCCGGTTTAGAAGGACATCGGCAGCCTGACGGTCAAAGTGAGATCGGGCGTGTCGCGTGTCAGGCCGGCGCCCACGACCACGTTGAGCGAGGTCTTGTCGCTGAGGCGGTGGGAATAACCCAATTGCGTGGAGGCCAGCTGCGTTCGCACCGAGGTCACGACCGGTTGCCCGTTCTGCTTCGTCTTGCCGATGGAATTCAGCTCCACGCCGAGGCTGAAGGACGAGCGCTCGTTGAGCGCCAGGCCCATGCCGAAGTTCATGCCGAAAACATCGCCCGGCTTCACCGAGCCGATGAATTCACGCTGCCCGTTGAGAACCTCGCGGCTGAGGTTGTCGCGCTCGAAGTTGCGGGTGTAGTGGACGCCGCCGAAGAAGACCGCTGGATCGGACGGGAACAGCCAGGTCAGCCCGGGCTGCAGCGAATAGAAGCCCGAACCGGTCGGCAGGTCCAACGGCAGGCCTGTGCCGGTGGTGTTGCCGACGCAGCGTGTGACGCAGTCGGTGACCACCTCGAACGGATCCTTGCCGGTGCGCGACTTGAAGCGCAGCGACCCGATCATGTAGGGCCAGCTGCCCTTGCCCTCATTGAGCTGGTAGCGCGCCGCGAGTTCGACATCGCCGATCGCGCTGCCGCGGGTGTCGAACACGCGCTCGTTGGCCGAGCCGGTGAAGATCTCGCGACTGACAGTGGAGTCGGAACGATGGACGTAGGGGACCTTCGTCTCCAGCTCCAGCCGGTTGGTGACGCCCCAGCGGCCGGTGACCGCGGCCGTCCACGTATTGCGCTTGACCTCGCGCACGTCGACCAAACCGATCAGCAGGGCCGGGATAACGGTGTAGCCCACCAACGCGACCCGGTTGTTCGAAGAGTAGGCGTACTGCAGCGAAGGCTCGATGACGTACTTGCCGCGCGGCGTGAGGATGCCGGGCTGGTCGAACAGGGGCGCCACGGGCGGCATCGGCGCTGCGGCGGGGGCAGGCGCCACGCCCACACGTACCGGCCGTGGCCCGGCCTCTGCAGGCGGCGCCGCCTCCGTAGGTGGGGGCGGCGTGCGCGCGGCCGTACGGATGATCTCCGCACGTGGGCCGGGAGCACTGCGCGCCGGCGAGGTTTGCGAGCGGCTTTGCAACTCGCGGAACCGGACCTCCTGCGCCTGCGCCCGTCGTTGCAGCGCCTCGATCTGCTGCTCCTGCTTCGCCAACCGCCGTTGCAGCGTCTCCATGTGCTTGGCCGTGCTCTTGGCTCCGTCGTCGCCCTGGGTCTGCGCAACGGCGCCCGGCCAAACCACGGAACTGCACGCAAGGATCACAAGCGTTCGGTGTCGGCGCAATGTTTCCATAGGTGCCCCTGGTTGCGTGGCAGTGAGAAGTGCGTTCTTAGCGTAAGTGCTTCGTTCGAACTGTGTCAACTTAAGTGTTGCGTACGAACCAACAGGTCGACTGCCCATTGCTGGGGTACCTGCGCCGGTCTACTGGGTCGCGCAAAGGGTGAGGTCTTCAGTGCCCATAGTGAAACTGCCCTTGATCGAATTGGCCTTTCGTACGCGACGCCAAAGCGGAGTGCGTGATGAGCGCGAGCTGTCGCTCGCCCCAAAAGACTACAAGGTCACGCCCGGCCAACGCTCGACGGTGACGTTGCTCAAGAGCGGCGAAACGATCTACTCCAGCATTGGGTTTGTCGAGGTCATCAGGTCGCCGGGCCCCTTTCCAACAACCCACCGAAACGAAAAAGCCCAAGCTGTTTCCAGTCAGGGCAAGAGGTCGGTGGTCGACCTTGGAGAAGCTATGCGTCTTAGGCTGTCAACTGAGGCGAAGTTCCCAAGGTCTCCTGAATGCGGCGCGTCTTCGCAACCGTGGTGCGTTCATTCGGCACTTGATTGGCCGAGAGTCCTTCTTTGCGAGGCTAGCGGCTACAGCGGGATGGTCGAAAGTCGCTCGTTGCCAGCCCCTTTCTGATGACGTGTGTGCCACCGCCTTTCGCGGATCTGCAGCAGCCTTCTTCTAAAGCCTGGACGAACTGGACGCAGAACGTCAGCGGCTGGCCGATGACCGCTCCCAATCTGACGTCGACTTTGCAGCGAGAGCTGCCGGTCGCCGGTGGGGGGTCCAAGTCACGGTCTGGGGTGCCTCGCGGTCATTGGGCGAGCCAGTCTGAGCCGGCGCCAACGACCGGCATCCAATGTACAGCTGACATTGCCGCGTCGGCGCTGCACCTGAGCTGTCCAGGGTCTGCCCAATGACTGTTGCTTACGCCGCCGAATTCACGAGGGCGACCCGCAGCGGTCCTAAGCATCGCGGATCCAGCGCGATGGAGCCGACACATGGCAATGGAAGAACGTTCCGGACCAGCGACGACGCGAACTACCTCGACCTCACTCGGAGCGCCTACCGCGCGAGCGGTCTAGCCCTGCGGCTGTTAGGCGTCCTTGTGTCCTTGTGTCCTTGGCGCCGGAGTACAACATGGGTGGCTTTCTCCGACGCAACGAACTGAACGCATTCGTATCCCAGAGCGCGCACGTTAATCCCCTCGAACAATCTCTCTCCCCCGCCCAGCAGGACCGGCGAGATAGCGACGTGCAGCTCATCGATGAGGCCTGCACGAAGATATTGCTGGATGGTGTTGGTTCCGCCGCCAATGCGCACATCCTTTCCGTTGGCTGCGTCGCGCGCCCGGTCAAGCGCCTCGTGAATACCGCCCGTGACAAAGTAGAAAGTCGTCCCGCCTTCCATCTGGATGGGCGGGCGCTCGTGATGAGTCAAGATGAACGTTGGAACGTGATAGGGTGGGTTGTCCCCCCACCAGCCTTTCCAGTTCATGTCGGGCCAGGAACCGCGAATCGGTCCGAACATGTTTCTTCCGAGAATCCAGGCGCCAACATTCTTGAAGCCCCGCGCAGCGAAGTCGTCATCGATCCCCGTTGTGCCACCGTCGGCGCCAAAAAGGGTCCATTGCAACGTGCGTGTCGGGACTAACCACTGGTGCAGATCTTTCCCGCCCACGCCGAGCGGATTCATAAGGTCCTGATTCGGACCAGCTCCGTATCCGTCAAGCGAGATGGTGAAGCTCTCAACTCGGACGCGTGTCATTTTCCTGCCTTCCTTTCGATTGACGCGATGCTGTGTTCGCCTGATAGCGGACATTTGCGCGGCCATCACCTTCGTCGCTCCGTGGGTGATCCAAAGGAGCGGGTGCTGGCAAGTGACTCAGGTTTCGGTCGGCGCCAACAGTCATGGCCGCTTAACCCCAATAACCAGAAGCTGCAGGCGCTGATCGCGACTACGGCTCATGACCCAACTCGACCGCTTCCTTCTTTGTTCGAACCGCTGCCGGTACCGATCCCGCAGCAGACGTTCTATGCACGCAATGACTCGACATAGCGCGCGAGCTTTTCGAGCGTCTGGTAACCGTATTCGACTGCGCCAAAGCCGATGCCCGCATCGCGCTGAGCTTTGGTTGGATGCAACTGACGCAGGGTAATCACAGTCTTGCCGTCGCTCTGTTCGTCGAAAGTGATCGTCGTCCGGAACCGCCCCGGATCATCAGTGCTATCCGCTCCGTGATCAAACTCGATCAGGGTCGGTGGCTCGATACGACGGAACTGTATGCGGCTGGGATAGCGCTGGCCATCGGGCGCAATCATGTCGAAGCGCCACAGCCCACCAACGCGGATGTCGATCTCCTTTGTCTCGATTTCGAAACCGGCCGGTCCGAACCAGTTCGGCAGATGTTCTGCGTCAGCCCACGCTGAAAACACGACATCGCGAGGTGCACTGATTACCCTTGAGAGAACGATTTCGCGATCGAGCGCCCATTGGGCAAGCGCGGTGTCGGTGGACGAGGTCATGATCAATTCCTTTGATTGGGATGGGTATGCGACGGCAGCGTCGCGGATGCTTGCGAGCTCGTGGAGAGCTTCGCGACTGCAAATGGCATCTGCCGTTTGAGTAGGTCAACCATCTCGACCTCTCTTCCGCGGCTTCTTCTCGATCTTGTTCACATAGGCTTCGAGCCGATCGAGGCGGGCCTCCCAAACCGCGCGCTGCTCGACCAGCCAACATTCGGCTTGGGTCATGGCAGTTGGTATCAACCGACAGGTACGAACACGCCCAGTCTTCTGGGACTCCACGAGGCCGCCAGCTTCAAGCACCCGGATGTGCTTCATCAGGCTAGGCAGCGCCATGGCAAATGGTCGGGCGAGTTCCCCGACCGACGCCTCCCCCTCGCCCAGTCGCCCAAGGATCGCTCTCCTGGTCGGGTCCGCAAGAGCGCCGAACACGTGGTCAAGATGCGATGATAAGTTATCCATCTGGCTAACTATAGGTGCGCGCCGGGGGAGCTGTCAATATCAGTTATCCGCATGGATTACTAAAGACGTGGTCGAGGCGTCGCCTATGGCCGCATGCCGCTCATGTCGAACGTTGAGCGACCGGTTCGGTAGACGCTGCACGCACCTAGGGTGACAGCATTGGGTCGGTCGGAAGCGGCAGTTGACGACGCTTGGAAGCTGCCGCTGGGCCGTCGGCCCGACGAACAATGCCTGGGGTCACCGGTTTGAGCCCCGCGTCGGGCAGCTTCCAGGCCGCAGCAGTCGTATGCCGTGGCGGCCTGCGAACGCCGGTTCAGGCGATCGCCGTCATTCAGCCTCCTGCCGCGACGGGCCGCACCCAGTCTGAACCGGAAATCGATCGGATCCAAAACGGCGTGCCCCCGAGCTTGACAGAGCCGACCCGCCAAGCCTCCCTGGCCGTTTGACGGAGCCACGACGAGGCCGTAGGAAACTGAAATCTTGCCTGCGCGAAACCACTGAAAAGTAGCGTCCAGATAGAGCGGCCGCTTCGAGGGAGCTACTGAAATCTCGATGAGTTCCTACACTGACCGGCATCGGCCATGAGCGCGACAGCACGCTGGCCGACGAGGTGGCCCATGCTCGCTTCGATACCCCCAGCAAGGTGATCGCCGGCATCGAGCAGCAGATCCTGCGCAGGAGCCGCGAGGCCAGACAGGCCTGGGAGGCGATCCTCGCCGCCGGCGCGCAAGCATCGCGCACCACCCGGCTCGCGATCGAGCGCAGAGAAGCGCAGATCCGCGCCGATTCCAGGACGCGCCTGGCTCGCGCACGGCAGGACAGCACGGCGGCCCTGAACGCGGTGGCGGTCAGCGCCGTGCGCCAGGTGCACGACGCCTCCAAACAGAGCCTGGCGCTGCTCAACGAAGTGCGTGCGGCTGCGACGCAGGAGATCGTAACGGCTCGGCAGCAGGTGCCAGCCATGATGGCCTCGATGCGCATCGACGCGCTGGCCAGCGTAGGCGCGGCCAAGGCGGCGACCAGCGTCGCATACAACACCATCATCGACCGCTCGGCCGCTGCGACGCGCGCGGCAGGACAGGCCGCGGACACCCGCATGTATCGCGTGGCGGAACGCGCCAACGGCGCCATCCGGGAGGCCCGCAGCAATGCTCAGGCGCTCATGCGCGAGGTGACGGGCCAGGGCCCCGGAAAAACGCTTGCCCGCGGATTCGCGATCGTGCGAACGGACGACGGAAAGCCGGTGACCTCCAGCGTGCCGGCGCGGGTCTCACCGACGCTCAGCATTCAATTCAGGGATGGGTCGATCGACGTGCGACCCGATCAAACTCACGGAAAGAAACGACCATGACCGGGAAAAGCTTCAGGGATGCCTACGGCGTGTTGCAGCAGCATGCGGAAACGCTGCGGGACCAGGCCGAGCCCAACATCGACGACCTGCTGACGATCGTCACGGAGTCGGTCGACGCGTACAAGGTGTGCAAGGAGCGCATCGACGCGGTGGAAGCCGCACTAAAGGCGGCGCTGGACGGCGCTGGCGTTGCTCCCTCAGCGCAGAGCTCGCTGCCGGCGTCGGAAAGAGTGGCAGAGGGACCGGCGAAAAGGGCTGCCCCGGGCGAAGCGACACAGCGCGCAGCGCCGCCTGCCGCCGAACCCGATGCGAACGATGATGACATCCCGTTCTAGTTCCGAGCTGAGTAGCTCCTCCGTCGTCCGATGAGTTCAAAGCACGGCTCTTGCTCGGAAGCGCGAGTAGCAGGCCGGAAGAAGTGTGCGATAGGCTGCGATGCTTGGCCAAGGCGAAGGTGGACCCATGGGCGACCGTCGGGTCGGCCATGGTTCACTGAAGGAGCTTCATCAACTGCCGCGCGCGGGCAAAACGAAGCCAAGGCATGCGTGTCGCGAATTGGCACGAGATTCGTTGGGGAGTGCCGGCGCCATCTGTTATTCGGAGCGGGGCGCGCGGCGACGGATGGTCGCGAGCTTAGCAAGCCTCGACCTCCTCGACGTCAACTCATAAGGGTCTGGCTCCCAGAAGCCGTAGTACTTGTTCACGCTGGTTGTGGCATCGTCGTAGTCGGGCACGTTGTCGGTCGGGTATCGCGGCGCCCCATCGAGCTTCGCCTTGTCTGATGGGCGGCGTCGGCCACGGCGTGTGCACGTGATGCGATTAAGTGCCCATGAGCTTCGGCGCCTCGGCGCATTAAAGGCGACGCAGAAGCCAGCCCGCCAGCGCGGCGCCGGCAGCGGCCACGATCAGCGTCAAGGTCACCGTCGAGCCGGGCTCGGGCGCAGTCGGAGAACGCGCAACGGCAACGGGGCCGGCGGGAGGCAACGCTGCCGGTTGCGAGAAGGGGTTGAAGATCGCGCCACCGAGACTGCTGTCGCGCCCGGTCTCGACGGTGCTCACGCCGTGCCGGATCGAGGACGATCCTTCGTCCGGCAGCGCGGATGCGATCTCCCTCGGAATCTCGAGCGTGTTGAAATCGATCTCCGCATGAGCGGCGGGAATCGCAGCGAGCGCGAGCAAGACTGCGCCTGCGAGACTTTTTTGATAGATGATGTGCATGGAAGGGGGCGTGGGTGCACATCGCATGGTGTGCTGCCCCCGTGACATACCGATGAACCGGGCATCGCAATGTCAAATGCGGCAGCGAGAATTTGGCATGGATGAAATCATTGGGCTCTTTCCCACCCCCTTCATGCGTGTGCCGGCGGCACTCGGCCCTGAGCTGGTGGACGGCCTGGTCCGGCACTTCGCCGCTGCGGCCGTGCGCTCCAACAACTCCTCGGCCAACCTGTCGCATACGGAAATGCTCCAGCCCGGAGACAGCCCGCTGCTGGTCGAGTGCGCGAACCTGATCATGCCCAAGCTCATCGATTTCGGTGCACTCCTATTCGGAGAGCGGATCGGGTGGTCGGTCAAGGAAATGTGGGTGAACGTGCTGAACACCGGTGGCCGCCAGGCCATGCACAACCATGCGAACAGCTTTGTCTCCGGCGTGGTGTATCTAACGGCGACCCATCCGGACGCACAGACCGTCTTCATGAAATCACCTGGCGGTTCGGACTTCGCCTTCAGGAACGATCACAACCGGACGACGCCCGGACCGTACAGCGCGGACAAGTGGGTCAGCCCGGCGCCGCAGCCCGGCGACCTCGTGCTGTTCCCCAGCTACCTCATGCACGCAGTGCCGCCCAATCCCGGCGAGCAGCGCATCACGATGTCGTTCAATGCCATTCCCGCCCGGCTGGATTCCTGGGGCTACAAGATCACCTTCGGTGGCTGAGCATCTGCTGTCTTTGAACTGACAAACTGCAAGGGTAGGCTGGCCGCTTGTCCGCCGTCCCGCTCAGCCAGTATCGCTCCCATCCACACGTCGCCCGCCGTCGGGCCGCCTACGGTCTGATGGTGGCGTCCGGCTTCGCCGGGCTCGGCTATCAGATCGTCTGGACGCAGCAATGCGCGTTGTGGCTGGGTCACGAGTCGGCCGCCATACTGGCCGTCATCGCTGCCTTTTTCGGTGGGTTGGCCGTGGGCGCGCTGGTCTTCGGTCCCCGGATCCACCGGAGCAGCCATCCCGGGCGCTGGTATGCGGCGTGCGAAGCAACGATGGCAATCTGGAGTGTCTCGCTGGCCCTCCTGCTGGCCCCGGTCAGCCATGCGCTGCTCGACCTCACCGGCGTGCAACCGGCGCCCGCATGGCAATGGGCGGTGGCGTTCTTCGGGACCTTCTTCGTGCTGCTGCCCGCAACCGCCGCGATGGGCGCGACGCTCCCGGCCATGGAGCGCGTGATGGCGAAGCTCGGCCGCACGGGAGACCGCATCGCCGGGCTCTACGCATGCAACACCCTTGGCGCGGTGCTCGGCGTGCTCGTCGCCGCCTTCTGGCTCGTGCCGGAGTTCGGCCTGGCGCGCACCGCCGGCGTGTGTGCGGTGCTGAATGTGCTCTGCGCCGCTGCGGCACTCGGCCTCTGGTCGAACGAGATGGTTGCCGCCACCGCCACGCCAGCATCTTCCGTCCGCCGGCGGCAAAACCGCTCCCTGGTGCTGCTCTCGATCACGGGCTTGCTGGGAATCGGCTATGAGGTGCTTGTCGTCCGCGTGCTCAGTCAGGTGGCGGAGGACACTGTCTATACCTTCGCGATGCTGCTGGCGGTCTACCTGGTGGGCACGGCGCTGGGTGCCGCCGCCTATCAGCGCCGTTTCGCGGAAGCCGGCCGTCCGGCGATTCGCTCCCGCCTGCTGTGTCTGCAAGCAGCGGCTTGCCTGCTCGGTACCGGAACGCTGTGGGCGGGCGAGGACGTCAGGAATCTCGTGACCGCGGGGCTTGGCCCGGGCATGGCTTCTGCGCTTTCGGCCGAGGCCGCGCTGGCGCTCATCGCATTCCTGCCGCCCACGATGGTGATGGGAGCGCTGTTCAGCCACCTCTGCATCGAAGCGCGATCGGCGCATCACAGCTTCGGCCGGGCGTTGGGCTTCAATACCCTGGGCGCTGCAGCCGCACCCCTGCTGTTCGGCGTGGTGCTCGTGCCGGCGCTGGGGCCGAAGGTCGCACTCCTGCTGGTCGCCGCGGCCTACCTGGCGCTGGCCTTGCCACGGATGTTGCCGACGCTCGCCTTCTGGGTACCCGCGGGGGCAGCGCTCGCGGTCGCGGCGTTCGCGCCGGCGCTGGCCTTCATCGACCTGCCCGAAGGCGGCCGCGTGCTCAGCTACCGCGATGGCATCGCCGCGGCGGTGAGCGTCGTGGAAGACGCAGCGGGCGTCGCCCGACTGCGGATCAACAACCGTCAGCAGGAAGGAAGCAGCGCCACCTTGCACGCCGATGCACGGCAGGCACTGCTCCCGCTGCTCCTGCATCCGGCGCCCAAGCGCGCCTTGTTCCTCGGCTTGGGCACGGGCGTGACGGCGAATACCGCGGCGAGGGATCCCACGCTGCAGGTCGACGCGGTGGAGCTGTTGCCGGAAGTCATTGCCGCCTCCGCGCACTTCACCGGCTCTCTCGAGAGCGGTTCGCCCGAAGATCGTCCGCGGGTGATGGCAGCCGATGCACGTCGTTTCGCGAGAACCACCCGGGAGCGCTACGACGTGGTCGTTGCCGACAACTACCATCCGGCGCGCAGCGGCACCGGGTCCCTGTACACGGTCGAGCATTTTCGGGCGGTGCGCAAGCTCCTCACGGCGCATGGCGTGTTCTGCCAATGGCTCCCGCTGCATCAACTCGATCTTGATTCCCTGCGCAGCATTGTGCAGGCCTTCCTTGCGGTGAATCCGCGTGGATGGGCGACGCTCGCCACCAACAGCCTCGAGACACCTGTGCTCGGACTCATCGCCGGTGGGGACGGGGAAGGTTTCGATCGCGCACAGCTGATGGAACGCCTCGCCTCCACTAGGCTGCCACAGCGCCTGGCCGACTTCGGCATCGCGGACGAGTTCGGTCTCTTGGGCGGATTCGTTGCCGGTCCTTCAGCCTTGACCCGCTTCGCCGGAAGCGCACCGGCCAACACCGACGACCGCCCCATCGTCAGCTATCGAGCCCCCCGCATCACCTATGCGCCGGATTCGTTGCCGCAGGATAGGCTCTTCGCGCTGCTGCACGAGCTGGCGCTCGAGCCGGGCGATCTGCTGAGCGCCGGCTCGGATGCCGCCTGGTCGAAACGCCTGGCTGCGTACTGGGTGGCTCGGGACCGATTTCTCGAAGCGGGACGGGGCGTGCGGCCTTCCAATGATGTTCGGCGCATGTTGTCGCAGGTGCGCGAGCCTCTGCTGGCAGCGTTGCGCACGAGTCCCGATTTCCGCCCGGCGTACGACCCGTTGCTGCAGATGGCCGTCGCATTGGCACGCACCGACACTGCGGGGGCTCTTTCGCTCCTCACCGAGCTTCAGCAGCTGCAACCGGCCCGATCGGAGGCAGCGCAGGCATCGGCCGGGCTTCGCGCCAAGACACCGTGACGCTGCGCGCCGTCGTCAGGATGTCATCGTGCCTCCCTAGGGTTCGGGTCATCTTCAACGTTTTCGGCCAAGCCCGAGTCGACGCCGAGCTTCAGCAGGAGCCCGAACCCATGGGTCACATCATTCACCGACGCGGTGTCCTCAACACGGGCTTCGCACTGATCGGCTCGCTGCTGCTTCCATCGGCGCACGCTTGCGAGTTCTATAGCGACAACCTCACGATCATCCACCCCTGGACCCGAGCCTCGGCGCATGGCGCGACGGCGGCCGTCGTCTGCATGGGGTTCAAGGACGTCGTTCAGAGCGACCGGCTCATCGGTGCGACGACGGAATTGGCTGAAGGCGCCGAACTGGGCGGAAAGGGCGAGGGACGGGCCGTCGACTTTCTCATCCAGGAAGGTCAGGCACCCGAGCTGAGCGAAGCCGGCGTGCATTTGCGCCTGACCGGCCTCAAGCTCCCCCTCGAGGTGGGATGGCAGTACCCGATGACGCTCGTCTTCGAGAAGACCGGGCCCATTCCGACCCAGCTCACCGTCGAGTACACGAGGTTCCGCTGATCGGCCGCGCCGGGCAGATCGATAGCACCTGATCCGCGACGGAAGAACCAGAAAGTTGTCATTCTGCGGACACTCCGCGGCGATAGCTTCCAGGCGCCGTGACTGCGTGATGCGTCTCGCCGCTGAACGGCTCAACAACACAACCCCACCGGGAGCACCTCGATGAGAATCGGAATTGCAAAGAATCAGATCGCCCTCGCTGTCGCGGCGGCGATCGGCGCTATCGCGCTGATTGCCGCACCCAGCATTGCCACGGCGTGCGACAAGAAGTCCGGCACCTACGTCACGGGCGATTTCCACAACCACACCACCTGCTCGGACGGTTCGATCTCGATGCAGAAGCTGGTCAAGAAATCAACGGACACCGTCGACACGCCTTGGGGACTCGACTGGTTCGTGCAGGCGGGCCATGGCGGCAGCGGCAACCGCAACTGCACCTTGGCCGAGGACGAGAGTCTCGGTACGCCCGCCTATCCCTACACGGGCGTGCCGCCGACCACCACATGGACCAACACCATCGGTGCCGCGAACCTCAAGGGGCTGAACGGCGGCGTCGGCGGCAACGGCAACATGTGGCGCTGGCAGTCGATCCAGGAATATCAGTATCCGTTGCTGGAGTACCTGGCGCGCCTCAAGGAGCTGCCGCTTTTCATAGGCGTCGAGTCGGTGGTGGCTGGCCATGAGCATTCCTCCACTTCCGTCATTGCGGGCCAGATGCCGGCGTCGGCGAAGGGCACGAAACTGCCCACAACGCCAGGGTACACCCCGCTGGGCAATGCCACCGCCATGGCGCAATGGGAGTACTGCTTCGACCGCAACGACACCGACACCAGCCGGGGCAATCTTGCCGTCGGCAACGCCACCGGCAACAACTGGAACTGCTCGGTCACCGGCAGCTTGAACGCCGCGGACCCGAGCTGGAACGCGACGGCGCAGAAGCTCATTCCCGCCGGCGGCACCGGCACCGGACTCCGCGGTCACCTGAAGACGGTCGAGGCCGTCAAGTGGATGGCCGAGAACCATCCGATGGGCAGCTACTACGTCCCCGCCCACCTGGAGCGCGCAGGCCCGTTCAATCCGAACGGCAACAACGGCTTCAACATCGAGCACCTGCGCAATTTCAACAACGCGGCACCCAACACGGCGTTCGGATTCGAAACTCAGCCCGGCCATGGCGCTTCCTCCGACCGCGGCGAATATTCGCCGAAGCGCAACAACATAGGCGGCGTGCTGGTCGATTCCGTGGGCGGAACGACCTACGGTGGCACGGGTGTCTACGGCGCACAAGTCGGCGGCGTTTGGGACGCGCTGCTGGGTGAGGGGCGCAACTTCTGGTTCTTCGCCAGCTCCGATTGGCACAACCGCGGCATCTTCGGTCCTGACGATCGCAGGTCCACGCAAGACTTCTTCCCCGGCGAATACCAGCGCGACTTCGTCATGGTCCGGGACGGCGACAAGAACCGGGGCAGGGACGACTGGAGAGGCGATGACGATCGGAAAGGCAAGGACGACCGGCGAGGCAAGGGCGGATTGACACCCCAGTCCATCGTGAACGGCCTTCGCAGCGGCAACAGCTTCACCGCCAGCGGCCAGTTGATCGATCGGCTCGCATTCGTCGCATGCGCGTCCTACCCGCGCGGTAAGTCCACGCCTGCTCTCGATGCCGTGGGCAATGGGGTGGTGGAGGCGATCGCACTTGCTGCTGCCTTGAAGAACACCGACGTCGATCACGATGAATGCGCCACGATGGGCGAAAAGCTGGTGGTGCGCCCTGGCGCGGAAATCATCGTGTCCATCGTCGTGCGCGATCCCTCCGGTACCAACTACTCGCCGTATTCGTTCCCAAATCCTTCGCTGGCGCAGGTCGGCCTGAAGCAGCCGCTGAACCAGCCGGTGCTGGATCACATCGATGTCATCCGAGGCATGGTTACGGGCTACAAGAACCCGAATGATCCGACCAGCTATGCGGGCGAGTGGCCGCGCGACTGGCTGGTCAATCCAAGCCTCGCGAACGTTCCGCCGGCGGCCAAGAACACGACCGCGTCGGTCATCAAGACTTTCAACGACATGAGCTGGAAAGTCGTGGGCGGCGAGTACCGGAGGATGAGCTTCCGTCTGCCCGCGCCGGTCAACGCCTCCCAGTACATCCGTCTGCGCGGCACCAACCTGCCGCCCAGCGTGCCGAACGAAACCGATGCCAACGGCAATCCCCTGGCCGATCTCGCGACGAACGCGAGCGGCCTCGCCAACCTGGCGATCCCCTGCAGCCACACGGATTGCCCAGCCCACCTGGGGGTGAGAAATGGGCAGAAGTATGTGAGCTACGACGTCGCCGCCTGGTCTGATCTCTGGTTCTACAGCAACCCTATCTACATCGAGGTCAAGGGTTCCACGATGGTCGCCGGAGTCCAGTAAGGCTCCTGCGATTCACGGCAGGTCCAGGCGCCGGCGGTTCTGCCGGCGCCTGTTTTTCATGGAGGTGGACGAAGCGCCCGCAACGCCACCACGCCTCGAAGTTCAACTGAAAAATGTCCACTCCCTTGCTCCGTCCCGATGCTCAAGCCGAAGCGCCCGCACGCACGGCTTCCATGCCGAGGTGGCTGCGTGAACCCTTGCTGCACTTCGCTCTGCTGGGTTGCCTGCTGTTCGGCATCGATCATTTCATCGTGAGCCGCAAGGACGATCCACGCACCATCGTCGTCGGCGCTGAAGTGGATGCGGAAGCCAGGAAGCTGTTCGCCGCGTCGCGTGGGCGCGAGCCCGATGCGGGCGAACTGAAAGCGCTGCGCGAGCGCTGGGTCGACAACGAGGTGCTCTACCGCGAAGGTCTTGCATTGCAGGTCGATCAGGGCGACACCGCCATTCGGGAGCGGGTGATCTTCAAGGCGCTGAGCGTGGTCGACGCCGGCGTCAAGCTGCCGTCGTTCGACGACGAACTGTTGCGTCGCTGGTTCGAGTCCAAGCGCAACAGGTATGACGAGCCTTTGCGCTTCGATTTCCAGGAAGCGGTCGTTTCCGCGGATGCCTCGGAGTCGGCGGTACGCGCCTTCGTCGAGGCATTGAACAACGGAACGCCCGGTGATGCCAGGGCAGGGCTGCGGGTCTTCAAGGGCCGGCCGCGCGACAATCTGGTCCAGAGCTACGGGCCCGATTTCGCCAAGGCGCTCGAACAGGCGCCGCCTGGTGAATGGCGAGCGCTATCGACCCGCGACGGCCTGCGGGCGATCCGGCTCGACGCCATCACGCCGCCGAAGGCTGCTGATTTCGAAACGCTGAGAGGCGTGGTGTTGCAGGACTGGACCGATGCCACCCTGGCGGATCAGCGAACGGCCGCGGTCCGCGCGATGGGCAAGAAGTACACGGTCAAGATCGAAGGTGACACGAAGTGAGGGGCTGGCTGCGCAAACTGCTCTCGACCGCGCTGGTGCTGCTGGCTGCCTGCGCCGGCGCCCACGAGATGAGCATGGCCGAGATGGAAGTTCGCGAGCTTTCGCGCGGCGAGTTCCTTTGGCAATGGACTGCGAGCGGCAATCTTCCGGCCGGCCAGGATCTCACGCCGGTGTGGCCCGACGGATGTCGCGGAGATGCGAATACGGTGAGCTGTGGGAACGCCGGAATGACCGGGACGCTGTCCGTCGAAGGCGTCGGAAAGCGCTACTCGGCGGCCATGGTCAAGATCTTGTGGCTCGACGGCCAATCGCGCGTCTACACGCTGACCGCGGGCCAGCCGACCGTCCACCTCTACGGCTCCGCCGATGACAGGCGCGGCGCCGGAGAAATCGCATCGGCTTATACGGTACTCGGCATCGAGCACATCCTGACGGGTTGGGACCACCTGATGTTCGTGATCGGCCTGCTGTTGCTGGTCGGATTCAACCGGCGCCTGATCCTCACCATCACGGCGTTCACGGCCGCGCACAGCCTGACGTTGGCGAGCAGCGCGCTTGGCCTGCTGACACTGCGGCCGCCTCCGGTGGAAGCCACGATCGCGCTCTCGATCATGCTGGTAGCCGGCGAGGCGCTTCGCCAGCGCTTCACGCTGGCACGGCAGTGGCCCGCCCTCGTGGCCTTCCTCTTCGGCCTGGTCCATGGGCTCGGGTTTGCCGGCGCCCTGAAGGAAATCGGGCTCCCCGAGAACTACCTGTGGGTAGCCCTGCTCACCTTCAATGTCGGTGTCGAGTTCGGCCAGTTGATGACCGTCGCAGTGGCTTGGCTGGCGTACCGTGCCGTGCGGCAGATGCCCGCCATGCATCACGCACGGGTGGCCACGCTTTACGCCATCGGCACCATGGCGGCGTATTGGTCGTGCGAGCGCATCCTGGCCATTCTTGGCTGAGTCTTCGCGGGCTCATTCATGTGAATCTCATCCTTGGCGATCCCTAGGGAGACGCTGAACTATGAGCATCGCAGCCAGAGTTGAGGACATGACGAAGGAATGCAGCCGAGAAATCCGTCGACTTCGCGATGCGCGGCCTTCGCCGCATAGGTTTTGCGCCTCGTTCGAGGCCACTTGCGCTGTTCAAGACGCACCTCGG
>NZ_JAGGNV010000074.1 GCF_018614955.1 Variovorax paradoxus
GGCCGCCCGGCGCGCCGCGGCTGTCGCGGCGATCGCCGAACTTGCCGCCGCGTCCGGCCGGCGCGGCCTCGGCCTTCTTGTTCCCGGGACGGTCGTCGCCGCGCACGGCGATCACCGGCTTCGGCGCCGGCTTGGGCGGCGCAGCGGGTGCCGGGCTGGCTTCGGCCTCCGCGGCGTCGGTGCGCGCTGAGGGGTCTGCGCTGTCGGCCGGCGCCACCAGATCGGGTGCCGATGCCGCGGTTTCGGCCGGCGCCTCGGGCGACGCCTCGGCATCGCCGGGCGCGGGGGCCTGTTCGGCGCTCTCGCCGAACTCGGCCGCGGCCTGGCCCGGTGCTGCCACTTCGGTGGCACCGACCGCGGGACCGTCGGCGGTCGCGGCCTGCGGCTTGGCGGCGGGTGCAGGCGCTTCGCCGCGCAGCGCGGCTTCGAGCTGCGCGACGGCGGCGCGGATCTTCTGCGCATCGCCGGTGCTGTTGGCGGCATCCAGCGCCTTCGAGGCGTTGAGCACGTTGCGGTCGTGCTCGCTCACGGCAGCCGCCGCCTTTTCGCGCTCGGCGCTCTTGCGATTGAAGGCCTCGTCGATCGGCGCGCGGAAGGCGTCCCACAGTTTCTGTTCCTGGCGGCGATCGAGCGGCACGGTCTGCGCCTCGGCCTGCCAGCGCTGCTGCAGCGCCTTGACGGCATCGATGCGCAGCATCGGCGCCGCGCCGAGTTCGGCGGCCTCGGCAATCATCTCCTGGCGCCGCTCGATGCTGGCCTTCTGCTGCGCTTCGAAGGGCGCGCGTGCGGCACCGAAGGCCTCGTTCCATTGCGGCTGCAGTTCGGCGAACACTTTCTCGCCCACGTGGCCTGCATCGCGCCAGCGATCGGCGAACTGGTGCAGCGCGCGGTTGTGCGCCTTGAGATCGGACGCATCCGCGTGTTCGGCGGCCCAGGCTTTCACTTCCTCGATCAGCGCCAGGCGCTGAGCGCGATGCTCGGCCGCGTCGGCGCGCACTTTTTCGAGCCAGGCCTCGACCACCTTGTGGGCTTCGTTGCAGGCTTCGTCGAAGCGCTTCCAGAGCGCGTGATTGGGCACGCCGCCCTGATCGGCCTGCTTCCATTGCTCGCGCAGGGTGCGCAAGGTTTCCTGCATCTTGCGGCCGCCCAAGGCCTGACCTTCGGGTCGCTTGAGCAGGGCTTCGGCCTTGGCCACCAGTTCTTCGCGCACCTTGTCGGCGCTCCAACGCTGCCAGCCTTCGAGCTCGCCGGCGGCGACCAGGGCTGCATGCACGCGGGCTTCGAGCGGCGGCTCGACCAGCTTGCCGTGTTCCTTGAGCACGGCGCGCAGCGCGGCAGCAGCGCCGGCGCTGGCCTTGCCGTGCCCTTCGGCAGTTTCCTTTTCGAGCTTGGCGAGCGCGGCCTCCACGGCGGCCTGGGCGGCGGCCCGCTTTTCGGGATCGACCTTCGGCGCGGATGGCTTCGGCGCCGCGGGTGCAACCGCCTCGGCCACGCCGCCGCGCGCCACGCGCAGCTCGTCTGCCCACACGGGCACGGGCGGCAGCGGCGCGGCCGCATCCTCGGCCGCGGCGATGGTCTGCGCCAGCGCCTGGTGGAAAGCATCGGACACCACCAGCAACTGAGCCTTGGAGGACTCCAGCTGCGGTGCGAACTTGGCGTCGAGACTGTTCCAGTTGCCGTCGGCCGTGATCTCCGCGGCCTGCTGCTGCCAGTGCGCGACGTCGGCGCGCAAGGCTTCCTCTGCGGCTTGCGCGTCGCGCCAGCTCTTGGTCGACAGCACTTCGAAGCGCTGCGCCAGCAGCACGGCGGCCTCGCGGTGAACCTGCGCGCGGTGCTGAAGGTCCTCGATGCCCTTCACGCGTTCGGCCAACCGGGCCTTGAAGCCGGCCAGCGGCTCGCGCGACAGGGGCGCACCCGCCTTGGCCGCGTCGCGCTGCCAGGCCAGCGCGTCGGCGATGTTGAGCTTGGGCTGGTCCAGCAGCGCCTCGGCTTTTTGCGCCCATTCGGCGGCAATGGCTTCCTGGCCCTTGGCGCGCTTGAGCTCGTCGAGCTTCTCGCGCAGCAGGCGCGCGGCGCCCTTGTCGCGGCCGCTCAATTCCTTGAACACCTCCTGCATCTGCTCGGGCGCCGGATTGCCCGCGAGCCAATCGCGGACGCGCTGGGCACGCTCACCCGAGGTCGGCGCAGTGAAGGCGCCGCCGGTCATCGTGTCAAGGGACTGGAGGTCGTTGGGCTTGGTGGAAGTTGAAGTCACTGCGCGAATGTCGTTATCTGAAGAGGAAAAGCGAAGGCGCCGGCATTTGCCGGCGCACTCCGCCATTTTCACCGACTTGTGCCCCGCTTTCAGCGGGTTGCCAGATTCAGTTCGGCACCTGGTTTCCAATCGTTGCCGACAGCCTTCGTGCGCACGGCACCGAGGAACAGCCGCTCGCTGGGCAGCTTCTGGGCCAGCAGGTAGTCGCGCACCACGGCGCCGCGCTCGACGGCGAGCTGCCGCATCGATTCCTCGTCGACCGGGATGCTGGCCATGAGCAGGTCTTCCATCTCCTTGGTCGGAAGATCCTTCGCCAGCCCGATCATGTTGCGCGGCTTGGTGATCTCGGAGCGCTTGTACACCGCGGCCAGCAGCTCCGGGTATTCGGCATCGGTCACCGGCGTCACATCGGCCGCATTCTGGTTGCCGCTGCGTGCCGCGGCGCGGCGCTTTTCGCTCTGGGCGAGCGCGCGCAGGCGCTGGCGCTGGTAGGCCTCGCGCTCCTGCTCGAGGCTGGCGGTGCCGACCACGGTCATCTGCAGGCCCGGGCGGTCCGTCAGCGCCTTGACCACCTTGTCGAGGCTCTCCTTCGCGGCCGGCGAAAGATCCGAGCTGCCGGGCGCGAAGGTGATGGCGCTCGATTCGCCGCTGCCGCCGCCGAGACCGCCCGTCAGCAAGCTGAACGGCGAGGTGACGGCCTTGACGATCAAGTTCACGACCGCCTTGAAGATCAGCGGGCCGAGGCTGAACTGCGGATCGTTGAGCGAGCCGCTGACGGGAAAGTCGATGTCGATCACGCCATTGCGGTCGGCCAGCAGGGCGACGGCCAGGCGCACCGGCAGGCTGTTCGGCGCACCCTGCACTTCGTCGCCGAACTGCAGCTGGTTGAGCACCAGCTTGTTGGTGGCGGTGAGCTGGCCGTCCGGCGTGATCTTGTAAGTGACGTTCATGCTGAGCTTGCCGCGCTCGATGCCGTGCCCGGCGTAGCGCACCGAGTACGGTGACAGCGGCGGCAGATCGAGCTCGCGCATCTTGGCCGTGATGTCGAGTTCGAGCGGCTTGGCCAGCGGATTGAGCTTGCCGGTGATTTCGAGCTGGGCGGTTTGCTGCGCCTTGCCGCGCAATTCGAGATCGGCCAGCGCCGGCCGGTCGCCTTGCGGCTTCGAAGAGAAGGCGCTGAGCTTGCCGGTCAGTTCGCTGAGGTCGGCGGAGTAATTGGGCTTGACGAACAGGTCGGTGAAATCGATGCGTCCGTTGACCATGCTCATCGGACCGAAATTGATGACCGGCGCGGGGCCGCCGTTGTCGGGCGCCGGCGCTTTGACCACAGCCGCCGGGGCCGGTGCGGCGGCCTGGGGTTCGCCGCCGACCATTGCTTCCGCCGAGGCCGGGGCGCCGCCCGAGCGTGCGGCGGGCTTGGCGGTGGTCGTGGTTGTCGTGCCGCCGAGGCTGCGGCGCGTGGTGGGTTCGCCGGCCGGCGCCGCGGCGGGGGTCGTCTGGCCGGGCTTCTTGGTGAGGTCCTGCAGATTGAGCCGTCCGGTCGGGTCGACGATCACGCGGGCGAAAAAGTCTGTGAGCGTGGTTTCGCGCACGTCCACAGCCAGCGGTGCGCTGGGCACCATGTCGACCTGCAGGCCGCGCAGGCTCAGGGTCTTCCATCTCAGTATCTGATTGCTCCGGGTCGCCGTGCCAGGCGACTGGGTCAGCGTGGTGCTGTTGGCGCGGAAATCGTCCAGCGCCGTATCGCCGGCCAGCTTGAGGCTCATGCCGGCGGGTGCCATCGCGAACTTCACCGTGCCGCGGTAGTTGGCGAACGCGCGCCGGATGTCGATGTTCAGTGCGTCCGCGTAGTAGGCCTTGAAGGCATGGGCCGGAATGGCGGCCACCTCCAGCCGGCCCTCGGCCGCCACCGGCTTGAGCACGACCGAGCCCTTGTAGTCGAAGCGCCCGGCTTCCGCGCGGCCGGCGCCGATGCGTCCCGAAAGCTGCAAGGGCGAGGCGGTGTTGGTGTTGGGTGCGATCTTCTGCGCGTTGAGTTTCAGCGCACTGACTTCGAAGGCCACCGGCGTGGCGCCGGCCTTGTCCGAATAAGAGAGCGCGCCGTTGTCGACTGCCACCGTGCCGATCGAAAGCTCCCACGGCTTGGTGTTGGCACCCGGGGCAGCTGCGGCGGGCTTGGGCGGCGCGACCTTCGCAGCCGCGCCGTTGCCCTGGCTGCCGCCCGCCGGCGTTTTCAGCCAGCGTTCGAACATCCAGCGCTTTTCGTTGTCGCGCTCGACGACGACCTTGGGATTCGTCGCGGTGAACGAGGCGATCGCGAGCGTGTGCTTCGTCATGTCGACTTCGGCATCGACGAGCTCGAAACGCCCGACGCTCGCCAGCGCGGTCTTGGCCTGGGTCAGCGCGAGGCCGTCGGCCGCGACGCGGCGCGCCTTGAACTTGAGATCGGGTTGGGCCCAGGCCACGTCGATCTGGCCGCTGAGCTTGCCGTCGAGCGTGGGCTCCAGGCTCTGTGCGAGGTACGGAGCCGCCAGCGACAGCGGCAAGCCCTCGACCTCGGTCTGGACCTTGGCCGCCTTGTCGGTCGCCTCGCCGCTGAACTTGAGGGGGGCGCCGCCGACGGAGGTGGAGCCGCTGAAAGGCGCCGGCTTGTCCATCGGCCAAGTCACGGCGCTGGCTTCGATGTTGAGTTGCTTCACGTCGATGGCGGCTGCCGGCTGGGTGGTCTGGTCGCGCCATCCGATCTCGCCGCCGGAAAGCGCCAGCTTGTCGACCCGCACGCGCCAGCCCGGCTGCTCGGCCGGCTTCGGCACAGGCTCGCCGTTCGCGCTGGGTGCCGCGGCGGGCGCCACTTTTTCGGTCGCGCCGGTCGCCCGGTCCGTAGCCAGCAGGTTGAGCTGCCCGGCCGCATCGCGCGCCACGACCAGCTGCGGCGCAGCCAGCGCGACCTCGCCCAGATGCACCACGCGCTCCAGCGGCCGGACGTCGGCCAGTGCGATCTTGAGCGAATCGAAGCCGAGCAGATCGCGCCCCTTCGAATCCGCCAGCTTGATGCTGTGCGCCGCGACCGTGCCCGTGAGCTTGAGGCCAGCGGTGGCGGCGCGCTCGAAATCGATCTTGAGGTCCGCATCGAGCTTGCCGGCCCGCAGGGCCACCGGCAGGCCGCCGGGGATGTAGCCCAGGTAGGGCACCAGGTCCAGATCCTTGAAGTGCACCTGCGCGTCGGTCTTGCGGCTTTCCGCAAAGGGCGTGGTGAAGGCGGCCGAATCGAAGGCGCTGCCGTTCAGGACGAAGGCCAGCTTGGGCTCGGTCTTGATTTCGCGCTGCGAAGGCAGGTTGCTGAGAAAAGGCACCTTGAGCACGAAATCGCGCAGCTCGTGCCTGCGCTTGACGGTCTGGTCGTCGAAATCGACCGCGCCGCCGGTGATGGCGATGTTGTAGATCGCGAAGCGCGGCGGCTCGCTCTTGGGCGCGTCGGGTGCGCTGGCGAGCTTGGCCAGGATGTCGTCGATGTCGTACTTGCCGTCCGCCAGGTGCGTCAGCAGGATGGCTGGCGCGTCGATGGCGACGGCGTCGATCACCGGCGCCAGGCGCAGGATCGATTGCAGCTCTGCATCGGCATAGATGCGCGCCACCGCCACCTGGGGCTGGCTGCCGTCGGCTGTCGCGATGCGCAGGTCTTTCAGGGTGAGTTCGAGCGTCCAGGGCTTGAAGTCGATCTTGCCGACCGTGACCTGGCGACCCAGCTTTTCGCTCGCGATCTTCTGGATCTGGCTCTTGGCGATCGGCGGCACCGCCAGCCAGGCGAGCAACCAGAGACCGAGCAGCACCAGCAACGCCAGGACCCCGCGCCGCACCCATTTGTTCTGTTTCAGCGAAGCTGCATTCATCGGGGGCGAGTGTGCCGCAAAAGTGCGAACGGCTTCCCAGAAAGAAGAAAGCCCGGTGGCTCGACGCGAAGTCTGGCCTCCGGGCTCGATGGCGGGCGCAACGCCCATGCCATCTTTTCGCTCGACCGGAAGTTCATTCGTTCCGACCGTGCTGGCAGCAAGAGATTGCCACCGTTGGGCCTCGGCCGCTGAACCGTCCGATTGCTCTTCCGGTTGCTGGACCTTGGTTTAACGCCTGAAAGCTCAGGCCTCTTCAGGGTAGGCGCGCGCTTCGAGGATTGCAAATGCGCTTTTCAATGAATCGACAGCCGGCGATTCGGACCCTTCTTTTCAACCGCTATTAGCATAAAGACTCTAATCATTATTCTTGACCGGGTATTTAGCCCCTCCTAGAATCCGCCCAGCCCTCGCCGCCACTTGGCAGCCGGGACTCCCCCAATATCCGCTGCTGAATTCTTTCGGCTTAATCAGGCGGCCGCGCCCTTCTCTCCCTTCCTTGCGCGGAACCTGATTCGTACCAATCCAAGCGCCGCTGCCTTACGACCATCGCCTTTCCGGCGCTGCGACCCAGGTGCCGCATAGAAAGGAAGAGCGATGAAACAGGCGTTTGAAGCCACGGCCCGCGGGCTGCGGACCTTCGTGTCCGATGTGGCCGACGGTTTTTTCGAGATCACCCACAACGGCTTTGCCTTGGTCGGCCTGGCCATCGTGTTCGCTGCGCTGGCGCTGGCCGCGCGCCCGGACCTGCGCCAGTCCGGCGAGGAACAGCTCATGGGCTGGCTCCAGTCGCGCAAGCCACCGCCCGAGGCAACCGATCTCGAGCCCACGGCCATCGACCGCACCACGGCGGCGAGCCCGCACGAGCTGCCCAAGCAGCAGGCCGCCGTCGCCTACTGGCTGAGCAAGAAATACCGCGTGGCCGTCGAGCCGCTGAGCGTGCTGGTGGCGGAAGCCTTCGAACTCGGCAAGCGCACGAAGCTCGACCCGACCCTGATCCTGGCCATCATGGCGGTCGAATCCAGCTTCAACCCTTTTGCTCAGAGCCAGGTCGGCGCCCAGGGCCTGATGCAGGTCATGACCCGTGTCCATGGCGAAAAGTACGAAAGCGCGGGCGGCACCCTGACCGCCTTCGATCCGGTGACCAACATGCGCGTCGGCGTCAAGGTGCTGCAGGAATGCATCGCGCGCGCGGGTTCGCTCGAGGGCGGCCTCAAGTTCTACGTCGGCGCCGCCAATCTGCCCGACGATGGCGGTTATGCAAGCAAGGTGCTGGCCGAACATACGCGCCTGCAGCAGGTGGTCGCCGGACGCACGCCGCCCACCACCACGCCGACGCCGCCCGGCATGCGGGCGCAGCCGCTGCCTGTGGTTGCACCCGCCAAGCCGGCGGAAGCGAACACGCAGAGCGTGGCGTTGCTGTCCGATCTGTAGGCCCTTTCGAAGACGGCGGCCATCGCCGTCAGCTACACTCAGCCGGCACGCGACTGGCGATAGGCGCAACCCTTTTCAGGTGCATTGCGCTGACGTGGAACACCACTGGGAAGCGTGCCGCCCGCGGTCTTGAGCAGGCGTTCAGCCGTTCGCCTGGGCAGCCCTTGTTTTGGTTGAAGAACAAGGACCATCGTCTTAAAGGACTGCCATGTACAACCGCAATATTCTGGTCGAACAGACCGATCCCGAAATCTGGGCCGCCATCCAGGCCGAGCACGCCCGGCAGGAACAGCACATCGAGCTGATCGCGAGCGAGAACTATGCGTCGCCGGCCGTGATGGCCGCGCAAGGCACGCAGCTCACCAACAAGTACGCCGAAGGCTATCCCGGCAAGCGCTACTACGGCGGCTGCGAGCATGTCGACGTGGCCGAGCAGCTGGCGATCGACCGCGTCAAGCAGCTGTTCGGCGCCGACGCGGCCAACGTGCAGGCGCATTGCGGCGCCTCGGCCAACGAAGCCGTCATGCTGGCCTTCCTGAAGCCCGGCGACACCATCATGGGCATGAGCCTGGCCGAAGGCGGGCACCTGACCCACGGCATGCCGCTCAACATGAGCGGCAAGTGGTTCAACGTGGTGAGCTACGGCCTGAACGACAAGGAAGAGATCGACTACGACGCGATGGAGCGCAAGGCGCATGAACACGCGCCGAAGCTGATCATCGCGGGCGCCTCGGCCTATTCGCTGCGCATCGACTTCGAACGCTTCGCCAAGGTGGCCAAGGATGTCGGCGCCATCTTCATGGTCGACATCGCCCACTACGCCGGCCTGGTCGCCGCCGGCGTCTACCCCAACCCCGTGCCGCATGCGGACGTGGTGACCTCCACCACCCACAAGAGCCTGCGCGGACCGCGCGGCGGCATCATCCTGATGAAGTCGCAGCACGAGAAGGCGATCAACAGCGCCATCTTCCCGGGCCTGCAGGGCGGACCGCTGATGCACGTGATCGCGGCCAAGGCGGTGGCCTTCAAGGAGGCGCTCTCGCCCGAGTTCAAGGCCTACCAGCAGCAGGTGGTCAAGAACGCGCAGATCGTTGCCGAAACGCTCACCGGGCGCGGCCTGCGCATCGTGAGCGGCCGCACCGAGAGCCACGTGATGCTGGTCGACTTGCGCGCCAAGGGCATCACCGGCAAGGAAGCCGAGGCCGTGCTGGGCAGCGCCCACATGACGATCAACAAGAACGCGATCCCGAACGACCCGGAAAAGCCGATGGTTACGAGCGGCGTGCGCATCGGGACCCCGGCGCTGACCACGCGCGGCTTCAAGGACGAGGAGGCGCGCGCCACCGCGAACCTGATCGCCGACGTGCTGGACAATCCGCGCGACGCCGCGACCATCGATGCCGTGCGCACCAAGGTGCACGCGTTGACCAGTCGCTTTCCCGTCTACGGTTGAACCGGAAGTGACCGCATGAAGTGCCCCTTTTGCGGTCACCTCGAAACGCAGGTCGTCGAGACCCGCGTTTCGGAAGACGGCGACTTCGTGCGGCGCCGCCGGCAGTGCGGCGCCTGCGACAAGCGCTTCACCACTTACGAGCGGCCGGACGTCAATTTCCCGGTCGTGGTCAAGAAGGACGGCAGCCGCGCCGACTTCGAGCCCAAGAAGGTCCGCGCCTCGATGATGCTGGCGCTGCGCAAGCGGCCGGTGAGCATCGAGCAGATCGACCACGCGCTGCTGCGGATCGAGCAGAAGCTGCTGTCCAGCGGGCTGCGTGAGATCGAATCCACCAAGGTGGGCGAACTGGTGATGCGTGAGCTCAAGCGCATGGACAAGGTGGCGTACGTGCGCTTCGCGTCGGTTTATCGCAGCTTCGAGGACGTGGACGAGTTTCGGCAGTTGCTGCGGGATATCTGATCAGCGCCAGCAGTCGTCGATCGCGACGCCGGCCTTGGCGTCCTTGATGTTCCTGCGGCCGATGTTGTCGAGTTGTAGCGTGCCGCAGCGGTCGCCCTTCATCGAACCGGTGGGCACGGCGTCGAGGTTGAATGAGCTCGGCGTCAACGAATTCGCTGCGAAGTCGATCGTATAAGTCTGGGCGCCCTGCCGGGGCACGGTCTTCAGCTCGCCGGGCAGCGTCATGTCGGTGCCTGCACCGACCGCCCTTTTGAAACTGTCGTTCTGCGAATAGAAGCGCTGCATGTACTGCGCCGCCTCCAGCAACTGGGCCCGCGCCTCTGCTCGCCTGGACTTGCGAACCGATTCGACGTAGCTGGGATAGGCGATCGCCGCGAGGATCGCGACGATCGCGGCCACGATCATCACTTCAATGAGGGTGAAGCCGCGCCGACCGCGGATGTGTTGTGTAGAGACTCGCATGGCGGCCACCTCAGTACGCAGGCGGCGGCGCGATTTGCCGCCATTGGCGACCGATGGGCGTCTTGCCCAGAGCGACCAGTTTGCTTGCACCAACGCCTTCGACGCGAACCCGCGAAGAAGCGCCGATACCGGGCACGCCGACGATTGCCTTGTCCCCGATGGAGGCAAAGCTCGTGACGGCAGCCGTGGCGTCGTCCGCCGCGGTGAGCGTGAACATCACGTTCGGATAGACCGAGGCGTTCGATCGTGTCAAAGGCACCTGCGACAGCCCTGCCCCCACGTTGCCGGCCACCAGAACGCCCGCCGCAATCACGGCCAACAGCTGAGCCCATGTTTTCATCTTCGTTCCTCCCGTTTCTTCTCTCAGCTAGCGCCTGCGCGTCACCGTGGACTGCAGCCACACCTCGCCACCCGCGTCGGGCGGGCTTGTCGATGTCGTCTGGTGGTAGTCGGCACTGAAGCCGACTGCAGTGACGAGGAAGGCGTCGACCTCGGCACCCTCATCGCTGGGCAAGCGCAACTGCTCGACCATGCAGCGCGGGAGCGCCGTCTTCGGCAGTTGCCTGGCCGCGCTGTCCTTGGAGTTGGCCAGGGTGGTGTCGATCGCCACCGCCTTGCCCGCCGCCAGGTCCCAGTTGGCCCGGCTGCTCCAGAGCGCCGGCGCACTGCCGTCCATCGGGTAGAGCGGCGGGTCCAGCACGTCCTTGCCGCTCACGACCTTGGAATTCTTCAGGACCTGGTCTTCGCAGAAACGCAGTGCGGTCTCCGCCGCGTGAAAGGCCACGGTGTGGGTTTTCAGGGCCTTGGACACCTGCTCGCCGGAGGTCGCGCGCCGGATGGCCACGACGGCGACAAGCGAGATCAGGACCAGCAGAACCAGCGCCAAGACCAGCACGATCCCGCGCTCGCCGGTCGCCGTCGCGATGCGCGACTTCATGGCGCGCTCCCCGCGAAGCCGCCGCGGTTGCGCAGCGCGATCGTGCTGACGTAGGCGCGGCGGATCAGCCCGTCGCTCGAAGATGCCGACTGCCCTCCGCAGTCGATGTACTTGCCCACGCCCGCGGGATCAGGCTCGGCGCTGCGCATCAACAGGCACAGCCTGACCGTCACGACGCGCGACCAACGCTGGTCGAGTGTCTCCGGGAGCTTGTCGATTTCGGCGGCCGTATCGAGATACTGAACGACGTCACGACCCTGGCCGTCGGCGGCGATGCCATAGCGCAGAGTCATGTCCTCTACGTACTGCATGATGGGTTGCGTGCCGAACGACGACTTGCCGTTGCCGCCGCATGACAACTCCGTTGTGCCGCTCGACTTGTTGAGTCCGACGACAAACCGGGACTCGACCAGCGGATAGGACTCGCCCAGCGCGCCCATCGTGTATTCGGCTGCGTCGACCGCCTGATCCAGGCAATCGATATTGGGTGACAGCAGCGCGCGGGCGCCGTCGCTGCCGGCTTGGTCGGCGCCTTCGAAGCGAAGCGCGAACGCGGCAGCCCCGGTCGAAGCGTCGCTGCACGCAAGATCTTCGAAGGCAGCGACGGTTGGATTCGCGAAGCCGTGGTCGCAAGCGCGAATTGCGGCGCCGGTGAAGTTACGGTCGGGCACCGAGATCAGCACCTTGTCGACCATGACAGCGCCGGGCGCCACGCTGTGCCGTGGAATGCTGAAGCCGGCCATGCGCAGATGGGACCCCAACAGGTCGAGCGCGATCGCCGCGTCCTCGTTCATCCGCGAGATCGCCGTGGCTTGTCGGCTGCTGGCACCGGTGGAGAGATAGACGACGATCAGCGCGCCCAGCACCACGAGGCCGATCGTGATGGCGACAAGCAGTTCGAGCAGCGTCCGGCCCCGCGCACGCCCCGGACGCAGGCGACTGGCAGTCTTCTTCATATGCTGATCCGGTAGTACATGCAGCGGGGCTTTGGCACGTCGCCCTTGATGCCAGCCACCGCTGTGGCCGGACAATCTTCGGTCGCTCCCACCCCCAGGCCGACCTTGCCGGACTGCGCATCGGGGTCCATCCACAGGAGCCAGACATCAGTCGCCAGAGGGTTGACGGCATCGCGTTGGACATAGGCATCGCCGCCCGGCAGACGCTGCTGCAGTTCACCGATCCATTGCGCCATGTTGATGGCTGCCATCTCGTCGGCAGTGCAGGCGGTCTCGATCTTGCACGGGAGCGCGGCTGCGGCCGTGGTCGAGTACGCCGCAGTCCGGGTATAGCTGCCCTTCTCGAAGGCCTGGACATTGCCGCGCATGCGCTCGCCCAGGTCCGATGCCAGCGCCGTGCCGATTGACTGGTACTGCGCCATCTTCACGTACTGCTGTGCGGCCGCTGCCAGGCCGCCCAGGGCCTGCAAGCCGAAAGACATGATCAGGATGGCGACCATCACCTCAAGCAGGGAGGCTCCGGCCTCGCCGCGCGGATGGATCGTTGTCATGAGCAGCTCTCGATGCCGGAGATGAGCCGGATCCGTCCGACAAACCCGACGCAGACCCCGCGCCGCATTGATTCGATGCCGGAGGGCGACTTGAAGGTGAAGGTCGAGGCACCGTTCTTCAGCGTGCCCGTGGGCCTGAACCTGAGGCTTGCATAGCTGCCCCCACCCTCGGGGTTGCCCTGAACAATGGTCCCGCTCTTATCCAGGGCACCCTGGACGCGCAGCAGGCTGTCGCCCTGGCTGGACTCAAAGACGCCGTCGCCGTCGAGATCGACGAAGGCCATCCACCCGGCCTGCCAGGCCGGGTCTGCGCTGCAAGCCGGCGTGCCGCTCGTCTCGGCATCGGCGCTGCGGCACAGGGTGACGGGAAGCCCCCCGCCTGATCGCTTCGGCGCGCGCGTAGCTGACGGCGCTAACGAAGCTGTTGACGCTGTCGGCGACACTGTTGCGCTCGATGAGATTGCGCATCGAGGGCACCGCCAGCGACATGAGAATGGCCGCAATGGCGATCGTCACCATCATCTCGATCAATGTGAAGCCGCCCTGCCCCAGCCTGGCTCGGAATGCTTCTGGCGTTCGCAAGCAAAATAGTCGCTTCATACATGCGCAATCCACGCCGACAGGCCGGCGCGAACTCTTCTCCCTTGCTCAAATCAATTCGGCGCGAAGTGTAAATTCCGAAGCGATGCATGAATAAATCTTTCGATAAGCGGATTGAATTAAAGGATCAGCGGAAATTGTCGCCAAATCTGAATGAAATCTAAATCTGAATAATTGTTGAATTGGCAGGATGAACAGAGATATCCAAACCATGGCGCAGGCACTCGATCTCGCCCGGCAGGCGGGCGTCGAAACGGATCCGAATCCCCGTGTCGGTTGCGTTCTGCTCGACGAAGGAGGCGTGGTGATCGGTCGAGGCTCCACGCAAACGGTGGGCGGCCCTCATGCGGAAATCATGGCCTTGCGGGACGCTGCCGCCCGCAATTGGTCGGTCAAAGGCGCCACGGCCTATGTGACGCTCGAGCCCTGCTCGCATCACGGCCGCACCGGCCCCTGTTGCGACGCATTGATCGCGGCCGGCATCCGAAAAGTCGTGGCGTCCATCGCCGATCCGAATCCGCTGGTCGCCGGTCAGGGTTTCGAGCGCCTGCGCGCCGCCGGCGTCGAATTGGAGGTCGGCGCGGGCGCTGATGAATCGCGTGAACTCAACCTCGGCTTTTTCAGCCGCATGGTCCGCAAGACCCCCTGGGTGCGGCTCAAGGTCGCCGCTTCGCTGGACGGCAAGACGGCGCTGGCCAACGGCACCAGCCAATGGATCACCTCGGAAGCCGCCCGTACCGACGGCCACGCCTGGCGCGCGCGCGCCAGTGCGGTACTGACGGGTGTCGGCACCGTGCTCGAAGACGATCCGCGCCTCGACGTGCGGCTGGTCCAAACGCCGCGGCAGCCGCATCTGGTGGTGGTGGACAGCCATTTGCAGACGCCGCCGGAGGCAAAGATCTTCGGCGCGGCCCGGTCCCTCTGGATCTATGCCGCCACCCGCAACGAGGCCAGACAGGCCGCGCTGGAAGCCAAGGGCGCCACGGTCAGCTACCTCGCCAACCCCCAAGGCAAGGTCGACCTCGCAGCCATGCTGCGCGATCTCGCCGTGCGGGAGGTCAATGAGCTCCATGTCGAGGCCGGCCACAAGCTCAATGGCTCGCTGATCCGCGAAGGCTTGGTCGACGAACTGCTGGTCTACCTGGCGCCCAAGTTCATCGGAGACGGGCTCGGCATGGCCAGCCAGCCGCATGCCGCGGGCGCGCTGACGGCGCTCAGCGATGCGCTGCCGCTCGAGTTCAAGTCCTTCGAGCCAATCGGCCCGGACCTGCGAATCGTCGCCCGGGTCGCCGGCCGCGACCGGTTTTAGGGTTTGCCCACGGGGCGTCTTCGCATCTCTGCGAAAATGCCGCGATGTTCACCGGAATCATCACCGGCGTGGGGCGCATCGCCGCCGTCCACGACCTCGGCAGCTCTTCATCCCACGGCAAGCGGCTCAGCATCGCGGTGCCCGACGGCTATCTGGCCGACGTGGGTCTCGGTGACAGCATCGCCCTCAACGGCGCCTGCATGACCGTCACCTCCCTCGACCCGGCGAAGCAGCTCTTCACCATCGACATCTCGGCCGAATCGCTGGACAAGACGGCCGGCCTCGCCGAAGAAGCGGGCCGCGTCAATCTCGAGAAGGCACTCCGCGCCAGCGACCGGCTCGGCGGCCACATCGTGTCGGGCCACGTGGACGGCATCGGCACGGTCAGCCACTTCGCGCCGGTGGGCGAAAGCTGGGAGCTGCGTGTGCTGGCGCCGCCCGCGCTCGCCCGCTTCCTGGCCTACAAGGGCTCGATCACCGTCAACGGCGTGAGCCTCACGGTCAACAGCGTGAGCGACGGCCCTGACGGCAGCGAGATCAGCATCAACCTGATTCCGCACACCGTCGAGAACACCGCGCTCGGCAGCCTGAAGCAAGGCGGCCGCGTCAACCTCGAGATCGACACCGTCGCCCGCTACGTGGAGCGCATGCTCCAGGCCGGCGCCCTGCCCCTTCCACAGAAAGACAAGACCCCATGAACGCCTCCGTCACGCCGATCACCGCCCCGCGCAGCGGCCGGGCGCCCGCGCCGATTTCGTCCGTCGAAGAGATCGTGGCCGAGCTCGCCGCCGGCCGCATGGTGATCCTGGTCGACGAGGAAGACCGCGAGAACGAGGGCGACATCGTGCTCGCTGCCGACCACGTCACGCCCGAGGCCATCAACTTCATGGCACGCCATGCGCGCGGGCTGATCTGCCTCACGCTGTCGCGCGAGATGTGCGAGCGGCTGCAACTGCCGCCGATGGTGGCGCGCAACGGCGCCAAGCATTCGACCGCCTTCACCGTGTCCATCGAGGCGGCCGAGGGCGTGACCACCGGCATTTCGGCCGCCGACCGCGCGCGCACCGTGCAGGCCGCCGTCGCGCCGAGTGCGGTCGCGGCCGACCTGGTGCAGCCCGGCCACATCTTTCCGCTGCAGGCCGTCGACGGCGGCGTGCTGATGCGCGCGGGCCATACCGAGGCTGGCTGCGACCTCGCCGCCATGGCTGGCTGCTCGCCAGCGTCGGTGATCTGCGAGGTGATGAACGAAGACGGCACCATGGCCCGGCTGCCCGACCTGCAGCTCTTCGCCGCCGAGCACGGCATCAAGATCGGCACCATCGCCGCGCTGATCGAGCATCGCAGCCGCACCGAGTCGCTGGTCGAAAAGGTCGGCTGCCGCGAGATCCACACCGCATGGGGCTGGTTCACCGCCCATGCCTTCCGCGACAAGCCGAGCCACGGCGTGCACCTGGCGCTGGTGCGCGGCAACTGGAATGCGGGCGAGACGGTGGACGTGCGCGTGCACGAGCCGCTCTCGGTGCTCGATGCGCTGGAAGTCAATCGCTCGCTGCACTCATGGAGCCTCGATGCCAGCCTGGCCCACATCGCGGCCGAAGGCAAGGGCGTGGCCGTGCTGCTCAACTGCGGCGAGACCGGCGCCGAGCTGCTGTCGCAGTTCGACGGCACCGCGCGGCCTGCGCAGGCGCCGGAGCGCGGACGCATGGACCTGCGCAGCTACGGCATCGGCGCACAGATCCTGCGCGAATGCGGCGTGCACAAGATGAACCTGCTGGGCACGCCGCGCCGCATGCCCAGCATGGCGGCAGGCTATGGCCTGGAGATCGCGGGCTACATCACGAAAGAAGAGCAATGAAGAAGAACACGCACGCGAGGCAGGAAGCCTGATGCAGCACGCGAACAAGGGCAGCGATGTCGCGCTCGACGGCAAGGGCCTGCGCATCGGCATCGTGCAGGCACGCTTCAACGAAGACATCACCGATGCCCTGGCCGAGGCCTGCCTGGGTGAGCTCCGTGCGCTCGGCGTCGCCGAGGCCGACATCGACCATGTCAGCGTGCCTGGCGCGCTCGAAGTGCCGGTCGCGCTGCAGGCGCTGGCCGAGCGCAGCCGCTACCAGGCGCTGATCGCGCTGGGCTGCATCATCCGCGGCGAGACCTACCACTTCGAGCTGGTCGCCAACGAATCAGGCGCGAGCGTGAGCCGTCTCGCGCTCGACTACCGCATCCCGATCGCCAACGCGATCCTCACCACCGAAAACCTCGAACAGGCCATCGCGCGGCAGACCGACAAGGGCCGCGATGCGGCGCGTGTCGCAGTCGAAATGGCGCAGCTGCTCGCCCATCTTTCATGACCGACGACACCAAAGAAACCAGCGGCAAGCCGCGACAGTCCCGCGCGGGTCTCACCAGCACGGGCGCGCGCAAGGCCTCTGCCAAGTCGAGCCGCAGCCGCGCGCGCGAGTTCGCGCTGCAGGCGCTCTATCAGCACCTGGTGGGGCACAACGACGCCGCCTCGATCGACCAGTTCACGCGCGACCTGGCCGGCTTCCACAAGGCGGACGCGGCGCATTACGACGCGCTGCTGCACGGCTCGATCGCCGCCGCAGACCAGCTCGATGCGCTGATCGTGCCGCTGCTCGACCGCAAGCTCGAAGAGATCTCGCCGGTCGAGCATGCCGTGATGTGGATCGGCGTGTACGAATTCCAGAACTGCCTCGACGTGCCGTGGCGCGTGGTGCTCAACGAATGCATCGAGCTCGCCAAGGAATTCGGCGGCACCGATGGCCACAAGTACGTCAACGCGGTGCTCAACGGCCTGGCGCCGCAGCTGCGCCCTGCGGAAGTGGAGGCCGATCGCGCGAGCGGCAAGGCCAGGCCATGAGAATTTCCAGCCGCGCCGAGCGCATCGAGCCCTTCTACGTGATGGAAGTCGCCAAGGCGGCCTCCACGCTGGCGCGCGAATTCGCGCACACCGACCGGCCGATGATCTTCCTCAACATCGGCGAACCCGACTTCACCGCGCCGCCGCTGGTGCAGGAGGCGGCCGCGCGCGCGGTGCGAGCCGGCGCGACGCGGTACACGCATGCCATCGGCCTCGACCACCTGCGCGCGCGCATCAGCGGCTGGTACCGCGAGCGCTTCGCCGTCGATGTGCCGGCGCGCCGCATCGTGGTCACGGCCGGCGCATCGGCCGCGCTGCAGCTGGCCTGCCTGGCGCTGATCGAGGCCGGCGACGAAATGCTGCTGCCCGACCCCAGCTACCCCTGCAACCGCCACTTCGTGAGCGCCGCCGACGGCCGCGCCGTGCTGGTGCCGACCACGGCCGCCGAGCGCTTCCAGCTCAGCGCCGCCAAGGTCGAAGACGCCTGGACCGAACGCACGCGCGGCGTGCTGCTGGCATCGCCCTCCAACCCGACCGGCACCTCGATCGCGCCCGACGAGCTGCGCCGCATCCACGAAGTGGTGTCGAAGCGTGGCGGCATCACGTTGATCGACGAGATCTACCTCGGCCTCTCCTACGACAGCACTTTCGGCCAGACCGCGCTCGCGATCGACGACCAGGTCATCAGCATCAACAGCTTCAGCAAGTACTTCAACATGACCGGCTGGCGCCTGGGCTGGCTGGTGGTGCCCGAGGCGCTGGTGCCGGTGATCGAACGGCTGGCGCAGAACCTCTTCATCTGCCCGAGCACCGTCTCGCAGTACGCGGCGCTCGCCTGCTTCGAGCCCGAGAGCATCGCCGAGTACGAACGCCGCCGCGCCGAATTCAAGGCCCGGCGCGACTGGTTCATTCCGCAGCTCGACGCGCTGGGCCTCAAGGTGCCGGTGGTGCCCGACGGCGCCTTCTATGCCTGGGCTGACTGCTCCGCCTTCGGCGAGAAGCTCGGCATCGCGAACAGCTGGGATTTCGCCTTCGAGGCGATGAAGAAAGCACATCTCGCGATCACGCCGGGCCGCGACTTCGGCTCGGCCGAAACCGCCCGCTTCGTTCGCTTCTCGACCGCCAGTTCGATGGCGCATCTCGAAGAATCGGTGGAGCGCCTGCGCGCCTGGGCCACCGTCGCTGCATGAGCTTTGCATTTCCGATCCGCGTCTACTGGGAAGACACCGATGCCGGCGGCATCGTCTTCTATGCCAATTACCTCAAGTACATGGAGCGTGCCCGCACCGAGTGGCTGCGCTCGCTCGGCATCGCACAGGGCCGGCTGCGCGAAGAGACCGGCGGCATCTTCGTGGTCAGCGAGACGCAGCTCAAATACCATCGGCCGGCGCGGCTCGACGACGAACTGCTGGTTACAGCCGAGCTCCGTCAGATGGGTTCCGCGTCCCTGATAATCGGCCAGCGCGTGCTATCAAAATCAGAGCACCATCCGGCAACCGGCCCGACGCCCGATACTGCGGTCCTTTGCGAAGGCACGATCCGCATCGGCTGGGTCAACGCGGCCACGCTGCGGCCCGCGCGCATCCCACCCCAAGTTTCGGGAACCCTCGGGCGCCACGCCGGCTCCATGTCTCAACCTCAGAAGCCATGAATCAAGAACTGTCGATCCTTTCCCTCCTGCTCCATGCCAGCCTTCCGGTGCAGTTTGTCGTGGCCTTGCTGCTCGTGGTGTCGGTCGCCAGCTGGGCTGCCATCTTCCGCAAGTTCTTCTCGCTCAAGCGCACGCGCGCGCTCAACGACGACTTCGAGCGCGAGTTCTGGTCCGGCACCAGCCTGAACGAACTGTTCTCCTCGGCCGCGCAGAACGCCAAGTTCGCGGGTCCGATGGAGCGCATCTTCGCCTCCGGCATGCGCGAGTACCAGAAGCTGCGCGAGCGCCACGTCTCCGACGCCGGCACGCTGCTCGACGGCGCGCGCCGCGCGATGCGTGCGAGCTTCCAGCGCGAGCTCGATGCGGTCGAGCAGAACCTGTCCTTCCTCGCCACCGTCGGTTCGGTCTCGCCCTACGTCGGCCTGTTCGGCACGGTGTGGGGGATCATGCATGCCTTCACTGGCCTCGCGGCGCTGGCGCAAGTGACGCTCTCCACCGTCGCGCCCGGCATCGCCGAAGCGCTGGTCGCCACCGCCATCGGCCTCTTCGCGGCCATTCCGGCCGTGGTGGCCTACAACCGCTTCGCCCGCGAGATCGACAAGATCGCGATCGCGCTCGAGACCTTCATCGAAGAGTTCTCGAACATCCTGCAGCGCAACCTGACGGCCCACGTCAACCCGGCATCGGTGACGCCGGCGACCGGCCGCTGAAGCGGAGCACCACGCCATGCCAGCAATGTCCTCCCGCGGCCGCGGCCGCCGAACGATCAACGAGATCAACATGGTCCCGTTCATCGACGTGATGCTGGTGCTCCTGATCATCTTCATGGTCACGGCGCCGCTGATCACGCCGAGCGTGATCAACCTGCCTACGGTGGATCGCGCCAACAAGCAGCCCGACAAGCCGATCGAGATCGTCATCAAGAGCGACGACGAGGTCCAGATCAAGAAGGACCCGTCCACCGGCAGCGGCGCCACCTCGATCCCCATGACGCAGATCGGCACGGCGGCCAAGACCGCGCAGGGCGGCGACGACCAGCGCCCGGTGGTCATCAGCGCCGACAAGTCGGTCAAGTACGAGACGGTGGTCAAGGCGATGAACGCGCTCAAGCGCAGTGGCGTCGAGCGCGTCGGCCTCTCGGTCACGACCACGGGCGCGAAGTGATGGCCTTGGCCTCTTCGCTGATGTCGCTCGGCGCCGACCGCCCGGAGTTCGCGCCGCCGCCGCAACGCGGCACGCCGCGTGCCGTGCTGCTGGCGCTGCTGGCGCATGGCTTGCTCATCATCGCGCTGACCTGGGGCGTGAGCTGGCGCCGCGAAGCGGAAGACGCCGCGATCGAAGCCGAGCTCTGGTCGTCGACCGTGCAGCAGGCCGCGCCGCGACTCAGCGCGCCGCCGGTGCCGACGCCGCCGCCCCCCACGCCTGCACCGACCCCGGCACCACCTCCGCCGCCGCCGCCGCCCCCGCAGGTCCGGCCGCCGGAACCCGCACCGGCGCCGCGCGCGCCCGACATCGCGCTGGAGCGCGAGAAGAAGCTGAAGGAGCAGAAGGCACGCGAGCGCGAGCTCGAACAGGCCCAGCAGCAACAGAAGAAGCTCGAGGCCGCCAAGAAGGCCGCGCAGGAAAAGAAGGAACTCGAAGCGAAGCAGCGCGCCGAGGACGAGGCCGAGCGCAAGAAGGCGGAGCAGCAGAAGCAGGCCGAAGCCAAGAAGAAGCAGGAAGCCGAGGCCAAGCAGGCAGCCGCCGATCGTGCAGCGACGCTCAAGCGCATGCAGGGGCTGGCAGGCGCCAGCGGTGACGACAACTCGAAAGGGGCTGCGCTGAAGGCCTCCGGCCCTTCGGGCGGCTACGGAGCGAGGATCGCGGCAGCCGTGCGCCCCAACATCGTCTACCCCGATGCCGATCTCGTGAGCGGCAATCCGACCGCGGAATTCGACGTCAACTTGGCGCCCGATGGCACGATCGTGGGCGTCAAGCTACGCAAATCGAGCGGTGTGGCGAGTTGGGACGATGCCGCAGAGCGCGGGCTCCGTAGAACGGAAAAGGTACCGCGCGACGTAGATGGCCGCATCTTCCCTTCGCTGACAGTGGTGCTTCAGCCAAAGCAGCGCTGAAAGCGCCCGCTACTCGTAGACCACCGCCGCGCGGCCGGCATCGGCCTGCGCCGTCCAGCTCGCGAGCGCGGCGTCGGTCGGGAAGAACTTCGCGCGCTCGCCGAGCTGCAGCTCGACCTGCGCGGCGCCGCGCGCCATCGACAGGCGCACCGCCAGCCCCTGCTGCAGCTCGCCGTGCTCGCTCTGTTCGGTGCGCGGCGGAAAGTCGCGCACCAGCCGCGCGATGTCCGGCGCCTTGCCGTTGACCGCCACGCGCAGGAACTTGCCGAAGCGGCAGCGCGCTGCGGCCAAATCCCACACCTGCTGCACCTGGAAACGCGCCTCGAAGCCGCCGCGGCCCGGCTGCAGGCGGCCGCTCACGATCACCAGTTCGTCGTCCTTCAGCACGTTGCGGTTGGCGTTGAAGAGCGCCTCGTCGGCGGTCGCGTCGATGGCGCCCGACTTGTCGTCGAGCTTGAAGATCGCGAGCCGCCCGCGCTGCCCATTGATGACGCGGAAGTCGCTCACGATGCCCGCGATCACCTGCTGCTCGCGGCTGTCGATCAGGTCGTCGATCTCGCGCTTGCAGAAGCGCCGCACCTCGTGCGCCACTTCGTCGAACAGATGGCCCGAGAGGTAGAAGCCGATCGCCGTCTTCTCGTAGGTCAGGCGCTCCTTCACGCCCCAGGGCGTGGCGTCGATGAGCTCGGGTTCCTGCGTCGCGGAGCCATGCTCGCAGTCGCCGAAGATGTCGACCTGCGAGGCGTTGGCCTCGGTCGCGCTCGCGAATTCGAAGGCGCGGTCGACCGAGGCGATCAGCGAAGCGCGGTTTTGCTGCAGCGAATCGAAGGCGCCGGCCTTGATCAGCGCCTCGACGGTGCGCTTGTTGATGCGCTGGCGGTCCACGCGCACGCAGAAGTCGAACAGGCTCTTGAAGGGGCCGCCCTCTTCCCGCGCCTTGACCACCGCTTCGACCGCCAGTTGCCCCGTGCCCTTGACCGCGCCGAGCCCGTAGCGAATCACCTTGTCGGTGACCGGCTCGAAGCGGTAGTTGCCGCGGTTCACGTCCGGCGGCTCGAAGGTCATGCCGAAGTTCTTCTGCGCGTCCTCGAACAACACCTTGAGCTTGTCGGTGTCGTCCATTTCCACGGTCATGTTGGCGCAGAAGAACTCGGCCGTGTAATGGACCTTGAGCCAGCCGGTATGATAGGCCAGGAGCGAGTAGGCGGCCGCGTGCGACTTGTTGAAGCCGTAGCCCGCGAACTTCTCCATCAAGTCGAAGATCTCGTCGGCCTTCTGCTGGTCGATGCCGTTCACCGCCGCGCCCTTGCGGAAGATCTCGCGGTGCTCGGCCATCTCCTCGGCCTTCTTCTTGCCCATCGCGCGGCGCAGCAGGTCGGCGCCGCCGAGCGAGTAGCCGCCCAGGATCTGCGCGGTCTGCATCACCTGTTCCTGGTAGACCATGATCCCGTAGGTCTCCGAGAGCATTTCTTCGACCAGCGGATGCGGGTACTCCACCGGCTCGCGGCCATGCTTGCGCGCGACGAAGCTGGGGATCAGGTCCATCGGACCCGGACGGTACAGCGCGTTGAGCGCGATCAGGTCTTCCAGCCGCGTCGGCCGCGCGTCCTTCAGCATGCCCTGCATGCCGCGCGATTCGAACTGGAACACGGCCTCGGTCTTGCCCTCGGCGAAGAGCCGGTAGGTCGGCGCATCGTCGAGCCGGATGTTCTCGTAGGCGAAGTTCTCCTGGCCCTTGTGGCGCTGGACGATGAACTCCTTCGCGATCTCGAGGATCGTGAGCGTGGCCAGGCCCAGAAAGTCGAACTTCACCAGGCCGATGGCTTCGACGTCGTCCTTGTCGTACTGGCTCACGGCCGAGTCGCTGCCCGGCTGCTGGTAGAGCGGGCAGAAGTCGGTGAGCTTGCCAGGCGCGATCAGCACGCCGCCGGCATGCATGCCGATGTTGCGCGTCATGCCTTCGAGCTTCTGCGCCAGCTCGACCAGCATGCGGACTTCTTCCTCCTTCTCGATGCGGGCCGCGAGCTGCGGCTCCATCTCGATCGCGTAGTTGTTCTTGTCGCCTTCGGGCTTCGGCGAAGGCGGGTACTGGATCGTGACCGGCTGCCCCGGCTTGTTCGGGATCAGCTTGCTGATGCCGTCGCAGAACATGTAGCTCATGTCGAGCACGCGGCCCACGTCGCGGATGGCAGCGCGCGCGGCCATGGTGCCGAAGGTCGCGATCTGGCTCACCGCGTCGCGGCCGTACTTGTCCTTCACGTAGTCGATCACGCGGTCGCGGTTGCCCTGGCAGAAGTCGATGTCGAAGTCGGGCATCGAGACACGCTCGGGGTTCAGGAAGCGTTCGAACAGCAGCTTGTATTCGAGCGGATCGAGGTCGGTGATCTTCAGCGCATAGGCCACCAGCGAGCCCGCGCCGGAGCCGCGGCCGGGGCCGACCGGGCAGCCGTTCTTCTTGGCCCAGTTGATGAAGTCGCCCACGATCAGGAAGTAGCCGGGGAAGCCCATCTTCAGGATCGTGTTGATCTCGAACTCGAGCCGTTCGACATAGCGCGGGCGCTCGGCGTCGCGCTTGGCGACCTCGGGGTACAGATGCGCGAGGCGCTCTTCAAGTCCCTCGAAGGAGGCAACGCGGAAGTACTCCTCGATCGGCATGCCGTTGGGCGTCGGGAAGTTCGGCAGCTGCGGCTTGCCGAGCACCAGCGTCAGGTTGCAGCGCTTGGCGATCTCGACCGTGTTGGCGATCGCGCTCGGCACGTCGGCGAAGAGCGCTTCCATCTCGGCCGCGGACTTGAAATACTGCTCCTGCGTGAACTTGCGCACGCGGCGCGGGTTGCCGAGGATCTCGCCTTCCGATATGCAGACGCGCGCCTCGTGCGCCTCGAAGTCCTCGGCCGTCGCGAACTGCACCGGATGCGTGGCCACCACCGGCAGCCCGAGCCTTGCGGCCAGCTGCACCGCGGCCACCACGTGCGGCTCGTCCTCGGGGCGACCGGCGCGCTGCAGCTCGATGTAGAAGCGATGCGGGAAGAGGCCTGCCAGCTGCAGCGCGATCTCGGCCGCGCGCTCGGCCTGGCCCTGCAGCAGCGGCGCGCCGAGCGGGCCGGCCTGCGCGCCCGAGAGCGCGATCAGCCCGCCCTGCAGTTCCTCGATCCAGGCCAGCTTGCAGACCGCCTGCGCCTGGCCGCGACCCACGTTCTGCGTCCAGGCGCGCGCCAGCAGCTCGGACAGGTGCAGGTAGCCTTCCGTGTTCTGCACCAAGAGCACGATGCGCGTGAGCGCGCCGATCTCCGCGCCCAGGCCTTCGAGAAACACTTCGGCACCGAGCACCGGCTTGACGCCCTTGCCGCGCGCCTCCTTGTAGAACTTGACCGCGCCGAAGAGATTGTTGAGATCGGTGATCGCCAGCGCCGGCTGCCGGTCGGCCGAAGCGGCCTTGACGACTTCGTCGATTCGGTTGGTGCCGTCGACGACGGAAAACTCGGTGTGCAGGCGCAGGTGAACGAACATGGGGTGCATTGTAGAAAGCGGCACCTCCACCATGTGAGTTGGTCGTACCTACAATCGCGCCCCGTGCAAGAGATTTTGAATATCGCGGCCTACAAATTCGTCCAGATCGACGACGGCGAGGCCCTGCGCGACACGTTGCGCAAACATACCCATGCGCTGGCGCTCAAGGGCACCATCCTGCTCGCGCCCGAGGGCATCAATCTGTTCCTCGCGGGCGAGAAGGATGCGGTGCATGACTTCCTCCGGGGTCTGCGTGCCGATCCACGTTTCGCCGATCTGGAAACCAAGGAGAGCTGGTCCCAGGCCCAGCCCTTCCGCCGCATGCTGGTCAAGCTGAAGCGCGAGATCATCCGCATGGACCATCCGGCCATCCAACCCGCCGCGGGCCGTGCGCCCGGCGTCGATGCGCCCACCCTCAAGCGCTGGCTCGACCAGGGACACGACGATGCGGGCAAGCCGATCGCGCTGCTCGACACGCGCAACGCCTTCGAGGTCGACCACGGCAGCTTCGACGGCGCCATCGACTGGCGCATCGGCAAGTTCACCGATTTCCCGAAGGCGCTGAAGAAGCATCGCGAAGACCTGGCCGGCAAGACGGTGGTGAGCTTCTGCACCGGCGGCATCCGCTGCGAAAAGGCCGCGATCCTGATGCGCGAGGAAGGCGTGGCCGACGTGCTTCAGCTCGAAGGCGGCATCCTCAAGTACTTCGAGCAGGTCGGCGGCGCGCACTACCACGGCGAGTGTTTCGTGTTCGACGGCCGCGAGACCCTGGCGCCCGATCTGAGCGCACGGGCCAGCGGGGCCAGCGCCCGGGCCGCGGAAGACCCGGACATCGCGATCAAGCGCTGAACTGGCCCCCACGCTCCCCCACTTCGTGTGGGTCGCTGCCCCCCGACGGGGCCGCAGGCCGCCTTGGGGCGGCCCGGCGCCGGCCTGAGCTCAAACCGGCGTCGTGCCCGTGTCGGGCGGCGCCTGCACCTGGAAGGGATGTCCCGGCAGCGGAATGAATTCGGTCTCGCCCGGCACATGGCCCATGCGCTGGGCCGACCAGTCGGCGCCGGCTTCGAGGATGCGCTCGCGCCGGCTGGAGACGAAGTTCCAGGTGATGAAGCGCGAACCGTCGAGCGGCTCGCCGCCGATGACCACGATGCGAACGGCCTGCTGCGCCTGCAGCGTGCCGCTCTCGCCTTCGGGCAGCATGGCCATGGTGTGCTGCGCGACGGGCTCGCCGTCGAGCGTCAACGCACCGTCGACCGCATAGATCGCAAGCTCAGGCGCGAGCGCAGGCAATTCGAAGCTGGCGCCGGCGGGCAGGGCCACGTCGAGATACAAGGTCTTCGAGAAGGTCTTCACCGGCGAACGCACGCCGAAGGCTTCACCCACCAGCACCCGCACGGCCACGCCTTGCACTTCGAGTTCGGGGATCTGCTCGGCCGCGGTGTGCGAGAAGCTTGGCGCGACATCCTCGTAGGCCTGCGGCAACGCGGCCCAGAGCTGCAGGCCGTGGTTGACGTAGCTCGCATCGAGCAGATGTTCGGGCTTGCGCTCCGAGTGCACGATGCCGCGCCCCGCCGTCATCCAGTTGATCGCGCCGGGGCGAATCTCCTGCACTACGCCGAGGCTGTCGCGATGCATCATCGCGCCCTCGAAAAGATAAGTGACCGTGGAGAGGCCGATGTGGGGGTGCGGCCGCACGTCGTGCTCGTTGCCGGGCTGCTCGGTGGCCGGCCCGAAATGATCGAAGAAAACGAAGGGCCCGACCGAGCGCCGCTTCGCGGCCGGCAGCAGGCGCCGGACCTTGAAGCCTCCGCCGAGGTCCTTGTCATGCGGTCGGAGCAGAAGCAGCTGTTCGGTCATCGTGGTTCTCCGTGGGGCGAACGAGATCTTGCCACCTCGGCCACGCGTTCGCCGAATGCATAGGCTGTGTCGAGATCGCCCTTCGCCATCTCGGCCGGACTGGCATCGGTCGGCGAGGTGGTCAGCAAGCCGTTGTAGCCGCCGACATAGTTGATCGAATCGCGCTTCGCGGCACGGTCGTTGCTCGGCATGAGGCCGAGGCTGACCCACAGGCCGCCGTGCTGGCTGGCAAGGTGCCACAGGTAGGTCAGCGTCGCGTCCTTGTCGCCGTTCATGGCGGCGCTGTTGGTGAAGCCCGCGAAAAGCTTGTTGCGCCAGCCCTGGACATACCAGACCTTCGAGGAGGCATCGGCGAACTTCTTGAACTGCCAGCTCACGCTGCCCATGTAGGTGGGCGAGCCCATGATGATCGCGTCCGCCGCCGCCAGCATCTCCCAGCCGCCGGCCGGGAGTTTGCCGTCGGCGTCGATCGCGAGCAAGTGGGCGCCTGCACCATCGGCCACCGCCTGCGCGACGCGCTGCGTGTGGCCGTAACCCGAATGAAAAACAACGACGATGTTGGTCATGCGGGAAGTATGGCCGCTCAGCGCTTGTCGATGCTGAAGCGGCCGGCGCCGAAGGCTGCGATGGCCAGCAGGCCGCCCGCGATCGCGATGTTCTTGAAGAACATGAGCTGGTTCACGTAGGCCTTGTCGGCGGGCATGCCCCAGTAGTTGTGGAAGAACACCGCGGTGGCGACGGTGAACACGGCCATCACGATGGAGACGATGCGCGTCTTGTAGCCGACCAGGAGCAGCAGGCCGAGGCCGAGCTCCACGATGATCGCGATCGCCGCGCCGAGCTGCGGCAGCGGCAGGCCGACCGCGCTGATGTAGCCGACGACACCGGCGAAGCCGCCGATCTTGCCGAAACCGGCAGGTATGAAGAGCGCCGCGATCAGGATGCGGCCGATGAGCGCAAGCGTATCCTGCGAAGCGCTCGCGCTGGCGGGGGCGGCGTAGCCGGATGCGGTGGTGGTGGATGCCATTGGAAAAGTACTCCTGGGTTGATGAAAAAAATAACGCAGCTTCAGGCCGCGAGGTCGAACACCAGCACTTCGGCCTTCTTGCCGGCGCCGAGCGTGAGTTGCGATTCGTCCTTGATCAGGGCCGCATCGCCAGTAGCCAGTTTCGTGCCGTTGACTTCGAGCTCCCCGCGCACCAGGTGCACGTAGCTCTTGCGCTTCGGGTCGAGCGGGAGGCTGGCTTGCTCGTCGCCATCGAGCAGGCCGGCATACATGCGCGCATCGGCATGCACCAGCACCGAGCCCTCGGCGCCGTCGGGCGAAGCCACCAGGCGCAGCTGTCCGCGCTTTTCGGCTTCGGAGAAGCTCTTCTGCTCGTAGCCGGGCGCGATGCCGCGCACATTGGGCTCGATCCAGATCTGCAGGAAGTGCGTGGTTTCGTCGGCCTTGTGGTTGAACTCGCTGTGCATCACGCCGCGGCCGGCACTCATGCGCTGCACGTCGCCCGGCGGAATCGATTCGACGTTGCCCATGCTGTCCTTGTGCGCGAGCTCGCCCGACAGAACGTAGCTGATGATTTCCATGTCCTTGTGGCCGTGGGTGCCGAAACCGGCGCCCGCGGCGACGCGATCTTCGTTGATCACGCGCAGATTGCCATAACCCATGTGGGCCGGATCGTAGTAGCCGGCAAATGAGAAGCTGTGAAACGAGCGCAGCCAGCCGTGATCGGCATAACCGCGTTCCTGGGACTTGCGAACTTGAAGCATCTTTGAACTCCTGCCCCGCCAGATGGCTTGGGGCCTTCGAATGCCGCGCCGTATGCGCAGCGGATATGCAGAACTTTAGGTCGCGGCCCCGCCCTCGAAAGCGCCGGCTTTTGATGGCATCATTCAATTTTTTTGAACGGTCGATCATCATGCCCAGCGCCCGTGATGTCCTCACGCCCGACGCGTTCGCGATGCTGCAGACGGTGGTCGAGACCGGCAGCTTCGCCGCCGCCGCGCGCACGCTGGACCTCGTGCCCAGCGCCCTCAGCTACCGCGTGCGCCAGATCGAAGACGCCCTCGACGTGCTGCTCTTCGACCGCAGCGCGCGGCAGGCGCGGCTGACGGAAGCGGGCGTCGAGCTGCTGCGCGAGGCTTCGTGGCTGCTCGGCGAGATCGATGCCGTGGCCAACCGCGTCAAGCGCGTCGCGACCGGCTGGGAGCCGATGCTCACGATCGCGGTCGACAGCGTGATCGCGCGCGATCCGATGCTCGACCTGGCCACCGCCTTCTTCGCGCTCGATCCGCCGACCCGGCTCAAACTGCGCGACGAGACCCTGCTCGGCACCATCGAGGCGCTCACCAGCGGCGAGGCCGATCTCGCCGTCGGCGCCGTGCTCGACGCCTCCAGCCTCGCTTTCAGCGCCACCGGCATCCGAAGCCGCCCGCTGGGCCAGCTGCATTTCGTCTATGCGGTGGCGCCGCACCATCCGCTGGCCCGCATCGAAGGCCCGCTCTCCGATGCCGTGCTGCGCCGGCACCGCGCGGTGGCCGCGGCCGACTCCTCGCGCACCGGCCCGAGCATGACGGTCAATCTCGTGGGCGGCCAGGACGTGCTCACCGTGCCCACCATGCACGCGAAGCTGGCCGCGCAACTGCACGGCCTGGGCGCCGGCTTCCTGCCCGAGCCGATGGCGCGTCCCTACATCGAAGCCGGCCACCTGGTCGAGCGCAAGACCGAACGCGCGCCGCCGATCGGCACCATGCATTGCGCCTGGCGCGAGCGCACTGCCGGCAAGCCGGGGCGTGCGCTGAAATGGTGGCTCGAACAGTTCGAGCACGAAGGCACGCGTCGGGCGCTCCTCGAACGGCATCGCGGCCGATAGAAATTGGGCCTCCCGGCTTGCCACTTCGTGTGCTTCGCCACCTCCCAAGGAGGAGGCTCGGCCGCCTTGGGGCGGCCCGGCGCCGGCCGATGAATATTTCAAGACGGTTAGAGTTCTCCTTGATCGCCAACAGAAACGAGACCGCCAACATGCCCACCTCCCGCTCCACAGCCGATCGCCACCGATCCAACTCTTCACGCCACTACGCCATCGTCGGCGCCGGCATGGCGGGCGTCGCCTGCGCCCGCACCCTCGTGCAGGCCGGCCACCGCGTCAGCGTGTTCGAGCGCGAAGCCGCCGCCGGCGGCCGGATGGCGAGCGAATCCACACCCTTCGGCAAGTTCGACAGCGGTGCCCAATACTTCACCGTGCGCGATCCGCGCTTTGCGCGCGTGCTGCAAACCGTGCCCCAGCTCTGCAAGCCCTGGAGCGCCAATCTCGTGCGCGTGCTCGACGCGCATGGCCGCGTCGCCGAGGCTGCCCTGCCCGCGCGCGAGCCGCACTGGGTCGGCCAGCCCGGCATGGACGCCCTGGTCGCACATTGGGCCGCGCCGCTGGGCGATGCGCTCGTGACGCGCACCCAGGTCACGACCATCGAGCGTGACGCGCTGGACGGCAAGCGCTGGCAGCTGCGCACCGCGGGCGCCGACGATTCGCAGCACGTGTACTCGGGTTTCGATGGCGTGCTGCTGGCGGTGCCGCCGGCCCGCACGCGCGCCCTGCTCGATGGCGGCAAGCTCTCGGCCGACATCAGCGAGAAGATCGAAGCGGTGCGCATCGCGCCCTGCTGGACGCTGATGATCGCGTTTCCGCAGGCCAACCAGGCGAACCTCTCCCACCTCGGTCCGCAATGGAACGCCGCGCGCAGCACCCACCATCGCGTGGCCTGGCTGGCGCGCGAATCCTCCAAGCCCGGGCGCGATCGCATCGAGCGCTGGACGCTGCAGGCCAGCCCGGCCTGGTCGCACGAGCACCTGCGCGACGACGCCTCGCGCGTCGAAGCCAAGCTGCTGCGCGCCTTCGCCGAAATCACCGGCATCCGCGCCGTGCCCTCGCACGCGCAGGCGCGCTGCTGGCCCGAAGCCCAGACCCAGGTGCCGGTCGGCAAGCCGCACCTGTGGGACGCCAAGGCCCGCATCGGCGTGGCCGGCGACTGGTGCATCGGGCATCGCGTCGAGGACGCGTTTCTCTCGGGTCTTTCGCTGGCGCTCAAAGTGGCGTGATTCCATGTCGGCCGACGCCGGGCCGCCCCAAGGCGGCCGAGCCCACGTGCAGCCGCCGGAGGCGGCAGCCCTTTGGCCCGTCCAAGGCCACGCAGGCGGCCTTGGAGCCGCGGGCCTCAGCCCCTCGGGGGGTGGCGAAGCACACGAAGTGGCAAGCCGGGGGGCCAACAGGGTTGGTCGATTTGCGCCCTCGCCCACCGGCTCTCTGCATGCCGGCTCGCTGGTCGCCGCGCTGGCCAGCTGGCTCGACGTGCGCGCCCGCGGCCCGCAGGCACGCTGGCTGGTGCGCATCGAGGATGCCGACACCGAGCGCTGCCAGCCCGGCTTGGGCGAACACATCCTCTCGCAGCTCGCAGCCTGCGGGCTCGTGCCCGACGCGACGCCCGTGTGGCAGACGCAGCGCACCGCGCTCTACGCGCACGCACTCGATCACCTGAAAGCCTTGGGCCTCAGCTACCCCTGCGGCTGCTCGCGCAAGGACATCGACGAGGCGCTGGCCTTGCGCGGCGTGCCGCACACCCGGCACGGCGAACGCGTCTATCCCGGCACCTGTCGCGACGGACTGCACGGCAAGCCGGCGCGTGCCTGGCGCTTCGCCACGGTGCAGTTCGAAGCCGCCCGCGCATCGAAGGCCGTGTACTGGGTCGATCGCCGCAAGGGCCAGCAATGCCAGGACGTGGCACAGGAGGTCGGCGACTTCGTGCTCAGGCGCGCCGACGGGCCCTGGGCCTACCAGCTCGCCGTGGTGGTCGACGATGCCGACCAGGGCGTGACGGACGTGGTTCGCGGCGAAGACCTGGCCGACAACACGGCGCGCCAGATCCTGCTGCAGCGTGCGCTCGGCCTGCCGACGCCGAGCTACCTGCACACGCCGCTGGTGCTCGGCGCCGACGGCGAGAAGCTTTCCAAGCAGAACGGCGCGGCGCCGCTCGACACCGGCACGCCGGCCGCGGCGCTCGCTGTGCTCGACGCCTCGGCGCGCGTGCTCGGACTCGAGGCCGCCACCGCTTCGACGCCTGCGGAGGCACTGGCCGGATGGGTTGCCGGCTGGCGGGCTCTCTACAATCCCTCCCCCTGATGACCCTGCCTGCCACCGACCCCGCGCGCGATCCCGCCGCATCCGCTTCCGACGAAGAAACTCCGCCGCATCCCTTGCATCGCCGTCTGAAGAGCTTCGTCAAGCGCGCCGGCCGAACCACCGAGGGCCAGGCGCGCGCCTTCGCCGAGCTGGGGCCGCTGTTCCTCCTGCCCTATCGCCCCGAGCCGCTGGACATCGCCGCCGCCTTCGGCCGCGTTGCGCCGACCGTGCTGGAGATCGGCTTCGGCATGGGCGAGGCCACCGCGCACATCGCGGCGCTCCAGCCCGAGAAGAACTTCCTGTGCTGCGAGGTGCACGAACCCGGAGTCGGTGCGCTGCTCAAGCGCATCGGCGAACAGCAGCTCGGGAACATCCGCATCTGCGCCCACGATGCGGTCGACGTCATCGACCATATGCTGGTGCCCGGCATGCTGGCCGGCGTGCACGTGTTCTTTCCGGACCCGTGGCACAAGACGCGGCACAACAAGCGTCGGCTGATCCAGCCGCCCTTCGTGCGCAAGCTTGCCGACCGGCTCGCGCCCGGCGGCTACCTGCATTGCGCGACCGACTGGCAGCCCTATGCCGAGCAGATGCTCGAGGTGCTGTCGCAGGAGCCGCTGTTGGGCAACACGGCCGCGGGCTATGCGCCCAAGCCGGACTACCGCCCGCTCACCAAGTTCGAGAACCGCGGCCTCAAGCTCGGCCACGGCGTGTGGGACGTGGTGTTCAAGCGCATCTAGACAGAATGGCTTGAGCCGTTGAGGCGGCCCGTCTCCGGGACTACCGTGGGTTGCGCACCGTAGGTGCGCCGAGCCACAACGCTGCACCCCGAGGGGTGGACAGCGTGTCAACGAGCAAGGAGACGGGCCATGAGTCAATCTACCACTACCGCGGCCACGATTTACGTCGGTCTGGACGTCCACAAGGACAGCATCGACATTGCCCTGGCCGAGGCCGGCCGTGACGGCGAAGTACGCCATCTGGGTGCGGTGGCCGGTGGCGTCGATGCCGTCAGCAAGGCCCTGCGCCGCCTGGTCAGCCGAGGCCACTGCGTGCATGTGGTCTACGAAGCGGGCCCCTGCGGCTTCGTGCTGCAGCGCCACCTCACCGCACTGGGCTACCACTGCGAAGTGGTGGCGCCCTCGTCCATCCCCAAGCGCTCGGGCGATCGGGTCAAGACCGATCGCCGCGATGCGTTGATGCTCGCGCGCCTGGCGCGCGCGGGTGAACTCAGTGCCGTGCGCGTGCCAGACGCCGTGGACGAGGCGCTGCGCGACCTGGTGCGCGCCCGCGAGGACGCGGTGCGGGAACAACGCAACGCGCGCCACCGCCTGAAGGCGCTGCTGCTGCGCAGTGCGTGGTGTACGCGGGCAAGAGTGCCTGGACGGCGGCGCATCTGCGCTGGCTGGGCCGCTTGGCGCTGTCGCACGCCGCGCAGCAGATCGCCTTCCAGGAGTACCTGCACGCGGTGAGCGAGTCGGGAGCGCGCATCGCACGCCTGGAACAGTCGCTGCGCGATGCGCTGGCGGGCTGGTCGCTCGCGCCGGTGGTGGCCGCGCTGCAGGCGCTGCGCGGGGTGCAGCTCATCGCCGCGATCACGCTGGTGGCCGAGATCCAGGACTTCCACCGCTTCGCCAACCCACGCCAGTTGATGGCCTACCTGGGCCTGGTGCCCAGCGAGGACTCCAGCGGCCAGCGCCGCCGACAGGGGGCCATCACCAAGGCCGGCAACTCGGCGGCGCGGCGCATGCTGGTGGAGGTGGCACACCTGTACCGCTATCCGGCTCGGGTCAGTGCGGGCATCGCCAAGCGCCAGTCGGACCTGCCCAAGGCCGTGACCGACATCGCCTGGACGGCGCAGTTGCGGTTGTGCGCACGCTTCAAGCGGCTGGCCGCGCGGCACGTGCCGCACAACAAGATCGTCGTGGCCATTGCGCGCGAACTCTCGGGCTTCGTGTGGGCCATCGCATGCGAAGTGACGCCGCCACCGGCTGCCTCGACGTGAACCAGCGATGACATGGCACACATCACCAAGGAGGCGCCTATCGAACAATCTGTTTGAGGCCGGATCGGGAACGCGGCGCAGCCACGGCCACAGGGGAATCCTCGGGAGCGCTATTGCGCAGCCACGAAAGTGACCAACCGCAGACCCTAGAAAGCAGGCAGCCCCGCGACGAATACATGAACTGTCGGTAGCCAATCCACGTATATCAGCATGATCAACCGTCGCTCACGCACCCGGCTCCGTCGCGTTCCCCATCCGGCATTCGCGAACGGTTCTGCAATCCGGCACCCGGAGAGATCGGCTCGCGCTCTTGACAGGATCAAACCATATCAGCGTTCAGTGGGCGACGCCGTACACGTCGTCGGTCTGCACTTCGCCTTGTGCGGCCAGCACGTGCTTCTGCGCCGCCATGACGAGCGCCGCGCGGTAGGCCGAACGGCTGGCGATCTTGGTGTGCGCGATCAGCGTCTGCCATTCGCGCTCCAGCGTCTGCGGCGAGCGGTCGACCGAGCGGTTCATCAGCGCCTGGCTCACGTCGATCAACGCGGCCGCCGAGCCGAGACAGATGCCGATGGCCGATTGCGCGGCACTGGTGCGAAAACGGCCGTCTTCCGACGGCTTGTTCGAGTGCAAGACGTCCAGCGGCATATTGGCAGTGGGGCCCTCGTACGGCGCTCCCTGCATGTCGCTGTCGGCACGGGCCAGCACCTGTTCGATGGTGGCGAGAGCGCTTTCCAGCAAGGCGATATCGGATGGCTTTTTCTTCATGTTGGTCACCGGGGACAAGAGCCCGGGGTCAACGGAGGATGTTGCCATCGGAGCCCGCTTCTACCGCGTGCAAAAAGCCACGCATTAAATACAAAGTTAACAAGCCTGGGCCAGATGCCCCCTGGCATCGAAGCGATCCGGACGTGACTTACTACCTTCGTATAAGGCATCGAAATTGCTACATTTTTATGATCGATGTAGCGAAAGGTTTCTCATGAATTTGTCACGCAGGCTTTGGCTGGGCAAGGTGGGGGCCACGATGCTGCTGGGCGGTGGCCTCGGCGCGAGCCGGATCGGCCGGGCGCAGACCGCGCGCACTCCTGCGTCCGCCGCGGCGGCGCGCACCGTGATCCTCGGGCAATCGGTACCGCTGACGGGCGCCGCCAGCGAGATCGGCCTGGCCTTTGCAGCCGGCTGCCGGCTCTACGCGACCCATTTCAATGAGACGCAGGCCGCCAGCGGCATCCAGCTGAAGCTGCTGCAGCTCGACGACGGCTACGATGCCGCGCGTGCCGCCGCCAATGCGCGCACGCTGCTCACCACCGACAAGGCCGACATGCTGTTCGGCTTCGTCGGCACCGCCAGCAGCGAGGCCGGTGCCGCCGCGGCCGCGCAGCAGGGCACGCTGCTCTTCGCGCCCTTCGCCGCTTCGGACAGCCTGCGCGCCGCCGCGCATCCGAACGTGTTCCACGTGCGTCCCAGCATGGCCGACGAGGCCTTCAAGATCGTGCGCCAGTGCGCCACCGTGGGGCAGACGCGCATCGCGCTGGTCGGCGACGACGACGCCATGGGCCGCGCCGGCCTCGCCGCCGTGCAGCAGGCCATGACCGATCAGAAGCTCGGGCCTCTGGCGGCGAGTGCGCTGGTGCCAGCCGCCGGCGACAAGCTCGATGCGGCGCTTGCCGCGGTGCAGAAGCAGAACCCACAGGCCATCGTGCTGGTGTCGCTTTCGAGCACCACGGCCAACGTGATCCGCAAGCTGCGCAAGAGCGGCTACGCCGGCGCCTTCATGGCCTTCTCGATCGTCGGCATCGATCCGCTCTACGCGGCACTGGGCAAGGACATCGGCGGCATCGTGATCTCGCAGGTCGTGCCCTCGCCGCGACCCTCGGCCATTCCGATCGTCAAGGAGTACCTCGCGGCCATCGACAACTCCGACCAGACGGCCTCCTACGAAGGCATGGAAGGCTTCATCGCCGCCAAGGCCGCGGGCGAAGCGGTTCGCCGCGGCGGCCGCGGCTTCACGCCGGCCAGCCTGCAGCGCGTGATGGCCGGCATGACGGACTACGACGTCGGCGGCTTCCGCATCAACCTGCGCCCCGGCCTGCGCGATCCGCAGCGCAGTATCGATCTGATCAGCATCACCGCGGACGGACGGGTACTCCGCTAGGCCGTGCCGCTCAGGCGCTGCAGCGCATCGAGCGACAGCAGCTCGATGCGGCCGTAGCCCAGCGCGATCACGCGCTCCCCGGCCAGCGCGTTAAGTTCCTTCGAGAGCGTCTGCCGCGTCACGCCCAGCATCATCGCAAGCGCCTCCTGCGGCAGGCTCACGCGGCGGCGCAGCTGGGCCGACTGCGTCGCGTCGCCGCGCGCCAGCACCAGCAGCCGGCGCGCGACGCGGGCGCGCAGATCGCGCAAGGTGGCGTCTTCCATCAATCCATAGAGTCCCCGCACCCGCGCCGCGAGCAGCGCCGCGATCGCATGGGAGAAGACCCTGCCCTGCATCTGCTGCGCGAAGGCTTCGGGCGGCATCACCAGCACGTCGAGCGCGCACAGTGCGGTGGCATCGTGGGTGCGCGGCGAACCGTCGATCAGGCTGATTTCGCCGAACCAGTTGCCGGGTTCGAGCACGGCCAGGATGGCTTCGCGCCCGTCCTGCCGGAGGGTCGAGATCTTGATCGTTCCGGCTGCCAGCCCGTAGAAGCCGCTGCCCGCCGTCCCGACCGGATCGCCCTGGCGAAACAGCATTGCACCGCGCCGCAGGTGGACCAGGTCGGCCGCGCCCAGCAAGGCCTCGCGCTGCGCGCGCGGCATCGAGGCGAACCACGGATTGGCTTCCATGGCGCGGCGGTGCGCTGCCGAGAGGCGCGGTCGGGGCGTGGGGGGCATGCGGGTGCGGGGGTTTACCAGGGCCCTCGATTGTCAAATTCTTGACAGTTGATGGTCAAGCGCAGGTCTACAGTGGGCCGCACCCCACCGGAGACAAGCACGATGAACGCAAGAGCGACCTTCACCCGCATGCAGGACAGCACGCGGGAAGACTGGCAACTGATTGGCGGCGAATTCATGCAGTTCGCAAGCGGCCTGCCCGAGCGCGTGATCAAGCACCTGCAGATCCTCGAAGGCGACTACGGCGGCTTCCCGGTCGACCGCTACACGCACTCGCTGCAGACCGCCACGCGCGCCTTGCGCGACGGCCGCGACGAGGAGTACGTGGTGTGCGCGCTCCTGCACGACATCGGCGACACGCTGGGCTCCTTCAACCATCCCGACATCGCGGCGGCGATCCTGAAGCCCTTCGTCGCCGAGGAGAACCACTGGATGGTGCAGAACCACGGCATCTTCCAGGGCCACTACTTCTTCCACCACATCGGGCTCGACCGCAACCTGCGCGACAACTTCAGGAACCATCCGAACTACGAGCGCACCGCGGAGTTCTGCGAGCTCTACGACAACCCGGCCTTCGACCCGAAGGCCGAGACGCTGCCGATCTCGGAGTTCGAGCCGATGCTGAAGCGCGTGATGGCGCAACCGCGGCAGAGCATCTACAAGGCCGCGCTGCAGCGCGAAGCTACCGCCTGACCCACCTCGAAGGAAACCTCATGAACGCCAACGCCCCATCCGAAATCCAGAAGCTCGTTTCAGCCGAAGAGTGGCAGCTGCGCGTCGACCTCGCGGCCTGCTACCGGCTGGTCGCGCTGTACGGCTGGAGCGACCTCGTCTTCACGCACATCAGTGCGCGCGTGCCCGGGCCCGAGCACCATTTCCTGATCAATCCCTACGGCCTGATGTTCGACGAGATCACCGCGTCGAGCCTGATCAAGGTCGACCAGGACTGCAACAAGATCATCGACTCGCCCTACCCCGTCAACCCGGCCGGCTTCGTGATCCACAGCGCGGTGCACGCGGCGCGTGAAGACATCCAGTGCGTGCTGCATACCCACACGCGCGCCGGCATCGCGGTGAGCGCGCAGAAGAACGGCGTGCTGCCCATCAGCCAGCAGTCGACCTTCGTGCTGGCCTCATTGGCCTATCACGACTACGAAGGCGTGGCCTTCCGCGACGACGAGAAGCCGCGCCTTCAGGCCGACATGGGCGACGCCAACTTCCTGATGCTGCGCAACCACGGCCTGCTCACCGTGGGCAAGACCATTGCCGACGCCTTCCTCTCGATGTACATCTTCGAAACCACCTGCCAGATCCAGATCGCCGCGCAGTCCGGCGCCAGCGAGCTCACGCAGGTGAACCCGAAAATCGTGGAGGGCGTGGGCCAGGCGATGAAGGTGCAGACCGGCGGCCTCGGCGGTGCCTTCGTCTGGCCCTCGCTGATCCGCAAGCTCGATCGCATCGACGCCGGCTACAGGCAGTAGGACCGCGATGGACGGCACCCTGATCGTCACGCGCTTCCTGTTCGGCGCGCTCGCGCTGGTGATGTTCGGCCTCGGGCTTTCGCTCACCGTGGCCGACTTCCAGCGTTTGCTGCGCCATCCGAAAGCGGTGAGCGTCGCGCTCGGCCTGCAGGTGGTCGGGCTGCCGCTCGCCTGCTATGCGATCGTGGTCGGCTTCGGCCTGCCGCCCGTGTTCGCCATCGGGCTGATGCTGCTGGCGGCCTCGCCGGGCGGCATCTCGGCCAACCTGTTCTCGCACCTGTTCGGCGGCAACGTGGCGATGAACATCTCGCTCACGGCCGTCAACACCGCGCTCTCCATCGTCACGCTGCCGCTGATCGCGAACTGGTCCATCGACCATTTCGCCAGCAGCGGACAGGTGGTGCCGCTGCAGACCGGCAAGCTGGTCGAGGTGATCGCCATCGTGCTGCTGCCGGTGCTGCTGGGCATGTTCGTCGCGGCGCGGCGGCCGGGCTTCTCGGCGCGCATGGAGAAGCCGGTCAAGATCTTCAGCGCGCTGGTGCTCGCCATCGTCACCGTGCTGGCCATCGCGAAGGAGTGGAGCTCGCTCAGCACCGCCTTCGCGCAGATCGGCCCGGCGGTGGTGCTGTTCAATCTGCTGAGCCTGCTGGCCGGCTATTACCTGAGCCGTGCGGCCGGGCTCGACAAGGCGCTCGCCACGGCGATCAGCTACGAGATCGGCATCCACAACTCGACACTGGCGATCTTCGTCGCCCTCAGCGTGCTCGGCAGCTATCAGCTCGCGCTGCCGGCCGCCATCTACTCGGTGGTGATGTACATCACGGCACCCCTCTTCGGCTGGGCAGTGCTCCGGCGCAGCAGTGCGCCTGCGCTCGCGCCCGCTGCCGCCCCGTACAAACCCTGATCGCCGTGACGGCGGATCGACAGCTTCGCTTTCTACGATTTCTCCAGGGCATCCCGACGCTGGATGCCCACGGCGCAGTTCGCGCACACCAGGAGACATCGACATGCAGATCACGGGTATGTTGCACGGCGCGCGGCTGCTGCAGTTCGCGGGCTTCCCCGCCACCGAGGTGCTGGGCCCCGCGGCCAGCGAAGAAGAGATCAAGGCGCTGATCGACAAGCATGGCCTCATCTTCGTCAAGCCCGTCTTCAAGGGCGGCATCGGCAAGAAGGGCAAGGCCGGCCTGCTGGGCCGTGCCACCGACCTCAAGACCGCGCTGGCCGAGAAGGAGCGTCTCTACTTCGCGGAGCACACGGTCGGCCATGTGAAGGCCAAGGCCAACGGCGTGACCTTCGAGGCCGGCGTGCCGGCCAAGCATGAGGTCTACTTCTCGATCAGCGACTCCACGCGCTTCCGCGCCCCGACCATGACGCTCACGCACATGGGCGGCATGGACATCGAGGAGCTCGACAAGACTCAGGTCGCGATGGTGCCCTTCGATCCGCTCACGGGCCTCAAGGCCTTCGTGGTGGCCAATGCGCTGACCGAGATCGGGGCGCCCAAGGAGATCATCTCGCCGCTGGTGCAGCAGCTGCCCAAGCTGTGGGAGCTGTTCCACGACTTCGGCATGACCACGCTGGAGCTCAACCCGATCCGCATGCGCGAGGACAAGAAGGGCCGGCTCACGCCGGTGGCCTGCGACTTCAAGTGCGGCTTCGATCGCGACGATCCGCGCTGGCTGCGCCTGGGCCTGCCGCCTCACCTGTTCGCAGCCGACTACTCCGACTTCGAACAGGAGATCAATACGCTACGCACGCACCAGGGCCAGAGCGATGTCTACGTGATCAACGAGCGCGGCACGGTGCTGGCCCCGACCTTCGGCGGCGGCGCCAATTCGCTGGTGACCGAGATGCTGGGCGACGACGCGATCATCAGCTCCGACTTCGGCGGCAACCCGCCCTACGAGAAGATGAAGGAGGTGGCGCGCATCTGCTTCAAGCACTGGCTCAGGCAGGCCAACGTGCTCTTCGTCATCGGCGGCAAGAGCAACAACACCGACATCTTCGAGACACTGCGCGCCATGGCCGACGCGCTGCGCGAGCACTTCAGCCAGCACGGGCCGACGCCGCTCTACGTGGTGCTGGGCCGTGGTGGGCCAAACCTGGTGCGCGGCATGGGCGCCTTGCGCGACACCTGCGACGCGCTGGGCCTGCCCTATCGCCTCTTCGGCTTCGACTCCGACATGAGCGAGGTGATCCAGTTCGCGAAGAAGGTCAACGGCTGGATGAAGGACGGCGGGCGCGAACAGATCGCGGGCCGGCTCGGCATCCAGGCCCCCGCAACCGCCAACGCCGACTGACGAGAGGAGTCATCACCATGCAAGCCAACTGGCAGAAAAAAGGCGTCGGCGACTTCAAGTACCACGTCGGCATCAGCTCGCTCACGCAGGTGGCGTCGCGCGACGACCGCGTCTGCGTGCTCAACATCCTGGGCGGCGAGTCGAGCGAGGTGACGCCGGTGAGCCATGCGTACTCGGGCGGCAACGTGGTGTGCGGCACGGCGCCCGGCAAGGGCGGGGCCATGCTCGAGACGAGCATCGGCGACATCCCGGTCTACAACAACGTGCGCGACGCGCTGGCCGCGGGCCATCGCTTCAACTGCGGCGTGGTCTACCTGCCGCCCTCGGCCGCGCGCGACGGCGTGGCCGAGCTGATCCGCGTCAATCCCGACCTGCGCAAGATCTTCATCATCACCGAAAAGATTTCTGTGCACGATGCGCGCGAGATCCGCGCCATGGGCCAGCAGAACGGCATCGACATCTTCGGCGCCAACGGGCTCGGCGTGGCCGACTCGTGGAACCAGGTGCGCATCGGCGGCGCCCTGGGCGGCGACAAGCCCGGCGATTCGCTTCGGCCCGGCTCGATCGCGATCCTCTCCAACTCGGGCGGCTTCTCGACCACCATCGCGCAGTACCTGCGCATGGCGGGCTGGGGCACCACCACCGTCATCTCCTCGGGCAAGGACGTGTACATCCACTACGCGGCGCCCGAGTTCGCCTTCGCGCTGGCCAACGATGCGCGCAGCAAGGCGGCGGTGCTGTACTGCGAGCCTGGCGGCTACTACGAGTTCGACGCCCAGTTCACCAAGCCGGTGGTGGCCTGCGTGGTGGGCCGCTGGAAGAGCAAGCTCACGCGCGCGGTCGGCCATGCCGGCGCGATGGCCGGCGGCTCGGACGACGCGCTGGCCAAGGAACGCTGGTTCATGGACAAGTTCGGCGTCGACGCGATCTACACGCCCGACAACCCGGTGTTCTCGGCCAAGGGCGCGCTGGTGACCAACATCGCGCACATCCCGGCCGCGCTGACGGCCGTGATGCGCGCCAACGCCACCATGCCCGACTTCGCGGCTGAAGGGAACCTCGCGCTCAAGCCTTGGTTCGGTTCCGACGAAGGGCTGGATCTGCCCGACGAGCTGCGCCTGCCCGTGGTGGAGGCGCTCGCGCCCTACAACGAACAGGTAGCGCTGCTCAACACGCAGATCGGCGGCGTGGTGCCGCGCCAGCCCATGAAGGATGCCTCCGGCGCCTCGCAAATGGACGCGAAGACGCAGGTCAGCAGCCTGCACGGCACCAGCATGCTCGACGCCGCCACGCTGCCGCTGGAATCGAACGTCGCGCTGGCGCTGGTGCACGACGCCGGCGGCGAGAACGACCGCAAGCTGATCGCGCCCGCGGTCGCGGCTTACGTCAACCTGCACGGCCGGCCGGAACTGGCGGCGGCCGAAGCCAGCCGCGAGGCCGGCAATGCACCGAATGCCGTGCTGGCGGCAGCGGCCGCCATCGTCGGGCCGAAGCGGCAGCAGGCGGCGCGCGCCGCGCTCAAGTTCATGCTCGAGCGCTTCCATGCTGCCGGGTTGGGCACGGAGTTCGGCGCCTCGCTGGGCGAAGACTTCGACATCGCCAAGGTCGACGCCTCGGACCCGCCCGAGCTCACGACCGATACACCCGATGCCCGCGCGCAAGCGCTGATCGCCGGCGTCCAGGCGCGCGGCGCGCGCTCGGTGTTCCTGCGCTGGCTGCAGAGCCGGCCTGGCCATCCGACCGAAGCCGCGGTACTGGCCGCGATCTCGGCCACGCTGGCCTGGGGCCCGCTCTCGCGCAAGCGCATCTCGCTCATCACGGCCCAGAATTTCCCGTGGTGGCTGCAACTTTTCGGCACGTTGATCGGCGCTTCGGCCGAGGCCTCGCGGCACGAGGCCGGGCGCTTCTGCGGCATCGCGCAGGAGCAGATGCTGGGAAGCCTCAGCCTGGGCGAGATCGCCTTCGCGGCGCTGCTGGGCCACACGCCGGGCGAGAAGGACCTGTTCGCTTTCCAAACGCTGGTCGGCCTGCTCTTGACCAACGGCCCCGGCGCCATCTCGGCGCAGGGCGCCAAGGGGGCGGTGTCGGCCGACGGACCCGAGCAGCCCGAGCGCGTGCAGCTCAACAAGGCGCTGGTCGGCTTTCTCACGCACACCGGCTATGCGCACGGCGGCAACGGCTACGAGGGCATCGCCTACCTCAACGAGCAGTTCAAGGCGAGCGGCTTGAAGGACCCGAGCGCCAAGGACCATGGCATCGACCTGAAGGCGCTGGCCGCGCGCGCGGTAGAGCAATACGCGCAATACAAGAGCCAGAAGAAAACCGTAGGCAGCCTCGACATCGCCAAGCTGCCCGGCGTGAACCACCCGGTGTTCAAGGACAAGCCGGTCAACTTCGATCCGCGCGAAGTGTTCATTGCGAAGCTGCAGGAGCAGCGCGGCGACTGCAACGTGTTCCACGACTTCTACCGCGCGCTGGTGCAGCAGCTGTTCGACGCCGGCGTCTCGCGCAACGTCTATTGCGTGAACGTCGACGCGGTGATCGCGGCCCTGCTGCTCAAGATGCTGTGGAAGCCGCTGCAATCCGGCGAGATCGGCGAACGCGAGCTCGAGACCGCGGCCTTCACGATCTTTCTCTACCCGCGCATGCTGGGCTGCGCCGCCGAGATCGACGACCACCTGAACCGCGGACGCAACATGGACACGCGCACGGCGGCGACGCTGTGCAAGTTCGTCGCCTGAGCCGGGGCCTGTTCAGGCTCTGGTCAGCGTGCCGCAGGCACGATCCATCATGACCACAGCCATCCTGGCCGACGGCGCGCCCGCAGCCGTTCAACAAGGCTCCAAGCTCGGCGCGGTGCTCCGCGTCACCAGCGGCAACTTCCTCGAGCAGTTCGACTTTTTCCTGTTCGGCTTTTATGCGACCTACATCGCGAAAGCCTTCTTTCCCGCCGGCAGCGACTTCGCCTCGCTGATGCTGACTTTCGCGGTGTTCGGCGCCGGCTTCCTGATGCGGCCGCTGGGCGCCATCGTCCTCGGCGCCTACATCGACGAGGTCGGACGCCGCAAGGGCCTGATCGTCACGCTCGCGATCATGGCCAGCGGCACGGTGCTGATCGCCTTCGTGCCGGGCTATGCCTCGATCGGTCTGCTCGCACCGGCCCTGGTGCTGCTGGGCCGCCTGCTGCAGGGCTTCTCGGCCGGCGCCGAGCTGGGCGGCGTCTCGGTCTATCTCTCGGAGATGGCGCCGCCCGGGCACAAGGGCTTCTACACCGCCTGGCAGTCGGCCAGCCAGCAGGTCGCGATCGTGCTGGCCGCAGCGCTGGGCTTTGCGCTCAACGAATTCATGAGCCCCGAGACGCTGGCCGGCTGGGGCTGGCGCGTGCCCTTCTTCGTCGGCTGCGCGATCATCCCGTGCATCTTCATGCTGCGCCGCTCGCTGCAGGAGACCGAGGACTTCCAGGCCCGCAAACACCATCCGACGACGCGCGAGGTCGCCGCGTCGATGCGGCAGAACTGGCGCATCGTCTTCGCCGGCATGCTGCTGGTAGCGATGACCACCGCCACCTTCTACCTGATCACGATCTATACGCCGACCTTCGGCCGCACGGTGCTGCACCTGAGCGCGAAGGACAGCCTGGTCGTCACGCTGCTGGTCGCCGTCACCAACTTCATCTGGCTGCCGGTGGGCGGTGCGCTGTCCGATCGCATCGGCCGCAAGCCGCTGCTCGTCGCGATGACCGTGCTGGCGATCCTCACCGCCTACCCGGCCATGTCGTGGCTGGCGGCAGCACCGAGCTTCGGCCGCATGCTAGACGTGCTCTTGTGGTTCTCCTTCCTGTTCGGCATGTACAACGGCGCGATGGTGGTCGCGCTCACCGAGGTGATGCCGGTGCAGGTGCGCGTGGTCGGCTTCTCGCTGGCCTACAGCCTCGCCACTGCGATCTTCGGCGGCTTCACGCCGGCCGTGTCGACCTGGTTGATCGAGGCGACTGCGGACAAGGCGGCGCCAGCCTACTGGATGAGCTTCGCGGCGGTCTGCGGCCTGCTTGCAACGCTGGCGCTGTACCGGCGCCAGGCCGGGACGTTGATCCGAACCTAGACCAAGTCACCCTTCCGCGGGCCGCAGGCGGTACTACGGAACGGGGATGAACTTCGTGACGATCACAAGTGAATTGATCACGAGCCAGAAGGCCGCAAAGTCCAATGCCCATGCCCGCTTCGGCACGATGCGCGGCTTCTTCGGCGGCGCCACCTTTTTGCCCGAATCCCTGCTTGCGTAGAAGGCCGGCAGCTTGTGCGAGCAGCATTTGCAGAACCGCGCAGAGCCCATGTTGATGGTGCTGCAGGCCTCGCAGATTTCCGCTGAGGCAGTGCCTGCTTGCAACCTCGCCAGATCGATGAGGTTTCCGAAAGCGACGCCCGATGACGTGGCCGGAGGCTCGGCAAAGGAAACAGAAGAAGCGGCAGTCATGGATGCTCTCCTCGACGAAGAAAAGATGCAGGTTCACCGAAGGTTTGCCCGGTACCGCAGTACCGGTTTGCCTGGGCTTGCGCGAAGCTGCGTCCCAATCGTTGCTCCGCGATCGCGAGTCTTGCGAACATCAGCAACTCTGCGTCGGTGGGCCCGCGCCCCGCACCCTCGATGTGCCTGCGGAAGGCGCGAACGATGCGGTCCTGTATCGCTTTCCTGACGTGCGTCGCTGCAGCAAAGGCCCGGTGCGCGCTCATTGCATGAGGAGCGGCCGAGACTCGCGGCGCCGCCGTGTTGCGTCGCCGCGCAACGATCGGTCGGCCACTCCTCCAGGTCGTGATTTTTTTCTCGCTATGTGTGACAGGCTTTGACATTTTTTCTCCTGGGTAGCACCTTGGATGTGAAATCTTCACATCTGTAGTGCTCTTCTCTTATAGTGACGTACGTCTTTTTGTAAGACAGCGACTCAAGTCGCTGTCCAGTTGGTAACTGGGCGTTAAAAGCCCGTCACTTTCCGAGGACCCATTGCCCAGCGACAAGGCACAGAACACAGAAGGCCAACTTGCCTGGG
>NZ_JAGGNV010000075.1 GCF_018614955.1 Variovorax paradoxus
TCAACAAGGAAGAGATCTTCGGGCCGGTGGCCAGCGTGATCCGCGTGAAGAACTACGAGGAGGCGTTGGCCACCGCCAACGACACCGAGTTCGGGCTGTCGGCCGGCATCGCGACGACGAGCCTGAAGTACGCGACGCACTTCAAGCGTCATAGCCAAGCGGGGATGGTGATGGTGAACTTGCCGACGGCGGGGGTGGACTATCACGTGCCCTTCGGCGGGCGCAAGGGGTCGAGCTACGGGCCGCGCGAGCAGGGGCGCTATGCGCAGGAGTTCTTTACCGTGGTGAAGACGGCCTACACGCTGGCTTGAGCGTCTTGTCTTGCTCCCTCTCCCTCGGGGGGGAGGGAGTAAGAGAGATCCCAGACGTGGGTGGAGACGAGTCGCCGCCTACTGCCTTTGCGTGGGGCACCGGGATGGCGTCATACTGCGGCCCATCGATACTTCTGGAGCTTTCAGATGCAGGCCGTTTCCATCCACGTCGTCGATGTAGCCCACGGCGTTGTCGCCCAAGGCATGCGGGTCGACGTCGCCCGGTTCGAGGGCGAAGGCTGGACGGATGTGGCCTCGGGCAAGGTCCGCAGCAATGGCGTAGTGGACGGCATCGAAGGCCGCGAGTCCTTGTTCGAGATCGGCTTCTACGAGCTGCGCCTGCACGTGGCCGAGTACTACCGCAGCAAAGGCGTCAAGCTGCCCGAGCCCGCGTTCATGGGCGTGCAGGTATTCCGCTTCGGCTTGGCCGATGCGTCGCAGCATTACCACCTGCCCGTGAAGCTGACTCCGTGGGGCCTGTCCTGCTTCCGCGGCGGCGCATAGGGCGTCGCTCACCAACTCGCGCTTGGCCTTAGCGTGTGGATCGCGTCGCCACTCTTCGCGAGCGGCCCAGGTCACTTCCGCTCCCGCTCCTTGCGCTCATGCTTGCGCCAGTACTGGAACTCCTCCTCATGGACGTCGATGTCCAGCTCCGTGACCCTGGCTTGGAGTCGCTCCTGCACGTCAGCCACGGCTCGGTTGTAAATCACCGGCCCGACTTCTTCGAGAAAGAAACCAAGAAGACCGCCCGCAGCGATGTTGCCGATGGGCTCCTCCATGTTTTCCCGGAAGTACCTTTCGATGGAGGCCATGGCCTCCTTCCGGGCTTCCTTGCTCAGCTCAATGGTCATAGGACCCTCCGACGCGCAGATCTTCGGTTGAAACGACGCGCACCCTCGGTCCGAAGCTCTCGATGTTGGCGAGCGTTTCGTTGTGATGCCGAATCACCTGGACTGCGGACAGATGCCGATTGCCTTCGGTGGTATGGGCGTCGCCCACCAGGGTGACAGGGAAGCCCAGCGCAAGCGCCCTGCGTGCGGTGGTGTCGACACAAAACTCCGTATGCATTCCGCAGATCACGAGCTCGGTGACGGCATGCTTGCCGAGCACGTGCTCCAGCTCCGTGCGATGGAAGGCGTCGGGAGAGGTCTTGCGGATGCGCAAGTCCGCTGTCTCGACATGGAGGCCACGCGCCAGCTGCCAGGCATCCGTTGCGAACTCGAGGTAGCCGGACGTCGATTCGTGCTGGACGAAGACGACCAGGCCGCCGGCTTCACGGACCTTCGCCGACACCTGATTGATCCGGCCAATGACCTGCTGCGACTCGAAGGCATCGTGCTCGTCTTCGCAAAGGCCCTGCTGGACATCGATCACAAGGAGCGCGGTGTTCATGGTTGGCATGCTTCGGGTTGGCGGTTTGCAGCGAATGGGGCGTTGCTCCTGGCCGCATTCTGTCGCATCGGAACAGCAAGGTCAGTACACGTCGCGCCGGTAGCGCCCTTGCGCGATCAGCGCGTCGAGCCCGGCCGTTCCCAGCACGTCGCCCAGCGCCGCGTCCACGCCGGGCGCCATGCCTTCGAGGCTGCCGCACACGTAGACGAGTGCGCCATCGGCGATCCAGCGCCGCAGTTCGTCCGCCGCTTCGCGCAGGCGGTCCTGCACGTACCTGCGCTCGGGCTGGTCGCGCGAGTAGACGAGGTCGGCGCGCGCCAGCATGTCGAGCGCCTGCCAGCGCGTGACCTCTGCCGCGCAGAAGGCGTCGTGCGCGCGCTGGCGCTCGCCGTACACCAGCCAGTTGCGCCCGTGGCCGCGCCGCACCCGTTCGCGCAGGTGCGCGCGCAGACCGGCGAAGCCGGAGCCGTTGCCGATGAAGATGCAGGGCAGGTCTTCGTCCACGAGTGCGAAGCCCGGGTTGGCGGCCAGCCGCATCTCGATGGCGCCGTCGAGCGGCGCGCCGACGGTCAGCCAGCCGGATGCGACGCCCAGGCCGTTGTCGTGCCGCGCCTGCCGCACCAGCAGCTGCACGCAGCCGTCGGAAGAGATCGAGGCCACCGAATAGCTGCGCGGCGCCAGCGGCGGATGCACATCGGCAACGCCGTTCGGATGAGGCGGCAGCACCTCGACCAGCGCGCCCGGTGCCCATGCCGGCGCGCCGGCGCGATGCAGCTCGATCTCGAACAGCGGATCGCCCTGGCTGCCTTGGTTCAGCAGGCTGCGGCGCACGAGCCGCCAGGCTTCGAAGGGGCGCTCGGCAGAAGAGGCCGCATGCGACGGCCACGCAGCGCCCCGCACATCGAAGGCCTCGGCGATCGAGCGTTGCCAGCGCCCGATGGCTTCGGGATTGCCGTTGTGGACCTCGACCATGGGAAAGAGCGCCTGCGCGCCCTGGCTGCGCAGGTCGTGATCGAGCTTCCGGCCGAAGCCGCAGAAGGTGGCGTAGTGCCAGTCGCCGAGCGCGAGCACGCCGTAGTGCACGTGCCGCAGGTGCGAGCCCGCCTGCTGCGCGAACTTGCGCGCGAAGGCGCGTGCGCTGTCGGGCGGATCGCCGTCGCCGAAGGTGCTGACGATCCACAGCACCTTTCGGAAGTGCAGCAGCGCATCGACGCTCAGTTCGGCCAGGGTCTTGACCACGGTGCCGACGCCGGCCGACTGCAGCGCCGCCGCGGTCTGCAGGGCGACGCGCTCGGCGTGGCCCGTTTGCGTGGCGAAGGCGATCAGCACCTGCTCGGCGCCCGGCGCGGCGACGCTGCGGCCAAGACCCAGCCGCGCGCGTTCGGCGCGCACCGCTCGGCTTGTGCGGCGGCGTCCGAGGTACAGCATCCAGCCGGTGACCGCGAACAGCACCAGGCCCAGGCTGGCCAGCATCATCAGGATGCGGCCCGGCAGGCCCCAGTAGGTGCCCATGTGCAGCGGATAGATGCTGTTCACGAGGCGCCCGGCCAGCGGCTTGTCGGCATAGCGCTCATGCTGGTCCGGCTCGCCGGTGGCGGCATGCAGGTAGAGCCGGTTGCGCGCGCGTTCGTGCTCGGGCGCGGCGCGCAAATAGGTCGCCTCGACTTGCGAGGCATTGCGCGCGGGCAGGCGCAGTGTGACCTGGCTCCAGTCACCGCCGGTCGTTCGCTGGAAGGACAGCCACACGCGCTGCAGGTCGAGCCTGACGGGGGCCGCGGCATTTCCGGCGCCGCCCTCTATCCGCTGCATCCGCGCGGCGCGCCCAACGCCTGCCGCATCGTCGACCAGCGAGCGCACCCCATCGAAGGCCCAGTAGAGGCCCGTGAGGCCGGACACCAGATAGGCCAGCAGCGCGATCGTCCCGGCCACGGCATGCAGGTTCCACAGGAAGGCGCGGCCGCTCTGCGCGAAGTCGATCCGCAGCCAGTTGCGCCACGCGAGCGGCCGCCGCGGCCAGCGCAGGTACAGGCCCGACAGCGCGAGCACCAGCAGCGCCGCGGCCAGGGTGCCGGTGACCGGCTTGCCGGTGTCGCGCGGCATCAAGAGCCAGCGGTGCAGGCTTTCGACGAACTCGAAGAAGGCCTCGCCGCGCGGCTCGGGCAGCAAGGCCGCGCTGAAGGGATCGACCAGGCGCGTCTCGCCGCGGCGTTCGCCGGGAGGAGGCGCGAAGTTCACGCGCGCCGGCCGGCCCGGCTCGGCGTAGAGCGTCAGCGTCGCGACGCGGCGGCCTGGCTCTGCGGCCTGGAGTTGTTCCAGCAGCGCCGCCGGGACCAGCGGCATCGCTGCGGCTTGCGCCGCCACGCGGTGCAGCGCCGGGTTGAGCAGCTCGACGATCTCGGCGCGAAACGAGAGCAAGGCGCCGCTCAAGCCGATGACGGCCAGCACCGTCCCGGCCGTGATGCCGATGAACCAGTGGATCTGGACCCAGATGCGCCGTAGAAGAGCCATCGCGGACGCCGCCTTCAGAGATCGATCTTGAGCGTCGCCTTGACGCTGCGCGGCGTACCCACCGCCAGCCGCGTGCCGACGGCGGCCCAGTAGCGCTTGTCGCCGACGTTGTCGACGTTGAGCTGCCACAGCGTTCGCTTGCCGAAGAGCTGCGTGACGTAGCGCGTGCCGAGCGCGAAGATCGTGTAGCCGCCGATGAAGCCCTGGTTCAGGTCGTCGATCGGACGCCGGCCCGTGTAGTAGGCGCCGCCGTTGACCGACAGCCCGGGCAGCGCCGCGATGTCGTAGGAGAGGAAGGCGCTGGCCGTGTGCTTGGCCGTGTTCTCGGGCATCTTGCCGTTGTACTGGGCGTTGATGTCGCGGAACTCGGCGTCGAGGGCTTGTGCCGACAGCTGCCAGGCCAGCTGGCGCGTCAGGCGTCCCTGCGCCGAAAGCTCGAGGCCGCGGTAGTTCTGGCGGCCGTCGGCGACGAAGGTGTTGGCGCTGTTGGTGTAGGCGCCGGGCCGCTCGATGTCGAACAGCGCCGCCGACAGCAGCGTGCCCGTGCCGGTCAGCCAGCGCAGGCCGAGCTCCTTCTGCTTGCTCACGCCCGGCGGCATGCGGTTGTTCTGGTTGGCAGTGCCGGCGGGTGCGACCTCGCCTTCCTCGACGCCTTCCGCATACGAAACGTAGGCCGCGAGGTCGGGCGTGAACTTGTAGCTCAACGCGGCCAGCGGCGTGGTCTTCTTGACCTCGTAGTCGATCCGCGGCAGCGTCGAGCTGGCGAACTGCGTGCTCTCGAAGCGCGTGTGCCGCACGCCCGCCACCAGCTGCCATTGCGGCGAGAAAGTGATGCGGTCGAGCGCGTACAGGCCCAGCTCCCGGCTGTCCTGCGCGCCGGTGGTGGGCTGCGCCGGCAGCGCCGTCAGCGGCAGGAAGCCGATGGCGCGCGGGAAGTACAGGTTCTGCGCGGTGGTGGCGCCGCCGTAGTTGCGCTGGAAGATCGGGTCCTGGCTCTTGTCGCTGCGCGCGACGCCCAGCGTGAGCTCGTGCTGCACGCCGCCGGTCGCGAAGGTGCCGAACAGTTCGCTGCGCAGCAGGTCGGAGCTTTGCTCCAGGTGCTGCACGTTGCCGGTGATGCGGCCGGCGCCGGTGCGCACGTTGTAGTTGCCGAACATCGCGAGCCGCCGGTCGCGCTCGGCCCCGGAATGCCCGGCTTCCACCATCAGCGCCCAGTTGTCGCTGAGCGAGTAGTCGGCGCGCAGCTGCGTGTTCGTGACTTCGGCTTCGAAGGTGGCCCAGGGCGGGCCGATCAGCTTGCGCGGGTCGGGCAGCGCCGGCAGCGCGATCACGCCGTTGACGGCCGCGAGCCGGTTGATGCCGGCCTGCTCGGTGATGCTCTTGCGATAGTGCTCGAGGTCGGCCTTCAGCGTCAGGCGGTTGTTGATGCGCCAGTCGAAGGCGGCCGACAGGAACTTGCGGTTGCCGTCGACGCCCTCGATCGGCGAGCCCAGCTGTCCGCCGGCCGCGTTGATGCGCAGGCCGTACTGGTTCTGGTCGCCGAACTGCCGGCCCACGTCGGCGAAGCCCTGCGCCGTGCCCTCGTTGTCGAAAGTCATGCCGAGCGTCGCGACCGGCGTGGGGCCCGCGCGCTTGGTCACGAAGTTGACGACGCCCGCCGGCGAGGTGAAGCCGTAGTAGAGCGCCGATGCGCCCTTCAGCACCTCGACGCGCTCCTTGTTCTCCATCGGGATCTCGGACACGTTGGGAATCGCGAGCGAGCCGTTGAGCCGGTAGTTGGTGCGGTTCTCGACCGCGATCCCGCGGATCACGAGCTGGTCGAAGGTGTCGCCGCCGTTCTGCTGGCGCGTGACGCCGGCGGTGTTGCGCAGCACGTCGTAGATGCTGGCTGCGCCCTGCAGCTCGATGACTTCGCGCGTCACCACGTTCACGGTGGCCGGCACGTCCATGATGCTGGCGCCGCGGAAGGTGCCGGCTTCGACGGTGTTGGCGACGAAGCCGCTGGTCCGGTCGGACTGCACGGTCACGGTGCGGAGGTCACCCTCCGCATTCGATGATGGGGAGGGGGCGGCTTGCGCGCAGGCCAGCTGCGCCGCCAGCGTGAGCGGCATCGAGACGAAAAACTTGTGCATGGGAACGCAAGCCGACGGGGCAGCGATCCCGGCGACGAATCCAGACAGAGAGGGTTGAGACGGGACCGATTGTAGGCGAACGAATGAGAATTATTCTCATGTTCGCCCCGCCCGAAGGCGAGCCGCCTAGGAGTCCGCGCGGCAG
>NZ_JAGGNV010000076.1 GCF_018614955.1 Variovorax paradoxus
TGTCTGCTCACTCCAACGCCTGTAGCGAGACGCTGTTCGGGTCATTGAAGGTGGAGCGGCTGCACGGACAACGCTTCAAGACCAAGCGCGAGGCCAAGGACGAAATCGTCGCGTGGCTGCTCTGGTACAACCGCGCTCGACTGCATTCGACGCTGGCCTACGTCAGCCCGATGCAGTACGAGCAGGACTGGCTTGCCAATCAACCAAGACAAGCCAACTCATGAGCTCATCTATGGGATACGGATTCCAGGGGCAAGGCCACCTTGTACGACGCTATCAAGCCAAGGCCGCACAAGGCGAGGGAGAACGCGGCAGGGCGGAAGAAGTTGGGCCTTCGCAGTGGAATTCCACTTCGGAACTCTTCGTGAGCCATCTGTTCCTCCGCTCCTAGCTTGTAGTTCAGATTCAGATGCATGAGTAGGCGGTCCGAGTGTCCAAGGGTGACTGGATTTTGCCGCGGCGGCGAAGGTCTGGTTGTGGCCGCCTGCGGGCCTACGGCGCCGCCATGACGCACCGGGAATGGTCGTAGCCAAGAACCTCCGCGGTCCAGGCAGCCATCGACGGAAAGCTCGCGCCCCAGCCACACTCCCGCAGCAGTCAGAGCGATGGCTGCAAGCAAGGCGATTCCAATGCGCGAACGTATTCTCATGACGAAGGTCTGCAGTTGGCCGATTGTTGTCGGATTTCGCATCGACGGACGCAAGATCTCGGTCTCGCTCGCTACCTTCGAATTCAAGGCCTCGGACGCCGGCGCCAAGCTGATCATGACGGAACAGGGCGCCTTCCTCGACGGCTACGATGTCAACGGTGAGCCGTGAGCGCGGCAGCCGCGACATCATGGACAAGCTCAGCACTTATCTGAAAGGCTGATGCCTCAGGCTCTAGAATTGCTCAGCGGCCGAATTCGGTTAGCGAATCCCTCAAACAGGCCGCCCGTTGTGGGCCCCGATCTTGGCAGTCGTCATCGACTGCTGTACGGCAGGTCTGCAAGTGGGAGCGGACGTTGGGCCGATGCTCGCGGACTACCGCAGTCGGCTGCAGCAGCTCGTCGCAACCAGCTAACACGAGCTCGCGCCGCGGTCAGATGTGCAGCGCTGCAAGAGCGCCAACGACCAAGCCGACGCCAGCTACCGCGAGCATGCCCCACTCCAACCACTTCCTTCTTGTCAGCAACGCCATGGCAGCCAAAGCGATGGAGACCTGCAACGCTGTGGTCGCCTGCGCCCAGCGGTGATGCTGGTGCATTTGCACCTCCGATTTTTGGTCCCAATCGGTAGCCTCCGCCTCCAGCTTCTGCGCGACTAACAGGATTTCAGCTTTCTCTTGCTCGTACCGCGACATCTTCGCCTGCCAGCCTTGCCTGCGGTCATCGGGCGATGTGTCGCGCGCGAACTCGGCGAGCGCCTGCTTGGTACTCTTCGACTGAAAGTAGTTCCACTGGTTAGACGCCTCGGTCTTCTTCATGCCGGCGTTGTTCTTGTAGAGGCCCGCATTGGCTTGAGTGAGCCCGCCCATGTACGCGAAAATCGCTCCCACTGTGGCAATGACAGCAGTGCAAACCGCGATTTGGCTAGTCATGCTCCTGCGACCCGACTCCCTGGAAGTGGGGGCTGAATCAGCGTCGCCGTGCGCACCAGCGTGCTCGAGTTCGTGGTCGTGCGGGCCGTGCACGTGATAACCGCCTGCTGACATAAATTCCCTTGTTGTCGTGAGGAGGCAAGTATGACGAGGCCGGCGGGCTTCAGCGCTCTCCGAAGACGCGCAGGCGATTTTGTTGTCGTTTTATAACAAGCCTTACGACGTGGCCGGTCGTCAACGCACCTCTGCGGGGGCGCGCTCTCCGCTTAAGCAGCGAAGGTCGGCTATCGCGAAAATTCTTCGGCGCTGGCGAAGGACCGGTCCTGGCAGCCGACTGTAGCCAGCCGGCGAGGTCGCCAACCTTGGGGTCTTCGCGAACTGGGCGGTTGTTAAAAAGGTCCGGAATTGGGCCGACTGTAGCCGGTTGCGGTCGGCGGTGCTTCGGGCCCACTGCAGACATCTGTGCGCCTCCAAGGCGGTCGGTCGCACCAGCAATGCGGGGGGCCGAAAAGAGCGCCCTCGCCTCCCGATACCGATCACGCGGCGCGAGCCCTTGCGGGGCTTCTGAGCAAGCTCGCCACACTCCCGGCCAACGCGGCCAAAGCCGCCATCGCCAGGCCCCAGTGCACTGCGCTGTGGGACGGCAGCAGCCCGAACATCACACTCATCAACAGGCTGCCGAGCGTCAACCCCGTGAGTCGGGCGGTGCCTTGCGCGCCACCGGCCGCGCCGCTGCGTTCCTTGGGTGCCGAGAGCAGCATGTTCTAGTTGTTCGGCGTCTGAAAGAAGCCGAAGCCCAGGCCGGCGAGGCTCGTGAACACAGCGATCGGTAAAGCCGGGTTGCCGTGCAGCGGCCACAGGGCACACAGGGCCAGACCGCTCGCGAAGCACGCACTTCCGGCCGCGCACAGCCAGGCGCTCGGCAAGCACTGGGCCAGGCGTGCCGACAGCGGTGCAGCCAACATCACCGCCAAAGGCCAGGGGGTCATCAAGAGGCCGGCAGTCGCAGCGCTCTGGCCGAGTTCGTGCTGGATGTAAAACGGCAGCGCCACAAGGCTGGCCATCTGGCCGGTGAAGCAACACACGGAGGCAACGATCGAGACCCGAAAGGAATGCACGCGCAGCAGGTCGAGCGGGATCAACGGCGCCGCCTTTGGCATCTCACGCCGTACCAGCAGGACCATGCAAACGGCCGACAACGCGAGCAACGCGCCGCCGTGCAACGGATGCACCACCACCCGGTCACTCCCCAGCACGAAAGAGGCGAACATGACCGCGTTGAGCGCGATGCTCCAGACGTCGATGCGGCGCACCGAGCGCGCCGGGCTCGGCAACCCTGCACAGGCGGCGAGCACGAGAAGGCCGATCGGTAGATTCACCGCAAAGAGCCACGGCCAACTTGCCGCAGAGAGTATGAAAGCGCCAAGGGTGGGGCCCGACGCTGAAGCGGCCGCGACGGCGAGCGCGTTCCAGGCGATCGAGCGCGCCAGCAATCGACGCGGATAAGTGAAGCGCAACAACGCCAGCCCAAGGGGCATCACGGCCGCACTGCCCAGGCCCTGAAGGCACCTCGCGGCCACGAGCCATGGCAGCGATGGGGCCAACGCGCACAACACCGACGCCGCGGTGAACAGCGCGACGCCGCCAGCGAAGACCCGCCGATACCCGAACCTCTCCCCGACAGCAGAAGCCGGCAACAGGAACATGACCACGGCCAGTTGGTAGGCGGTGATGATCCAGACGGCATCGGCGGGTGTCGCCTGCAATTGCTGAGCAATGCCTGGCAGCGCGATGTTGGCGATTGCGCCATCGAGCACCACCAGCACGCCCGCGCCCAGGATCGCGGCGACGGCGGCGTAGCGCCGCGGTAGAGGCAGACCATCGGCGTCATGCACTGCGTTCACGTGGTTCACCTCTTGGGTTTCGACGGTGCGGGCAATGGTGGAAGAAGAGTTCGGTCGAAGCGTAGATGACAACATGATTGGACGACTGGAAGAGGCACGCTCTATCGCGCCAAGCCAGCTTAGGACTGCGCGCACGGCTTGCACAGCGCGCGGCGCTCAACTTGTCCCTGCATGCGGCGCCTGTCGAAATCCTCGCAGCCGTGCTAGGTTCGGGCATGCCAACAGAAGCTGACCTGAACCTGCTGTTTGCGTTGAACGCACTTCTTTCCGAGGGCAGCGTCGCGAAAGCTGCCGAGCGCCTGGGCCTGAGCGAGTCGGCGATGAGCCGGGCGCTCGCGCGGTTGCGGGAATCAACCGGGGACCAGCTCCTCGTGCGCGCGGGTCGCGCCATGGTGCTCACGCCGTATGCGCTGGCACTGCGCGACCGCGTCAGGGAGCTGGTGCAGGAGTCGCGCGCGGTGCTTCAGCCCGCCGGCGCGAGCATGGACCCCCGCACGCTCCAGCACTTGTTCACCATACGGGCCAACGACGGCTTCATCGAGGCCTTCGCGCATCAGTTGATGGCTCGCGCCGCGCACGAAGCGCCCGGCGTTCGCCTGCGCTTCGCGCCCAAGCCCGACAAGGACGTTCGCCCACTGCGCGAGGGATTGCTCGATCTGGATGTCGGCGTTCTCGGCGAGTCGGGCCCGGAGGTACGCGTTCAGGCGCTCTATCGCGACCGATTCATCGCGGTAGTGCACCAGGGCCATCCCCTGCTCGCCGAACCCGAGATCACTGCCGAGCGCTACGCTGCCTGCGACCACGTGGTCACTTCACGCCACGGCCGGACTGTGGGACCGGTGGACGACGCGCTCGCAGCGATGGGCCTGGTGCGCAATACCGCGGTCGTGGTGCCCAGCTTCAGCACCGCCTTGTCGATAGCGGCCGCGACCGAGTTGGTTGCATTGATACCGTCCTCGTACTTTGAACACCTGAGGGCGCGGGGCACGCTGCGCTCGTTCCCGCTGCCGATGCCTACGGAGCAGATCACCGTGTCGCAGATGTGGCATCCACGTCTTGATCGGGATCCTTCGCATCGGTGGCTGCGTGGGGTGGTGCTGGAGGTTTGCCGGCCGCTGCATGAGCAAACAAGAGCGCCGTGATTGCGTTCGAGCTTGGATTCTGAAGGTCGGCTTCGCAGCGATGGACTAAACCGCTGCCGCGGCAGCCCGCCGCTGAGCGCATCAATCGAAGAAGGACAAACAGAGGACCGAGTCGCTGCCATTGGCGATGCGGCGATAGTTGACGAAAGCCGAGCATTCGATGAGAGCGGAATATATGTCAGGGCAACGAGCTCCCAGCGCGCGTGTCCCAGGCAGGTCCAGCACCATGACTCCCCCGACGGGTGCATGGACGGCTGTTAGGCCATCTTCGGGCGCGTCGAGTGAAGTGAGACAGTCAATCCACGCGTTCATGTTGCGGCCATAGAAGTCTGGAAATCCGAGGGCCTCCTTGAAGACCGTGTGGAAGGAGTCCCAGCTATCGATGGCCGACATGTCGACGGTGACGCGAGCAAAGGGCATGTTGGTGAATGTCGGGTTGTGGCCGCATTCTGTCCTATGACAGCGCCCGAGGAACAACTTGTGCGCTGGCAGGTGGTAGATGGAAGAGGTGCAACTCCTTCCAGCGGCCCGTTGAATTCTCAAGTAGCACAACCGAGCTGCACTCCGCCTTGACGGCACCGGATGCTCCGAGCCGAAGTCGCAACTCAGCCGCGGCTTCGTCGGCCTCTGATGCATCACCGTGCGCAACGGTAAGGTGCGGAACCACTCCTTGGTGCTCGCCTCCGTACGGCTGGAAATCCGGGAAAACTTCAACTAGAGCCATGGTCATGGCAACGAACGGCGCTGAGGGTTCAGGCGCGAGATAGGTCGTCGTTGGGAAGCGAGCGACTTTCACCAGCGAGAACGAGAACGCAGCAACTCCCGCAAGTGCGTGCTGCGCCTGGTCGAGAACCGCGGGCGTGATGTGCTGCGGGTCCATAAAGGGAACCAGCAAGGTGATGTGCGCCGGCACGCCCAGCTTTGCGGTCGCATCGAAACGCTGGCGCAGGTCGCCAACAAGCGACTCAGCGGCGGGTACCTGGACAGCAAACGCGGATATCGGCATGAGCCAGGATGATATTCATCAGCGGCCGAGACGGAAGGTCCGTTCCTGGCCGGATTTTGCCTATGACGTCTTGAACCAGACGGAACGGTCGTGGGGTTGCGTTCGGCGGCACCAAATGCCTGCCCTTTTAAGTTTCCCCTAAGTTCCGCGACAGATACTGCTTTTCGGCAGCCCGCTCTTCTCCTCCTCCCTCCCTCAAGGGCTGCTGTTAACCCGCTCCGGCGGGTTTTTCTTTGCTCATCTGGGATGATTCAATCGAAATGTCTCCTCGTGGCCGACGGGTAAGCTGCAGGCGTTCAGAGGAGCACCTCCATTCTTGGTCCAACCTTCCATGACCAACTTGCAGACGTTGCAGTCACTCGGGATTTCGCTTCCGAGCCCGGCCTATATCCTTGGCGCCGTCTTATTCGGCCTCATCGGGTTCTTGGCGTATCGTTACGGAAAGCGCGCCGGTCGCCGGCGAAGCAAATGGCTCGGTGTCGCCCTGATGCTCTATCCCTACGCGATTGCACAGACTTGGTTGCTATATGTCGTGGGCGCTGCGCTGTGCGTAGGTGTGCTCATCGACCGCGACTGAGTCTTCGACTTCCAGATTGGTGCAGGAACACGTCGGGGAACTGAACCAAGCTTCAGCGGTATCGAAAGCCATGACGATTCGTGTGGAGTGCTGCGCCGGCCGTCGCGGTGAACCGGAACCGTTCGCCTTCTGGCTCGGCGAGCGCCGGCTTGCCGTGCGTGGCATCGTTGACCGCTGGTTTGCGCCAACGCAGCGCTGGTTCAAGGTCGACGCAGATGACGGGCATCTTTACGTCCTCCGATGCGACGAGAAGACCGGAGACTGGGAACTTGCCGCCTTCAGGCTTGGGCCCGGCTAAGTCCAGCAGCTACCGCCATGGCTCGAGGCGTTTCTCGTCACGGCTTGCAAGATTGAGCGGTAGCTTCGGACGTCTGCTCTTGGCCGCTCTTGGCCGATCGTACGCATTCGCGCGAACCTTCGAACTTCGGCGACCAGTCTGACCTCTGCCTTCACATGATCTCTGCCGGTGAGGTCCGAGCCCCTCGGCTGTTTGCGCATTTATTGACCTGTTTGCGTATTTATTGACCTAGAACAATCGTGTTCCGGGCTAATAAATCTCCAAACAGCGACCCAGGCGGCTCGCGGCTTGCCAAGCTCCTTGAGCTTTAGGTAGGCGACGCAAATGCCCGAACGACATCCGCCCCCGCCGGATCGGAACGCGAGCATCTGCTAATAAATGCTCGAACGAGGCCCGCCCCATCGTCGATCGCCTCGGCCGCATCGATCCGGCATCTCAGGAATGGTCTGGGATAGCCAACTAGTGCGCTCATGCGATCTCACATCTCATCCACACAACCGGCTTGATCGCGCTTGCCCTGACCCAATCCGCCTCATACCGGACATTCGCGGCGCACACCCAACGATTTATGTGGGTTCGAGAGCCGCACGCACTGAAGCGCGTGCGCACCAACCGAGCGGCCATCAACAACCGGCCGTCAACCGGTCGGTCGCAGCAGAGCTTGGAGAGCCAGGCCATGATCTTCTGCGCGCGCACTGGCCAGCCGCGGTGGCGTGGTACGCCCCTTAGAGGTGGGCCGAGCCTCGAGGCTTGGGGGCTTGGGCGAGGAGATCGATGCTGGCGGCACGCTCGACGTTGACGCGATGTTGGCCCATCTCGACAAATGGTGCGCCGCCAATCCGCTCAACTACACGACATCCGGTATGGAACGAATGATCCGCGATCTAAGCGGTCCGTCCTTAACTGGTAGAAATCAGTGATGATCTTGCCCCTGTTGGCCGC
>NZ_JAGGNV010000077.1 GCF_018614955.1 Variovorax paradoxus
TGGATCGCATAGCCCGCGAGTAACGCGAGCAGGAAGCGCAGGGAAACGAACCACCAGAGCCATTTCAACAGCGCCACCCATCCGGCGCCATTTTCCGGCGCCGCGAGCAGTGCATCCATCACCAAAGCGGTCTTGGCGAGACTCAGCCAAAGTGCCAAGGGAACGAGCAACACCCAAGCGACTTGCCAGGGGCCCCTGCCAGCCGCCCCGAGTGGCTCGCGCGCCGGGACTGTGTGTCGATCGCGATGCGCATCGGACACCCCCCCAGAATGCCTGTTCGGTGCTGGAGTTCGACGCCTGCGACGCATCAGCGCCGGAGTCTTTGGGGAGGACAACTTTAGTTCCCGTTGGTTCAGCATCGTACTCCCGCCGGATCCAGTCTTAAGGTCCATTGATTCAGGGGCAGGTCGCTTGCCCGCCGAGTTCCACTCGAAGACGCGTCGAAGTGCTTCAACGAAGACGTCAAGAACGAAAGTCGCTCCGTTCTGTGGAACCGACAGTTTGTGCACCGATAACGAGCGGCCCCCGAAGACAACGATGGCGCTGATCTTCATCGGGGCTAAGGGCTTCAGCAGATGTGGATCGTCGTCCGGAGACAGCGTGACCGGCGAATGCGGCGAACGTACTGAACGGGACGGACTTGCCAGTCAAGTCGTTTCCTTGCGACCCTCGAAATAAGCAGTCAGGCGCATCCGTTCCTGCTCGAACGCCGACATGCCGGCGAGAACCGCCTTCCAGTCGCCGATGCGGCTGGCGCGCTCGATGTTCTCGCACGCGGCTGCGAACGCGGGCGCACCGACCATCTTGCCGGCGCCTGCCATGCGGTGAGAGAACTGGGTGACTTGAGCGAGGTCGCCGGCGGCCACCGCCTGCCCGAGTCCGGCCGAGTCGTCCTCGCACGTTCGCCGGAAGGCTGCAAGAACCTCCCCCACCATCGACGTGTCGCCACCGCATGTCGCCGTAAGGAGCGCCTGGTCGATCGGGCTGATGGAGGGGACGGCCTCCGGGCTTGATCCGGCGGAAGCGGCAGGCGGCGAGGGGGCCTGGGGAAGCGGCAACCATCGATCGAGCTTTTCGATCAGCTGCGCCAGTTCCACCGGCTTGACCAGGAAGTCATCCATGCCGGCGGCCAGACACGCCTCGGCCTCCCCCTGCAGCGCGTTGGCGGTGCAGGCGACGATCGGCACGCGCTCGCGCCCCGCGTCGGATTCCAGCCTGCGGATGCTGCGCGCCAGTTCGTAGCCGTCCATGTGGGGCATGTGGCAGTCGGTGATGACCAGCCCGAAGCGACCCGACTTCCACAGCTCCAGGGCCTGGACGCCGTCGTCGGCGGTCTGGGCGGCATAGCCCAGCGTTCGCACCTGGCGCAGCAGCAGCATGCGGTTGACGGGGTGGTCATCCACCAGCAGCACCAGCGTTCCTTCCGTCTCGGCCTGCGCGGTGCCGGGAGCCATCCGGCGCAGGGCCGGGCCCGCCGGGAGTGCGCGCGCGCTGTCGGCGCCGCTGCCTGGCAGGGGCTCGGCGACGGGCAGCGACAATTCCAGGGTCATCGTCGTGCCCTTCCCCGGCGCGCTTTCCAGGCTGATCGAGCCACCCATCATCTGCGCCAGCTGCCGGGAGATGACCAGCCCCAGTCCGGTACCACCCGGCCGCCGCCGCGTCTCGTCACCGTCCGCCTGGCTGAACGGCTGGAACAGGCGCTGCTGGTCCTCGGGTGAGATGCCGACGCCGGTGTCCTTCACCTCGAAGCGCAGGTTGTCCTGTCCCTGCGAGCGCCCCAGCCATTGCGCGTTGATGTCGATCCAGCCCTCGGAGGTGAACTTGATCGCGTTGCTGACGAAGTTGTTGAGGATCTGGCGCAGGCGCACCGGATCGACCCGCAGCGCCGGACTGATGCGCGGGTCGACCATCCGCCGCACGATCAGGCCCTTGCTGCTGGCATTGCCCAGGTAGATGCTCTGCACCTCCTCGATCAAGCGCTTGATCGAGACGACCTCAGGGCGGACCTCCAGCTTGCCGGCCTCGATCTTCGAGAAATCGAGGATGTCGTCGATGATGCGCAGCAGCGACCGGCTCGATTCCCGCACCAGCCCGAGCGTCTCGCGCTGCTCGGCGTCCAGCTCGGTCAGGCTCAGGAGTTCCAGCATGCCCAGCATGCCGTTCATGGGCGTCCTGATCTCGTGGCTCATGGTGGCCAGGAAGGTGCTCTTGGCGCGGTTGGCGGCTTCCACCTCGGTGCTGCGCTGCGCCAGGGCCGCATTCAGCCGCTCGATTTCACGCTCCTTCTTCTTCCTTTCCGTCACGTCTTCCGAGATGGTCAGCAGCCAGCGCGGCCGGCCGGCCTCGTCGAGGATCGGGATCTTCTTCGCATGGAGGACGCGCACGCTGCCATCGCGGGTGTGCAAGGTCTCCTCGGGGATGTCCACTTCCCGGCCCAGCGCCAGCGCTTCCTTGTCCTTGGCGGTGAAGAAGTCGGCCTCCTCCTTGGAATTGACGAAGTCGCGAGCCGTCTTGCCCAGCAACTCCTGCTCGGTGCGCCCCAGCAGTTTCTCGACGCTGCGGTTGACGCGGACGAGCTTCAGGTCGTCGGCGTTCTTGACGAGGACTTGATAGGGAATGTGCTGAATCACCGAGCTCAGGAACGCGTTGGCTGTTTCCAGTTCGGCGGTGCGCAGGCGCACGCGCGCCTCCAGGTCGGCGTTCAGGCCACGCAGGTCTTCTTCCGCCCGGCGCAGCGCCGCCCTCTGCCGTTGTTCGGCGAGCGCTCGGCGCACCGAGAAACCCAGCCGCCGCAACCGCTGCTTGAGGACGTAGTCTGTGGCGCCGGCCTTCATGCAATCCACCAGCTCTTCCTCGGTCAACAACCCGGTCGAAATCACGATAAGCAGGAGCTCCGGCTGCTGCTGCAGCACCTGCCGCAGCAGCTCCAGGCCGCCGACCTCGTAGTCGCACAGCACCAGGTCGAAGGCTTGCCGCTGCAGGGCGGAGACGAAATCCTCCCTGGTTTGCACCCACACGATGTCGCAGGCCAGGTCCTCGTCCTGCAGCCTGCCCCGGATGCGCTCCGCATCGGCCGGGTCGTCCTCGAGATGCAGCACGCGGATGGCAGTGGTCATCTCGGCCCGTCCTGCTCGCCACGCAGCGACTCGACGACGTTCTTGAACTCCTCGCGGTTGCGCTCGCTCAGCGCGGAGAGGGCCTCGTGCGCCTGCAGGATTCGCTTCTGCACGACGGCCTGGTCGCCCCCCGTGCCCAGCGCGTAGAGCTCGGGCGCGGCGGGGATGTCCTCGCGGATCGCGGCCAGCACCTGCTGCATGCTCAGTTCCTCGAACAGGGCGTGCACGGCCGGCGTCACCCCCGCGAGCACCACGCCGCCCCGGGCGACCAGCTCGTGCACCGTGCCGAGGCAGGTGCTGTCCATGTACTCGCAGCCGGAGAGCTCCAGCACCAGAGGGCGCCTCCCGTCCAGCACGGCCAGGGCCGTTTCATGGAAGGCATCGCAATGCATCCAGCTGGCCCGGCCGCGCAGCGCAAGGTAGGCGGCATCAACGGTTTCGCCGTAGAACACCGCCTCGCCCTCGGGCCGCGGGGCGCCGGAAGCAGCAGCCGCGGGGAGCTCGGCGCCATTGTCGAACCAGGAGGCGCCCGCGTGCGCGTCGATGAGCAGGATGGTCACGTCATCGCGGTCCGCTCCCGCCGGGGCGTCACCGTGAAGCTGCGTCAACGCCTCCTGCGCACTGGAGAGCGGCTTGGCGAGCACCTGCTGCAGCAGTTCCAGCTCGCGCTCCGACCCGGAGGGCAGCAGCCCGTCGGTGTAGAGGAGGATCCGGTCGCCCGCCAGGAGCTGGAGACGCTCCTGCCCGAAGTGCGCGTCCGGCGCCAGCCCGAGCGCGGGCCCCGTGCGGCGGATCAGGCGCGTTTCCCGGCCGTCGCGTGCGTGCAGCACGGGCGGATGGCCCGCGGATGCCAGCGTGAGGCTCGCGTCCGAGCTATCCAGCAGGCCAAAGACGGCCGTCAGGAACAGTCCCGGCGCGGCGTGCGCCTCGCAGATCGAGCGGTTCACCGCGGCCAATACCTCCGCAGGCGGCAGCGCCAGGCCCGTCGCCGGGTCCACCAGGACCAGCCGCTGCTTGAACAGCACCGAGAGCATCGCCGAGGTCACCCCGTGGCCGGTGGCGTCGGCCAGGTAGAAGGCGAGGTGCCGCTCGCCCAGCCGGACCACGTCGTAGAGGTCGCCGCCCACATGCTGCCCCGGGCGGTAGACCGCCTGGATGCAATAGCCCTCCATGGGGGGCGGGCTGCGCGGCAGCAAGGCGCGCTGGATCACCTCCGCCCGCTCGAGGTCGCGGCGCAGCACTTCGGAGGTCTCCTGAAGTTCGTGGACCTTGCGCTGCAGCTCCCGGTGCAGCCGCTCGCGTTCAGCCAGCAGGTGCCGCCGCTCGAGCGCGTTGCGCACCGCGACCCCCATCTCTTCCGTGCGCGGCGACTTCGGCAGGAAGTCGAACGCCCCCAGCCGGATCGCGGCCACCGCCGAGTCGAAGGTCTCCAGCCCCGAAAGGACGATCCACATGGCGTCCGGCACTGCCTCGCGTCCCCAGCGCAGCAATTCCAGGCCATCCATCCGAGGCATCATGATGTCCGTCAGCACCAGGGCGACGTCCGGGTGCTCGCGCAGGACCTCCTGCGCCGCGATGCCGTCGGCAGCCTCCAGGACCGGAGCGCAGCCGAGGCTTTCCAGTGCCAGCTTCACCATCAGTCGGGCCACCGGCTCGTCGTCCACCACCAGCGCGACGGGAGGGACAGGGTCGAGGTTCATCACATCCCCTAGCAGCGAGTGCGCCGTGCAGGACAGAATTCTCCGAGGCGGCGGGCGCGATGGCAAGCCACTGACGTACAGGCAGCGGCGCCGCGATCGCGTTCGAATGTGGCGGGTCGGCGCGCGCTCCCCGGTCTGAAGCCCTGTGAACCGGGCAACCATGGCAACTGCGAGTGGCTTGCGAAGGAGATAATTTCCACTCGACGTTCGCGAACGGAGGACCATGCTTGACAAGAGAATGATGCCCGCCAAGCGCATCGAGGTCACCGACCAGGTTGGCAAACGGCACGTTGTGGTGAAGTACACCGAGCGCCTCGACGGCGGAGCGCGCCACCAAGACGAAATCGCAGCCGAATACCGGCTTGAGACGGGGATGAGCGTCGACAAGACCGGCGCGGATACGTTCCAAACAGCGAACGGGCGGCTTCGACTCAAAGCGCTTTAAAGGGACGAAAGCTCGGCATGCCGGGATACAGCCGACAGGATCAACTACACCTCTGGTTTGGGCGATGCATTCGGACGATTGGCGGTCGCTCTAGAAAGCCTTGTTCGGCTCGCATTAGAAGCAGCGGCAATAGAAACGTCCGTCTGCCATGGCGGAGCCTCCAAATGTTGGGAGCCTTCAGCTTAGGGCCGAGAGTGCAAGCAGAAAAGCCACTTCAGTGGACTCTTCTGAAAAGGAAACCGACAGCTTTGGCAGAGCCGCGCCGCGTTGAAACCGACGCTTAGTCAGTCCGGCACCACCGACCAGAATCCGGGCACACACTGGCGCGCGCGCCGTTCAGCACGATTGCCTGGCTCATCTGGCTTCTGTTCAAGAATCCGTCGGCGCTGGAGCAGTGCCGAAATGAAGTGCGGCGCGCCATCGCCGAACTGTCGTCAATGACTCCGGATACGATTGCGTCGCTAAACTACCTCGAAGCCTGTGCCACCGAGGCTATGCGCCTGAAACCCGCCGCGCCGACCATCCTGAATGAGGCACGGTCGGCGATGTCCGGATCAAGGCCGGTACTATTGTCTGGCTCGTCTCCGGCATGACACGCTTGACGAGCATTTCTTCCCGAATCCCAAGCCGCAGCGCTGGCAAACTGGCGCGCACGGATCCGACTCAGCCAAACGCATAGCCATGCCCTTCGGTGGTGGTCCACGGATCTGCCCGGGCCGCTATCTGGCGCTGCTGGAGATCAAGATGGCGATGGCCATGCTACTCGGCCAATTCGATGTGAAAAGCGTGGCCACTTCGGATGGGAAAGATCCTGCGGAATACCTAGCCCTCACCATGGCGCCGGTCGGGTTGTGCATGCGAGTTCGCGAACGCATGTGAACCCCACTGAGGACAACTCCGCCGAGCGCGTGTCGATTGCTGTGCTCTCGGCTGGTTTGGTGGGCTCCAACGAGTTCAACTCAAATCAGCGTCGAAGGAATGGCTGCACTTAGGGCAGGCGATCTGCACATGTGTACCGAGTGGAGCACGCAACCGCTGCGAACACGTCGGGCAAGGCAAGACGAGCAGTTCGCCCGCAGGAGCGCCCAGCTTGAACTGCTCTTTGGCAAGCCGTCTCAGCTCCGTCAAAGGCCCCTGTACTTCGTACCGGAACTGCGCCTTTGCCGTTTCGGCGATGGCGAGGTGCTTGGCAACGATCCTTCTGAACCGCCAGGACCCATCTACCGGCAGGGCTTTGAGTAGCTCGACGACATAGCTCAAGGCAATGTCGTGGTCTGTCGGCCGATATTGCGCCAACGTCGCCCCAATTTTCTGCACGCGCTGGTTCAACCGCTCGTCGTAAGGAACACGATATTCCAGCACAAGTAACCGCACGGCAGCAGCGGTGGTCCTTCCTCGGCACCAGCCCTCCAACAGCGAGTAAAACAATCCGGACATAGCACCCTCATTTGTGAGGTCAGTACATAGGCTTTGCGATCTCCCCTCAAGGGGCAAACCGCCTGAACGCTGGGGGAGATCTGCCCCAAGACGGGCGTTGAGAACCAGCTCTACCGATGGATCCATCAAAGAAGAACAGCCCCGAGCGGGGCTGTTCTTGGAGCCCGCCGCGGCTGCTACTGGAGCTTGTAGAACCCGATCTTCTTGCTGATCTCGACCTGGCGCGCGTTGCGGGCCCAGAGTTCGACAGTGTTGATCGATGTGCCCTCGGCGTACTGCTGGCCGAAGGTGTTGTCGCAATGCTTGTCGCTGCTGCCTTGGATCGAGCAGAACACCATCGCCTTGCGCGCCGAGCTCGCTACGCCGGTGCTGTCGTTGAAGCGCGCGCCCGGCTGGCCGGCAGTGGTGCTGCCGAAGGGCGCACGACCGTACACGGCCAACGAGGTCGGCGCCAGCGCGCCCTGCGGCACAGTCCAGGCGTCCAGCTGACCGTCGGCGCTGAAGTCGACGTTGTTCGGGTCGTTTTGGCTGGGCGCGCCGAAGATGCTGGCGCCGTCGGTCGCGATGTCGGTGTCAGAGAGCAACTCGGCACGCATCGTCGCTGTGATGTTCGCAAAGGCGAGCTGCCGGATCTCGGCGACCGACTGCGCACGGGCCAAGGTGCGGTACTTCTGCGTTGCTACGCTGGCGTTGCTGGTGTCGAAGAACTCCAGCGTCCACACGCTCTGGTTCTGCAGTGCCGCGATTTGCGCGTCGGTGTACTGCGTGCCCACGAAATAGAGGCCGAGCTCCTTGTCGGCCGGGTTGCCGGCAGTGGCCGTGTTTTGGTAGGCCCCGGCGAACCGAACGATCGGGCTGCCGCTCGGCGTAACGCCGTCGTCCTTCATCACCACCAAGTACGACAGGCCCGCTTGCGGCACGAACGTGCGAACCACGCCGTCGGGCGCGGTCACCAGCACCTTGCTGAAGATCGGGTTGCCGCTGCCGTCGGTCCTGTTGTCGATGTTGATGTTGTAGCCAGTGGTGTAGGAGCTGAAGTTCGGCGTAGTGATCAGGTCGCGGTGCTCCGAGAAGGGGCGCACGCTGGCGCTGTAGTCGTAGCCGTTGCCCGCGAGCTTGAGCGTGCCGCCGACATTGCGCGCAATGAGGGTGTCGCTCTCGGTATTGCCGGCCGTGTCGGTCCAGCGGTAGCTGAACACCAGGTCGCCGTTGGCGCGCACGAATTCAAAGTTGCCGCGGTCCCATACCAGGCCGGTAGGGCCGGGCCGGAACAGGCTGTTGAATGCGCCCCTGTTGCTGGCGGTGCGGCCCACGGTGTTGCCGTTGCTGTAGTAGGTGGACGGGTCGTCGCCGACAAACAGCGTGCGGCAGGCCGGCGCAATCACGTCGGCCGGACCGCCTGTGACGGGGGCCGTGTCGTTCGGCGCGTTGACCCGTTGCGACAGCGGCAGCACATAGCAGGCCGTGAGACGCGTGAAGAGGTCAGCTACCGTCGCAGGCGAGGGCGTATTCGTCAACGCGCTGGCTTCGATGGCCGGCAGCACCGGAGTGGTGGCGCTGCTGGTGCTGTAGCTGATGGACAGCGGCGCGCTGCCGTCGGCCGAGGGCGTGGCCTTGACGGTGATTTCGATGTTGGCGGCGGTGCCGTCGGGCAGCACGCTGACCGAGATCGAATCGAGCACCTTGTCCTGACCGGTGCCGTCGGCCGCGAAGCTGCCCGAGATCGGGTCGATCGCCCCCTGGCCCAGAGCCGACAACAGCGGGGCGATGGCGGCTACCAGTTCGTCGGTCTGCTTCTTGATCGTGTCGGCCGTCACAGCGCTGGGATTGGTCTGGATCGCGCCGGCCAGGCTGGCAGGGTTGCCGTCGGGCGAGAGCTCAGCCACGATGATGGTGGTCAGTGGCGTAACGTTGGCGGTGCCGCCGGTCGCGCTGGCCGTGGTGCTGTAGAAAGTCTGGTCGTCACGCACGGCCTTGATGACCAGCGGCGCCTTGGTGCTGGCCGGCAAGGTGCAGGCATAGGCGCCGGCGCTGTCGGTCTGGGTCGTGCAGACCGTGGCTCCGGTCTGGTCGACCACGGTGATTGTGGCGCCGCTGAACGCCGCACCGGTGGCGGCCACGCCGCTGAGCTTGGCGGCCGTCGTGGTGCCGCCGGTGTCGGTGCTGCCCGTGCCGCCGGCGGCGATCGGGAATCCTCCTCCACCTCCCCCGCCGCCTCCGCAGGCGGCCAGCGAGAGCACCAGTGCCGCGGCGCAGCCGGCACGGATCTTGGGGGAAATGGATGTCATGAAAAGAACTCCTCGTGGTTTTGGGTTGTTTGACAAGCGCTTACGTGAAAAGAAGCGACGCGAGTGTCGAGGCAGGGTCGGCGAGAGCGCATCCCATGAACGAGTGAGGCGAGGGCGGCCTGCGGCGGGTTCTGTGGCTTTATGCTCACTGCCATGCAAACAGAGGGATCCGAGGCGGAGACGCCGAGCCGTTGGAACGTGCTGGTGGTCGAGGACGATCGCAATGCGCGCGCGTTCTTCGAAGCCAGCGTGCGGCGCAGCCCGCAGCTGCGCTGGCTGGACGGCCTGGGCACGGTGCGCGAAGCGCTGGCCTGGCTGGCCGACGCCAACGAGATTCCCGACGTGCTGCTGGCCGATCTGGGCCTGCCCGACGGCAGCGGGCTGGACGTGATCCGAGCTGCGGTGGCGCGTTTTCCGGAATGCGAGCCGCTGGTGGTTTCCGTGTTCGGCGACGAGGACAACGTGCTCGCCAGTATCGAGGCCGGGGCCGTGGGCTACATCCATAAAGATGCCGCGCCCGAGGACATCGCTCACACCATCCTGGAGATGAAGGCGGGCGCCTCGCCGATCTCGCCGATGATCGCGCGTCGCGTGCTCGCCAAGTACCGCAGCATGCGGCTCGAGCGCGACGTCCCGCAGGCGGCGCTGCCGGAAGCGCCGCCCCTGCTCTCGGCGCGCGAGCAGGAGGTGCTGTCGCTGATCGCACGCGGCTTCTCCTATGCCGAAATCGCACGCCTTCACGGCCTGAGCGTGCACACCGTTCAGACGCACATCAAGAATCTCTACGGCAAGCTGGCGGTGCACTCCAAGAACGAAGCAGTGTTCGAGGCCATGCGCCTCGGGCTGCTGCGCCACCCGGGCTGAGCGTGGCGATGCGGGGCTGGCTGAGTCGGGGTGTCCGGTGGGGCTTGGCGATGGTGCTCTGGCTCGCCTTGCCGTGCGCCTTCGCGGATCAGAAGCTGCTCACCTTGAATAGCGGCACGGTGACGACCACCGTGGACGGCCTCACGCAGGTCGAGCCACTGCGCTTGCCCTACCACTGGGACCGGCAACAGACCGGGCGGCCCGGCGTCGCGAGCTTCGAGATGCCCTTCACGCTCGACAGGGTGCCCGAGGTGCCGTGGGGAATTTTCATCGCCCGCATCGGCACTTCCTTCGAGATCCAGCTCAACGGCGAACTGCTGCAGGTCAGCGGGAGCCTGACGCGCAGCGATGGCGGCGACTACGCCAAGGTCCCGCATTTCATCGCCGTGCCGGCCAAGCTGCTGCGACCCGGCGACAACCTGCTGCAGATCCGCATCCGCGCCGATACCGGCCGCCGCGCGGGCCTGTCCCCACTGGTCCTCGGGCCGGCCAGCACGGTTCGGGGCGAGCTGTTCGCCGACGCCTACGCCTCGCGCTTCACCGGGTCGGTGCTGCTGTCGGCCTTCAGCATGGTGGTCGGCGTCACGGCGTTCGCACTCTGGCTGACGCAGCCGGCCACCAGCGCGGGCGGGGGCGAGCGCCGCGAGGGGATGTATCTCTGGGCCGCCGTGGCCGAGTTCTGCTGGGCGCTGCGGGTGGGGGACGGCGCGATCGCCAACCCGCCGCTGCCCTGGATCGCCTGGGGCATGCTGATGACCGCGTGCTATTCCGGCTGGGCCGCTTCGGCCATGCTGTTCTGCCACCACGTGGCCGGCTGGCACCGTGATGCCAGCCTGCGCTGGATGTGGCGCGCGATGGCGGTGATGGTGCTGGGTTCGGTCGCTGTGACCTGGCTTTCCCTGTCGCGCGGCGAACCCCGGTGGCTGACAGGCTGGCTGTCGATAGAGATCGTGGGCATTGCGCTCTACATCGGCGGGTTCGTGCTGGCGACGGTGAAACGGCCCAACAGGGCGCGGGTGCTCCTGTCCAGCGTGGCGGTGCTCGCCGTGCTGATCGGCGTGCGCGATTGGCTGGTGATCCGGGTGAGCAATTCCTATGGCGACACGACCTGGATACGCTACACCTCGGTCCTTTTCGGCATCGCGCTGCTGGCGATCGTGGTCAGCCGCTTTCGCGCCGCCAGCGAACAGGCGCGCGACCTGCTCGCCACACTCAGCGCCAAGGTGGCCGACCGCGAGCGCGAACTGGCGCTGACCTACGGGCGGCTCGAGCAGGCTGCACGCGAGCAGGCCACGATACGCGAGCGACAGCGCATCCTGCGCGACATGCACGATGGCGTAGGAACGCACATCAGCTCGGCCATCCGCCAGCTGCAGGCGGGGGAGGGCAGCCAGCCCGAGCTGCTGCGCACGCTGCGCGATTCGCTCGACCAGCTCAAGCTCACCATCGATTCGATTCACCTGCCCGACGGCGACGTGGGCGCGCTGCTGGCGGCCCTGCGCTATCGCCTGGCGCCGCGTTTCGACGCCTCGGGCATCGCCCTGGAGTGGGCGGTCGACGAACTGGTGCCGGTCGAGCGCCTCGACGCGCAGGCGATGCGCCATCTGCAATTCCTGCTGTTCGAGGCGATCTCCAACGTGCTGCAGCATGCGCAGGCCACGGTGCTGCGCATCGAGGCGGCGATGCTGGGCACGGCGGTCCGGCTCAGCGTGATCGACGACGGCCGCGGCTACGACGTCGCGCGCGCGCCGCGCTCGCTCCACGAGCGCGCCCAAGCGATGGGAGTCCGGCTCGTGCTCGAAAGCCGACCGGGTCGCACGGTCGTTCAGTTAGACATGAGGTGATTGACAGGAGGAGCCCGTCGCCTTCATCGCGTGCCGTCGCCATTGAGCCGCCGCGTGTATCCGCGTTGGGCGTGGGGCACCAGCCGATCGCCACGCCCGAGGTCCGACGGGTCGCGCTGGGATTCGACGAACGGGTGCCCGAGCGCTTCAAGCAGAACCTGCGCAGCGTCAAGGCGGAGGCTTGAGGATCTGCCTCGTCGCGGGCACAGCACGCGCGTCCTTCGGCGCGAGCGGGATACACTGGGGCAGTTCAGCGACTTGAAGGCTCACGCCGAACCAATCTCACTCCAGATCATGTTTTCTGCTGACCTGCGCCGGCGCAGCTTCCTTCTGCACTCCACGGCGCTCGGCGCCACCGCCGCGCTCGCCTCCCTGACCTCGTACGCCCATGCCGCAGCCGCCAAGGCCGGCAAACCCTCGAGCCGCATGCCGGTCATCTTCATCGGCCATGGCAGTCCCATGAACGCCATCCGCGAGAACGCGTTCACCCGCCGCCTGATCGACTGGGGCAGAGCGGTGCCGCGACCGACCGCGATCCTGAGCATCTCTGCGCACTGGCTCAGCTCGGGGGCGACGGGCGTTGGCATCCAGGAGAAGCCCAAGACCATTCACGACTTCGGCGGCTTTCCTCAAGCGCTCTTCGACATCGAGTACCCGGCGCCGGGCCATCCGGCGATTGCCCAGGAGGCCGCAAGCCTCGTGAAGCAGGCCAAGGTCATCCCCACGCAGCAGTGGGGCCTCGACCACGGGAGCTGGACCGTCCTGAAGTACCTGTATCCGAAGGCGGACGTGCCGGTCTTCCAGATGTCCATCGACTACGACAAGCCGGCGGCCTTCCACTACGCGGTGGGTCGCGACCTGGCCGCCCTTCGCGACAAAGGCGTCCTGGTGCTGGGAAGCGGCAACGTCGTGCACAACCTGCGCGCGACCGACCGCGGCACGCCCGATGGCCTCAAGGCAAGCCGGCCCTGGGCGCAGTCGTTCGACGATGCAGTCAAGGCGGCCCTCCTGGGCCGCGACGACCAAGCGCTGCTCAACTACGGGAAACTGGAAGGCGCGTCCATTGCCGTCGCCACGCCCGACCACTACTACCCCTTCCTGTACGCGCTGGGCGCTGCCGGCGCCAACGAGCGCGCGCAGACCATCTACGAAGGGTTCCAGTCGGGGACCCTGAGCATGCGCTGCGTGCAATTTGGCTAAGGACGGTCCGGCAAAATCCGCGCACATCTGCCAGGATGTTCGTGCGCATGCTGGAGTGGCCGGTGGCGGTAAGTCTGGCCACCGCCAACCAGGTGTTCCTCAGGCGCGTGCCTGCGACCGCAACGGACAGGCGTTGCCAACGGCGGCGCGAAGCCGCCTCGCTTCGATCAACCCAGCCGCCCTTCCTCCCGCAGCCGTGCGCCGCAGCCTTGGACCGGCTGCGCAGCAAGGTGGAGTACACATCGTTGCCGGCTTTCCTGCTGCCCGAACCGTTCACGCTTCCGCAGCTGCAGCGCACCTACGAAATCGTTCTGGGCCGCGAGCTGGACAAGAGCGCGTTTCGCAAGCGAATGCTCGATGCGGGCTTTCTCAAGGAAATGGATCGGGTGACCGGGGTCGCGGCAGGCAAGCTCAGGGCTATCGGGTGGCGGACCGGTCGGAGGTCACTGTGTTTCGGAGGCCGTTCAAGGCTGGGGAATAGGGCTCGATTGTCGGCAAGGCTGAATACCCTGCCGAGGCGACACTTAGGCGCTTCCGGTCCTACGGGCTGACAGGTCACGTGGCTACACGCTTGCCGCGCGCGCTTGCCTAGATTGGTTTCGAGCGATGTCGCTCTGATCACTTAAAGGAGACGTCCATGGCGAATCAACCAGGCCAGAACAACCCGAATCAACCAGGCAACCAGCCAAGTCAGCCAGGTCAGCAAGAGCAGAACAATCCCGGACGACAGCAGCCGGGCCAGGGCACCCCGACGACACCCCAGCAGCCAGGTCAAGGTCAGAAGGGCTAGGCCTTCGGAAGCTCGCTCCTGCTCCAGGGGCGCTGAAGCCGCCGCGCGTCGGCGGCTTTTTCTCGCCTGTACGTAGTGCATGGGCGTGCCGATGCGGAGTGACTCCGCGGACCAGCACGCTGGTGCGGGGACAATGACCTCCATGAGCTTCAAGACCACTTTGTTCAAGGCACTGGAGGCGGCTGACAACACCCTTTGCAACGGCCTACCGGTCGTCGGCAAGATGCTGGACACCGGCCCGGAAGTACTGCTCAAGCCCTACGTCGACCTTGCCAACGGCTCGACGCAGTACATCCAGGATGTGGAGATCCTGGTGGATGACGATGGAAGGGCCTATGCGCCCGCACGGGAAGGGGAGACCGAGCCACTGGTCTGGGGCTTTCAGGTCCTGCGTCCCTTGAGGGCCGTCGACGTTCCCACGATCGAGCCGACGCCACTCAAGGTCGAGGAGGTGGTCGGCCGTCTCAAGAAGATCGAGCGTGAGGGAAAGCGCGGTGGAACCTGATGGTCCAGCCATCCAGGGGTTGCTCGGCTTGTCCAGGGGTTTCTTCGACGGGCAGGCACGCCGCGACTTTTTGTGGCGAAACCGGCGCTACAGTCGAGTGGCTTGAGCTGGGTGGCGTGCATAGGGACGTGACTGCGGAGGCATCCGACGAAATCACACGCGGTGCGGATCCTGTTCGAGGACTTTCGAAACTGCCCGGCTCCGCATCGCGGCCTCCGGCAAGCTGGGACTCCACCTACAATTTCCGATCGAATGGCAAAGCTTCGCAAACACCCATCTTCGACTCCTTGCGTGAGGGTGGCACCCAGCGGAGTCCACGGCCTCGGCGCCTTTGCGACGCGCGCGTTGCCTGCTTTCGCATTGCTGGGTCTTTACGAAGGCCGGCGCTACTCGCCGCAGGAAGTCGCCTCGAGGGTCTGGGATGACCAGCTCACTTACCTGTTCACCTTGTCCAATCATGAAACCATCGATGGCGCCAAAGGGGGCAATGGCACTCGCCACCTGAATCACGCCTGCGACCCGAACTGCGAGGCGGTCGAGGAGTACGACGACGCAGGCCAGCTGGTCCTGAAGTTCCGGACGATCGTCCCCGTGGATGCAGGGGACGAACTGTTCATCGACTACTGCCTGACGGCGGACGATGGCTCGCCGCCTTCGAACTATCCCTGCAGTTGCGGCTCTTCCAATTGCCGCGGCACGATGCTCGCGCCCGCCGAAGCCACCTAGTCCGGCGGGCCGTCCACACGCATCATCCATCGATCGCGTACGCCCGGTCCGGGATGCACGACGTCATGCGGAAGCACCTCGTGGCCACGCTGCGGCAGATGACGCAGACGACAAGGCCAACTCTCGTGGGCCCTGGCCGGCTGTTCGCGGCCCAGCTGCCCAGCTCGTGACCCGCTCGCGCGGTCCGGAGGATCGAAGATGGGTAAAGAACCCGCCCGAAAATTCAAACTGTGATGCGCAGCGGGTTCAAGTAGCCTGGTAGATCTGCTCCTAGGTCCTTGATGCGCAACGCCTCGGGATTGCGTCCTGTGCGCCGATCGACAATAGGCATGAGTCCTTTCAGGCGCGTCGGTGATGCCTCATGGAAGTCATCAGCCGGCGCGCCAGTGCGCACTGGATGCGCCATACCCATGCGACGCACGCCTTGGCGTGTGGGGGTCGAACTGACCATCGTGCGCGACAATCTGCGCCGCGGCTCGCTGTTAACTTTGACCCATGGACCTCACGCTACAGTTCGTATCTCTGGACGGCTTCACCCGGGCCGATTGCCCAACCGAGGATGACGTGTCGCTTGTGTTTCCCCACGTGGCGATCACTGAGCGAAAAATCGCCGGCGTCCACACCGCGATGCTGCGGGCCTCCGATCACCAGAGTTGGGGAGGGCAGTTCGTCCGGTACATCCGCACTGTCTACCAAGCGCAGGGAAGATCGCCTGCCGCAGCAGGACGCTGCACCGTGTACGGATTTCCTACCGAGGGCGATCGCGACGCCTTCTGCGATCTGGCTGGAGCAACCCCTGGCAGGTTCATGCGAGCCATTGCTCAGAGGCATTCGGCCTGAGCAGGCTTTCGTTTGGGCGTTCCGGCGGCCGAGCTCGGATCTTGGGGGCACCGGTTCGGTGCTGGCAGCCGCCTGGTGGGGCGCGTCATCGGTCTACTCCAGCGCGGCGTTCCGGTACTCAGCCAATGTCGTGCGGCGGAAATCGATCATCGGTACCAGCTTGTCATCCGAATCCGCAAAGCGGGCGCGAATGTTGGCTTCTTCGCGGACCCAACATCCGCGGGAAGTCGTGCCATCCCACGACGTCAGGTAGCAAAGTCGATAGGGCGGGATGCATTCTTCATGGGCATCGGTCAACTGCAGCATGTGGAACAGGCTTCCGTGCGCCACGAATAAAACGCTGGGCTGCGTGTCGCAGCCGAGAACGAATGTGCAAGTGGCGACACATGCCACGACTGAAGATGCCTTCATTCCTGGCTCCAGTCGATGTCGGGGAAAGATCGATTGAGCGCTTTGGTATTGGCGTAGTCAACCCTCGATATGAGGGGCCACGCTGCCGTCGATAGTCGGGAGCTTTCGGTGACCTGGCCGCGACACCGAGCAAGGCAAGGTTGCCGCATCTCGCAACGGCAACCGATCGATCTGTCACTTGCGTCCGATGGAGGGATTCAGAGCCTCAGAGCCGAGTTCGGCGCAGGATCCGACTCCGGCGGTCCGATCGCCGCGGAAAACGCGGATGATGATTGCATGACCTCGATCGATTCAGCAGCGGCGCTCCTGCATGCCGCCTCGCGCATCTCGGTACTCTCGGGCGCCGGGCTTTCGAAGGCGTCAGGCATCCCGACGTACCGCGATGCCGACGGCCTCTGGAGGGACGAGAACGCGGTCAAGTTTTCCCACATCGACGATCTGAAACGCGACCCCGAAGGCTTCCACAACTTCTGGGCGGCGCGGATGGCGGTGTTGTCGGAGGCCAGGCCCAACCCGGGACACCGCGCGCTCGTCGAGCTGCAGATGCGCAGACCGAGCGCGGCGCTCATCACGCAAAACGTCGACGGGCTGCTCGCCGAGGCCGGGGCTCAGGAGGTCTTCGAACTGCACGGCAACCTGCGGCGCTGGCGATGCGACAGCTGCGGAAACCGGGAAGGGCCCTGGTTGTCGCAACGCTGCCCGCGCTGCGGCGCGCAAGCGAGACCCGACGTGGTGATGTTCGGGGAAATGCTCAACGAGGAGCTCCTCACCAGGACGCAAGAGCTCGCGGCGCAAAGCGACGTGTTCCTGGTCGTGGGGACCTCTGCGGCGGTTTACCCGGCGGCAGACCTGCCGACGATCGCGGCGACGAACGGTGCCAAGATCATCACGCTCAACATGGAGACGATCGATGTTGATGACATGGCGGCCGTGGTGCTGCGGGGCCCCGCAGAGGAACTCCTGCCCGACCTCATTCAGGCCGCCCGGCTCAGACCGTAGGCAGTCAAGCTTCGGCTTCACGAACCCGGCTGCGTTCTCGTCCGCGCGCCGGCTTCCCTTCTGCCGAGCGAGGGTTGAAGGGACCTTCCTCTGTCGTGAATTTTGGCTCGAAGGGATGCCGCTTGGCAGAAGTACGCCCCAGCGCGGCATCAGCGAGCCGACTGTTCGCACCCACCTGCAGCGCATGTTCTCAAAGACCGGCACGTCCAAGCAGGCCGACCTCCTGCACCTGTTGCATGTTGCATGACTCGACGCCGCCGATTCGGGCCCTCCAGACGACTGCCCATTGAATCCCAGGGAGTCGTCTTCCCATCAGGCCGACGGCGGTGCATCTGAAGAGAATGGCGCCTGGCGGTGGGCACGATGATTTGCAGGCTTGGGCCTTGGCACCAGCTTGGCGCTTCCGGACGCGGGCCACGAGCCACATGGATGGCTTTCCGACGTTGAGCGCGTCGATCTATTGCTTTGGAACGGCGGCCAGGATCAGGGGCTTGCGACCCCGTTGCAGGCACTCGACACGGCCGGCGAGCGTGGATGGCTTTGCGGAACCCTGGAGCGCTCAACGATGCTCGAAGCTGTGCACTACGCCGACTCTGTTGAACACTCTGGCCAAATGTCGGTTCGTTGGCGCCAGCGGTGCTCTCATGCCGACTCGAGATGCGTGCCTCGTTCCCTCCTGAAGGGGAAGCCGACGGCTTTTGGCAGGGCCGCACCGCGGTTTGGACCGACGGTTAGGCAGCCCGGCACCACCGACCGGAATCCGGGCACACACTGGCGCGTGCCCCGTTCAGCCAGATCTGCTCTTCATCCAACTGCAACGAGGTCGAAGGGTCGATGTCGAAGTCGATCCGAAGTGCGCGCCCGACATTGGCATTCTCGATGGGAAGCTCCCACGTCAGGAATACCTGGGTGCAATCCTGGTCGGGCGCGAAGTCGGCCACATGGAAGCCGCCGCTGCCGCGCTTGATCACAGCGTGAGGCTGGCCGGTATCGAATATCACAGCCGTCCCCCTGGCAAGGGGAATTCGATGACCCGTCGCAGGAAAATGCAGGTCCAGCCCCCTGTCCTCGCTGAGGAAGAGATTGCAGAAGGCCGCACCGCCATAGCGTGCGCCGTCATGGTGGTACTTCGCGCCGCGGCAGGCCATCAGGGCTACGTCACAGGAGGCAAACACCTCAGGCAGGCCGAGCGTGCGTGTCCAATCGGACACCGCCTTCACGCAGTGCCTGTACTCCGGCCAGCGCGCACGCGCTCGCGCCAGAGGCAATGCCTCGACCTCGCCGGGTTCCAAACCCAGGCGCAACGATGTCTCCCTGTCCCAATCTGCCAACAGCCTCGCAGGGGGCGCAGGCACATCGAGCGTGCCTGATAGCACGACATCACTCACGCTTCGACTGCGGATGACCTCGCCACTCCAGAAATAAGAAGCAAGGAGGTCTCGCACGCGATGCGGTTGAGGCGGGTGGCTCATCTGGACCAGTGTAGTTAGGCTGCGCGACCCAGCTTGACGAGGGTGCTAGCGAGATCGATCGTGCGGCGTATTGAACGGCCACCTGAGTGCTGGACTTTCTCCTGGAAAGTGAAGACCCGATCGCGAACGACCCGGTAAGCAGCGCAAGGGCGAAGCGGATGGGCGTTGCCACCGTGCGCACAACTCTGTACGTTATGCACCCCTGATTGGCTCGGACGCAAAAATGGGCCGCGTTGTGTCGATGAGTGCCGTCGCCTAGTGGTCGCCGGGCGTCAGGCACCAAGCTCGCGCGCCGCTTGCAGGCAAGTGCGTTAGCGCGCACGAAACTGTCGACGGGAGCAGCGATCCCCACGTCCTGCTGGAGCGTGCCGCGCGCGACGTGCCGCCCGGCGCCGAGGGCCTGCTCTTCCTGCCCTACCTGATGGGCGAACGCAGCCCGATCTGGGACGCCAAGGCCAGCGGCGTCTTTGTCGGACTAGGGCTGCACCACGGCCGCGGGCATCTCTACCGCGCGGTGCTCGAAGGCATTGCGTGCGCGCTGCGCCATAACATCGAGACCTCGCGTTCGCAACAGGCACTGGACGACGCACTGGTGGTTGTGGGCGGCGCAAGCCGCTCCGAACTCTGGATGCAGATCGTGGCCGACATCACAGGCCGACCGGTGCGCACGATCGAAGAGGACGTCGAAGCCAGCCTGGGCGCCGCGATGCTCGCCGCCCTGGGGATCGGCCTGATCGACCGGGCGGATGCAGCGCGCGGCTGGGTGCGGCTCCTCGATCGCGCACGGCCGGTGCAGGCCGCGCAGCTGCGCTACGAGAAGTTGTATGCGCAGTACGTTGCGCTCTATCCTGCGATCAGGAACGTGATGCACGCGCTGAAGGACTGAGACAAGAGTGCCCGTGACGCATCGCTTCGGGTGCGATGAAGGTTGTCATGCGTGAACCCAACCCGAGGTCGGCGGGCGCGATGGCAAGCTGTGTGCGGGCGCGACGCCACCGCCGTCGTCGGCGGCCATCGTCAGCATACCGCCCACCTCGAGGTTTCCGGTGGTCCGGGTTTGAGGCGCGTCGAGCGTGATCAGACAGCAGGCGCCGTGCCAGTACTTCGTCTGTCGTACCGTCATGCCCCTCCAGTGCACGCGCTTAAGAATCGCCTAAGCGTCACCCCCGATATTGAGGGCCATGTCGAGGCTCAAGCCACTGCTTGATGCGCACGCACAGCGACAAACCCCGCGCCATGCCAACAATCAGCGAGTTCATCCACGAGATCGACGCCGGAACCATGCCGGACGCGATGCGACGCCGGCTGCTGCAGGCGGCCACGCGCGTCGTGGGAGGCGCCGGCCTGCTGGCGGCTGCATATCCCTTCGTCGCTAGCCTGGAGCCTTCCGAACGGGCGAAGGCCCTGGGCGGGCCGGTGCAGATCGATGTCTCCACACTGGCGCCGGGCCAGTTGCGCACCGTGGGCTGGCGCGGCAAGCCCATCTGGCTGATGCGCCGAAGCGACGAGATGGTGCGAGCGCTGCGGCAGCCCGATCCCGAACTGGCCGACCCGTTGTCCAGGCGCTCCGAACAACCGCCGTCGTGCGCCAACTCCACGCGTTCCATGCGTCCGGAGTTCTTCGTCGCGGTGGGCGTGTGCACCCACCTGGGCTGTACGCCGAGCCTGCGCCTGAACGACGAAGCACTGAACGCGGAACTTCATGCACCGGGCGGATTCGTGTGCCCTTGCCATGGATCGCGCTACGACCTGGCTGGCCGCGTCGTGAAGAACGTGCCGGCGCCGACCAATCTGGAGATCCCCGACCATCTCTTCTCGGGGGTATCGGCGCTGCGGATCGGCTGAGTGCATGACGACTTCGGCCGCGTCGCAGGGTCTCGCGAGTCAGTCCAAGTGACGGGTCAAACGTGGTCCGGCGGCGGAGGCCATCAAAGGAAAAAGGACTACCTCGTGAATTCGCAAAGCTGCCTAGGGTCATAGCCTTCTTTCGCCGGCGGCTGCTTTGGCACACGGTGCCGATGGATGGGCGCCCGCGCAGCAAACTTCGGAGTTCCACCATGAATCAGCCTTCGGAAGCGGCCTCGATCCGCGAAGACGGATCAATCGATCGCCTTGCCATCGACACCATCCGCACCCTCGCGATCGACGCCGTCGAAAAAGCCAATTCGGGGCATCCCGGCACGCCCATGGGCCTGGCGCCGGTCGGCTACACCCTGTGGCGCGATTTTTTGCGCTACGACCCGGGCGTGCCCGACTGGCCGAACCGCGACCGCTTCGTGCTCTCGGTCGGCCATGCGTCGATGCTGCTGTACGCGCTGCTGCATTTGGCCGGCGTGCGCGAGATCGATGCGAACGGCAAGCCGACCGGCGCGCCGGCGGTCGGCCTCGACGACATCCGCCAGTTCCGCCAGCTCGGCTCGAAGACGCCCGGCCATCCCGAGTACCGCATGACCACCGGCGTCGAAGCCACCACCGGCCCGCTGGGCCAGGGCTGCGGCAACTCGGTGGGCATGGCCGTCGCGCAGCGGGCGCTGGCCGCGCGCTTCAACCGCGAAGGCTTCACGCTCTTCGACCACGACGTCTACGTGCTGTGCGGCGACGGCGACATGATGGAAGGCGTCTCGGGGGAGGCCGCTTCGCTCGCCGGACATCTGGGTTTGTCCAAGCTCTGCTGGATTTACGACAGCAACAGCATCAGCATCGAAGGCCCGACCCGCCTCGCCTTCAGCGAAGACGTCGGCAAGCGCTTCGAAGCATACGGTTGGAACGTGCTGCACGTGGGCGACGCCAACGACACGCAAGCCATCGTCGAGGCGCTCGAAGCATTTCGCAAGACGCAAGACCGCCCGACCTTCATCGTCGTTCGCTCCGTCATCGGCTGGGGCAGCCCGCGCGCCGGCAGCGAGAAGGCGCATGGCGAGGCCCTGGGCACGGACAACGTGCGCGCGACCAAGAAGGCCTACGGCTGGCCCGAAGACGCCCAGTTCTTCGTGCCGGACGGCGTGGCCGAAGCCTTCAACGCCGCGATCGCCAAGCGCGGCAAGGCGGCGCGCGAGGCTTGGGAGTCCGAGTTCGAGCGCTACCGCCAGGCCTTCCCCAAGGAAGCCGCCGAGTTCGAGATGCTGCGTTGGGGCAGGCTGCCCGAGGGGTGGGATGCCGATGTGCCGAGCTTTCCGGCCGACGCCAAGGGGATCGCCTCGCGCGACGCCGGCGGCAAGTTGCTAAACGCGATCGCGCCGCACGTGCCGATGCTGATCGGCGGTGCGGCCGACCTCTCGCCCTCGACTAAAACCAACCTCAACTTCGAAGGCGCAGGCGCCTTCGAGGCCGACGAGCACGCGGGCCGCAACATGCACTTCGGCGTCCGCGAGCACGCGATGGGCGCCATCGCCAACGGCATGGCGCTGAGCTATCTGCGCCCGTACACCGCGACCTTCCTGGTCTTCGCCGACTACATGCGCGCGCCGATCCGGCTGGCGTCGATCATGGAAGTGCCGGTAGTCTTCGTCTTCACCCACGATTCGATCGGCGTCGGCGAGGACGGCCCGACCCACCAGCCGATCGAGCACCTCGCGACCTTGCGCGCGATCCCGGGGCTCGACACGATCCGGCCCGGCGATGCCAACGAAGTCGCGGTAGCCTGGCAGGTGGCGCTCGGCCGCACCAACGGGCCGACCGCGCTCATCCTGTCGCGCCAGGCGCTGCCGACCATCGATCGCGGCAAGTACGCCTCGGCCGACGGGCTGCGCAAGGGCGCCTACGTGCTGGCCGACGCGAAAGAGGGCGATGACCCCGAGATCATCCTGGTCGCCACCGGCAGCGAGCTCTCGCTCGCCGTCGCTGCGCACGAGCAACTGGTCGCAGACGGCGTGCATTCGCGCGTCGTCTCGATGCCAAGCTGGTATCTGTTCGAACGGCAGGACCGCGCCTACCGCGACCAGGTCCTACCGCCGCACGTCAGGGTGCGGCTCGCCATCGAACAGGCTGGCGCGCTCGGCTGGGACCGCTACGTCGGCGCCGACGGCGCGACGATCACCATGTCCACCTTCGGCGCCTCGGCGCCGCTTGCCAAGCTGCAGCAGAAGTTCGGTTTCACGCGCGACAACGTGCTGAAGGTGGCGCGTCAACTCGTGGAGGGACACACATCATGAAGAACCCCTTGCAGCAACTCCACGAAGCCGGCCAGGCGGTCTGGCTCGATTTCATCGACCGCAAGTTCCTGGCCGAAGGTGGCCTGCGCAAGCTCATCCCAGAAGACGCGCTGACCGGCGTCACATCGAACCCTTCGATCTTCGAGAAGGCCATGGGCCAGGGCGACGCCTACGACGAAGGCTTCAAGTCCTGGTTGGCCGAAGCCGGGCCCGACGCCAGCACGACTGAAGCCTACGAGGCGCAGGCGATCCGCGACATCCAGAGGGCCGCCGACGACCTGCGCCCGGTCTACGACAGGCTGAACGGGCGTGACGGCTACGCCAGCCTCGAGGTCTCGCCCTACCTCGCCAAGGACACGCTCGGCACGATCGACGAGGCGCGCCGGCTGTGGGTGGCGGTCGACCGCCCGAACCTGATGGTCAAGGTGCCCGGCACCGAGGCCGGCGTGCCGGCGATCCGGCAGCTGATCGAAGACGGACTCAACATCAACGTCACGCTGCTGTTCTCCCAGGACGATTACCAGGCCGTGGCCGAAGCCTTCATCGCCGGGCTCGAAGAGCGCGTCGAGACCGGCAGGCCCATCGACCGCATCTCCAGCGTCGCGAGCTTCTTCGTGAGCCGCATCGACACCCGGATCGACAAGGCGATCGACCGGCGCGTCAAGGACCGCGATTCGGAGAGCGCCGCACTGAAGGCGCTGCGAGGCAAGGTCGCCATCGCCAACGCCAAGATGGCCTATGCCTGGTACCGCGAGTTGATCGCGAGTCCGCGTTGGCAGGCGCTGGCCGCCAGGGGCGCGATGCCGCAGCGCCTGCTGTGGGCATCGACCGGCACCAAGGACCCGAGCTATCCGCCCACGCTCTACGTCGACACGCTGATCGGCCCCGACACTGTGAACACCATGCCGCCCCAGACCATGGACGCATTCCGCGAACACGGCACCGTGACCCTGAGCCTCGCCGAAGACATCGAGGGCGCGCGCCACGTCCTGGCCGAGACCGAGCGCCTGGGGCTCGATCTTCAAGCAGTCACGGCCGAACTGGTCGAAGATGGCGTCCAGCAATTCGCCGATGCCGCCGACAAGCTGCTTGCCGCCGTCGAGAAAAAGCGAGTCGCGTTCGCCGGCGGCAACCGCACCTGAAACAGGAGTCACCCATGCAGATTGGAATGGTCGGCCTCGGCCGGATGGGCAGCAACATCGCGCGGCGCCTGATGCGCGGCGGCCATGGCGTGGTCGCCTACGACCACGACGACAAGGCGGTCGCGGCGCTCGGCAGTGAGGGCGCGACCACCGCGTCGTCGCTGGAGGAGATGGCCGCCAAGCTCGCCACGCCACGCATCTTCTGGTCGATGCTGCCGGCCGGCGCACCGACCGAATCGACCATCGACGCGCTGATTGCGCTGTGCGCCCCCGGCGACGTCATCATCGACGGCGGCAACACCTTCTACAAGGACGACATCCGTCGCGCCGCCTCGTGCCGCATGAAGGACCTGCACTACGTCGACGTCGGCACCTCGGGCGGTGTGTGGGGCCTGGAGCGCGGCTACTGCATGATGATCGGCGGCGAGAAGAAGACGGTCGAACTGCTCGACCCGATCTTCGCCACGCTTTCACCGGGCTACGGCAGCATCCCGCGCACCCGCGGTCGCGACCCGCACGACGACCGCGCAGAGCGCGGCTACATCCATGCCGGCCCCGCGGGGGCAGGGCATTTCGTCAAGATGGTCCACAACGGCATCGAGTACGGCCTGATGCAGGCCTACGCCGAAGGCTTCGACATCCTGAAGAACAGGGCTTCCGAGAAGCTGTCTGAAGACCAGCGCTTCGACATCAACCTGCCCGACGTGGCCGAAGTCTGGCGCCGCGGCAGCGTCGTGTCTTCATGGCTGCTCGACCTCACGGCCTCCGCGCTCGCGCAGGACCACGGCCTCGACAACTACTCCGGCAAGGTCGCCGACAGCGGCGAAGGCCACTGGACCATTGACGCCGCGATGGAAGAGGCCGTGCCGGCCTACGTGCTCTCGTCGGCGCTCTTCGCGCGCTACCGCAGCCGCGTCGAGAGCACCTTCGGCGACAAGCTCCTGTCGGCGATGCGATTCGGCTTCGGCGGTCACCTGGAGACCCCGAGCAAATGAGTGATCGAGCGCGACGGCCGGCGCTGGCACTCGCTCGGACGATGAGCAGAATGCTGCGTGGCCGGGCTCGCGGCAGCCATCGGCGTTTCGCTCGCAGAAGTCGCGGCGGGCGATCGCCCAACCGATCGGAGAACGCAGATGACGAGCAGCCCCCTGAAGGTCGCAGCTTCCGTGCTCGCGGCGGACTTCGCCCGACTCGGCGACGAGGTGCAGGCGGTGGACCGCGCCGGTGCCGACTGGATTCACGTCGACATCATGGATGGACGCTTCGTGCCCGAGATCTCCTTCGGGCCCGCAGTCGTCAAGGCCATCCGGCGCAGCACGGCAAAGCCACTCAATGTGCACCTGATGATCGTCGAGCCCGAGCGCTCGCTCGAACGCTACCGTGAGGCCGGCGCCGACCACCTGCTGGTACAGGCGGAGCCCGGCTCCACCGTGCACCTGCACCGGGTTCTCAGCCGGGTGCGCGAACTGGGCTGCCGTCCAGGCGTGGTGATCGATCCCGCGACGCCGATCGCCTGGATCGAGCACGTGTTGCACCTGGTGGACATCGTGCTGGTGATGACGGTCAACCCAGGCTACGGCGGCCAGGCCTTCCTGCCCGAGATGCTGCCGAAGATCGCCGCGCTACGCGCCCTGTGCGGCGAGCGCGGGCTGGCGCCGCACATCGAGGTCGATGGCGGCCAGGACGCGGCCACCGTACGACGCAGCGTCGATGCCGGCGCCAACGTCATCGTCGCGGGCACTGCCATCTTTGGCACGCCCGACTACACCGCGGCAATCGCCGCCATGCGCACCGCCGCGCGATGAAGCGAAGGCCCACAGCCGTTTCAGCGGCACGGCCGCAGCGGCCGATCGAGGACTATGCGCTGATCGGCTCGACCCACAGCGCCGCGCTGGTGCATCGCGGTGGCGACATCGAGTGGCTGTGCCTGCCGCGCTTCGACTCGAGCGCGATGTTCGCAAGCCTGCTGGGCGACGAGCGCAACGGCTGCTGGTCACTGCATGCCACCAACCCCAAGGGGCACGTGTCACGGCGCTACCTGCCCGGCACCCTCGAAACGACGATCCGCACCGGCCGCGGCACCACGGTCGTGACCGACTTCATGCCACGGCCCACGCCCGGTGGCACGCATGAGTTGGTGCGTATCGTGCGTGGCGTACGCGGAGCGGTGCCGTTGCATACCGAGCTGCGCATCCGCTTCAACTATGGAGAGTGGATGCCCTGGGTCGAACGGCGCGAAGGTGCGATCTACGCGGTCGCAGGGCCCGACGCCGTGCGCATCACGTCCGGGGTGCCGCTCGTCAACGAGAACTTCGCGAGCTTTGCCGACTTCTCGATCCATGCCGGGCAGGCCATCGCGTTTTGCCTCGAATGGTTTCCCTCGCACGAGAAGCCGCCGATCACGCGCGACGCCTTCTCGCTGCTGGCCCGCACCACCCACGAGTGGTGTGCATGGACCGAGCGATGCGGCTACGACGGCGAATATCGAGAGGCCGTCACGCGCTCGCTGCTGACGCTCAAGGCGCTCACCTACGAGCCCAGTGGCGGCATCGTTGCCGCGCCAACCACCTCGCTGCCCGAGCGCCCAGGCGGCGAGCGAAACTGGGACTACCGCTTCTGCTGGCTGCGCGACGCCGCGCTTACGCTCTACGCGCTGATCGGCTCCGGTTACATCGAAGAGGCCAGCGACTGGCGCTGGTGGCTCATGCGCGCGGTCGGTGGATCGCCCGAGGAGCTGCAGGTGATGTATGGCCTGCATGGAGAGCGCGCGCTGAACGAGATCGAGCTGGAGTGGCTACCGGGCTATGAGAGCAGTCGGCCGGTGCGCGTGGGCAACGGCGCGCATGCGCAGCGGCAGCTCGACGTCTACGGCTCGGTCATTGCGGCCTTCCACGCGGCGCGCAAGGCCGGTCTGGCCGACATGGACAAGGTCTGGCCGCTGGAATGCGCCATCGCCAAGCAACTCGCCGTCCTGTGGCGCGAGCCCGACTGCAGCATCTGGGAAGTGCGCGGCGAGCTGCGACACTTCGTGCATTCCAAGATCATGTGCTGGCTCGCCTTCGATCGCATGATCGCCAGCGCGCAGGAGTTCAAACTGAATGGACCGGTCGATGAATGGCGGGCGGTGCGAGACGATATCCATGCCGATGTCCTGAAGCGCGGCTACGACCAGGCGAGCGGCTCGTTCGTGCAGCACTACGGCGCGGACGCGGTCGACGCCGCGCTGTTGCTGATGCCGTTGATCGGCTTCCTGCCCATCAACGACCCGCGCGTGCAGGGCACGATCAAGCGTATCGAGCGCGAGCTTGTCTTCAACGGCCTGGTTTATCGCTATCGCACCGACAAGGCTCTCGACGGGCAGGAGGGCGGCGAGGGTGCTTTTCTTGCGTGCAGCTTCTGGTTGTCGAACGTGTACGTCGCGATGGGAAGGCAGCGAAAGGCCAAGGCCTTGTTCAAGCGCCTGCTCGCGCTGGCCAGCGACCTCGGGCTGTACGCCGAGGAATACGACCCTCTGGCACGGCGCCAGCTTGGCAATTTTCCGCAAGCCTTTTCACACATTGGGCTGATCAACAGTGCGCATGCGCTCGCCTCCGCAGCCGGCGGCGTATGGGAGTTAGCTAACCGCGACCACAAGGACAGGCAAGCGGGCGAGCCAGTGATTGTCGTCGTCATTGGCGTCGCTGCCTCGGGCAAGACCACGCTCGGCAAGGCGCTGGCGGAGCAGCTTGAATGCGCCTTCAAGGACGGCGACGACCTCCATCCCGCGGCCAACATCAGGAAGATGCGTTCGGGCGAGCCACTCAACGACGACGACCGTGCGCCCTGGCTGGACCGCGTGGCGGCATGGATCGCGCAGCGCGCCAAGGCCGGCGAGCGCGGCGTCATCGCTTGCTCGGCCCTGAAGCGGGCTTACCGCGACCGCCTTCGTGAAGCCTGCCCGAAGAGTGCCTTCGTCCTGCTCGCGCCGAACGAGGCCGTGCTGCGCAGACGCATCGGTGCACGCAAAGGCCACTTCATGCCACCTTCGCTGCTTACGAGCCAACTGCGAACGTTGGAACACCCCGATGCAACGGAGCACGCATTGACGATCGAAGGGAATGTGGATGTGGAGGAGGCTTGTCTTCAGGTGCTCACGTGGCTGTCGCTCACACCATGAAGGCCGCCAATGCCAAGACCCTGAAGGGCACGTTCGACGTGCGCGATTTGACGATGCCGATCATCCCTGGCAGGTAGTAATCCCGGCCAGTCGGATCCGCGAACGCCGCTCATGGAGAGGCAAATGCGACATTACTATTTGGGGCCTACACGGACTGAGGGAACAAGCCTTGCTATGTCAAATCCATTCTCCAACGCCCGGCCTGCCACGCCGCGGGTCGCGGGGCGTGGGTTCCACCCGCCAACATCTAAGGAGAACGAGCGCTCGAGTCAGGCGGTGACAAGAGGGGGAAAGCTCACCTGTTCACCCGGCGCTCGAGCTCTTCGATGCTTGCAAGCACGGCATCGAGTGGCGGCACGTCGCCGAAGATCATTCCCGCCATGGCGACATAGTCGGCGCTCAGCGCGTCGCGCATGGCGGGCGTTGGTGTCAGCGTGAATTGGCCATGCGCAGCCGTCGTCAGGTCGAGGTCGGCACTGCCGAAGAAGAGTCGCGCATGTGTCGCGCAGTTCGCGGCGAGATCACGATTGCCAAGCCACTGCGTTGCCCGTTCATTGCGCATGAGCTGGTGCGCGTCGTAGTAGTGGCGCGAAACCCTTTGGCCGCCATGGCGCAGGACACCGCGCCGGTCATGCCACTGTCGCAGGCCGTGGAGGATGATGATCTTGTCCCAGAACGTGCGCTCAGCCTCGACGGTGATGACGTTGCCAACGCGAAGATCAAGATCAGGAAGATCAGCCGCGATATACGGCGTGACCGAAGCGGACGTATGCGGATCGAGGGCCGACTTCGCGCCCGCTTCGATCTTGACGGCGGACCGGATGTAGTCATCCGTGCGTGCCGTCGCCGCTGGGTACCAGAGCAGCAAAGTCTGTTCATCGGCATCGTCAGGGTCGCGCTCCAGTCTCATGCGGCCTTTGCCAATAACATCGATACGCTGCGCAAGCTGGCTTGTCAGCGAACCGTTGATGAAGGCCTGACAGGCCTCGCGAATTGCATCGAGTCTTTTGCGTTGCTGCTTGCCGCTGAGCCCATCAAGCTCTGCGGCATCGATGGCTTGGCCGATGTCTTCGCGGAACACCGTGATATCGATGTCCTCAGAGAAGCGGGGGATGAGGTCGAAGGCCTTCGAGAGCGATGTCCAGCACTTGAAGAGCAGGCGGGGACTTCCGGCCTCAAGACCGTTGAACAACGCGTCGAGCGTCCAGCACACCCAAAAGTCCTTCTCGACGTTCTGCACGGCGGTGCCGAGGCGCGCGGCGGTTTCTACGAAGAGCGCACCTCTGTCAGCATCGCTCGATGCAATCACTTCGTCATAGGCTGTGTTCATCGCGGCTCCGCCGGGGTGCGGGCGGGCGAGGGCTTGCGCCGTGAGGCGGCCCTTGCCGGATCAGGTGGATCAGTGGCTGGCATCGGGTCGAAGCCCGGGATGGTCCTCAGGAAGCTTTGCATCCACGCGGGCAAAACGCTGAAGCCTTGCGTCAAATCACTCCGGATGTTGTCACCGTGTTTCGGATCGCTGAGAAGGCGCGCAAGCGTCTTTCTGATGCGGTCGCCGTCTCCGGGGAGCGTGTCCCTGAGCCAGTGCAACGCCTGGACGACCCGCATGGCCGGTCTGCCCGCCCAATAGAGGCGGCTCGGCGCAGTCGGCTTGAACTCGATGGTGAGCTTGTCGAGGTGGATGGAGCGGGGCTGCGTATCTGTGTAGATCGTGACGCGCGCCGGAACGGCATCGGTCAGCCCGAGGTCGTTGGCTGCTGTCATTCCATCGACGAGGATGCGGGCCTGGTCGCGCCGCGCGAGCGCGTCGACCACTGCACGGTAGTCAGGTGAAGCGGGACGCTTGGTGAGACTGTTGAGGGCGGGGCGGTCATACAAGCCGCGGTCGATCCGGCGCAACGCGCCACGCGCGACCATGCGTTGCAGCGTCTTGTCGATGGCGGCGCGCGTTCCCAACGCGGCGAAGTCAGTGGGGACCCAGACATAGCCAGGCGCGGCGGCGTCGAGCATGGCTGTGATGCGATCTACGGTGTCGGACATTCGAACCCTTTGTCCGAAGTTTATATATAAACTTCGGACAAATGGCAAGCCAAAAGAACCACAGCGTGTCCGAACTTTATATATAAATTTCGGACAACTGGACCTATTGTCCTGGGACACCCACTACAGCTAGCGTCTTCGCTTCGTTCCGCCGCTTATCTAGCGTCAGCCTGGACGATCGGGGCGAACCACCTTGATTTGCAGACAGTTGGGTAGTCGGTAAGGTGCAGGGGTCTAGACGAAACTCGACGGGTTCGAGCGCGTTCTGCACTGTCCTCTGTGAGACCGGTTGTCAAACGTTCAAAAGACGGTGCGCAGCGCATCTGACGCTCCTTGAAAGGCGCGGCTGCTCGGCCCCGCTACGACACCGACTGCGGAATCGTGAACACCATGTTTGCCGCGCCGCGGAATTCGCCCTTCGTCACAAGGAACCACAGCGTCGCGTGGTCGCCGAACAGCTCGCCAACGTTGCCGCTCGCGGCGGCGCGGCGCGCGACCATCATGCCGTAGGTGTTGGCGCGCGTTTCAGCGGCGGTGAAGTGGTTGCCGGTGACGCTCATGAAGTTGCCGGCGCAAACCACCATGTCGGCCGTGAAGGTGTTGCCCGTCAGCACCACGGTCTGGAACAGGCCCCGTGCCTGTCTGACGGTCAGCAGCTTGATGGTTTCCGCGCCTAGCGCCAGCCGCGTCACAAGGTTGTGCGCGAAGACCAGTTGGCCGGTGCCGGGTTGGACCTCAAAATCGCCGGGCTGCAGCGCGCGCAGCAACGCTTCGCGCGGCACTTCGGGGTCGGGGATGCCGTAGAACGCCACCTCGCCCGCGAACTGGCAGTGCGTGATTTCGCAGACGCTGGTGATCTCCTGGAACACGGCCGCGGCACGTATCGCCGCCGGCAGCGTGCAGCCGCGCATGCGCAGCACGCGCGCGTTGCCCACGGCCAGCCAGGGCAGCTGGCTGTCGTTCCTGCCGGCCACGTGCACGCCGTCGAGTTCAACCTGGGCGTTGTTGTTCAGCGCGATCAGCGCGCGGCCGCTCAGCGTCAGCTGCAGGTCGCGCAGTTCCAGCGCGGCCAGGCCGGCCAGGGCGATCGGGCCGGCAGCCGCGATCACCGCCGTGGGCCCGCAGCCGTGCAGCGACAGGCGCCGCGCGGGTCGCGTGTTCGCCGCGTCCAGCTGCAGGCCGGCCTCCAGGCGGTGCTGGCCTGGCAAGAAGCAGATGCACAGCGAGGGGCGCGCAGCCAGAAGCTTCTCCAGCAGTTCGCTATTCAGTTCAGGGAAGTTGCCCCCCTCGCCGATCGTGATCTCGCAGCCGCCACCCCCATCGCTGGTGGTCGGTGTCGTGGCCGTGGCCGCGAACACCAGCACCTGCTCGGACACGGGGCTGCCGCCGCTGGTCAGCAGATGCGCGCGCACGCGCTGGTGCTGCGGCGTGCCCAGCTGCCATGGGCATTCGGCCAGCCCCTGGGCGTTGCAGCTAGCGTCGAAGGCGCTGGCCGGCGGACTGCCCACGCTGCCGGCGCCGACTTCCACGGTGAAGCGCACGCGCGCGCCGGGCACCGGCAGTGCGCCGCGCATCACGCGCACGCGCAGCGGCTCGGGCAACGCGCCGCCGGGGGTGGTGTCCTGGCCGTCGCCACCCACATAGAGCAGTTGCGTCATCCTGGTGAGCGGCGGGAACAGGTCGCGGCAGTCGGTGATGGCCGTGACCAGGCCGTTGGCATCCACCGTCACCAGGCCCAGTCGGGCCCAGCCGTCGCGCACGCCGGCCGGCGGCTCGGCGACGGGCTCGCCGTCGCCGTCGCGCGGCCATTCCACGTCGGCCGTGACGGTGCGCGCCGGGATCTGCCAGTAGTCGCCCGGCCGGTAGCTGCCGCCGGGCGCAAAGCGGATCTGCACGCCGTCCTCCAGCGTGATCCAGTCGCCTTCCTCCACCGCCAGCGCGTTCTCGCCGACCTCGACCGGCGTGTGGTCCCAGCGCCGCAGCACCGGATGGCGCGCCGGGTCCTGGCCCAGCGTGCCGGCGGGCACGCCGGCCAGCACCAGTTCCAGCGCATCGTTGCCATCGTGCAGGTACTCGAAGAGCTGGCCGGCGCGGCCCTGCAACTCGGCCTCGTCGTCGACTAGTTCCACGCGGTCGTGCAGGGCCAGGTCCAGGTTGGCGTCGCGGCCGCGCGCGGCCAGACGCACCGTGGTGCGGTTGGCGGCGGTGTCGATGCTGACTTCCTGCACCGCGTAGGCGACCGAACCGTTCTCGCGCGACCACTTGAACCTGGCTGCGCCGGTCGTGTCCACGGCGTGGATTTCCACGCGGTAGAGCTGGTTCTCCAGCCGGCGGTAGCCGGCGCTGGCGGCGATCTCGCAGACGCCGGTCGCGGCCAGCTCGGGCTCGGCGCGGGCGGCCATGCGGGCGGCGGGCGGCGCGGTCAGAGCGTTCCAGGCGGCCACGTCGGCGCCGCAGTGCCAGGCGGCGTTGTTGGGCGCGGCCGGCAGGGCGAGCGCGCGCACCTGGGCCACCTGCTGTGCGCGCGTGGCCGTGTCGGGCCCGCCGAGCGCCACCTCGCGGATGCCGGGGGCCTCCAGCGCGCTCACATGGCGTTGCCAGGCGCGCAGGTAGACGAGGTGCGTGCCAGCCGCGAGCCGAAACGGCACGCCGCCGTCGGGCTGGTTGGCCAGCGAGGCGGCCTGCTCCCATTCGCACAGCTGGCCCTGCGCGTAGTAGCGGCCCGCGCCGATGCGCAGGCTGGCCGCCGGTAGTGCCGCGGGCGCGCCGGCGCCGGTGGCGGCCACGCGCCAGG
>NZ_JAGGNV010000078.1 GCF_018614955.1 Variovorax paradoxus
GGCATGGACATATGGACGATGCGCCTGCGGCGCACCGGCTGCGACCGTGGACAACGCGCCGCTACGCGGCTGCGTTGCCCACCGCCGCAGCCTTCGCCCACATGCCCACAGCCTTCAACTAAAGAATTGAAAAGAAGCCTGAACGACAACCAGCGCCCGGGTAACATTCCCGCGTGAGGCAACACGCCGCTCAAGATAATTGTCGCCCGCCAGTGATAGCATTCAAGCGGTGGCCGACACGACTCTACACAACTCCACGCGCATGGTCACCGACGTCTACGACCGACGCAAAGAGCGGAGGGCCAAGCCCGCTTGGCGTCGCAAGGAGCCACCCTTCTCGCCCGACCGGCTGGTGCTCAAGGGCCCCGCGGCCGATGCTGCCGCCGCGTGACGGAGCCAACCATGACGCACAAACAGAAAAGCAACTGGGTGAGCGCCCTTCGGGCCGAGCGTCGCTTCAACGAAGAGGCCGCTTGGGAGCTGGGGTACACCCTGGCGAGGCAGCTTAGCAGGGCCAACGAGTGTCTGGAGACTAGGGCGCGCTGCGCCTGACCCAGGAGATGGTCGAGAAGATCGACAAAGCCCTGCGCCCCCCGCTCGAACGCCGGCTTGCCAAGCACCAGCGGGAGATCGAGAAGACCAGCAAGCAGCTCGCGGATTTGGAGCGCGACCCACAATCGCAATGCGCACCGGCCGATGAGAGATGAGCTGTCCTAGTGCTGGAGCAAGCCTGCTCTGGTCCCGGTGACCTTGATGAGACCCGTGGCCCAACGCCTCTCTGTTCAGCGCGAGACCACGGCGCCAGCGCACAGCGGTGCGGAGCCGTCACTCACCGCGGCGAAGTGGGTAGCTGCGTAGCCAATGCGCCGCGCTGTGACATCCACACCAACATGGCGAAGACGAGGAGGATGCCGCCGCAGAGCATGACGGATGTCCATCGACCGTGCTGCCACAGGATTCCGGCCACCGTTGATCCGAATCCACCGCCCATGAAGTTGCTGGTCACGAACGCGGCGTTAAGCCTGCTTCGCGCTGCCGGATCCACAGCAAGCAGGCGCGTCTGGTTCAGCACGTTCACGCTCTGGATGGCAGCATCGAAGATCACCACGGCCACCAGGATGGCAATGATCGACCCTTCCCCAAAGCCCGCCATTGCTAGCGAAGCAAGCGCGAGCGCCAGCGCACCGCCCGTGGCAGGAACCGAAAGCCCCCGGTCATGCAGGCGGCCCGCGCGTCGCGCGGCGAGCGCGCCGGCGAGACCCGCGAGGCCAACGAAACCAATGTTGCTCAGAGAGTACGAGAACGGCGGTGCGCTCAGCAGGAATGTGAGTCCGGTCCAGAACAACGAGAACGCCGCAAATACTGCAGCCCCGATGACAAGCGTCGCCTGCACGGCGCGATGCGCTCGCACGGTCGTGAAGACGGATCCAAGCAGGCGGCTGTACGGCACCTGCGCTCGTGGCGGCAGGGCCGGCAGCGCCCGCAGCAGGAGCACCAGGACCACCATGGTCGCTGAAGCGGCCATAACATAGATGGCCCGCCATCCGAATGCGTCCGCCACCAGTCCACTGATGGTGCGAGAGGCAAGGATGCCGGTAAGCATCCCCGATGCAACCGTTCCCACAACAGCCCCACGCTGGTCTTCGCGGGCAAGGTCGCCCGCCAGTGGAACCAGGATTTGGCCGGTGACGGTGGTCAGGCCCACCGCGGCCAAAGTCGCCAGCAAAACGGGGAATGTCGGCGCCACGGCGCAGGCCGCCAAAGCCAACGCCGAGCAAGTGAGGATCGCAGCAATAAGCTGGCGGCGGTCGACGGCGTCTCCGAGGGGGACGACGAGCAGTACGCCCGCTGCGTAGCCAAGCTGCGTCACAGTCACAAGAAAACCTGCCGCGGCGGGAGTGACACCGAGCGTCTCCGCGATACGCGCGAGCAGCGGCTGTGTCCAGTACAGGTTGCCGACCGCGAAGCCACCAGCGACAGCAAACAAGATGGTGAGGCCTTTGGACATGCCAGCCGGGCGCGTGGTGGTGTTACTCACCGCGCGCCCCACGCCATGCCAGTGCCAATCACTGCAATCCTCATTTCGAATTCCTTCGCACGTTAACGGTGAGGTGGCCGTATTGCCGGTGTCGCGGCGTCTTTCCGCTCCGCGAGGGTGACGAAGCCGCGATCTGCAGCCGATTAGACGACACCGAACTGCTCCTCCTACAGCCGCTTGATTCGCGCGCGATGGCGCGCCGAAGAAGCGGCTGTATTCGCGGTTGAACCGCGACTGGCTTTCATAACCCACGCGACGGCCGGCGGCGGCCCGTGCCGAGGGGCTGGCCTAGATCTCGAACTTCCTTTCACCCAGCCACTTCACGAAGGCGGGGTCGCGGAAGTCGGCGACGGTGCTGGCCTTGGTGTCGAGCGCGGCAATGGCCGTCATGTCCGCGGCGCTCAGTTCGAAGTCGAACACCTGAAAGTTCTCCGCGATGCGCTCGGGCGTTACCGACTTGGGAATGGCGACCACGCCGCGCTGCGTGAGCCACCGCAGGATGACCTGCGACACGGTGCGCTCGTGCTGGGCCGCAATGCCTAACAGCACCTCGTTGGTGAAGATGTCGTGCCTGCCTTGGGCAAACGGGCCCCAGGACTCGATTTGCACGCCGTGCTGCTGCAAGAACTGCTGGGTGTCGACCTGTTGCAGGAAGGGGTGGGTTTCAATCTGATTGACGGCGGGCACCACTTGGTTGTGCACGATGAGGTCCATGAGGCGGTCGGGCAGCAGGTTGCTCACGCCGATGGCCTTGATGCGGCCCGCCTGGTAGAGATCTTCCATGGCCCGCCACGAACCGTAAATGTCGCCGAAGGGCTGGTGAATCAGGTAGAGGTCCAGGTATTCCTGGCCGAGCTTCCGCAGCGACTTCTCAAACGCGTTCTTGGTGGGCTCGAAGCCCGCATCCTGAATCCAGAGCTTCGTGGTGATGAAGAGCTCCTCGCGGGGTACGCCGCTCTTCTTGATGGCGCGGCCGACGGCCTCTTCGTTGAGGTAGGCGGCGGCGGTGTCAATCAGGCGGTAGCCCACGCGCAGCGCTTCCAGGACGCTTTGTTCACACTCGGCGGCGTCGGGTATCTGGAACACGCCAAAGCCCAGCAAGGGCATTTCTACCCCGTTGTTCAATCTAACCGTTTGCATGGTCGTTTTGCACCTGCTGCGCATCAGCGCTTTGCAGCGGCCTCGACTTGCTCGATGGCGTTTCGCAGGCGCCGAGCCGCTTCGGGTTGGTCGCGTTCGCTGAGCACCTCGGCCACGCTGCGCAACTGGGCAGGCGTAATGCCCACGTTCATGCTGATCCGAACGTGCGATTGCAACTGCGCCTCGATGCCCTCCGCGGCAGACAGGACACCGACGGTGGCGAGCTCGCGGCTTTGCCAGTCGAGGTTGTCGCGCGCGAAGATGTCGCCGAAGAGGTGCGTCTTCAGGTATTCATCGATCGCGGGAGCGAATTCGAACACCGGCCCCTGCACGGGTGCACCGGCCAGCTTGGTCTGGGTTGCGGTGCCCGCCGCGAGCAAGTCCTTGCCGCTGGGGATGGGCGCGTTCGGATCGCGACCGGGTGCGTCCTGGACGCCGCGCTGCCTGCGTGCATCGACGACCTTCATCAACGCGCCAAGTGCGTTCAGGCTCCGAGGAAAGCCTGCGTACGCATAGAGCTGCACTAGGATCTCCTTCGTCTCGCTCACGGTGAGGCCGGCATCCAGCCCCTCGTTCAGAGCCACACTGAGTTGTGCCATGTCGCCCGTCGCAGCTGCGACGGTGATCGGTGCAATTGCTTGTTGCGTGCGGGAAAGCGTCTGCTGGGCTGTCATGGTGTTCTGCCTTTGGTTGGTGGAAATTTGCGAGAAGGACGGAGGAGCGCTCAGGATCGTCGCTGCTATGCTCACTGCAACGGCTTGCTTCAGCCGGGGGATTGCACTGTTCATGGGTGACTTTCTGCGTTGAGTATGCGTTTACGCCATTCGGCGGGCTCGGCAGACGGCGCCTGGCCGCCCCGCGCGAAAACCGCTACGCCGCCGGTACGTTCGCCTGCAGGGCGAAGGCCCCGATTGCGCTGGCCTGTACCAGTGCGAAGCAGCCCAATGCGTTGAAAATGCGTCTATTCACAATTCTTGGGCTTTCAGGAATTCCAACTTGGTCACTCTCCCGCGCGATCCGAGAGGGCATTGCACGGGCTGACGTCGATCGAGTGAGCCGGTTCAGGGATACCTGGACCGGACACTTCGTTCGCACGAAGCGAGGCGGACGTTCATGTTAGACACCCGATGCGAGGCGAGTAAGGGCCGCAGACAGGATGCACTTATCTGTGGGCGCGATAAATGCCAGCAGCGATGCTCCAACTCGCCTTTTGCCTGCGCGGGCCGAAGCGTTCAGCTATTCCCTGGCGCAATAGACCACAGCACCGGCTCAATCACCTCGGGAAGGGAAGCAGGGCCATTGCCGCCAGCAGGATGATCGGTGCGGCGGATCGATCAAGCTGCGCCGCACATGAAGTTCAGGATGATCTCCACTTGTGTCTTCCTCTAGCCCCACTCGAGGCGCCGAACGATCACGCGAGTGCCGGCAATCTCTCCAGAAGTTTGTCGAGTGTGATCGGGTACTCGCGCACCCGAATGCCGGTCGCGTTGTAGATCGCATTTGCCACCGCGGCCGCAACCCCGGTGATGCCGAGTTCTCCAACTCCTTTCGCCTGCAAAGGCGACATGGTCGGATCGAGCTCGTCGAGGAAGATGACTTCCTGCAAAGGGGTGTCTGCATGAACGGGAACTTCGTAGCTGGCGAGATCGTGGTTCACGAAGAACCCGACGCGCTTGTCAACGACGAGATCCTCCATCAGCGCCGCCCCCAGGCCCATGATCATTCCGCCAATCACCTGACTCCGAGCGGTCTTGGGATTGAGGATGCGCCCGGCGGCGCATACCGCGAGCATCCGACGGACGCGGATCTCACCGGTATGGGCGTGAACGGCGACCTCGCAGAAGTGCGCGCCGAATGTTTGCTGCTCATACCGCTTGGACAGGTCGCCATATTCCATCTTGTCCTCCGCGACGATCGAGCCGGCCTGCGCCGCACGCGCCAACGGCACCCGCCGAATACCGGATCGGATTTCTCCGTCGGTGAAGACGGCGTCGGCGGAATTGAACCCCACTGCCCTCGCGGCCGCATCACGCAGCTTGACGCACGCCGCATAGACCCCGGCGGTGACGGTTGCCGCGCCGGCCTGTCCGCCACCGCCGAAGGCATCGGGGAAGTCGGTATCGCCGAGACGAACCACTACCCTGTCGAGAGGCAGGCCCATCATCTCGGCCGCGGTCTGGCCGACGATGGTGTAGCTGCCAGTGCCCATGTCGGTCATGTTGGTCTCTACGGTGACCACGCCCTTGGCGTCGAGCGTCACCCGTGCGCCGCCTGGCATGATCGGCGCGCCTCGGACGGCTGATGCCATGCCCATGCCGATGAGCCACTGGCCATCGTGTCGTGCAGCAGGGCGTGCATTCCGCTCGCGCCAGCCGAAGCGCTCGGCGCCGAGGCGCAGGCAGCGGACCAACTCGCGAGTGGAAAAGGGCCGACCGCCAGCCTTCTTATGCCCTTGGCTGGTCGCGGACTGCGGGTCCGTGGCGCTACTGCGACCCGGATCCTCTGGTGTGACTTTCATGTCGTTCACGACGCGCAGTTCCACCGGGTCCAGCCCAAGCTTCTCAGCCAATTCGTCCATCGCGATCTCAAGTGCCATCATGCCCGGTGCTTCGCCGGGGGCGCGCATGGCGCGTGCTTCCGGCAGATCGAGCGTGGCCAGACGGGTGATGTTCAGCCGATTCGGCGCGGCGTAGAGCACTTCGGTCTGCGCGGCCGCGATTTCGGGGCCGCCGCCGCGCAGGTTGCCCGACCACGTCTCGTGCCCGATCGCCAGGAGCCGCCCGTCGCGACCCGCGCCCAAGCGGATGCGCTGGATCGTTGCGGCGCGGTGCGTCGTGTTGTTGGGCATCAAGGGACGAGGCAAAGCGACCTTGACGGCACGACCGGTGATGCGGGCGCCGGCGGCGGCGAGTACCGCATCGGACATGACGCTGCCCTTTCCGCCGAAGCCACCGCCGACATAGGTGGAAATGATCCGGATCTTGTTCTCGGGAACGTCGATCTTGGCCGCGAGGTCCCGGCGTGCCCAGCCGAGAATCTGCTGCGCCGACCAGAGCGTGAGCCGATCGCCCTGCCACTTCGCGATGGTCGCGTAGGGCTCCATCATCATGTGGCTCTGGTCGGGTGTGGTGTAGGTCTGGTCGACGGTGGCTGCGGCGGTCGCCATGGCACGGTCGAAGTCGCCGATCTTCACGTCGGGCTGGCTATCGTGCGGACGTGCACTTTCCCTGGCCGCGTCGAGATCGAACGCCCCGTCGGTGCGGGCATAGTTCACTCGGATCAGCCCGGCAGCCGCGCGCGCCTGCTCGAAGGTCTCCGCGACCACGAGCGCGACGGCTTGGTGGTAATGCTCGATGTCCGGCCCGGCGAGCACCCGGGCAGTGGTGAATCCTCTTTTGTGCACCAACCCAGAATTGGCGGCGGTGACTACGGTGAGGACCCCTGGTGCTGCTTTGGCTGCGGCCACATCGATCGAACTGATGCGGCCCTTGGCGATCGCCGCACCGACGATGTAGCCACACGCCGGATTAGGCGCGGCATCGTGTTCGTAGGAGTAGGTCGCGGTACCGGTGGTCTTCAGGGGCCCTTCGATTCGGGGATGCGGCTTGCCGATGACCGTCTGCCGGTCGATCGGGTTGGTGCGCGCGGGCTTTTCGAACTTCATGCGGTCCTCGCCTCCTGGATCACCGCGGTCAGCGTGCGGGTCGCCAACGGCAGCTTGAATGCGTTGTCGTGCGTCGGCCTGGCCTCGGCGAATGCACGCTCTGTGACGGCAGCCGCGCCCCGCGGCATGGCGGCTTCGGCCGCCTCCACGCGCCAGGGCTTGTGCGCGACGCCCCCAAAAGCGACGCGGCCAGCGCCGTCCTTGCCGATCACCGCCGCCACCGACACCAGCGCAAAGGCGTAGGAGGCGCGATCGCGCACCTTGCGGTACGACTGCTTGCCGCCGAGCGGCTTGGGCAGCGTCACGGCAGTGATCAGCTCGTCGCCCTGCAGCGTCGTCTCGATGTGCGGCGTGTCGCCGGGGAGACGGTGAAAGTCGGCGATCGGGATGACGCGCGTGCGGCCATCGGCTCGCACCGTCTCGACGTTCGCATCGAGCACGCGCATGGCCACCGCCATGTCGCTCGGATGGGTGGCGATGCAGGAATCGCTCGAGCCGACGACCGCATGCTGGCGGCTGTACCCGCCGATGGCGCCGCAGCCGCTGCCGGGAACGCGCTTGTTGCACGGTTGAGCAGTGTCGTAGAAGTAAGGGCAGCGGGTGCGCTGCAGCAGGTTGCCGGCGGTCGTTGCGGCATTGCGCAGCTGACCCGACGCGCCGGCCAGCAGCGCGCGCGAGAGCACCGCGTAGTCACGCCGCACCCGATCGTCGCTGGCCAAATCGGTGTTGCGCACCAGGGCGCCGATGCGGAGGCCACCCTCGGCCGTGGGCTCGATGCGATCAAGACCGAGCCGGTTAACGTCGACCAAGTGGGTCGGGGTCTCGATCTCGAGCTTCATCAGGTCGAGCAGGTTGGTGCCGCCGGCGATGAACTTGGCGCCCCGATGGCGGGCAACCGCCGCCGCGGCATCGGCCGCGCTCTGTGCGCGCTCGTAGGTGAACTGCTTCATGTACGCACCCCCGCAACCTCCGTGATGGCATCGACGATATTCGAGTAGGCGCCGCAGCGGCATATGTTGCCGCTCATGCGCTCGCGCAACTCGTCGACCTTGAGCAGCGGCTGCGTGGTGAGGTCCGCGGTCACGTGGCTTGGGACGCCGCGGCCGATCTCGTCGAGCACGGCGACTGCCGAGCAGATCTGGCCCGGGGTGCAGTAGCCACATTGGAAGCCATCGTGCTTGATGAACGCGGCCTGCATGGGGTGCAGGCGTTCGGGCGACCCGAGACCCTCAATGGTCGTGACCTGCGAGCCTTCGTGCATGACGGCGAGCGTGAGGCACGAAACGACACGCCGGCCGTTCACGATGACTGTGCATGCGCCGCACTGGCCTTGGTCGCAGCCCTTCTTGCTGCCGGTCAGGTGAAGGTGCTCTCGCAATGCGTCGAGCAGCGTCGTGCGGTTGTCGAGCGAGAGCGAGTGCGCGCGACCATTGATGACAAGCGATACCTTCGAGATCGCGGGCTGCTCCACTGCGCTCTGCTGAGCGGCCGCTACGGCCGGCAGTCCGGCCGCCGCCGAAGCTGCTGCGCCAACAAAGAGTTCTCGGCGAGTGAGCTCGAGCTCACTCCCACTTTCAACTTCGCGTTTCATTCAAACCTGCTCCTGCGAGAAAGCGTTTCCAGTTTGGGTCGAATCGCCTGAACGGATCCATCATCCGCTTGGGCCATATGAGGGTGCTGCTTCAGGCAGCGAACACGATCGACATCGATAACTTCTGCCCGCGGCGACGCCGCCGCCCGCCGCAGCGCGCTTCCTATCGGTCGACCATCTTCATTCCCTGCGGTGCGTAGCGCTCACCCTGCACCTGCAGGCTGGAGAGCATCCCGGCGATCTCGCGCAGGTCATCAGCGCTGAGTTCAACGTCTGCGCCGCCGACGTTTTCCCGAAGGCGTCCGAGCTTTGATGTCCCTGGAATGGGCACGATCCATGGCTTCTGGGCGAGGAGCCACGCCAGGGCGACCTGCGCGGGGGGCACGCCCTTTCGCGCCGCGATACCAGTGACGGCAGTCGCAATTCGATGGTTGGTTACGCGAGCCTCGGCTTCAAAGCGGGGCAGCGTGTTGCGAATGTCTCCCTCGGCAAAGGTCGTGCCGACATCGATCTTCCCCGTCAGGAATCCCTTGCCGAGGGGACTGAAGGGAACGAAGCCGATTCCGAGTTCTTCCAGTGTCGGGAGGATCTCCGCCTCCGGGTCGCGCGAGAACATTGAATACTCGCTCTGGAGCGCGGCAACCGGCTGAACCGCATGCGCCCGGCGGATCGTCTGCACCCCGGCTTCAGAGAGGCCGAAGTGCTTCACCTTGCCCTTCTGGATGAGGTCCTGGACCGCCCCCGCAACCTCCTCGATCGGCACCTGCGGATCCACCCGGTGCTGGTAGAAGAGGTCGATTCGGTCGGTCCGCAGGCGCCGGAGAGACTGCTCGGCGACGAGCCGGATTCGTTCCGGAGTGCTGTCGAGCGTTCCGGTCCTGAGATTTCCGTCCTTCCACCCGAACTTGGTCGCCACCACGACCTCCTCCCGAAACGGAGCCACGGCTTCGCCGAGCAATTCCTCGTTCTCTCCGTAGGCTTCGGCGGTATCGAAGAAAGTCACCCCGAGATCATGCGCGGCGCGAATCAGTTCGATCGCCGCGCCTCGGTCCATCGGCGGTCCATAGGCGAGCGACAGCCCCATGCAGCCGAGGCCTATTGCCGACACTTCGAGGCCGCTGGTGCCAAGTTGCCGTCGGTGCATGCTCATTCTCCTGTTCAACTTTGATGTCGCCTTGGCGTCCGGGAGCGCGAAGATCACCCGTGATTAACCAGCCATTGTTCATCTCCCTACTGTAGGCGGCGGCAGCCTCATGATTACCGGTTGAAACCGGCAAGCACTTATCGGGCGACAGCATAAATGATTGCTCGACTTCATGAGCGTGGCACCGGAAGGCAGCTTCACGCGCGCTCGAAGCGCTGCGCTACCCGTGCGCACTCATGAAATTTCGCGATAAGTGCATGCAGCCCTGGCGGCTTCCCATATGTGCGTATGGCCGCCTAACATCGTCGTTGAAGCGGGAGATGCACCGAACGTGCGGCCGCCGATTTCCCAAGACACGACTGAACGGAACCATCAAGGGCGGCGACGATCGCCGATCCCACCAGAGGAGAAGCAGATGCAGGAACGAAAGCTCGGAAGCAACGGCCCGGAAGTCTCCGCGCTCGGCTACGGCGCGATGGGCCTGACGGGGATGTTGGGCCAGCCGACGCCCCGCGAGGAAGCGATCACGCTCATCCGCGCCGCGCATGAGCGCGGGGTGACGTTCTTCGACAGCGCCGAGGCGTACGGCCCATGGAAGAACGAGGAGTTCATGGGCGAGGCGCTCGCGCCCGTCCGGGACGAGGTGGTGATCGCCACCAAGTTCGGTTGGGACATCGACCAGACGACGGGGCAGTTCGCACCCCGCGTGAACAGCCGCCCCGAGCGGATCCGGCGGGTGGTGGACGCGATGCTCAAGCGGCTCGGGACCGACCGCATCGACCTGCTGTACCAGCATCGGGTCGATCCGGACGTGCCCATAGAAGACGTCGCCGGGACGGTGAAGGAGCTCATCGGTGCAGGCAAGGTGATGCACTTCGGCCTCTCCGAAGCGGCCGCGGCGACGATTCGCCGCGCCCACGCCGTGCAGCCGGTGGCAGCGGTGCAGAGCGAATACTCGCTCTGGACGCGGGACGTGGAGGAGAACGGCGTGCTCGCGACGTGCGAGGAGCTCGGGATCGGCTTCGTCCCCTGGAGCCCGCTCGGCACCGGTTTCCTCACGGGCAAGATCGACGAGAAGACCGCGTTCCACGCGAGCGACGTCCGCAACGACTTTCCGCGCTTCCAACCCAATGCCCGCGCGGCGAACCTCGCGCTCGTCAACTTCGTGAAGCGGATGGCCGAGCGAAAGGGCGCCACCCCGGCGCAGATCGCTCTCGCGTGGCTGCTCGTGCAGAAGCCCTGGATCGTGCCTATCCCGGGGACCACCAAGTTGCACCGTCTCGAGGAGAACCTGGGAGCGGCGAACGTCCCGCTGACGGCCGACGACCTGCGCGAGATAGCTGAGGCCACGTCCCGGATCCCTGTGCAGGGTACCCGCCTGCCGGAGGCGCTGCTCGGGTTCTCGAACCGCTGAGCCGGACGCAGGCCGCACGCCTATGGGCAGGCGCATCGCACGGGGTGGCGCCCCTGTGATGCTTTTCCTGCGGGCTCCCTCTCCTGGTAAGGGGCCAGGAGCCCGCCCATTTCAGGATCTCTGATGAAACGAATCACTGCAAGCTTGGCCGCGGTGTCGCTGATCGGCGCTGCAGTCGCCCAGACCAGCCCCGCCCCCGCGACTGGCTCGGCCCCCGCGGCCTCCAGCGTCGCGCCGCAAGGCATGAGCATCTCGCGCAACGGCACTCGCCCGTCCGCACCCGGGCCGGCCCAGTTTTTTGCGGGCACGGCGCGTATAGATCCGCTCTTCCCTGTGAACGCCCCATCGCGAATGTCCGGCGCCTCGGTGACCTTCGAGCCTGGCGCACGCTCGAACTGGCACACACATCCGCTGGGACAGGTACTGGTCGTCACTGCGGGCTTCGGCTTGGCGCAACAGTGGGGCAAGGCGATCCAGGAACTTCGCCCAGGTGACGTGTTGTGGTGCCCGCCGGGCGTGAAGCACTGGCACGGCGCATCGCCCACCACCAGCCTCACGCACATGGCGCTGCAGGAAAGCCTGGACGGCAAGAACGTGGAGTGGCTAGAGGCGGTCACCGACCAGCAATACAGCGGGCGATGAGCTGCCTCATTTATGCGTGCGGCTGCAAGGTGCATGCGCATTCTTGGCACTTTAGGAATGCATCCTTACGCCTAACATTTATCCACTGGCACGCGGTTGATGCGCATCTACCGACATCGCCATTTCTGCTGGCGGCGGCAATGCCGCTTTGCGGAAAGAACAGCCAGAAACTTGGCATTCAGCAATAGAGCACGGCGGCCATGAAGTCGCCCGAGGACATACGCATGGACCGTCGCAAGTTCTTTTCCACGAGCGCCACGCTGGGTTTGGGGCTGACCGCAGTGTCTGCCCTGACGCAGCCGTCATCCAATTCGCAGGATTCATCCATGAGCCAGTCACGACAAGGCACGTTTCGCAAGTCCCGCGTGTTCATCACCGGATCATCCGACGGGCTGGGCAAGGCCGCGGCCAAGACGCTGCTGGACCAGGGGCACGAGGTCATCGTGCATGTCCGCTCCCAGGCTCGGATGGAGGCTGTGAAGGAACTCGTCGACCGAGGCGCCATCGCTACGACCGGAGACCTGTCGGACCTCGCGCAGGTGCGTGACCTGGCCCGCCAGGTCAATGCGATTGGCCGCATGGATGCCGTCATCCACAACGCCGGCATCGCTACAGGCACACAGGTGCTCGTGGTCAATACGGTCGCACCCTATCTGCTTACAGCCTTGATCCAGCGCCCTCAGCGCCTGATCTACCTGAGCAGCAGCATGCACAAGGGGGGACGCACGGAGCTCGCCGGCATGGACTGGTCCGGTCGCACCTCCACAGGCAGCTACTCGGACAGCAAGCTGTTCGTCACCGCGCTGGCCGCAGCCGTTGCGCGGCTGTGGCCGGCCGTTTACAGCAACTCCGTGGACCCAGGCTGGGTGCCGACCCAAATGGGAGGTGCCGGGGCGCCCGACGACCTGCGCCTGGGGCACGTGACCCAGGCGTGGCTCGCCGTCAGCGATGAACCCGAGGCGCTGACGAGCGGCGGGTACTGGCACCACCAGCGACGCCAACAGCCGCAGGCCGCCGTCAAGGACATCCGGTTCCAAGATAATTTGCTGGCCGCGCTCGCCCGCGCTACCGGCACAAAGCTGGCGTGATGGCATCCCCTCGATGAAAAGAGTCTGGCCTTCCCGTCTCCTCAAGGCTTTTGTCGGGACTGCCATTCTCGGCGTACTTGGCGTTGTCGCCTATTTCCAGCATCCCCTGTTCGGGGAGTTGCCCAGCGGCGAGCAACTGGCCCGTATCACCCGCTCACCCAACTATACCGACGGGGTTTTCCGCAACCAGATCGACACGCCCATGCGGACGACCGATCAATCGGAATGGTCGATGTGGATGCAGACGCTATTGGAGAAGAAGGGACAGCCTCGGCCGCCTCACGGCATCCCCGTCGTCAAGACCGACCTTAAGGCGCTCGACCGCGCGCAGGACCTGGTGGTCTGGCTGGGCCACTCCTCCTACTTCTTGCAACTGGGTGGACAGCGCGTTCTGATCGATCCGGTCTTCTGCGCCAATGCCGCACCGATACCGGCGGCGAACAAGGCTTTCGAGGGAACCAACCTCTACACGGCCGACGACATGCCCGAGGTCGACGTGCTGCTGATCAGCCACGACCACTACGACCATCTGGACTATCCGACCATCCAGGCGCTCCAGCCCAAGGTCGGACGGGTGATCGCCGGGCTGGGCGTAGGGGCGCATTTTGAGGCCTGGGGCTACGACATGCGCACCGTGCGCGAGGCCGATTGGGGCGAGGTCGTCGCGGTAGCGCCGCAGTTGGAAGTCCATGTCACCCCTGCGCGACATTTTTCAGGTCGTACCTTTACTCGCGACCAGTCGCTGTGGGTCGGCTTTGCGCTGGTCTCTCCCGAGCGTCGCTTCTTCTTCAGCGGTGACTCGGGGTACGGGCCGCACTTCGCCGAGATCGGCCAGCGACTCGGCCCGTTCGACGCGGTAGCGCTCGACATGGGCCAGTACGACCCGCGCTGGGCCAACGTCCACATGACGCCGGAGCAGGCCGCGCAGGCGGCCGAAGACCTGCGCACGAAAGCGTTAACGCCCGCCCACGTCGGCCGTTTTTCGATTTCGTTTCACGATTGGGATGACCCGTTCAAGCGCATCACCGCCCTCCACAGGAAGCGCAACTATGCGCTGTGGACTCCCGAGATCGGCCAACCCTTCCATCTGGACGGCCGCTCGCAGTCGTTTGCCACATGGTGGGAGTACGGAACGATGAACACGCGTTCCCGGCTTGCGGCCGAGGCCAAGGAGCACTGAATGCAATCGACCACACCTTCCGTGTGGCAGCGTCTGGCAGGAGTACGGCCCGAAGAAGCGCCCGCAGTCCTGTGGTCCATGCTGTACGTCGTCGCGCTGTTTCTGCCGTACTACGTGCTGCGCCCGCTCCGCGACGAACTGGGCGTTGCCGGCGGGGTCGAGAACCTCCCTTGGCTCTTCACTGGCACGCTGCTGGCAACGCTGGTGGCCAGCCCCTTGTTCGCGTTCGCGGTACGCAAGCTGCCGCCCAGGCAGTTCATTGCGCTGACCTACCGCTTCTTCGCAGCAAACCTGATGCTGCTCGCGCTGATGCTGCACTTTGCCGCTCCGCAGTGGCAGGTCTGGCTGGGCCGAGCCTTCTTTATCTGGGTGTCGGTCTTCAGTTTGTTCGTTGTCTCGGTGTTCTGGTCCTTCATGGTGGACATCTTCGACAGCGAGCGGGGCAAGCGGCTGTTCGGGCTGCTCGCGGCGGGTGCGACAGTGGGAGGTCTCTTGGGGTCAGCCATCACGTCCAGCCTGATCCCTAACCTGGACCGTTCGTGGCTGATGGCCATTGCGGTGGTGTTCCTTGAAGTGGCCGTGCGGGCATCGCGCAGGCTATCCCTCATCGCGCCAGCGTTGCAGCATCCCGCGCGTCGCGACGACCCAGACCAGCCGCTGGGCGGCGGCATTTTCGCGGGCATGGCGCACACGCTGCGCTCGCCCTACCTCGGTGGGTTGGCGCTGTTCATCCTGCTTTACTCGGCCACTTCCACCTTCCTGTACTTGCAACAGGCCAGCATCGCCGAGCACGCGTTTTCCGAACGCGCGGCACGCACAGCGTTCTTTGCCAACATCGACCTGCTTGCCAATGCGATCACGCTGGTGTTCCAGTTCCTCGTCACCGGCAGGGTGATTGCCACTGTGGGCATCGTGGCGATCCTATGTGTTCTGCCCCTGGTCAGCCTGGCCAGCTTCGCGGCGTTGGCCGCCAGTCCCAGCGTCGGCGTCATCGTGGCCGCGCAGGTTGCGCGCCGTGTGGTGAACTTCGCACTGGCCCGGCCCGCCCGGGAAATCCTGTTCACCTCCAGCGCGCGCGAGGACCGCTACAAGGCCAAGAACTTCATCGACACCGTGGTTTACCGGGGTGGCGACCAAGTGGCCAGTTGGGCCTTCGCCGGCCTGATGGGCCTCGGACTGAGCCTCGCACAGCTTCCGATGATCGCGGTACCGCTGTCCGCCGTGTGGCTCGTCTTGAGCGTCTGGTTGGGGCGGACCCACATGCGTAGTGCAGCACAGATGCCAATGTTCCCTCGCGAAGCGAGCCCTGCGTGCCGAAGTCCTGATGGCTGATTCGTCACGGAGCTCTGACGAGCCACCGACGCGCGCACTGCTGAGACACCCAGCTCTGCGCCACTCCCCTGCGAGCAATTGGGCGCCGGCACGCACGTGCACGGCGCAAGCCGATCCGGAGCCCTATCCATGAGTTTCACCACGTCACCGACACCGCGTCGCCCACGTCTCCTGCAGGCCCTGTTCAACCTCCGCCGCGAGGAAGTTGGGCCCGTCTTGATCGCCGCGCTGTTCTTCTTCTGCGTGCTGACCGCGCTAATGCTGCTGCGGCCGGCGCGCGACGCGCTGGGCATGCAGCGCGGCATCGAGAGCGTCCGCTGGCTGTTCATCGGCACCGCAGTGGTAACGCTGGCAGTGAACCCGCTGTTCGGCTGGCTCGTCAGCCGCCTGAAGCGCTTGCAGCTCATCGGCGTCACCTATGGCTTTTTCGTGCTGAGCCTGGTGGGTTTCTGGGCGCTGTTGATGTTCGCGCCCGCTGCGGTCGGGCAGCGCAGCGGCCAGGTGTTCTACGTCTGGTTCAGCGTGTTTAATCTATTCGTGACCATGGTGTTCTGGGCGCTGCTGGCGGACCGCTTTACCAGTGACCAGGGCAAGCGCTTCTTCGCCCTGATCTCGGTGGGCGGCACGCTTGGCGCGATTTTCGGCCCCTGGCTCACCTCGCAGCTGGCACGGCCGCTGGGCACGCCGAACTTGCTGCTGGTCTCGGGCGGATTCCTGCTGCTCGCGGTGGCCGCGGCTTGGCTGCTGGTGCGCGTGGTGCCCGACCAGGCCGGCCCCGATGCGCCTGCTGCCGCCGAGACAAGACTCGCCAGCGAGGCCGAGCGAATCGGCGGCAGCGCCTGGGCGGGCCTGCGCGCGGTGTTCCGTTCGCGCTATCTGGCCGGCATCGCTTGCTACATCCTGCTCATGACCGTGCTCGCGACCTTCATCTACTTCACCCGCCTGCAGATGGTGGCGGCGGTGTCCGACAACATGGACGCGCGCGCAGCGATCCTGGGCAACATCGACATGTGGACGCAGGTCGCGGTACTGCTCCTGCAGCTCACCCTGACCGGGAAAATCATCCAGCGCTTCGGCCTGGGCGTGGCGCTTGCCATCTTGCCGGTGGCTACCGCAATCGGCTTCATCGGGCTGGCGGTCTACAGCTCGTTTGTGATGCTGGTGCTGCTGGAAGCGGCCAACCGTGCGGTCCAGCGCGGCATCACTCGGCCGGCGCGTGAGGCGCTGTTCACCGTGGTCAGCCGCGAGGACAAATACAAGGCCAAGGCCTTCGTCGACACCTTCGTGTATCGCGCCGGCGATGTCGTCGGTGCGCAGACCGAGGGCGTGCTCGGGCGCCTGGGGCTCGCCTTGGGCGGGCTGGTCAGCGTGGTCGTGCCGCTAGCGCTGGCCTGGGCCGCGCTTGCCCTCTGGCTCGGGCGCGCGCAGGCGCGGCGCGTGGCGGCACCTCGGGCAGCGATGCGCCCGGTCCACAGCACGGGGGACGAAGCTGATGCAGGACAAGCTCGCCCGCCTTTTCAACCTGGAGCGCGATGAAGCCGACGAGTACCTGAAGTCGCACCTGTTCGGCGACATCTTCGCGCGCGACGACCTAGACTGGCAAAGTCGCCAGCTCGCGACGGGTGCCGCACTCTCCGCCCTGCAGGGAGTGGAACCGCAGTCGCAGGCGCACATCCGCAATAGCATGAACGTGGGCCTCACGGCACTCCAACTGCGCGAGCTCGCTGACGTGCTGGCACAGCGCGGCCAACCTGAGGCGGCTCGCCGCGCGCATGCAGCTCTCGCACATGTGCAAGAGATCGGCAGGTGAGTACATTCAGACCGGCGCGGACACGCCTTCCGCGCGCAGGCATGAAACGCGCATGGTCTTCAGCTTCCACTCGCTACCCGTCTTCTCGTACGTCTCGTGGTAATAGCCGTAGCCGGTCAGCAGCGCGTAGCGCCCGCCGGGCGGCATGAACAACCGCGCGGTCATGGCCCAGACCACATCTGCGATCGTTTCGCTGTCGAAGTTGATTTCGCTTGAATACAGATGATGGACGCTCGTATGCTGACTGACGACACCCAAGCCGGCGAAACCTTCGGGCGACCACGATGCTGCGCCGTGCATCACCACGTTGATTTGCGGAAGCAGATCCTCGCCTGTCGTCGGATCGGTCCAGCATTTGCGGAAATCCAGGACGCAATCGTCTGCGAGCATCGCACGAGTTAGTCCGAGATCACCGGTGTCCAGACCGCGTACGTAGCGTGCCTTGGCCTGCCTGATGTCTTCGATCGCGCGTAGCTGCTCAACCTCGTTCATCTCTGACTCCTGTAGGGTTTGGACGCATGGCAAGGCAGCAGCACGCGCGCTCAAGGCTTCTGGGCTCGCGTTTTCTCCTTCATACCCTCGAGAACTCTGCCCCATTTTTCGATGTCGGATTTAAGTTGCACCCTCAGATGAGCGGTGTCCATCTCCATCGGATCACTGGCATTCGACGCCAAAGCATCTGTCACGTATTTCGACTTGGCAGCGTTCCCAATCATCGCCCACAACTTGCCAACAACCGCCTCCGGCGTGCCTGCCGGGGCAAAAATCGCATGCCACGCGGTGAACTCGTAGTCCTCAACGCCCTGCTCGCGAACGGTCGGCACATTCGGCAATGCAGAGAGGCGGTCGCGGCCCGTGGTCGCTAACGCGCGAAACTTGCCGCTCTTGTAGAAAGGGGCAGAGGTTGTCACATCGGTGACAAGAAGGTCGACTTGTCCTCCCGCGAGATCCGCGGCAGCTTGCGCTTGGGTCTTGTACGACACGGAGAGCAAATCGAGCTTTGTCAAATACGCAAACATCTGCATACCGAGACGCGTAGATGTGCTTCCGCTGCCGTAGCTATATTTTCCAGGGTTTGCGCGGGCCGCTGCAACGAGGTCATGCAGAGACTTGAAATTTGTGGACGGGCCAGCGTTGATCACAAGAGAAACCTTGTTCGTTGCCGCCACGGGGATGAAATCTGTCAGCGGGTTGTACCGCAGATTCGGCACCATGAAAACGTTGAGCACTTGAGTGGAAAGATTTCCAAACAGGAGCGTGTACCCGTCCGGGGCTGCCTGCTTCACATATTCGACCCCGATGACGGCGTCTGCACCAGGCTTGTTGTCGACGATGACCGTAGCCCCAGTTTGCTCGCTCATCGCCCGCGCAAATGCACGGGCGACCGCGTCGGCACTAGCGCCCGCGCCAAAGGGAACGATGAGGCGGATCGGCCTTCCTGCCTCGGGGAAACCTTGAGAATGGGCTAGTGAAAACGCGCCAAGAAGCAAAACGCCGAAGAATCGGCGCAGCGCGGTGTTGAGGTTCAAGCGCCACCGCGACGATACCCCACTTACCGAAACAACATGACGTCGGTCAAGCCAGGAAAGCGGTGGGGCGCGGTGATTCATGATGAGAGTCTCAAAGGGTTGGATCAGCTGTTTCTGCGATCGGCGTTGACCGTGCGCGCAGCAGATCTTCAGGATAAGTCCAAGCACAGGACGACTTTCCGTGTTTGCCGCTTAAGTCTTTTGCGTACCTTGCAAAGACATGCGCGTCCGTTCCAGGCGATAGTGGAAAATAATCCAGCGTTCGCAATTCTGGGGAGGACGCAATGACGATCGCTGGTGAGCTCGCAAGGTTCGTGACAGAGACTGAGTACGAAGAAATCCCAACCGAGGCACTCGACTACGCCTCAATGCTCGTTGCCAGCACCATCGCGAGCGCGGCCATGGGATCGACATTGGAATCCGCACAGATAGTGACGCGCATGCTGCAGCACCAGGGCGGCGTGAGCGAGGCGAGTGTGTGGTACGGGGACTCTCAGAAGCTGCCGGTTGCAATCGCAGCGAGGATCAATGCCGTGATGAGTGACGCTGCTGCTTCGGATGACAGCGATCTGCGGAACATCGTCCATCCCGGGACCACGCTCGTGACGATCGGGATCGCCGTGGCCGAACTCACCGGCGCCAGCGGCAAAGATGTATTGGCCGCAATAGCGCTTGGCTGCGAGGTGGTTGCGCGTGTCAACAGCGCCCTCATCCCCGGATTGATGTGGGAGAAGGGCTTCCACGGGTCGACGGTTACGGTACTCGGGGGCGCCGTCGTCGCGGGGTTGTTGCTCAAACTGGACGCGAAGCAGATCACCCACGCCTTGGCGATAGCTGCCTCGTCAAGCGGCAGCCTTCGCCACGCGGCTGTCACCAGTATCGCTCGCGAGAATTTCGCGGGTTTGGCAGCGATGCGGGGCGTGGAGGCTGCACAACTGGCAAGCATGGGGTTCGCCGTCGATGAGGAAATTCTGGAGCACAGGTTCGGATTCTTCAGCGTGTATGGTTTGGACGCGCATGCGTCCGGTCGCGTCGCAGAGGTGACCCATGATCTGGGGTCGAGCTGGACCATGCTGAAAGTCATGGCAATCAAGCTCGTTCCAGGCGCGCACGCGAATCACTCGCTCGCAGAGGCAGCAGCACGCGCGGCCATCGCGGGCGACTTGTCCGCAAGCGAAATCACATCGATCATCATCTCCAGACCAAATTCTGATCACCTTCAGGGGCCGCGGCACCCCACCGAGTTGGTCGGCATGGCCCACAGTCCCTACTACTTCGCAGCAGCGGGTGCTGCTCACAGGGAGTTCACCTGGGCGCATGCCACCGACGAAAAGATCTTCGATCCAGCAGTGCGTCGATTGCTGGATCTCGTGGAAATCGGCGAACCGCCAACGATCGACGTGGAGCGGTATCTGCAGGGCGCCACTGTGACGCTGGCCGCGCGCGACGGACGCAGATCCACCAGTACGGTATTTGCGCCGCGGGGAGCTGCCGTCAATGGAATCGAATGGCGAGAGCTAGAGGCAAAGCTTGACGCTCTTTGCCCGCTTGCGGGTATGTCGATGAATCGAATCAGGGAAGCAGCAAACGTTTGTCGCGAAATTCATAAGACCACACACATCCGCGAATTGCTGGACCTGCTAGGCCAGTAGGGAGATGAAGCGGCGCGGCCCGCGTGCCTTGTGGGTGCGCTGCCACGCTGGAAAACCTGCGGCGCGCCGACGCAAAATCCTACCTCTACACGCTCGTGCACTCCAAGACGAATCAGGCCGGCGCGGAGCGCCCCGAGGACGTGAAACCGTTGATGGGCAGCGCGGCGGCGGCCATGCAGGATTGGCTCGCTGCGAGCGGGATCAAGGAAGGCGCCCTCTTCCGGCGCATCCGCAAGGGCGGACATCTGGGCGAAGCGCTCGCGCCAGCGGCGGTGCGCGACATCGTGAAGGAACGCTGTGCGCTCGCGGGTGTCGAGGGAGAGTTCTCGGCCCATTCATTGCGCGCGGGGTTCGTCACCGAAGCCGGGCGTCAGAACATGCCGCTGCCGGAGACCATGGCGATGACGGGACACCAGAGTGTCGCGACCGTGATGGGGTATTTCCGCAGCGAGAGCGCCCTGGGTAGCAGAGTAAGTCGAATGCTTGACGAAGATTAAAGCGTCGGCGCGCAACCTCCGCTCAGCTGTTCATCGCGAGCTTCCGCGGTGTGGCGAAGGTATCCGGCTCTTCCCTTAGGATCCGTCAGAAGATAGAGGGCCGTGGTCGGGAGCGAAGTGCCATCGCTTCCGCCCATGAAGATCAGTTTGCCAACTGCGTAGCGGCGGCTGGGGCGTGCCGGGGCCGCATCGCGGTGACGGGCTTCGGCGACATGCGGATCGCGCGCGCCGCGTCGCCGCGCCTCTCTACCGTGCGTAATCGCCACGCCGAGATGGACGAGCGCGCGTACCAGATGTTGCTCGCGCGGCTGTCTGGCGAGGACCCGGTGCGTGGCCCGTGGATATCGGTTTCGAAGTGATCGCGCGCAGCAGCACGTGAAATTGTCAGCCGGTTCATCTCTCTCTTGGCCCGGGCCGTCGGTGTTCATCTGGTGTTCATGCTCTGGCGCATGTTGTGAGGCTAAAGTCGCCGCATGCTTCGCCTCCGACTGTCACTCGCATTCGCCGTTCTTGTCGCGCTGGTGTGCATCCAGGCCGGCTTCGTCTACTGGGGATCAAACCGGGTCAACGACTACGCACAACACAGCCGGCTGGCCAGCGACATCTTGTCGGAGCTGCTGGAGCTCTCGGCCGGCAAGCAAAGGCTGCGCGTCTGGGCGTCCCAACAGCTGATGGATGCCAACGCATCGCCGGAGGTGCGCGACAGCCAGCTCGCGCGCATGCAAGGCAGCGCGGAGACGCTCCGGCAACTCGCGCGTCGCGACCTTTTCCTGTGGGGCGGAATCGCGGCGCGCGAAGGCGTGCCCATACCGCCGGAAGTCGACCAGCTTGTCTCCGTCAGCGAATTGCTCAACGACAACATCGCCTCGGTCAGGGCGCGGTTGATGCGGCTGGCGCCGCTGGAGCGTGGTGCCGAGTTCGCCAGCGTCTGGCAGGAACTGAACGAGGTGTTCGACATGGCCCGCGGCCGGGATCTGCGCGAGTTGATCAATGGCGCCATCGAACGACAGCGCAACGTGATGCCTGTCGCTCGTGCCGCGACCGAGCGCGGCCTGGACCACTTGCGCCAGCAGACGATCGGCCTGGCCGTGCTCACGCTGGCTGCGGCCATCGTGCTGGCCACGTACCTGAACCAGCGCCTGAAGAAGCCGCTGGAGCGCCTGCTCGAGGGCACGCGGGCACTGCAGGCCGGTGCATTGGAACACCGCATCGCGCTGCATTCGCACGACGAGTTCGACCGCGTGTCTGAACACTTCAATGCCATGGCGGCCGAACTGCAGCGGCACCGAAGTGACGCCGACGCTGCGCGTCGCCGGCTTGAGGACGCCGTTCAGGAGCGTACCAGCGAGTTGAGCGCCGCGCACGAGACATTGCAACAGATCGACCAGCGACGCCGCCAGCTCCTTGCCGACCTCAGCCACGAGCTACGCACGCCAGCCACTGCGATCCGCGGAGAAGCGGAGATCGCCCTGCGTGGCGGCGACAAACCGGCCGCCGAGTACCGGCAATCACTGACGCGCATCGTGGGCGGCGTGAAGCAGTTCAGCGGCGTGATCGACGACCTTCTCCTGGTCGCCAAGGCCGAAGCAGACCAGCTCGCGATGCGGCTCGGCGCGGTCGACCTGTGGGAATTGCTGAGCGACGCCACCGAGACGGCTGGAACCCTGGGTGCGCGGCACAACATCCGCGTGCAGCTCGAAACGCACGGCGTTGTCTTGCCCGCAGTCACGCTGCAGGCCGATGCCGATCGCCTCCGGCAGGCACTCGTCATCGTGCTGGACAACGCGGTGCGCTATTCGCGCGAGAACGCAACGGTGCGGGTGAGCTGGCAACTGATCGACGGCCGCGCGCTGGTCGTTGTGTCCGACGACGGGATCGGCATCGATGCCGACGAACTGCCGCAGGTGTTCGAGCGATTTGTTCGCGGCCGCCGCGCACGTGTTCACCGGGCCGACGGAACCGGCATCGGACTGTCGATCGCCCGGGCCATCGTGCACGCCCATCGCGGCCGCATCGACATTGATAGCATCCCCATGCAAGGCACCACCGTGCGCATCGACTTGCCGTACTCGTCTGGTTCATCTCTCCCATCATGACGCAGCAAGCATGAACATCCTGGTCGTCGAGGACGACGCGCGCGTCGCCGATTTTTTGTTGCGGGGCCTGAGTGCCGAGGGCTACCGCGTGCAGCTGGCGCGCACAGGGCCTGAAGGCCTCGAACTCGCGCGCAGCAGCGATCTGTCTCTGCTGCTGCTGGACCTGATGCTGCCTGGTCTGAGCGGCCTGGAGTTGTGCCAGACACTGCGCGCCGAGGGCCACCACGTGCCGGTGCTGATGCTCACCGCGCTGAGCGACACCGAGGACAAGGTCAGCGGCCTGCGCCTGGGCGCGGATGACTACCTCACCAAGCCCTTCGCGTTCGAGGAACTCCTGGCGCGCATCGAGGCCTTGATGCGTCGCGGCCGTGAGCAACGGCTGCGGGCCACCACGCTGAAGGTGGCAGACCTCGTACTGGACCGGGAGCGGATGCAGGTGACCCGCGCCGACAAGCCCGTCCCGCTCACGGCCAAGGAGCTTGCATTCCTCGAGCTGCTGATGACCGCGCCTGGGCGCGTCTACAGCCGCGAGCGCATCCTCTCCAATGTCTGGGGTACCAACGAAGATCCGCTGACCAACATCGTCGACGTCTATGTCCGTCGCCTGCGCGCGAAGATCGACGACGGGCATCCCCTTCCCTTGCTGAAGACTGTGCGCGGCCTGGGCTATCGACTGGATGCTGCGCCGGGCTGAGGCGGTTCATCCGATGTTCATGTGCGCGTCACTCCGGATTCATGGCGGACGACGGATGGCGTTCATGGAGAGATCCAAGAATGAAGTCCTGCATCACGAAACGATGCAGCGCCGGAGCTCCCGGTGATCGACTCCATTGCAAAAGGAAAACTCCATGAATGTGCTTCGTACGCTCTCCCTCTCGGCAACGACGGCGGCAGTCCTCGCCATCTCGACATTCGCCTTCGCCCAGACGCCGGCAGCGGCGACTTGCGTGCCAGCCACCGAGCCGCAGATCGCGGCGCTGTTCGACCGCTGGAACGATTCGCTGCGCACGCTGGATCCCGACAAGGTCGTCGCCCACTATGCTGCCGACGGTGTGCTGCTGCCAACCGTTTCGAACCAGCCGCGCACGAACCCCGCGGAGATCCGCGACTACTTCGTCAAGTTCCTAAAGGACGCGCCGCAGGGCAAGATCGATCGCCGCATCATCAAGATCGGCTGCAACGTGGCGCAGGACGTCGGCACCTATACCTTCAAATTCAAGGATGGCAAGAGCGTGCGTGCCCGCTACACGTACGTCTATGAATGGGAGCACGGCCAGTGGCTGATCGCTCACCACCACTCTTCGGCGATGCCCGAAGTGGTCGGCGGCAGATAAACAGCCTTTGCCCGATGTGCCCTGAGGCGATACAGCCCCGGGGCGTCTGCGGCATTCTCTCCAGGAGGCCCGGGCGCCTCGCATTGCACAGTGCCTGAGCGAGGTTGTCGGACTCGTTGCGCGTTGGCACAAGCTGATCAAGAGTCGCGTGGCATTCTCTGGGCCAGCTTCTGCCCGGCCTTCCCGGCCCTTCCCAATCTGAAAGAACCTCGATGCTTGAACTCCTGACCGATCCGCAAGTCTGGATCGCCTTCGCCACCCTGACTGCGCTGGAGTTGGTCCTGGGCATCGACAACATCATCTTCATCTCCATTCTGGTCGACAAGCTGCCGCCCGAAAGGCGCGAATTCGCACGCCGGGTCGGGCTGTTCATGGCGATGTTCATGCGCATCGGGCTGCTGTTGGTGCTGGCCTGGATCATCGGTCTGGTCACGCCGCTTTTCTCGGTGATCGGGAAGGACATCTCGGGCCGGGACCTGATCCTGATCCTGGGTGGACTGTTCCTGATCTGGAAGAGCACGAGCGAGGTTCACCAATCGCTGGAAGGCGGCCACGACGAGCAGACGTCCAGCGCGGTCAAGGCCACCTTCGCCTCCGTCATCCTCCAGATCATGATCATCGACCTGGTGTTCTCGCTGGACTCGATCATCACCGCGGTCGGCATGGTGGACGACGTGCGGGTCATGATCGCCGCGGTGGTTGCCTCGGTGGGGCTCATGATGCTGTTCGCCGGCCCGATCGGCCGCTTCGTCTCCAACCATCCCACCATCAAGATGCTGGCCCTGTCCTTCCTGGTGGTGGTGGGCGTGGTGCTGGTCGCGGAGGGCTTCGGCCATCACGTGCCCAAGGGCTACGTGTACTTCGCGATGGCCTTTTCCGTGGCGGTGGAAATGCTCAACATCCGGATGCGCAAGAAGTCGGCCAAGCGGGTGGAACTGAATCCGCCCCACATTCCGGGAGACTGAAGAGTGGGGGCTGTGCCGACGGCGCCTATCCCTTGGTCCAGCTGGAACGCAGCCGCATGGAATCGCCTGCGCACATGGAACTGATTGACGCCATCGTCGCGCACGCGGATGCCCACGTCGCGTTTCGGCGCGATCTGCACGCGTATCCCGAAACACGCTACGAGGAATTCCGCACCGCCGAACGGGTCGCCGCAGAACTGGCGCAATGCGGCATCGAGGTCCACCGCGGGTTGGCACGCACCGGCGTGGTCGGGACCCTCTCCCATGGCACGAGCGACAAGGCCATCGGTCTGCGGGCCGATATGGACGCGCTGCGGGTGACCGAGCTCAACACCTTCGAGCACGTGAGCAAGCACCCCGGGAAGATGCATGCCTGCGGTCACGACGGCCACGTCGCGATGCTGCTCGCCGCCGCGCGGCAGCTGGCGGCGAATTGCCGCTTCGACGGCACCGTGCATTTCATTTTCCAGCCGGCGAGGAAGGTGGCGCGGGCGCACGCACCATGATCGACGAAGGTCTGTTCGAGCGTTTCCCGGTCGATGCGGTGTTCGCCATGCACAACTGGCCCGGCATGGCGGCCGGCCAGTTCGCCGTGAGCCCCGGCCCGGTGATGGCACCGAACACCGAGTTCGTAGTGGTCATTCATGGCCGCGGCGGACACGCAGCGCTGCCGCACACCACCGTTGACCCGGTGCCGGTGGCCTGCGAAGTGGTGCAGGCGTTCCAGACAATCCTGACGCGGAACAAGAAGCCCGGCGAGGCCGCGGTAATCTCGGTGACGGCAATCCAGGCCGGCCAGTCGAACAACGTCATCGCGGACGCCTGTGAGCTCAAGGGAACCATCCGCACCTTTTCGCTGGAGACGCTCGACCTGATCGAAGCGCGCATGACACAGATCGCAAGCCACGTGAGCAGCGCGCACGACGCGCAATGCGAACTGCGCTTCAATCGAAGCTACCCGCCTACCATCAACTCGGCAGCTAAAGCCGAGCTGGGGAGAGAGGTCCTCATCGGTATCGTCGGCGCCGATAACGTGTTGGTGCAAGAGCCCGCGATGACGGCCGAAGATTTTGCCTTCATGCTGCAGGCGCGGCCCGGTGCCTATGCCTTCATCGGCAACGGAGACGGCGCCCATCGCACGCTGCCGCACGGTGCTGGGCCTTGCACTTTGCACAACGCGAGCTACGACTTCAATGATGCCCTGATTCCGCTAGGGGCCACCTACTGGGTCAAGCTCGTTGAACGCTTCCTCGCCTGACGGCGGCGTCACTCCTCGGTGATGTTCAGGATGGGAACACACTGTTCGTCACGTCGACATTCGTTGAGCCGAATCGACGAATGCGCACGCAATGACAGCTTCGCAATTCGAGCGATATGCATCCGAGTTGCGCCGCAACCCAAGCAATTCGACGCTGCGCTTGCGCAGCAACTCAGAGTCGCTCCTTAGTGCGCGCTGCAGGCACTCGTTGACGTACGCCCTGTCGCTCCGCAGGCGCGACAGATCGACCCACCAGCCGACCCCGGCCATGAGCCATTTAAAGTCAACCAGATTGAGGAAGAAGTCGTCTCCTTCCAGCTCTGTGGTCTGTGTCGTATCCATAAGTACAAAATTCTGCTGCCGCGCTAATCCAGTGGTTTCGCCGACAGGGCCCCCACGCACTGCCCGAGCCCGATGCGCACCGCGCCCTGGCGCTCGCAATAGCCGCGCAGACTGAGCGTGTCGCCGTCTTCGAGGAAGCTGCGGCGCTCGCCGTTGGGAAGCAGGATCGGCTCCTTTCCGCCCAGCGTGAGCTCGAGCAGCGAGCCGGCCTCGTCGGGCTTCGGACCTGAAAGCGTGCCCGAGCCGAGCAGGTCGCCCGGCTGCAGGTTGCAGCCGTTCACCGTGTGGTGCGTGACGAGCTGCGCGGCGGTCCAGTAGCTGGCCTCTTTCGCGTTGCCGCGCGAAAGGAGCACGGCGCCCTCGCCGGCTTCGCGCATCTTCGCGGTTTGCAGCCAGACCTCGAGCGTGATGTCGAGCGCACCGCTTTCGCGGTTGGCGGGCCCATCGAGGTAGTGCAGCGGCTGCGGGTCGCCGGCCGGGCGCTCGAAGGCGGCCCGGAAGGGCGCCAGCGCCTCCATGGTCACGATCCAGGGCGAGAGCGTGGTGGCGAAGTTCTTCGACAGGAAGGGTCCGAGCGGCTGGTACTCCCAGGCCTGGATGTCGCGGGCCGACCAGTCGTTGAGCAGGGTGACGCCGAACAGGTGCGCTTCCGCCTCGCCGATGGCGATCGGCTCGCCGAGCGCATTGCCCTGGGCGACCAGGAATCCGAGCTCGAGCTCGTAGTCGAGCCGCTTCGAAGGACCGAAGGAAGGCGTCGCCGCATCGGGCGCCTTGGTCTGGCCTCGCGGGCGCTTGAAGCGCTGGCCGCTGACGCCGATCGACGAGGCGCGGCCGTGATAGCCGATCGGCACCCACTGGTAGTTGGGCAGGAGCGGCTGGTCGGGCCGGAACAAACTGCCGACCGTGCGGGCGTGATGGATGCCGGTGTAGAAATCGGTGTAGTCGCCGATGCGGCAGGGCACCGTCATCTCGACCGCCGACTGGGCCAGCAGGGCCTTGGTCCACTCGGGGGCCTGCTCGCTGCCTTCGGCCAGGCCGGCGGAGATCGCCGTACGCAGGGCCTGGCGCTCCGCGGGGCTCTTCGCCATCACCACGTTCATGTCGTCCGTATGGACCAGGCCGGTGGCCTTCAGGTCGAGCACCTGGTCGCCGATCGCGACGCCGATGCGGAAGGGCTCGCCGCTGCCGGCAGGCCGAAAGCGGCCGAACGGCAGGTTCTGGATTGGAAAGTCGCAGGCATCCTGGTTGGCCGAGGCGACCCAGCTGCGCAGCTGCGGGTCGTGGGTGGCGTTCAATACGTTGTTCATGGCTTGAATTGGTCCTTGAGGCCGGCCCAGCAGTCGGCATAGTCGGTGTCCAGCGCCGGGCTCTGCAGCGCCCAGGCGGTGGGGATGAAGCGGAAGCGGCTCTCGAACATGAAGGCCAGCGTGTTGTCCAGCTTCTGCGGCTTGAGATCGGCGTGGCTGGCCTTCTCGAAGGCTTCCTCGTCGGGGCCGTGCGGCACCATCGCGTTGTGCAGGCTGGCGCCGCCGGGCTTGAAGCCACCGGGCTTGGCGTCGTACTCGCCGTAGACCAGGCCCATGAACTCGCTCATCAGGTTGCGGTGGTACCAGGGCGGGCGGAAGGTGTTCTCCATCACCAGCCAGCGCGGCGGGAAGATCACGAAGTCGCAGTTGGCGGTGCCGGGCGTGTCCGAGGGCGAAGTCAGCACGGTGAAGATCGACGGGTCCGGATGGTCGAAGCTGATCGAGCCGATGGTCATGAAGTTGGCCGTGTCGTACTTCACCGGCGCCAGGTTGCCGTGCCAGGCGACGACGTTGAAGGGCGACTGCTTCATCGGCGCGCGCCACAGGCGGCCGGAGGATTTCTTGACCAGCTCGTAGCCGCCGGCCTCGGTCTCGAAGGCGGCCACGGGGGCCTGGAAGTCGCGCGCGTTGGCCAGGCCGTTGGATCCGATCGGGCCCAGCTCGGGCAGGCGGAACTGGGCGCCGTAGTTCTCGCAGACGTAGCCACGCGAGGGACCATCGGGCACGGCAATCTTGAACGCCACGCCGCGCGGCAGCAGCGCGATCTCGCCGGGCTTGACGTCGAGCACGCCCATCTCGGTGGTGATCACCAGCCGGCCCTGCTGCGGCACCAGCAGCATCTCGCCGTCGGCATTGACGAAGGCGCGGCGCTCCATCGATCGGCTCGCGAGGTAGACGTGCGCCGCGATGCCGCTGTGCGCCTCGGCGTCGCCATTGGCGGCCAGGGTGTGGATGCCGTCGACGAAATCGACCTCGGCGTTGTCGAGGGGAATCGGATGCCAGCGCATCGGCTCGGGCGCGAGCGCGATCTCGCGGTCAGCACCGGTCTGCCAGTGCGGCTGCGCATAGGCCTCGTAGCGGCCCGAGACCACCGAGGGCTGGCGCCGGTACAGCCAGCTGCGGCGGTTCTCGTGGCGCGGCGCGGTGAAGGCGGTGCCCGAGATCAGCTCGGGATAGAGGTCGAAGGGCGCGCGCTGCGGGCTGTTGCGGCCCTGCGGCAGGGCGCCGGCCACGGCCTCGGTGGCGTATTCGTTGCCGAAGCCAATCAGATAATTTCGACCGGCTGTATCCGTCATGCGGTTCATACGCAAATCTCATGAAAGGTGTGAGTTGCGGAAACTTGTCCGCAGTCCTCGACAAGGGAGGCGTTAGCCCTCCAGCGACTCCCACATTTCGACGTCGCGCACTGCGGCCGCATTGCTGGAGCTGTGGTACTCGGTCGCCTCGCCGTAGCAGTCGCCCACGTCAAAGGGAATCAGGCTTATTACTTCTTTAACGCGGGCGAAGGCAAGCTGACAACGCTAGCGAAAAGGCATCGATAAGCTCATCTCTGGCAAGCAAGGAAGGTTCAATCCACGGTGATGTTGCGTTCCTTGATGAGCTGCGACCAAGTGCGGCCCTCGTCCCGGATCATGCGGGCGAGCTCTTCGGGTGTGCTCGACGTGGCCTCGAAGCCGCGTTCGCGCAGCTTGCTGACGATACCTTCGCTCTTCAATACCTTCTCCGTTTCGACCCGCAGCCGCTTGATGATGTCGGCTGGCGTGCCGGCGGGTGCGACGAACGCGGACCAGCTCTCGAGCATGAGCTTGGGCATGCCCTGCTCCGCGACCGTACGCACTTCGGGCAGCGAAGGCATACGCGTCTTGCTGGTCACGGCCAGTGGCCGCAGCTTGCCGGCGTGAATCTGAGGCAGGAGAGTTGCCGGCGCCTCGAAAAAGAGATCGACCTGGCCGCCGAGCAGGTCGTTGAGCGCAGGCCCGCCTCCCTTGTAGGGGACGTGCGTGATGGAGATGTTGGCCTCACGCATCAGAGTTTCACCCATGAGGTGCGGCGTGGTGCCATACCCAGGCGAAGCGAAACTCATTTTGTCCGGCTTGGCCTTCGCCCCCGCGACCACATCGGCCAGTGACTTGTAGGGCGAGTTGCTGTTGACCACCAGTACCAACGGAAACTGACTGACCGTGGTAATCGGCGTAAAGGCGGCGGGATCGACGGTGGCGCGCTTCTGCAGGTAGGGCGCGATGGTCAGTGTGCTGGCGTTGGCCAAGAAAATCGTGTAGCCGTCCGGAGCGGCGCGCGCCACGTTGGCCGCGGCGATCATGCCGCCGGCGCCGGCGACGTTCTCGACAACCAACGGTTGCCCCAGCCCGGCTGCCATGCGCTCAGCGATCAGCCGAGCCACTACGTCAGATTGCCCGCCAGTCGCGAAGGGGAGGATCACCTTGATCGGCCGCGAAGGGTAGGTTTCAGCCGCGAAGGCCGTTGAGCACAGGTAGCCGAGCGCTGCCGTGATTGCCAAGCCCCCGAGAAGTTTGCGCGTTGTCATGTTTGTCTCCGATGCTGCATTGAAATTGAAAGCGGCCGTCCCGGCGCGTCAGTAGCCCAGGCTCCTGTCGACCTCGTGAAGCAACGGCTGCCCCTCGGCCAGGCGCTTCAGGTTTTCGAGGAACTGATCGACCACCGGGCCGACCGACGGCTGAGCCGCGATGTGAGGCGTGACCAGGATCTTGTCGTGGTGCCAGAAGGCGCTGGTCGGTGGCAGCGGCTCGGTCGCGAACACGTCCAAGGCGGCGCCGCTCAGATGACCCTCATTCACCAGGGCCAGCAGGTCGTCCTCGACCATGATGCCACCGCGTGCCACGTTGATCACGAAGCTGCCCTTGGGAAGCTTCGCAAGACGCGTTCGGCCCAAGAGGCCGGCGGTCTGCGCGGTGATCGGCAGCAGGCACACCAAAAAATCGGACTGGCCGAGGAAAGCGTCCATGGTTCCCTCGCCGAGGTACACCGGCACGCGCGGCGTGCGCGCGTTTGAGCGCGTCCAGCCGATGACGTTGAAACCGAGCGCGGCGACCACGTCGGCAACGACGGCGCCGATTGAGCCCAGCCCCATGATGCCGACCGTGACTTGCCGTGCGTCGGGCACCGGCAGGCGCTTCCATTCGCCCGCAGCATGCTGCTGTTCCATCTTCGGCAACGATCGGAACTGCCGCAGGATCTGCAGGGAGACGAATTGCGCCATGCTCAGGCCGAGCCCAGGCTCGACTGCACGGGTGACCCTGACGTGCGTCGGCAGGTCAGGCGCGGAGATGATGCCGTCGGCGCCGGCGCCAACGGAAGCGGCGAGCTGCAGGTTGGGCAGGCGCGGCGCGATGCCGGCGGGAAGCTTGAAGGCGAACAGTGCGGTGACGTCAGGGTCTCCGTCCGCGCCGAGTTCGGTAACGATCTCGAGATCTGGCGCGCGGGCGCGCAGCGCCTCGTAGCGGGCGGTGACGAAGTCCGACGTCAGCAACATCAGGACTTTGGGGGGGCGGCCGGTGAGCTTGCTCATCCTTGGGTTCTTTCGTAGGTGAATCGGGGGTTGTGGCGGCGCGCCTGGCGGACCAGGAGCTTCCAGCGCAGATCGACCACATCCGGCCGCTGCAGGAACGCCTTGGTCTGGCGAGCCTCGGCCGCCGGCAGAACCTTGGGCTTGCCGACGGCCATGGCCTGCAATTGCACGCGCGCCGCGAACTCGAGCACCGTGGCCGCGATCGCCGTTTCCGCGATTGATGTGCCGACGACCACCGAGCCATGGTTGCGAAGCAAAATGGCGCGGTTCGGGCCAAGCCACGAGGCGATGCTGGCGCCCTCCTTCTTGTCGAGCACGATCCCTTCGAACTCGTCGAACAGCACGATGTCCTCGTAAAACAGCGCGCCGCTCTGCGTCACGGGCTCGAGGTTGCTGCCGACGACGCCAAGCGTCAGCGAGGCCTCGGAGTGCGTGTGCAGGATACAGCAGACCTCGGGCCGGGCCTCATAGATCTCGGTATGGATGTTGAGCGTGGGGTTGCATGGGAGCGTGCCGGTGACGGTGCGAAGTTCGAAGTCGGATTCGATCAGCTCGTCTGCAGTTGCCTCCTCGAAGCCGTAGCCGTAGGGAATGCTCCAGAAGGTTCGGGCACCCGGCAGGCGGGCCGTCAAATGGCCCGAAATGCCACTGCCCTGGCCATCCATGGCAAGGACCTGGAAGGCATGCACAAGGTCGTGCACGAGAGTGCGCAAGTTGTCGGTTTGGTTCGTCATCGGTTCCATATTCCTTGTCTTCAAGCTGTGGTCCGCGCCGGCTGGCTGCCGCCCACATCGACGGCAGTGGCGTCGTAGCTGAACAGCCATTCGTAGCGCTCCCGCACGCGTTCTTCGTTCCACTCGCGATCGACGTAGCGGCTGGCCTCCGTCGCGTCGGCCAGGAGAGGGTTGTGAAATCGCGCCGCATTCGCCGCCGAACCGAGCACGATGCGCGACGTGCGCTCCAGTCGCAGCGCCTGGTATCGCATCAGGCCCGCCGCAAGGTCATCGGCATGGGCAGCGAGGCAGCGCGCGAGGACGATGCCGTCTTCCAGGGCCATCACGGCGCCCTGGGCCAGGAACGGCAGCGTCGAGTGACAGGCGTCGCCGAGCAGCGTGGCCCGACCGACGGTCCATGTCTCCATCGGCTGACGGCTGAGCAGCGCCCACTTGTACGGCTGCTGGATGCCCTGGATCAGGCACTGAACGTCGTCGTGCCAATGCCTGAAATCGTGCAGGCATTCGTCGACGCTGCCGCGCTCGGTCCACGACTCGACCTGCCAGTCGCTACGCTCGACAATGCCGACAAAATTGACGAGTTCACCATTGCGCAGCGGATAGTGGATGACGTGCGCGCCGGGCCCGATCCAGTTGGTGCCGACGTTCGCGTGCAGATGCGAGGGCAGCTTCTCGCGCGGCACCAGCCCGCGCCATGCGACGCAACCCGTGAACTGTGCATCACTGGGGCCGAACATGGCGCGACGGATGCGGGAGTGCACACCGTCGGCACCGATCAGGATGTCGCCGCGAACCCTCTCGCCGTTCTCGAGTTCAACTTCGACGCCCTCGACGTCCTGGACGAAGCCGACCGCCCGGGCACCGAGCCGGATCGCGTCGGGTTGGCCCTGCCGCACATGCCTCTCCATCAACGCGTGCAGGTCGGCGCGGTAGATCAGGTAGTAGGGAAAGCCGTATTTCTGCACCGATTCCGCGCCCAGGTCGAACAGCTTCCAGGTCTGGCCGGTGCTCCATAGCCGCACCTGCTTGCCGGCGGCCTCTGTCGCGATCTGCGGCAACTCATCACCCAAGCCAAGGTCTGCCAGGCAGCGCGAGCCATTGGCGCTGACCTGGAAACCCGCGCCAACCTCGCCGAGCTGGGGCGCCTGCTCGAGCACGGTCACGTGAAAGCCGCGACGCATTAGCGCCAGCGCGCAGCAAAGTCCTCCGATGCCGGCACCGGCGATGAGGATCCTGGGAGTTGTAGCGGGCATGGTGTTGACTCCTTCGCTCGGTCGAGGCCCTGTTTGGCCACGAAGCGATTCCATCGCACGAAGAGAGATTTGGGAAGTTAAACTATCAAATCAATTCATAGCCACTCCTAATGAATATAAGCACCCGACAGCTGCAGGCCTTTCTTGCCGCCGCCCGGCTCGGGAGCTTCACACGCGCAGCCGAGGAAATTTTCGTCACGCAGGCCGGGTTGAGCCTCATGCTCAAGGACTTGGAGACGCAGGTGGGTGCGCGCCTGTTCGACCGCACCACGCGGTCGGTGCATCTCACGCTTGCGGGTGAGTCGCTGCTGCCCACGGTGCGCAGCATGCTGGCCGACTGGGAAAGCGCCACGTCCAGCATTGGCCGGCTCTCGGCCGAGGCGGAGCAGCAGCTGACGTTGGCGGCCACACCGCTGATTGCTGCCAGCGTGCTGCCGCGCTGGCTCCGGGATTTCCACCAGACGCAGCCGGGCATCCGAGTGCAGATCAGTGACCTCGATCGCCGGCACATTCTGTTGGGCATAGAAGCCGGCGAGATCGACCTTGGCCTCGGGGCCTTCTTTAAGCCAGCGGCCGGCATCGAGCGTCAATTGCTAGCGACGTTCCAAATGGTTCGAGTGAGTGCACGGTCGGCTGTCTCGAACGGCCGCAAATCCGGAACCGGCCCGCGGGTGCACTGGTCGGCGCTGGCGGGCGACCACCTGCTGACCCTACCCAACGACAACCCGATCCAGAAGCTTGTCGACGCGCAACTGCGCGGTCTGAACGCTGCGCCCAGTCGCAGCGGCGCATTACAGAACATCCAAGCCATGATCGCGATGGTGGAAGCCGGGCATGGTGTTGCAACGCTGCCGGCGTTCGTGGCGCCGGCCTGTGCTCGGTACGAAGTGTCAATGCAAACGCTCGTCGAGCCCCTGGTTCCGATCGACTTCTTTGTTGTCAGTAAGAAGGGCCGCCAGAAGACCGCGCTTGCAGCGCGACTGATCGATGCGCTCGGCAAGCATTTCCGAGAGATCGCCAAGTCGGCCGAGGCTTGAAGTATGTATTTGGGGCGTCTTCAACCTCGGCGCGGTTGTCATCGATGCAACCGAAGGTAGTGCCGACCTTGGTGCCGAGGACGCCCCCTGCCCATGGCTTCGCACCGCATTATTGATTCGGCAACAATGGTGGCGCTGACCAATACGGCGGGACCAACATCGCCCCCGTCAATCCGATAGAGGCGTACCTAAAGTCCGAGGACTTCGTTTCCGGAGTCGCATTCATGACTCGCCACATCTGGGAATGCGGCAGTACGCTCGGATCCTTGGGCGGCGGGTCGAGGAACTCGGCCTTGACCCAGCAGACTACGGCACGCACTCCATGCGGCGAACCAAGGCGACGGTGATCTCACACATCATGGCTCCAGCAGGCCTCCGTCCTCCCGCAGAGATTGCTGCAAGCGGACCGGATCAAGCTCCTGAATGGGCGTGCTGCCAGCCAGCGCGGCGGCGGTGCCCGCGGCCTGGCCCATCACGAAGCAACCGCCGCTCGCCCGCGCGGCAGACTGGCCCTCGTGGGTCATCGAGGCGCAACGTCCGGCCACAAGCAGGGTTCTCAATCCATTCAGGGACGAGCATCCGCCACGGCAGATCGTTGTAGGCGCGATTCGGATCGGACGGGAATCCCCACGTAATGCCCCCGATCGATGCAATTCCATCGGCCAGGCATTGATGCCGATGGTGTCTTCGAACCGCGCCGAATTCAGGATGTCTTCACCCGTCAACGCATAGAGCCCCTCGATACGGCGCGTCTCGCGAATGCCGACCTGAGGCGCAATCTCGACGATGCGCGAATCCGTGAACCCCGGCACCCGTTCGCGCAGGAAGCGGAAGTATTCGACGATCTGGCGCCTACCCTCCACCTCACCGGCACTCAGTTCTGCTGCGTCCACCGCGTTCATGGCCCCGCCATCGGCGTTCGCGATCTGCGTGACGTTCGCGCGCCATTCGGACGAGTGGATCTGCGGCCGCAGAATCGCACCCTCGCGCGGAAACCGGTAGCGGCCGGGATGTTCGCGTTGAGCGCGTTCCATGAAGTCGTTGATGGCTTTGAGATCACCCACTGCCGGAAGAGCCTGGGAGGCGTCTACATGGCCGACTCGGAACTGGTGGACGGGACAGGCCGCTGCCGTGCCCATCGCCAACTTCATAGGGGACACCGGCGAATGCCGCCACATCGGCATCGCCCGAGAAATCGATGAAGACGTTCGCACGGATCGCCTGGCGACCCGACTTGTTCTCGACCACGAGCGCAGCGATCCGTGGCCCATCCATCAGGACCGCGGAGGCGCGCGCGTGAAACAGCAAGTTCACGCCGGCAGCCAGCATCCATTGATCGGCAGCGCACTTGGGCATCACTCGGAGCCGGCCGCAGCACCCGCGCCTGCAGGTGGCGGCCCAGATGCCGGATCCGTTCTGTCTCGCCATGCCGGCTTTGGAATCGCGCGGGGTGCGCGGATCGGTCGATCTGCGCAGCTTTGCCGAGTACGACTTCGTAGCCTTCACCCGGCACCGAGGCCCTGCTTAATTCGATCAATCGATCCATCTGTGTGCCAAGGCTGGCTTCAGCGCGCGCATCCGCTATGAAGCGAGCACCGTGCATGGCGTCCTGGACCTGGTTAGCGCCGGCTTGGGGGTTGCGCTGGTGCCGGCATCGTGCGCGCTCCTGGGCACGAGGGGAGTGAAGTTCCGAGGCCTGCGGGGCGCACGGCAAGGGGGAAGTCCTGACCTTGCTTCGACGAAGTTCGGATGCGCAGCCGATGCTGCCCATGGTCGCGGAGGCGGTGAGCGACATATTCGCGGAGCTCAAGCGACGTGTTGCCACAGCGATCTCGCCCGACTCTTATTGGCCTGCCAAGGTCTCGCGCAAGCCAGCGGTGCCGTCATCTGCCAGCACGAGGGTCGCATCCTCCAATCCGAGGGCGCGGTAGTAGTCCGGTCGACGCGCGTCGACCAGGGCTACATAGCTGGCGCCGTTCTTGGTAACCACCTTTTCCGAAGCGCAACGACGTCCGCTGAGTTCCGTGAGTCCGGCGCGCGCTTCGCTGATGGGAACAATGTCTGCTGCTCGCAAGGACATGTTTGTATCCGTTGACGTTTCGTCAACGTTAGTCTGGCGGCGAGCCGACATCGGCATGAGCGGGGCGCACAACGCAGCCAAGCTGATGCCCATGCCGGCGAAGAGCACGCGCCGGTCCATCCAACGCTTCCCGCGCAAGATGTTCAGAAATCATGGAGTCAGATCATGCAAGGCTAGGAGTCTGCGCGGCAGAAGCTGTGCGCCCGAAAAAGTGGCAGTTTGAGGGGTCCTTGACCCCTTAGGTACTTCAAAAAAAACGCTCCTGCGCGATTCTGAGAGGTCAAAATTTTGCGGTTCATTTTTCAATCCTTCTGCCGCGCAGACTCCTCATATGGTCGCCACTGTCAATAGTGTCAGCGCATGGTTTTTGGTTTGGTTGGGATCGATCGGGTGATGCGACACGAGCGTTGCAGCGACGATGAATCAGACTCATATCCGCGGATTGGTTACCAGCACTTCATCGATTCGTCGCGGGCCTGCCTCGCTCTAGAGTCGGGGATCTGCCTTGCGGTGCCCTTGTAGGAGCCTCGAGGGTTGCCCTATCGTGGTTCGTATCGCATCGCCAGATCGATCCAGGTTTCTGCGTTTCTTCAGGTTGAC
>NZ_JAGGNV010000007.1:0-40217 GCF_018614955.1 Variovorax paradoxus
CCGCCGCACAACCGCCCGCCGCACCGCGTGCGGCCGCACCGCGCACTGCCCCGACGGCCGCGGCCGCAGAACCGAGGCGCGAGGCCGCCGCCGGCGGATCCCGGCTTCAACTCGAAACGCTGGAGCCGGTTCCCGTCGCGCAGCCCGGCCTCAAGACAAGCCCGCAACTGACGCTGCCGGCCAGCGAAGACCTCGCGCGCCGCGCCGTGGCCGCCGCCGAATGGCGCGTACTCAACACCGAGCCCGAAGCGGCGCAGCGCGAGGCCCAGCGCATGCAAGCGCTGGAAGCCACGCTGGCCGCGCTGCGCGAGCAGACGGCGCAGAACCAGCGCACCTTGCTCGAGATGCGCAGCGAACTCGCGCAGGCGCGCGACAGCCGCTACCGCAATCCACTCGTCTACGCGCTGATCGCCCTGTTGTTGATCGCGCTGGTGGCGATCGTGCTGCTGTGGCGCATGGCGCGCCGAGCCGCAGCGCCGGCCTGGTGGGGCGAGACGCCGTCGAGGGGCGAGGGCGGCCCCACGCGGCCGAGCTCCTTGCGCGCACTGCTCGACGAGGAGCCGGACGTCGACTCCGTACCGCCGCCGCGGCGCAGCGCGAACGCCACCAGCTTCGGCGCGGCCACCTTTGCGGCCATGGAGCCCGACGACGACAGCGGCTTTGGCGAACCCGAACCCCAGCCGGCACGCACGCCCGATGGCGCGCCGGTGCGGCCGGTCAACACCGAAGAGCTGTTCGACGTGCAGCAGCAGTCGGATTTTTTCCTCTCGCTCGGCCAGCACGACCAGGCGATCGCAGTGCTGCGCGAACACATCGCCACCAATCCCGGCACCAGCGCGCTGGCCTACCTGGACCTGCTGCGGATTTTTCATTCGCTGGGGCGCAAGGAGGACTATGCGCGCCTGGCGGAGGAATTCGAACGGGCCTTCAACGCCGACGTGCCGGCGTTCGAGAATTTCAATGAGACGGGCAAGGGCCTCGAACACTATCGCAGCACCCTCGCGCGCATCGAATCGCAGTGGCCAGCGCCGGGCACCCTGGCGCTGATCGAGGAGCTGATATTCCGCAAGCCCGGCGCGCACGAGGACGAGGCCTTCGACCTGGCGGCTTACCAGGAACTGCTGCTGCTCTATTCCGTGGCCAAGGAAGTGATCGATCCGAACAGCGCACCGCCTGCGCCCGTCACGCCGCATTCCTTCGTCGACACCTTCGGCCACGACCAGCTGGCCACGACGCCTGCGCCGCTCGATCGCGAGAGCGCGCCCGAGACCGTCGAGTACGCCCCGACGCTGCCGCCCTCGATCTACGGCGCCATCGATGGCGACCTTCATCATGAGACCGTGCTGGTGCCGGATGCACCGCTGCCGGCGCCTCCCGCAGGCCCCGCACCGATGCCGCGCGCCAAGCCCGACATCGACCTGGACCTCGCCGAATTCGACAAGACGGCCTTCGAAACCATGCGAGCGCCGATCGAGACGCCGAAGCCGCCACCGGAACCATCCAGCGATCCCCACGTGATCGATTTCGAGCTCTTCGATCCGGCCACCGAGGCGGAGATAGCTCCCAAGCCGACCAGGCCGGTCAAGCGCTGAACGCCGGGGCGCGGCGTTGCGCCCGGTCGACCGCCAGGCTGAGCGCCAGCGCGCAGAGCAGCATCGCCAGGCCTGCCCAGCTCATCCAGGCGATCGCTTCATGGGCCAGCAGCCAGCCTCCGGCCGCGGCACCCACCGCTTGCCCCACGTAGATGCCGGAACTGTTGAGCGCCACCGAGCCCGGTGCGAGGGCGGGCGCCATCGAGACCAGGCGTGCCTGCTGAGCCGAGTTGGTGGCGAAGCAGCCGAACCCCCAGGGCACGATGATCAGCGCCAGCCATGCGAGCGTCACGCCCAGGGGCCACAGAAGAAGGCTCAGCGCGATCAGCGAGGTCGTGAGCAGCACCATCTGCGAGGCGCCCATGCGGTCGATGTACCGGCTCACGAGCATGTTGCCGAGAAGGCCGCAGACGCCGAACCAGCCCCACACCAGGCCCAGTGCCGTGGCGTCCGCACCCAGCGTTTGCTTGAGGACGGGTGCGAAATAGCTGAACAGCACGAACTGGCCCGCGCCTTGCAGCGCGGTGACGGAGACGACGCCCATCAGCAGCGGACTCTTGAGCACCTGGGCCCAGGCCGCGCGGGAGAGCGCGGCCGGCCGGATGCCCGATGGGAGCTTGCGCCAGATCCAGGCGGCGCTGAGGACCGACAGGAGCGCGATCGCCGCGAACGCGGTACGCCAGCCGAGATGACCGCCGATCAGCGTGCCGAGCGGAAGGCCCAGCACCGAGGCCATGGACCATCCCAGAAAAACGAAGGTAACGGCGCGGCCGCGTTGCTCTAGCGGCACCAGCAGTCCCACGCAGGCGGCCGCCTGCGGCGTGAAGATCGCAGGCGCAACGACCGTCAGCATCCGCACCACCAGCAACCCGTCGAAGTTCGGCATCAGCGTCGCGACAAGATGCCCTGCCGCATACCACAGCATGGTGCAGGCGAGCAGCACCCGGCGGTCCCAGCCCGCAACCACGGCCGCCAGCAAGGGCGCGCCGAGGCACATCACGATCGCGGCCGCGGTGATCAGCTGGCCGGCGGTGGCTGCACTAACCTGCAGCGAGGTGCTGAGTTCGTTGAGCGTGCCGGGGACCACCATCACGCCCGTCCCGATCACGAAGTTGCCCCCCAGCAGGGCCCACAACGCCGCCGGCAGTGCAGGCTGTTTCAACGGCGGACCTGCAACGCGCCTGGATTGACGATGTTGGTCGGATTGCCCTTGATGAAGCTGACGACGTTGTCGAAGGCCTGGCCGAAGTACATCTCGTAGCTGTCCTGCTCGACGTAGCCGATGTGCGGAGTGCAGATGCAGTTTTCCAGGCGCAGCAGCGCATGGCCTTGCAGCGGCGGCTCGCTCTCGAACACGTCGACGGCTGCCAGCCCGGGCCGACCACGGTTGAGGGCCGCGAGCAGCGCGTCCTGTTCGACCAGCTCGGCGCGCGAGGTATTGACGAACAGCGCGGTGGGCTTCATACGCGAAAGATCCTCCAGCGTGACCAGGCCCCGTGTCTCCTCCGCCAGCCGCAGATGGATCGACAGCACGTCGGCCACGCTGAAAAACGTTTCCCGGTTCGGTGCCACCTGGAAGCCGTCGGACCTTGCCCGGGCGCAGCTTTCTTCGCGGCCCCAGATTACGACCTGCATGCCGAAGGCTTGCCCATAGCGTGCGACCAGCTGGCCGATGCGCCCATAGCCCCAGATGCAAAGCGTCTTGCCCTTGAGCACCGAGCCGAGCCCGAAATTGGGAGGCATCGAAGCCGACTTGAGCCCCGACTGCTGCCAGGCGCCATGCTTGAGGTTGCTGATGTACTGCGGCAAGCGGCGCATCGCCGTCATGATCAGCGCCCAGGTGAGCTCGGCCGGCGCCAGCGGCGAGCCCGTGCCTTCGGCCACCGCGATGCCTTGCTCGGTGCAGGCATGCACGTCGACGTGACTGCCGACCCGGCCGGTCTGCGAAATGAGCTTGAGCTTGGGGAGCTTCTCGATCAGCTGGCGAGAGATCTGTGTGCGTTCGCGGATCAGCACGATCACGTCGGCATCCTTGAGCCGCACCGAGAGCTGCCCGATGCCTTTGACCGTGTTGGTGTAGACCTTGGCCGCGTACGCGTCGAGCTTGGAAGCGCAGCGCAGCTTGCGCACCGCGTCCTGGTAGTCGTCGAGGATCACAATGTTCATGGCATGCCATTGTGCCTCGCACCATCCGCATGCTCCGTAGTCCGTCTTCCGCAGACGCATGGCGTCCGCGGACAACCCCGGCCCGGTACTACCTCAATGCAGACGCCGGGCGTTCGATATCGTGCCCGCCGCCTCCAGGGCGGCCAGTCGGTCGAGTTCGGCGCAGACATCCGCCATGCGACCCGAGATCACGACGCGGCCCGTGTTCCGGCCGGATTGCTGTGCATCGACCGTGCGCACCACGCGCAAAGGACGCGTGGGTGCAGGCACATGGCCCGAGGCCGCAGCGCCGGCACGCGAGCCGCAGCTGGGCCGGATCCCGACATAGCGAAGGCCCGACGAGCGCCTGCGGCGCGAAGGCATCCAGCGATCGGCCAGCGATTGCAGCGGCATGAACAGATCAGCAAGGCTGAGAAGAGCGATTCCCATGTGAACTCCAGAAAAGTCAGAGGTTGAACACAGGCAGGATTGCTTTGATCGGCTGCACAGGGTGATGGCCCCTCGGCCATACGCCCGCCACCTGTCACGGCCGGGATAGGAATGGAGGCCCTACATCAGCATCGTGTTGCGGATCAGGCCCACGGCCAGGCCTTCGATCTCGAAAGGCTCGCCGGGCTGAACGATGATGGTGGGGTAGTCGGGGTTTTCGGCATGCAGCTCGATGACCTGCTTGTTGCGCTTGAGGCGCTTGACCGTGACTTCGTCGCCCAGCCGGGCCACCACGATCTGGCCGTTGCGCGCTTCCTTGGTGGCCTGCACCGCCAGCAGGTCGCCGTCCATGATGCCGGCGTCGCGCATGGACATGCCGCGCACCTTGAGAAGGTAGTCGGGCTGGCGCTGGAACAGGGTGTTCTCGACGTAGTAGGTCTGATCGACATGCTCCTGCGCGAGGATGGGCGAACCCGCAGCCACGCGGCCGATCAGCGGCAGAGCGAGCTGCGCCATGCCGGGCAGCGACAGGGAGAACTGGTTGTTGCGCGATTCGTTCAGCGAGCGCAGCGCGTCGCCCTTGAGGCGGATGCCGCGCGAGGTGCCGCTTACGAGTTCGATCACGCCTTTGCGTGCCAGGGCCTGCAAATGTTCTTCGGCCGCGTTGGCCGACTTGAAGCCCAGTTCGGCAGCGATCTCGGCACGCGTGGGCGGGGCGCCGGTGCGCGCGATGGCGCTCTGGATCAGGTCCAGAATCTGTTGCTGGCGGGCGGTAAGCTTGACGGCGAACTGCATTGATGACTCCTTGCGGCACTGGCTGAATATCCAGTACCTGTATTTTTAACCAGTTTCCGGAAGTTTGGCAAGCCATGGTCGAAAACCCTCGAGAAGGCAAGCGCCGCGTGATCGTTCTGGGCACCGGCGGCACCATCGCCGGCCGGGCCGCGGCGGCTGGCGACAACATCGGCTACACCGCCGGCCAGGTGGGCGTGACGGAGCTGCTGGGCGGCATCGAAGCGCCCGACGGCATTGCGCTCGCGGCCGAGCAGGTGGCGCAGGTCGACAGCAAGGACATGAGCTTCGCGACCTGGCGCACGCTGGCCGAGCGTTGCGCCCACTGGCTCGCCGAGCCCGACGTGGCGGGCCTGGTCATCACCCATGGCACCGACACACTGGAGGAAACGGCTTTCTTCCTGCAGTCGGTGCTGGCGCCGTTGAAGCCGGTGGTCCTGACTTGCGCGATGCGGCCCGCGACCGCGCTGTCGCCCGACGGGCCCCAGAACGTGCGCGACGCGATCGCGGTCGCGTCCAGCCCCGGCGCTGGAGGCGTCGTGGCCGTCTGCGCAGGCACGGTGCACAGCGCCTTCGATGTCCAGAAGGTCCACACCTACCGGCTGGACGCTTTCAACTCCGGGGATGCGGGACCGCTGGGCTATGTGGAGGAGGGCGCGGTGCGCGGCCTCCGAAGCTGGCCGGCGTCGCCGCCGCAGCATGCGCGCGGCTTGTTCGAACGGATGACCAGGGTCACTCGATGGCCGCGTGTGGAAATCGTGGTGAGTCACGCGGAAGCGCGCGGCAGCCTGATCGATGCACTGGTCCGCGAGCGGCAGTCCGGCGCCTCCGAGCCGGTAGAGGGACTGGTGCTCGCAGCCACCGGCAACGGCACCTTGCACCTCGCGCTGGAAGAAGCCGCGCTGCGGGCGCAGGACGCCGGCATTGCGGTCGTGCGTGCCACGCGATGCATGCAGGGCCGCATCCTGCCGGCGCCGAACGCACCCTTGCGCGACGCGGGCGCACTGACACCGGTCAAGGCGCGCGTCGCGCTCGTGCTGCAGCTGATGGCCGATCAACCAGCCGCGGCCTGAGGCCATGTTCAGCGCCCTGCAGTCGCACTCATGGGCCTATCCGGCGCTGGAAGCGGTGCACATCGTCGGCATCGCGCTGCTGCTCGGCAATCTCGTGGCGCTCGAGTTGCGGGTGTTCGGGCGCGCAGCCGCCTTGCCGGTGCAGCCGATGGCCAGGCTGTCGCTGTCGATCGCCCTCGGCGGCTTCACGCTCGCAGCCGCCAGCGGCTCGCTGATGTTCGCGACCCAGCCGGGCGAACTGCTCGCCAACCGGGCCTTCCTGATCAAGATGGGGTTGCTGCTGGCGGCCGGATGCAACGCCGGTTGGTTCCATGCGCGCGGGTCCTTGCGCAAACTCGACGCGCTGGCGCGGGTACAGATGTTGTTGTCCACTGCGATCTGGCTGGCCGTCGTGTTCTGCGGCCGCTGGATCGCGTACTGAAGAGAAGAAGGAGTTTTTCCGATGAAACGTCGCAGCATCGTCATTGCCGCCGCATCCCTTCCCGTTGCGGCGCCGTTCGCTTGGGCGCATCACGGCTGGAGCAGCTTCGACCAGGACCGTCCGCTCTACCTCGAAGGAAAGGTCGTGCGCGCGCGTTGGCAGAACCCGCATGCCGAATTGGTGATCGAGGTTCCGCCGAGTCTCAAGGTGCCGGCCGATCTCGCGACGCGACAGCCGCCCGCGCAGAGCGCGCCGGTCGACGGCCCCGGGCTTCTTGCCAAGGCGAGCGCGCCGCGCCGCGCCGATCGCCAGTGGACGCTCGAGCTGGCGCCGCTGACACGCATGGAGGCCTGGAAAGTTGCGGAGATCAAGCCCGGCGCCACTATCTCGGCGGTGGGCTTCACCTTCAAGGAAGAAAAAGGCGAGCCGGTGATGCGCGTCGAATACCTGTTCGCCGACGGCAAGGTCTACGGGCTGCGCTCCAGCCCGGCCTGATCAACTGCTGAGGGCGGCCAGCGCGCGCTGCGTGATCTCGTCGACCGTGCCGACGCCGCTGATGGCGCGGTACTTCGGCGCTGCGGCCGGGTCCGCCTTGGCCCAGGCCGAGTAGTAGTCGACCAGCGGCCGGGTCTGCTGGCTGTAGACCTCGAGCCGCTTGCGCACGGTTTCTTCCTTGTCGTCCTCGCGCTGGATCAGGTCTTCGCCGGTGAGGTCGTCCTTGCCTTCGGTCTTCGGCGGATTGAACTTGACGTGGTAGATGCGTCCCGATGCCGGGTGCGAGCGGCGCCCGCTCATGCGTTCGATGATGTCGGCGAAAGGCACGTCGATCTCGAGCACGTAGTCGATCTTGACGCCCGCCGAGCGCATGGCCTCGGCCTGTGGAATGGTGCGCGGGAAGCCGTCGAACAGAAAGCCCTGGGCGCAGTCCGGCAACGCGATGCGTTCCTTGACGAGGTCGATGATCAGGTCGTCGCTCACCAGGGCGCCGGCATCCATCACGGCCTTGGCCTGGAGCCCGAGCGGTGTACCGGCCTTGACGGCGGCGCGCAACATGTCGCCGGTCGAGATTTGAGGAATGCCGTATTTCCGGCAAATGAAGGCCGCCTGCGTGCCTTTGCCTGCCCCGGGGGCGCCCAACAAAATCAGTCTCATGGTGTCCTCGGACGATTCTTCGATTTCTGTCGCGCCATGCGTTTCACGAGTGAGATCGCAGGGCGGAGTTGCTTCGAGGATAGCACGCGCTCCACGGCCGATTCGGCCTGCGCAGGGACGAAATCAGGCGTCGGAGAGCAGTGCGCGGACCCGCTCCAGATCTTCCGGCGTGTCGATGCCCGGCCCGGGTGCATGGGCGCTTACGTGCACGGCGATGCGGTGCCCGTGCCACAGCGCGCGGAGCTGTTCCAGGGCCTCCGTGGCTTCGACCGGTGCCGGCGGCAGGCTCGGAAACTGCCGCACGAAGCCGGCGCGGTAGCCGTAGATGCCGATATGGCGCAGTGCAGCGGGCGAGTCCGGCAACACCATGGTCCCGCCTTTCGCGAAGCCGTCGCGCCACCAGGGAATCGGTGCGCGACTGAAGTAGAGCGCATTGCCCTGCGCGTCGAGCACGGCTTTCACGACGTTCGGATTGAGGAAGTCGTCGAGGGATTCGATCGCGTGGGCGGCCGTGCTCATCGAGGCGTCGGGATGCGAGGCCAGCGTGTGGGCCACTGCATCGATCAGCGCCGGGTCGATCAGCGGCTCGTCGCCCTGGACATTCACGACGATCGCGTCGTCGGCAAGGCCGAGCTGGGCGCAGGCCTCGGCGAGACGATCGCTGCCGCTCGCGTGGTCGGTGCGCGTGAGCAGGGCTTGGACGCCGTGCGCCTTGCAGGCATCGACGATGCGCGCATCGTCGGCGGCCACCACCACGCGCTCGGCGCTCGATTGCAGCGCACGCTGCGCGACGCGCACCACCATCGGCAGGCCGGCAATGTCGGCCAGAGGCTTGTCGGGCAATCGTGTGGACGCGAGCCGAGCCGGGATCAGGACGGCGAAACGCAAGGTCAAAGTCCCAACTCTTCGTCCGAAAGCGTGCGCGCCTCGGTTTCGAGCAGCACCGGGATGCCGTCGCGCACCGGGTAGGCGAGGCGGGCGCTGCGCGAGGCGAGCTCCTGCTTCTCGGCGTTCCAGGTGAGCGGACCCTTGGTCACGGGGCAGACGAGCAGTTCAAGCAGCTTGGTGTCCATCGAGCGATGATAGCTTTGCATCGAGCGCTGAAAAGAAGGCGGGCTCGGGTTCTAACACCAGCGGCAGGGCCAGCGCGTCGGGGGCGCGGCGCCACAGCTTCACAGCGTCTTTCTCGGTGCAGATCAGCGTGTAGCCGTTGCCCGGCGGCGGGGTCCAGTCGCTGAAATCGTGGTGATCCGGCAATGCAATGCACTGCTGCGGTACCAGGGCGCGTTCGCGCAGCATCTGGAAGAAAGCCTCGGGCTTTGCGATCGCGGCAACCGCGACCAGCGCCCGGCCGGCCAGGGATGCGAGCGGGACCGGCGTGCCATCGAGGCGCAGCGCATGGTCGGCCAGCGCACGCCGCGCCGTGAAGCCGGCGAAGGCGGGTCGCGTGCCGGTGTGAATCACCAGGTCGCAGCGGCGCGGCCAATGCTCGCGCAGCGGACCGGCCGGCAGCTGCCAGCCGTTGCCCGTGCCACGGTCGTCGAAGACGCAGATCTCGATATCGCGCGCCAGCGCAAGGTGCTGCAGGCCATCGTCGCTCACGATGAGCTGCGTGTCCGGGTGAAGAGCCAGCAGGGCGCGCGCCGCTTCGGCACGCCGCCGCGCAACGAAGACCGGCACCGCGGTCGAGCGGTGAATCAGCGCCGGCTCGTCGCCGACCTCGCGCGGATCGCTGTCGTCCTGCACTGCGCGGCAGTCGTCGGTCGCTCGCCCGTAGCCGCGCGACACCACGCCGACCTTCCATCCGCGGGCTTCGAGGTGTCGCACGATCGCCATCACGACGGGCGTCTTGCCGGAACCGCCGGCGATGACGTTGCCGACCACGATCACCGGCACGCCGACGCGCTCGGTCTGCAGAACGCCCAGGCGATAGAGCGCGCGCCGGATCGCAGCCAAGGCGCCATAGAGCAGCGAGAGAGGCCACAGCAGCCGCGCGAGCGTCCCGCGTTGCAGCCAGGCACGCTGCAGGCTCAAGCTAGCGTCCCGCCTGCGCGGCCGACTGGGTGGCGAAGGTGATTTGCATGAGGCCCGCGCGCCGCGCGCCTTCCATTACCGTGATCACGGATTGGTGGGCGGCACTGGCATCGGCGCTGATGATGACGACGCTGTCCTTGCCGCCGTTCGCCGCGGCGCCAAGCGCTGCGGCCACCGTCTCCACGCTGCGGTCGGGCAGCAGGGTCTTGTTGATCGAATAGCGTCCGTCGGCGGACACGGCGACGATCACTTCCTTCGGATAGTCGCGCTGGGCCTCCACGTCGGCCACCGGAAGGCGCAACTGCATCTCGGTGAACTTGCTGTAGGTGGTCGAGAGCATCAGGAAAATCAGCACGACCAGCAGCACGTCGATGAACGGAATCAGGTTGATCTCGGGCTCTTCCTTCGAGCCGTGGCTGAAATGCATGCGTCTCATACCCGACCTCCGCAGGGCCGTCCCAAGGAGGCTGGGGCCCCCTCGGGGGGCAGCGCAGCACACGAAGTGGCAAGCGTGGGGGCGTTCATGACCGTAGCGTATTCAGGTGGCGGGCAAAGCGTTCGCCGGCGAGTTCCAGGTTCAGCAGGTACTCGTCGACCCGGCTGCGGAAATAGCGCCAGAAGATCAGGGCCGGGATCGCCACGATCAGCCCGAAGGCGGTGTTGTAGAGCGCCACCGAGATGCCGTGCGCCAGCTGCGCCGGGTTGCCGGTGCCGACCGCGCCGCTGGTGGGCGACTGCGAACCGAAGATCTCGATCATGCCGATCACCGTGCCCAGCAGCCCGAGCAGCGGGGCCGCCGACGCGATGGTTGCGAGCGCCGGCAGGTAGCGCTCGAGCCGATGCGCGACCACGCGTCCGGCCGATTCCATCGACGCGCGCAGGTCGTCTTCGGTCGAGAGGGGGTTGGAGTTCAAAGTGCGGAAGCCGGCGGCCAGCACCTCGCCGAGCCCCGAGTTTCTTTCCAGCTTGGTCACCACGTCCGGGCCCGGGACCGTGGTGCGCGAGACCGTGATGGCCTCGTCGAGCAGCTTGGGCGGCAGGACCTTGGAGGTCTTCAAGCTGGTGAATCTCTCGATGACGAGCGCGAGCGCAATCACCGAACAAGCGAGCAGCGGCCAGATCGGCCAGCCCGCAGCAACTATGATCGAAAACAAGTATTCCTCCGGCCCCGTGGACTGCAAATGCGCGGCGATTATCCACCGCCGCGGCGCATTGTTCCGATTTGTATTCGCTGTAGGTTAAGACGCACAGTTTCTGTGGATAACTTTGTGGCTAACCCTCGGCGCAACTCTTCCGGGGCTATGTGCGGCGGGCCTTCCGCCAGATCGACTGAATTTTGAGCAGCACTTTTTTCAATCAAATCAATGGCTTGCACGTGAAGTCGTGGGTTCGTGCGGATGCCTCGTGCGCCCGGAAGGCAGCAGCCTCGCTTGTGGACGACTGCCCGTCTGTAACACCGCCTTGACATGAACGAGCGTGAAGCAATTCCGGCGGGACCGCGGGTCTGGGCCGTGGGCGCGTTATGTCGTGCCGTGGCCGATGCGCTCGATGCGCGCTTCAATCCGGTCGCGGTGCGTGGCGAGATTTCCGGGTTTTCGCGTGCGGCGAGCGGCCATTGCTACTTTGCGCTGAAAGACGAATCGGGCCAGCTGCGCTGCGCCATGTTCCGGCGCGCCGCAGGCCTGCTCGATTTCTCACCGCGCGATGGCGACCAGGTCGAGGTGCGCGGCCGATTGGCGGTGTACGAGCCGCGCGGCGACCTGCAACTGGTGGTCGAGAGCCTGCGTCGAGCCGGGCAGGGCGCGCTGTTCGAACAGTTCTTGCTGCGCAAGGCACAACTGGAGGCCGAGGGCCTTTTCGATACCGCTCGCAAGCGACCGCTTCCGGTCATGCCACGCGCGATCGGCGTCGTGACCTCGCTCGGCGCGGCAGCCTTGCATGACGTCGTCACCGCATTGCACCGCCGCGTGCCGCACATTCCCGTGGTGCTGGCGCCGGCAGCGGTGCAGGGTGCCGGTGCGCCGGCGGAGCTGGTGCGCTCGCTGCAGTCGCTCTACGCGCTGCAGCCGGCGGTCGACGTGATCCTGCTGGTGCGCGGCGGCGGCTCGATCGAGGACCTTTGGGCCTTCAACGACGCGTCGCTGGCGCGCACGATCGTGCAGAGTCCGGTGCCGGTGATCAGCGGCGTCGGCCACGAAACCGACTTCACCATCGCCGACTTCTGCGCCGACCTGCGTGCACCGACGCCGACCGCCGCGGCCGAACTCGTCGCTGCGCCGCGCGATTTGTGGCTCGGTGCGCTCGATCTGCTCGAAGAGCGGCTGCGCGATGCGATTTCTGCGCGCCTCGACGCCCTGAGCCAGCGTCTCGATGTGGCCGCAGGCAGGTTGGGGCGCCCATCGACGCTGGTGACGCGCCAGCAATTGCGCTTGGCGCACCATGCGCAACGATTGCATTACGCCGTGCTCTCGAGGACGCAGCGGCTCGCGCAAACGCAGCAGGCGTTGCATGCCGAGTTGCCGCTCAAGTTCACGCGTGCCCTGGTTCAGCGCAAGGAACGGCTCGAACGGGCTGCGCTGCGCCTGCAACTGCTCGATCCGGCGCTGGTCCTGCAGCGCGGCTACGCGTGGCTCACGAATGAACAGGGGCAGGCCGTGACCAGCGTGCGAGGCCTGGCACCCGGCGATCCGGTGCGCGCGCGCCTCGCCGACGGCACGATCGACATGACGGTCAATCAAACGGGTACAACGGGAACGCGTCCGACGCGAGCCTCGTGATTCCTTTTTAGAATGCTTCGTCCCACAACCAACCCGCGAGAAAAGACATGGAACACGTCCTCCCACCCCTGCCGTACGCGCTGGACGCCCTGGCGCCGGAGTATTCGAAGGAAACGATGGAATACCACTACGGCAAGCATCACAACGCCTACGTGGTGAACCTGAACAACCTGCAAAAGGGCACCGAGTTCGAGAGCATGACGCTCGAAGAGATCGTCAAGAAGTCCAGCGGCGGGATCTACAACAACGCTGCCCAGATCTGGAATCACACCTTCTTCTGGAACTGCATGAAGCCTGCGGGCGGCGGCGAGCCCACGGGTGCGCTGGCCAAGGCCATCGATGCCAAGTGGGGCAGCTACGCGGCCTTCAAGGAGGCCTTCGTGAAGTCGGCGGTGGGCAACTTCGGCTCGGGCTGGACCTGGCTGGTGAAGAAGGCCGACGGCGCGGTGGACATCGTGAACATGGGTGCTGCGGGTACGCCGCTGACCACGGGCGACACGGCGCTGCTGACGGTGGACGTCTGGGAGCACGCCTATTACATCGACTACCGCAACCTGCGGCCCAAGTACGTGGAGACCTTCCTGGCCAAGCTGGTGAACTGGGAATTCGCGGCCAAGAACTTCGGTTGAGCCGAGGCCTTGCCAAAAAAGCCGACCTGCGGGTCGGCTTTTTTGATGAGCGGGCGATTGTTCAGCGCCTGGCCGCAAACAGGTCGCCGCCGAGCTTCGCGCCCTTCTTGATGTTCTTCTTGGCGAACCAGCCCTGGTTCATCTCGAGCACGAAGCGCACCGGCTCGTCGGAGCAATGCGACTCCTCGGTCAGCGGCTTCATGTCGGCCAGGTTGACGATGCGGCCGTCGTCGGCCACGAAGGCTGCAGTCAGCGGCAGCAGGGTGTTCTTCATCCAGAAGCATTGGGTCGCGGGCTGCTCGAAGACGAAGATCATGCCCTCGGTTTGCGGCATTTCCTTGCGGAACATCAGGCCGATCTGCCGCTGTTCGGGGGTCTGCGCGACCTGCGCGTCGATCTGGTACATGCCCGCAGACAGCCTCACGCGCGGGAGACTGGTTTGAGCTTCCTGACCGTGTGCAAGAGTCATCAATGAAGCTGACAGCGCAATCAGGGCCACAAAACGCTGGAACATGGGTCGACTTTCAAAACGGTGGAATACAAACAAAAAATGCCCGCTGATGCGGGCATGAATTTGCCTTGAAGCTTACATCTTCTTGAGAGCAGACGAAAAAAAGCGTTCCGAAGAACGCTTTCTTTTTTAGTGGCGCCAACCAGCTTACTGGGGCGTACCGCCTTGCGCGGGAACGGGCTTCTTGCCGCCGCCCTTGGCCGGACGGCGCGTGTCGCGCGAGTCACGGCGTGCCTGGGCGGCCTTGTCGGCGCCGGTGGCGGTCACGCCGCCGCTGCCCTCTGCCACCTTGCCCTGGTCGCCGCTGGGAGCCTTGACCTGGCCGGCAGGCCTCGCGTCCTTCTTGGCTTCGGCGCGTTCGGCCGCCTTGCCCTTGCCTGTGGGGTCGACTTCGGCGGGCTTCGTCTGGGCATATGCGCCAACGGCGAACAGGCCGGCGATCATGACTGCGAGAACTTTGCTCATTACGGGTTCCTCTGTGGAGATGGATTGAAAATGCCTCCCGGCCAGCAGAAGGTCAGCCAACAACGAGACCCCTATGGGCTCGGTTGACAGAACCTTCGGACTCCTCCGGTTGCGTCTAAAATTCTAAGGCTATTCAGCCGGCTGGAAACCTAGTGTCTTCCAGCCTTCAATTCATCCCCGGAGCCCTTGCCTCATGTCCAGCTATCAGCACATCAAAGTCCCGGCCGAAGGCCAGAAGATCACGGTCAATGCCGACAACTCACTCAATGTGCCTGATCAGCCGATCATTCCCTTCATCGAGGGCGACGGTACCGGTCTCGACATCACGCCCGTGATGATCAAGGTGGTCGACGCGGCGGTGGCCAAGACCTACGGCGGCAAGAAAAAGATCCAGTGGATGGAGGTCTACGCCGGCGAGAAGTCGACCAAGGTCTACGGCCCCGACGTCTGGCTGCCCGAAGAAACCCTGCATGCGGTGCGCGACTACGTGGTCTCGATCAAGGGGCCGCTGACCACGCCGGTCGGCGGCGGCATCCGCTCGCTCAACGTCGCGCTGCGCCAGGAACTCGATCTGTATGTCTGCCTGCGCCCCATCCAGTACTTCGACGGCGTGCCCAGCCCGGTCAAGGAACCGCACAAGACCAACATGGTGATCTTCCGCGAGAACTCGGAGGACATCTACGCCGGCATCGAGTTCGAAGCCGAAAGCGAAAAGGCCAAGAAGCTCATCAAGATCCTGCAGGACGAGTTCGGCGTCAAGAAGATCCGTTTCCCGAACACCTCGGGCATCGGCATCAAGCCGGTGTCGCGCGAAGGCACCGAGCGCCTGGTGCGCAAGGCGATCCAGTATGCGATCGACAACGACAAGCCCAGCGTGACGATCGTGCACAAGGGCAACATCATGAAGTTCACCGAAGGCGGCTTCCGTGACTGGGCTTATGGCCTGGCCGCCAAGGAATTCGGCGCGGAGCTGATCGACGGCGGCCCCTGGATGAAGTTCAAGAATCCCAAGACCGGCAAGGAAATCACCGTCAAGGACTCGATCGCCGACGCGTTCCTGCAGCAAATCCTGCTGCGCCCGGCCGAGTACAGCGTGATCGCCACGCTGAACCTGAACGGCGACTACGTGTCCGACGCGCTGGCGGCGCAGGTCGGCGGCATCGGCATCGCCCCGGGCGCCAACATGAGCGACACCGTCGCCATGTTCGAGGCCACCCACGGCACGGCGCCCAAATACGCCGGCAAGGACTACGTGAACCCCGGTTCCGAAATCCTCTCGGCCGAGATGATGCTGCGCCACATGGGCTGGACCGAGGCGGCCGACCTGATCATCCGCTCGATGGAAAAATCGATCGCCAGCAAGAAGGTGACCTACGATTTCGCCCGCCTGATGGACGGCGCCACGCAAGTCAGCTGCTCGGGCTTCGGTCAGGTGATGATCGACAACATGTAAATCCCGGCGTCCGAAGCGTCGGCTGACGCCTCGTGTGTAAAGCCCCGGCACCGCAAGGCGCCGGGGCTTTTTCGTGGGGGCCGGCGGCACGCAGCTTGCATGCGCCGATGCGGCAGTTCACCAGGCATCCGTCTTGAATGTCACAAAGCCGCCACCAGTTGTGCCCTTGCGCAAGTACAACCGGCGGCGGCTCTATAAAATGATTTTCATGGCTACCAAAATCCCCTCGACTCCCCCTACGCCGCCGGCGGTGAAGCCGGGGCGGGACGACGGCGATGCGGTCGTGATCGAGCGGCGGCCGCAAAAAACCGCGCCGCCGCAGATGTATCAGGTGGTGATGCTCAACGACGACTACACGCCGATGGAGTTCGTGATCGTCGTGATCCAGGAGTTCTTCAACAAGGACCGGGAAACCGCCACCCAGATCATGCTCAAGATTCATCTCGACGGTCGCGGCATCTGCGGGGTCTATTCTCGCGACATGGCGGCCACCAAGGTGAATCAGGTGATGGAAGCGGCGCACCAGGCCGGGCATCCGTTGCAGTGCGTCAGTGAACCGGTTGAATAAATCGCGCTCCAACCCATCTGAGAATTATTTACAGCAAGGCAAAAGGAAATCACATGATTGCCCAGGAACTGGAAGTCAGCTTGCACATGGCTTTTGTCGAAGCCAGGCAGCAGCGCCACGAGTTCATCACGGTGGAGCACCTGCTGCTCGCTTTGCTGGACAACCCGAGTGCCGCAGAGGTTCTGCGCGCCTGCTCGGCCAACGTCGACGACCTCAGGGCGTCGCTCACCAATTTCATCAAGGACAACACGCCCCAGGTGGCGGGTACCGACGATGTGGACACCCAGCCCACGCTCGGTTTCCAGCGCGTGATCCAGCGCGCCATCATGCATGTGCAATCCACCGGCAACGGCAAGAAGGAAGTCACCGGCGCCAACGTGCTGGTCGCGATCTTCGGCGAAAAGGATTCGCACGCGGTCTACTACCTGCATCAGCAGGGCGTGACACGCCTCGATGTGGTGAACTTCATCGCCCACGGCATCAAGAAGAGCGATCCGCCGGAAGCCGCCAAGGGCAGCAGCGAGTCGTCCTCCGGCGAAGGCGAGGAGGGCGGCGGCGAGAAGAACGAGAAATCGTCCCCGCTCGAGCAGTTCACGCAAAACCTCAACCAGCTTGCCAAGGAAGGCAAGATCGATCCGCTGATCGGCCGCGAGTACGAGGTCGAGCGCGTGATCCAGATCCTGTGCCGCCGGCGCAAGAACAACCCGCTGCTGGTGGGTGAGGCCGGCGTCGGCAAGACGGCGATCGCCGAGGGCCTGGCCTGGCGCATCACGCAGAACGACGTGCCCGAGATCCTGGCCGAGTCCCATGTCTACTCGCTCGACATGGGCGCGCTCCTGGCCGGCACCAAGTACCGCGGCGATTTCGAACAGCGCCTGAAGGGCGTGCTCAAGTCGCTCAAGGACAAGCCGAACGCGATCCTCTTCATCGACGAGATCCACACGCTGATCGGCGCCGGGGCGGCCTCGGGCGGCACGCTCGATGCGTCGAACCTGCTCAAGCCGGCGCTGTCCAGCGGCCAGCTCAAGTGCATCGGCGCCACCACCTTCACCGAATACCGCGGCATCTTCGAGAAGGATGCGGCCCTGTCGCGCCGTTTCCAGAAGGTCGACGTGGTCGAGCCGACGGTGCAGGAAACCGTCGACATCCTGAAGGGCCTGAAGTCGCGCTTCGAGGAGCACCACGGCGTGAAGTACGGCGTGGCGGCGCTGCAGGCCGCGGCCGAGCTGAGCGCCAAGTACATCAACGACCGTCACCTGCCCGACAAGGCAATCGACGTCATCGATGAGGCCGGCGCCGCCCAGCGCATCCTGCCGGCGAACAAGCGCAAGAAGACCATCAGCAAGGCCGAGGTCGAGGAAATCGTCGCCAAGATCGCGCGCATTCCCCCGGCCAACGTCTCGAACGACGACCGCGGCAAGCTGCAGACCATCGAGCGCGACCTGAAGAGCGTCGTGTTCGGCCAGGACAAGGCCCTCGAAGTGCTGGCCTCGGCCGTCAAGATGGCGCGTTCGGGCCTGGGCCGCGAAGACAAGCCGATCGGCTCATTCCTGTTCAGCGGTCCCACCGGCGTCGGCAAGACCGAAGCGGCCAAGCAGCTCGCCTACATCATGGGCATCGAGCTGATCCGTTTCGACATGTCCGAGTACATGGAGCGCCATGCGGTGAGCCGGCTGATCGGTGCGCCTCCGGGCTACGTCGGTTTCGACCAGGGCGGCCTCTTGACCGAAGCGATCACGAAGAAGCCGCACGCGGTGCTCCTGCTCGACGAAATCGAGAAGGCGCATCCGGACATCTTCAACGTGCTGCTGCAGGTCATGGACCATGGCACGCTGACGGACAACAACGGACGCAAGGCCGACTTCCGCAACGTCATCATCGTCATGACGACCAATGCGGGCGCCGAGACCATGAACAAGGCGACCATCGGCTTCACCAACCCGCGCCAAGCGGGCGACGAGATGGCCGATATCAAGCGCCTGTTCACGCCGGAGTTCCGCAACCGCCTGGATGCGACCGTGAGCTTCAAGGCCCTCGACGAGCAGATCATCCTGCGCGTGGTCGACAAGTTCCTGCTGCAGCTCGAAACCCAGTTGGCCGAGAAGAAGGTCGACGTCACCTTCACCGACGCGCTGCGCAAGCACTTGGCGAAGAAGGGCTTCGATCCGCTAATGGGCGCACGGCCGATGCAGCGCCTGATCCAGGACACGATCCGCCGCGCACTGGCCGACGAACTGCTGTTCGGTCGCTTGCAGGAGGGTGGCCGCCTGACGGTGGATCTCGACGACAAGGAAGAGGTCCAGCTCGACATCCAGCCGATCGCGAAGAAAGAAGGGCGCGCGAAGCCCGAAGCGGAAGAGGCTGCAACGGGCTGATCCGCTCGTCCGGAGTCCGCTCACAGGGCCGGTAGCATTGCGCTACCGGCCTTTTTTCATTCATCGACCTCTTTCGCCCTTGATCCTCCCTGAGCTCAGCCACGAATGGAAGACCGGCCTCTCCCTGGCATGGAGCGGCTACATCGCGGTGTTGTCCGTCTGGATCGTGATGCAGAAGCGCGCGCCGGTGTCGACGATGAGCTGGATTCTCTCGCTCGCGCTGCTGCCCTTCGCCGGCTTCGTCATCTACTACTTCCTCGGGCCGCAGCGCTTGAAGAAGCAGCGCCTCAAGCGGCTGCGCAGCCGCGCGATCGCCCAGGCGCCGGCCGACGTCGCCACGCTGCGCGAGGCCGCGAACCGCGCGCCGCCCGCCCTGCGGCAGATGGCTGCGCTCGGCACGGCCGCCTGCGGCCTGCCGGTGTCGAGCGCGACGGCGGCCCGCCTGTTGTCCGGCGGCGCCAGCACCTTCGACGCCATCTTCGAAGCGATCGGCAGCGCACGCGACCACGTCCACCTCGAGTACTACATCTTCGAGCCCGACACCATCGGCACCGCGCTGCGCGAGCTGCTGGTCGAACGCGCGCGGGCGGGCGTGACCGTGCGCCTGCTGCTCGATGCGCTCGGCTCCAAGCGCATCGGCCGCAAGTTCATGGCGCCGATGCTTGCCGCCGGTATCCAGGTTGCGCTGTTCCACGACACCCGCATCGGCCGCCGCTTGCGGCCCGTGACCAACTACCGCACCCACCGAAAGATCGTGGTGTGCGACGGGCGCGTCGGCTTCACCGGCGGCGTCAACATCACCGACGAGGAAGACCGGCGGGTGCGGCCCGACGCGTATCACGACGTCCACCTGCGCATCGAAGGCAGCGCGGTGCGCTGGCTGCAAACCACCTTTCTCGAAGATTGGGCCTACGCGACCGGCGAAGACCCGCGCCGGATGGACGAAGCCATCGACAAGCTGCTGCCGCGTCTGCCGGCCGAGGAGGGCGCGGGCGACATCCCGGTGCAGATCGTCACCAGCGGTCCCGACAGCGGCCTCGAAGCCATCCATCGCATGCATGTCGCTGCCATCCACACGTCCGCGCAGCGCGCCTGGCTGACCACGCCATACTTCGTGCCCGGCGAGCCGGCCCTGATGGCGCTCACCAACGCGGCGCTGCGCGGCGTCGACGTGCGCCTGCTGGTGCCGCGGCGCAGCGACTCGCTGGTCGTGAGCGCCGCGGCGCGCTCCTACTACGACGAGCTCATTGCGGCCGGCGTCAAGATCTGGGAGTACAAGGCGCGCATGCTGCATTCCAAGACGCTGGTGGTGGACGACAACTGCGCGATGATCGGCACCGCCAATTTCGACAACCGCAGCTTCCGGCTCAACTTCGAGGTGTGTGCCGTGATCTATGGTCCGGCGCTGGCCAAGCCGCTCGCCGCCCAGTTCGAAACCGACCTTCACAGCGCCGCGGCCGTGCGTGCCAACCGAAAGCGCAGCTTCCTTCCCCAGCTCGGCGACGCGACGGCACGCCTTTTCTCACCTTTGCTCTGACGATGTCCCAAACCTTCCTCTGGCACGACTACGAAACCTTCGGCGCCGTGCCGCGCCGCGACCGGCCATCGCAGTTCGCCGCCATCCGCACCGACGCCGCGCTCAACGAGATCGGCGAGCCCTTGATGATCTACTGCAAGCCCGCGCCGGACTATCTGCCGAGCCCGGAGGCCTGCCTGATCACCGGCATCACGCCGCAGATCTGCCTCGAACGCGGCATTCCGGAGCACGAGTTCGCCGCGCAGATCGAGCGTGCGTTCTCGCAGCCCGGCACCATCGGCGTCGGCTACAACACCATCCGCTTCGACGACGAGGTGACGCGCTTCCTGTTCTGGCGCAATCTCATCGACCCCTATGCGCGCGAGTGGCAGAACGATTGCGGCCGCTGGGACCTGCTCGACGTCGTGCGACTCACCTATGCCTTGCGGCCAGACGGCATCGAGTGGCCGAAGAAGGACGACGGCACGCAGAGCTTCAAGCTCGGAGACCTGGCGCGGGCCAACGGGCTGCTCCACGAATCGGCACACGATGCGCTGTCGGACGTGCGCGCCACCATCGCACTGGCGCGCCTGATCCGCGACAAGCAGCCGAGGCTTTTCGACTTCGCCTTCGCGCTGCACAGGAAAGACCGGGTCGCTAGCGAGCTGGGCCTGCCGGCCACGCGCGAGACGGCGCGGCCCTTCCTGCACGTCTCCGGCATGTTCCCGGCCGAGCGCGGCTGCCTGTCCGTGATGTGGCCGCTCGCAAGCCATCCGACCAACAAGAACGAGCTGATCGCCTGGGACCTGGCGCACGACCCGAGCGAGCTGCGCGGCCTCGACGTCGCGACGCTGCGCCAGCGCCTCTTCACGCGCAGCGCCGATCTGCCCGAAGGCGTGCTGCGCCTGCCGGTAAAGAGCGTGCACCTGAACAAGTCGCCGATGGTGGTCGGAAACCTGAAGACCTTGGCGCCGGCCATGGCCACGCGCTGGAGCATCGATATCGAAGCGGCGCTGCGCAACGCCGCGCTGGCGGCCGCCTTGCCCGACATGAGCGCGATCTGGCCGCAGGTGTACGAACGCCCGCGCGAGGCAGCGCCGGACGTCGACGAAGACCTTTACGGCGGCTTCGTCGGCAATGGCGATCGCCGCCGGCTCACCCAGCTGCGCAGCCTGCCGCCGGCCGAGCTCGCGCATTCGCGCACCGGCTTCGACGATCCCCGGCTCGAAGAGCTGTTGTTTCGCTACCGAGCCCGCAACTTTCCCGATACGCTCGGCGAAGAGGAAGCCGAACGCTGGGAGGCGCATCGCGTCGCGCGGCTGCTCGAAGGCGAAGGCGGGGTGCGCAACGTCGACCGGCTCTTCGCCGAGATCGACGTGCTGGCGGAGACGGCCGATGAGCGCGGCGAAGAGATCCTCGGCGCACTCTACGAATACGCCGAGGCGATCGCGCCCGCGGTTTGAGGAAGAGAAGGAGCACCCATGAACAAAAAGGCAAGCGGCACCTTCGAAGTGAAGATGCAGCCGCTCTGGCAGAGCGAGCAGACCGAAGGCGCGACGCTCGGCAGGATGTCGCTCGACAAGCAGTTCAGCGGCGACCTCGCGGGCACCGGCCAGGGCGAGATGCTGAGCGCCGTCACGACGACGCAGGGATCGGCCGGCTACGTGGCCATCGAGCGCGTGACGGCGACGCTGCACGGCCGCGAGGGCAGCTTCGTCCTGCAGCACACGGGCACCATGACGCGCGGCGAGCAGCAGCTGTCGATCACCGTCGTGCCGGATTCGGCCACCGGCCAGCTCGCCGGCCTTGCAGGCAGGCTGGCGATCCGCATCGCCGACGGCAAGCATTTCTACGATTTCGACTACAACCTGCCCGAAGGCGCGTGACCCAAGGAGAGTCTCATGATTCTTGTGACCGGCGACATCCTCGCCAAGAGCGACACCGTGGACGAAGTCCTCGCGCTGAGCCTCGAACACGTGCGCCGTTCGCGCGCCGAGCCGGGCTGCATCTCGCATGCCGTGCACCGCGACGCAGAAAACGCGCTGCGCCTGGTCTTCATCGAGCAATGGGTAGATCGGGCGGCACTCCTGGCCCACTTTGCGGTCCCGGCCTCGCGTGCCTTCGCCAAGGCGGCCGGCGGGCTTGCTGCGGCGGCGCCCACGATCCAGATCTACGAGGCCGAGCCCGTCAAGCTGTGAAACCGTGAGCCTTCGCCGCCTGACCCCCGACGACGCCGCAGCGTACCGGGCGCTGATGCTCGAAGCCTACGCGCGCCATCCCGACGCCTTCACCTCCACCGTGGCCGAACGCGAGGCCTTGCCCTTGTCGTGGTGGACGTCGCGGCTCGATGCCTCGCCGCAGGCACCGCAGGTCGTGCTGGGCGCCTTCGACGCCATGGGCCTTCTGGCAGGCGCGGCAGGCCTGCTGTTCGAGTCGCGCGAGAAGTCGCGGCACAAGGCGAACCTGTTCGGCATGTATGTCGCGCCGGCCGCCCGGCAAGGCGGCTTCGGCCGCCAGCTGGTGCTGGGCCTGCTGGCGGAGGCTGCGGCGCGCGAGGGCGTCAAACTGATCCAGTTGACGGTGACCCAGGGCAACGATGCCGCGCAGGCGCTCTACGAGCGTTGCGGCTTTGCCGCCTTCGGCGTCGAGCCGTTCGCCGTCGCACAGGGCGGCACCTTTCTATCGAAGGTCCATATGTGGCGCGCGGTCGCCGCGTTCGCCTGAGCTCAGTGCTTCGGATGCATCCAGGCGGTGGCCGCCGGCCGGTCCGCCAGGTGCAGGGACGCCGTCGCAGCCGGCGTCTCGGCCAGCAGCCGGCCCTTGCGATACACCTTGAGCCGCGTCGCGCGCAGCCGGATCGCCTCGACAGGGTCACGCGCCTGCAGCAGCACGAAGCTCGCATCGCAGCCCGCTTCGAGTCCATAGCCGCGGAGCCCGAACACTTTCGCGGCATTGACCGTGACCGCGTCGAAGCACTGCCGGATGCCGCTCTGGCTCGTCATCTGCGCCACGTGCAGGCCCATGTGCGCGACCTCCAGCATGTCGCCCGAACCCATGCCGTACCAGGGGTCCATCACGCAGTCGTGGCCGAAGGCGACGTTCACGCCTTGGCGCATCAGCTCGGGCACGCGCGTCATGCCGCGCCGCTTGGGGTAGCTGTCGTGGCGGCCCTGCAGCGTGATGTTGATCAGCGGGTTGGCGACCACGCTGACGCCGGCCTCGGCGATGAGCGGCAGCAGCTTGCTCACGTAGTAGTTGTCCATCGAATGCATCGAGGTGCAGTGCGAGCCGGTGACCCGGCCCTGCAGCCCGAGGCGCTGCGTTTCGAAGGCCAGCGTCTCGATGTGGCGCGAGAGCGGGTCGTCCGATTCGTCGCAGTGCATGTCCACCGGCAGACCGCGCTCGGCAGCCAGCTCGCACAAGAGCTTCACGCTTGCGGCGCCGTCGGCCATGGTGCGTTCGAAGTGCGGAATGCCGCCGACCGCGTCCACGCCCTTGTCGAGCGCGCGCTTCAAGTTGGCTACGCCGCCGCGCGAGCGCAGCACGCCGTCCTGCGGGAAGGCGACCAGCTGCAGGTCCAGGTAGGGTGATACGCGCCGCTTGACTTCGAGCAGCGCATCGACCGCGAGCAGGCTCGTGTCGCTGGTGTCCACATGGCTGCGGATCGCGAGCAGGCCCTTGGCGACGGCCCAGTCGCAGTAGGCGAGTGCGCGTTCGATCAGCGCCTCGGCCGTGAGCAGCGGCTTGAGCTCGCCCCACAGTGCGATGCCTTCGAGCAGCGTGCCGCTCTGGTTGACGCGCGGCAGGCCGTAGCTCAGCGTGGCGTCCATGTGGAAGTGCGGGTCGATGAAATGCGGTGCGACCAGCAGGCCCTGGGCGTCGAGCTTTTCGTGCGCCGGTGCATCGAGGCCCGCCGTCACTTCGACGATGCGGCCGTCCTGCACGGCGATCGACATGTCGGTGCGGCCGTCGGGGAGGGTGGCGTGGGTGATGAGGAGATTCAGCATGGGCGGGTCTCGTGGCCTGCAGCAATCGTGCCTGATGTTCGGATTATGTGGGCCGCGATCAGGTCTCCCGGCTATGGCGCCCGTCGTAATTGGAGTGCATTAGAGCGGGTGTCGTATGACGAATGCCGCGCTGCAAACCTTTGAAAAATCACGGCTGCGGCGCCCACAATGATCCGCATCGATGCCGGACTGCTCGGCACTTCGATGTCGCGCTCATTCGGCGCCGTGAACGGCGGCCGACACGATCCGCGCATTTGCGCGGAGATTCGACACCCCCTACTGAACGATCTGGCCCACGGCGACGAGGGTCCCGGGGGTGTGCTTTCCTCTGCAGGCGAAATACTCCCCAAGGAGTCCCGTGATGAACAGCCGGTCCTCGAAGTCTCCCCCACCACCCAAGCCGCCCACCAGCCATGGCGAGAGCACGGCCAACGCCGACCCGGTGCGCAGCAACATCGTCAAGCCGGGCCGCTTCGGCTTCCTGTTCCCCGAGTTGTCGAGCAGCCCGTGGACCACCGGCAGCGCGGCAACCGATGCCCAGGTGGCCGAGGAACTCGGCGACGCGATGCATGCCGGCGGGCCGCCGACGCCCGGCGTGATCCCGGCGGGCTTCACCTACTTCGGCCAGTTCGTCGACCACGACATCACCTTCGATCCGACCAGCATCGGGGAGAACGCGGTCGATGTCGCGGACCTCGTCAACTTCCGAACCCCGGCGCTGGACCTCGACAGTCTCTACGGCTCGGGCCCGCGCGATCAGCCCTTCCTCTACCGCCGGCAGACCGACACCAAGAGCAACAGTTCCTCATCGGCCCGGTGGCCGACCCCAAGGGCGGACCGGGCCAGGACGTGCAGGCCGTCAAGGATCTGGACGGCGCGCCGTACGACTTGCCCCGTGCCTGCTTCGGGCTCGGCGACCGCACCGCCATCCTGGGCGACAAGCGAAACGACGAGAACCTGATCATCGCGCAGCTGCACCGCACGATGCTGCATTTCCACAATGCCGTGTGCACCGAGTTTCCCGAGAAGTCCTTCGAGGAGGTGCGCCTGATCGTCATCCAGCACTACCAGCAGATCCTGCTGAACCAGTTCCTGCCGCTGATCGTGGGCAAGAAGGCGCTGAAGGAGGCGTTGGAGAAGCTGTGGTTCTACCGGATCGGCCCGTGCGCGCTGGCGACGCAGCCCTTCATTCCGCTGGAGTTCTCGGGCGCAGCCTATCGCTACGGGCACAGCATGGTGCGTTCCGTCTACAACTTCAACCGCGTGTTTCCCCAAGGCACCGACTTCAGGCTGGCTTTCACCTTCACCGGCGACGGCGGGTTCTTCGGCCACCTGCAGTACCCGACCAACTGGCTGCTCGACTGGAGCGCGTTCTTCCCCGGTCTCGGCGCGAAGCCGCAAATGGCTGGCGCGATCGATGCAAGCCTGTCGGACCAGCTGATGATCGGCGGCGACCCGGCGGCCAACCCGCCCGTCAAGGGCATTCCGCTGGCCAGGCTCAACCTGCTGCGCAGCTCGCGCCACTACAGGCTGCCCACCGGGCAGGCGGTGGCGGCGCGCATGAGCAAGCCGGTGCTGACCAGGGCCCAGCTGGAATCCGGAACGGGCGGAAGGTCGTCAAGAAGTTCAACATCGGCCGCCACACGCCGCTGTGGTTCTATCTGCTCAAGGAGGCGGAAATCAAGGCCGGCGGCGAGCATCTCGGCCCGGCCGGCGCGGCCATCGTCGCGGAGGTCTTCATCGGGCTGCTCAAGGACGATCCTGAGAGCGTGCTCAACAACCCGCAGAGCACGGTGCTGCCTTCGGCCGATGGCGCCTTCAAGATCAGCGACCTGTTCAACTTCGTCGAGAAGCACAAGGGCCAGTCGAATATTCCGGCGGCGGGCGTGATCAACCCACTGGGCCCGCCTTGAAACCGGATCAGCGTTCGCCTTTGCGGTACGGCTTCATGAGGGCTTGCGGATAGCTGGCCTTGCGTGCCACCAGCACCAGCGCCACGATCGACAGCACATAGGGAAGCATCAGGTAGAGCTGGTAGGGCAGCACCGCATCGCCGGATTGTTGCAGCCGCAACTGCAGCGCGTCGAAGAAAGCGAACAGCAGGGCGCCCAGCAGAGCCTTGGCCGGCCGCCAGGAGGCAAAGACCACCAGCGCCACGCAGATCCAGCCGCGGCCGTTGACCATGTTGAAGAAGAAGGCGTTGAAGGCCGACAGCGTGAGGAAGGAACCCGCCACGCCCATCAGCGCCGAGCCGGCGACGATGGCGCCGCTGCGCGTGGCGGCCACCGAGACGCCCTGGCCCTCGGCCGCCTGCGGGTTCTCGCCGACCATGCGCAGCGCCAGGCCCAGCGGCGTGCGGTAGAGGATGTACGCGAGCACCGGCACCAGCAGCAGTGCGAACAGCGTGAGCGGCGTCTGCGCATCGAGCACCGGGACATGCAGCCACTCCATCGGCGCGAAGGGCGTCACGGTCGGCGGCGTGTTCACCTTCGGAAAGCTCACGCGGTAGCCGTAGTAGCTGAGCGCCGTCGCCAGCAGCGTGATGCCGAGGCCCGACACATGCTGCGACAGCGCGAGCCCTACGGTGAGAAAGGCATGCAGCAGGCCGAAGACCGCGCCCGTCAGCGCGGCCACCGCGACGCCGATCCACAGCGGCGCTCCGGCATACACCGCGAGCCAGCCGGCGAAGGCGCCCGCAACCATGATCCCTTCGATGCCGAGGTTCAGCACGCCCGCGCGCTCGCACAGCAGCACGCCCAGCGTGCCGAAGATCAGCGGCGTGGCGATGCGCAGCACCGCGACCCAGAACGAGGCGTTCGACAGGATGTCGGCGATGTCGCTCATCTCCACCGCACCCGATATTGCGTGAGCAAGGTCGCCACCAGCACCGCGATCAGCGAGGCCGCCACGATCACGTCGGCGATGTAGGTCGGCACGCCGATCGCACGGCTCATGGTGTCGGCGCCGACCAGCACGCCGGCGACGAACACGCCCGCCGCCAGCACGCCCAAGGGATGCAGCCCGGCCAGCATCGCGATCACGATGCCGCTGTAGCCGTAGCCCGGCGACATGTCGAGCGTGACGTAGCTGGTGCGGCCCGCCACCTCGATCGCGCCCGCCAGCCCGGCCAGCGCGCCCGAGAGCAGCGCCACCAGCACGACGGTGCGCGTGACCGGCACGCCTGCAAAGGCGGCTGCGCGCGCATTCGCACCGGTCGCACGGATGTCGAAGCCGACCACGGTGTACTTGAACAGCACCCAGACCATCACCGCCAGCGCGCCGGCCCACAGCAGGCCGGTGTGCACGCGGGTCTGCGCGATCAGCCGGCCGAGTTCGAGCTCGGGCTGCAGCGACACGCTCTGCGGCCAGCCCATCGCTGTCGGGTCCTTCATCGGCCCGTCGAGCATCGCCGAGACGCCGAGCAGCACGATGAAGTTGAAGAGCAGCGTGGTCACCACCTCGTCGACGCCGAGCTTGTTCTTCATCAGCGCCGGGCCGAGCAGCAGCAGGGCGCCGACGATCGCGGCCGCTCCCATCATCAGCGGGAACAGCACCCAGGTCGGGAGCGCGAAGCCGGTGCCGCCATGCAGCCCGCCGACGGCCACGGCCGCAAGCGCGCCGCCGTAGAGCTGGCCCTCGGCGCCGATGTTGAAGAGCCGGGCCTTGAAGGCCACGGTGGCGGCCAGCCCGGTGAGGACCAGCGGAATGGCGCGCGTCAGCGTTTCGCTCCAGGCGAATACCGAACCGAAGCCGCCTTGCAGCAGCAAGGCGTAGGTGCGGCCTACCGGTGCGCCGGCCAAGAGCACCAGCAGCGCACTGACCAGCAGGGTGAAGCCGACCGCGCCGAAGGGCGCGAGCACCAGGGCCGCGCGAGATATTTCATGACGACGCTCCAGCCTCATCCTCGGGATCCGGCCATCGCCAAGCCGATGGCTTCGCGCGTCCAGGCCGAGGCCGGCCGCGGCTCGCCGAGCTGGCCGCCGTGCATCACGGCCACGCGGTCGCCCAGCGCCAGCACCTCGTCGAGATCGTCGGAGATCAAGAGCACCGCGGCGCCGGCATCGCGCGCCGCGATCAGCTGCTGCTGCACATAGGCGACGGCGCCGATGTCCAGCCCCCAGGTTGGCTGGTGCGCCACGATCAGCCGCGCGGTCTTGCCGTGGCCCTTCGGCGCATCGGGCGCCAGCAGCGCGCGGCCGAGGATCAGCTTCTGCATGTTGCCGCCCGAGAGCGAGCGCGCCGGGGATTCGAGCCCGGCGCCGCGCACGTCGTAGGCTTTCTCGATGCGCCGCGCATGCGCGCGTGCGCCAGCGCGCCGCACCCACAGCCAGCGCGAGAAGGCCGTGCTGCGCAGACGCTCGGACACCGCGTTCTCCCATACCGGCAGGTCGCCCAGCACGCCGACCGCGTGCCGGTCTTCCGGAATGCGCGCCACGCCGCGCTGGACCAGCCGCGCAGGCGAGGCCGGCAAGGCACGCCCCATCAGCTGCACCGTGCCGCCGGTCGCGCGGCGCGTGCCGCAGAGCAGCTCCGCCAGCGCGACCTGGCCATTGCCGGAAACGCCCGCGATCGCCGTGATCTCGCCGGCCCTGAGCGAGAGCGTCACATCCGCCAGCCGGTCGTGACCGCTGCCTGCCGTTTGCACATGGTCCAGCACGCAGACCGCGTCGCCCACCTGCCGCGCGGGGCTGCGCACCACGCCTTCGATCGCATGGCCGACCATCCACAGCGCGAGCTGCGCCTGCGTGGTCTCGGAGGTGCGCGCTTCGGCCACCAGCTTGCCGCCGCGCAGCACCGCGATGCGATGCGACACGCGCAGCACCTCGGCCAGCTTGTGGCTGATGAAGATGATCGACAGGCCCTGCGCCACCATCTGCGCCAGGGTGTGGAACAGCGCCTCGCTCTCTTGCGGCGTCAGCACGGCGGTGGGCTCGTCGAGGATCAGGATGCGCGCGCCGCGGTACAGCGCCTTGAGGATCTCGACGCGCTGCCGCTCGCCGACCGAGAGGCTGCCGATCGTTGCGTCCGGCTGCACCGGCAGCCCGAAGCGCCGCGACACTTCGAGCAGCCTGGCACGCGCCGCGCTGCGCCGTGAGAACCCCTGCCACAGCGGCTCGGTACCCATCATCACGTTGTCGAGCACGCTCAAGTTGTCTGCCAGCGTGAAGTGCTGGTGCACCATGCCCACGCCCGCGGCCAGCGCCGCCTTCGGATTGCCGGGCGCGAGGGGCCGGCCGAAGACCTCGATCCCGCCCGCGTCGGCCGTGTAGTGGCCGAACAGGATCGACATCAGCGTCGACTTGCCGGCGCCGTTCTCGCCCAGGAGCGCCAGCACTTCGCCGGAGCGCAGTTCGAGCGAGACCGCGTCGTTCGCCACCAGCGTGCCGAAGCGCTTGGTGATGCTGCGCAACGACAGGACGGACGACAAAAGCTACTTCCAGTTCTCGAGGAAAGCCAGCAGCACCTTTGCCGAGTTGTCCGCCGCGATGCCCATGAAGGTACCCATCTCGTTCTCGCCCTCGCCGCCGCCCGCCAGGTCGCTCAGCGAACGGAAGGCGATGTAGGGCACGCCGTTGCTGTAGGCCACCATGCCGACCGCCGCGGTTTCCATGTCCAGCACGTTGGCCTGGAAGGTCTTGAAGGTGTATTCGCGGAAGGCCTTGTTGTCCATGAAGGCTTGGCCCGAGACACCGTTGCCGCCGATCACGAGCTGCGGCTTGCGGCTCAGGCATTTGCCGGCGCTGCTGCAGTTGGCGAGCTCGACGCTGCGCAGGCTGCGCGCCACGTCGAGCATCTTCGGATCGGCCTCGAACCAGAACTTGCGCGTGATCTCGGGCTTGGCCGCCGAACGCGCCTCCACCGGCCGCGGATGCATCATGCCGAAGGCGGGCAGGGTGGCGTCCTTCATCCAGGCCGGCGCGCTGTACTTGCCGGGCGCCGCCTCGCGGGCCATCAGCACCTCGAGGTACTGGCCCCACTGCACCGGCACGGTCACGTCGCCGATGTGCAACTGCGGATTGACGCCGCCTGCGATGCCGCTGAACACCAGGTGCGTGACGCGGAAGCGATCGAGCACAAGCTGCGTGTTCATCGTCGCATTGGTCATGCTGATGCCCGAGAGGAACAGCACGACAGGCCTCCCTTCGAGCGTGCCGGTCGTGAACTCGACGCCGTTGACGCTGTACTTCCTCGCGCCCTGCAGCTTGGCCAGCAGCAGCGTGAGCTCAGGCTGGAAGGCCGAGATCACCGCCATGCGCGGCGTGTCGTCGAGGCGCACGGCGCGTGCGTCCGGCGCGACGCCGGCACAGCCCGCGAGGCCCGCGGCCAGTGCGCAGGCGGCCAGAATGGAGCGCAGCCCCTTCACTTCGCGGTGGGCTTTGGTTGGCTGTCGTCGACCTTCACGGTGAACTTGCCGGAAAGGATGTCGGCCTCCCTGGCCTTGACCTTGGCGACGATGTCGGCCGGCACCTTCTTCTCGAAGGTGCCCAGAGGCGCCAGCTCCGAACCCTTGTGCTTCATCATCGAATAGGGGCCGTAGTCCTCGGCCGCGAACTTGCCTTCCTTCACGAGCTTGATCGCGCGGTCGGCCGAGGGCTCGAAGTTCCAGAGCGCCGAGGCGACCACGGTGTCGGGGTACTTGTCCTGCGTATTGATCACGTTGCCGATCGCGAGCTTGCCTTTCTCCTTGGCCGCGTCGCTGACGCCGAAGCGCTCGGCGTACATGAGGTCGGCGCCCTTGTCGATCATCGCGAAGGCGGCTTCCTTGGCCTTGGGCGGGTCGAACCAGCTGTTGATGAAGCTCACGCTGAACTCCACCTTCGGATTGGTTTCCTTCGCGCCGGCCATGAAGGCGTTCATCAGGCGGTTGACCTCGGGAATCGGGAAGCCGCCGACCATGCCGATCTTGTTGGTCTTGGTCATGCCGCCGGCCACCATGCCGGAGAGGTAGGCCGGCTCCTGGATGTAGTTGTCGAAGACCGAGAAGTTCGGCGCCTGCGGCTTGAGCGAGGAGCCCATCAGGAAGGCCGTCTTCGGAAAGTCCTTCGCCACCTTGCGCGCGGCTGCTTCGACGCCGAAGACCTCGCCGAGGATCAGCTGGTTGCCGGCCTGCGCGTACTCGCGCATCACGCGCTCGTAGTCGGCGTTGGCGACGTTTTCGGTGGCCTTGTATTCGATCTCGCCGCGCGCCTCCGCCGCCTTGAGCGCCTTGTGGATGCGGCCCACCCATTGCTGCTCGAAGGGCACGGTATAGACCGCCGCCACCTTGAGCTTGGCCTGCGCGAGCGCGAGGCTGGGCGCACCGGCCGCGAGCGCGGCGGCGATGGCGACCGAACGGATGATCAGCTGACGGCGTAGGAACACGGACTTCTCCTCGTTGAAATGGAATTTATTTGGTGCCGAAGATCCGGTCGCCGGCATCGCCCAGGCCCGGCAGGATGTAGCCGTGGCTGTTGAGCTCGCGGTCGATGGCCGCGGTGTAGATCGGCACGTCGGGGTGCGCGGCCTGGAAGGTCTTGATGCCCTCGGGGCAGGTCAGCAGGCAGACGAACTTGATCGATTTCGGGTTCAGTTCCTTGAGCCGCTCCACCGCGGCGACCGCCGAATTGCCGGTGGCCAGCATCGGGTCGACCACGATCGCGTCGCGCTCTTCCATGCCGCCGGGCATCTTGAAGTAGTACTCGATCGCGGTCAGCGTCTTGGGGTCGCGGTACAGGCCGATGTGGCCCACGCGCGCTCCCGGCACCACGCTCAGCATGCCGTCGAGGATGCCGGTGCCGGCGCGCAGGATGGAGACCAGCACCACCTTCTTGCCGTCGATCACCTTGGCGTTCATGGTTTCGAGCGGGGTCTCGATCTCGATGTCCTGCATCGGCATGTCGCGCGTGACCTCGTAGGCCATCAGCATGCTGATCTCGTTGAGCAGGCGCCGGAAGCTGTTGGTGCTGGCTTCCTTGCGGCGCATCAGCGTGAGTTTGTGCTGGACGAGGGGATGGTCGACGAGGTGGACGTTGCTCATGAGAGTTGTTAGGAGAAAAAGGAGAAGTCTAGAAGACCGTGCCGTCGCTCTCGATGCGCAAGGGTGGCTCACCGCCACGCAAGCGTTGTGCCAGCGCTCTGCCGGCGGCCCAGGTGCCGCCTTCCAGAATGCGGGCCAGCGGCAGCTCTTCCTCGCTGCGGTCGAGCACCTTGCGCACCCGGGGCGCGAGCTCGTCGAGCAGCGCGACGGTGAGCGCGCGCCATTCGACGATGAACTCGTCGCCCACCTTCCATGTGCGTTCGAGCAGGCCCGGGTCCTTTGGCACGATCACGCCGCTGTCGAGCAGGAGGCCGCCGTTGCGGTACTCGGGCAAGGCGGTCAGCGCCTCGAGATGGCGCACCTTGACGCCGGCCCACTCGAAAGGCTCGAGCAGCGAATAGGTCAGCCATTGCGAGAGCTTGTGGAAGGGCATCCAGCCGTTGGTGAGCCCCGGCCCGCGCACCGCGCTGTGGCGCCAGCAGTCGCCCAGCGCCAGCGCCGGGTCGCCCGAGCCGATGCCGCCGGCGGCATCGCTGCCGTCCGCCGCGAGGCTGTCGATCGCATTGGCGGCCGGCCAGATGCCCGACAGCGATTCGAGCAGCAGCGAGAGGATCTCGTGCGCGGTGGTCTCGGCCGTCGGTGGCGCGGCCGGTCCCAGCGGGCTGACCAGCGCGTCGAAGATGCCGCCCGGCCGGCCGTCGTCGCCGAAGGTCTCGGGCTGTTCGCTCATGGCCTCGCCGAGCCGGCGCAGCAGCGTGGCGCGGCCCGCGAGGCCCACGATCGGATTGACTTCGCTGACCTGGAAAGCGTCACCCAGCCGGTCGGTCACCAGGCCGCGCAGGCCGGCCGCGTCGGCTTGCAAGGGGCGGTCGGGGTTGGAGGAGAACAGGCCACTCGTGAAGGCATGGAAGCTGGCGACGCCCAGGCCCTCGGAGCGCGTGAAGCGCTTGCCGCTGGACGGCTCGATGTAGTGCCATTCGGGCCCGGCGCCGGCGTCGAGCAGCACGCTCACCAGCACCAGATCGATGTGGGCGCGGGCGCGCTTGGGCCTGTCCACGGGGCCCAGCAGCCGATCGAGTTCCTTGAGACGGTTCACGCCGCCGGCCTCGAAGTGGCGCCAGCGGCTGTGGTACGGAATGGTGTCCCAGGGGTAGCGTTCGCGCGTCACCTCGGCCACGGTGCGGGCGGTGTCCTCGAGCGCAGCCTCGTCGCCGATGGTGAACCATTCCGACTCGCCGCGGCGCGCACGCCCCAGCAATTGGGCAGCGCGGATGCGTACCGCCCGGGTGGTGCGCAGGAAGGCCGCGGCACCCGCGGGTTGCGTGGTGTCGGCCACGAATTCGAGCGCCGGGTCGACATGGCCGTCGGCATCGGCATGGCGCACGGCCGCGTTCGAGGTGGGGCGATCCGGGTCGAGCCCGTAGTTGTCCTTGCTCATTGATCCAGCTTCCGGCCCTTGGCCTTCTTGAGTTCCTCGGCGTCCGGCACCACGCCGGGCGTGAAGTAGCCGGCCGCCATCTTGGCGTCCATCTCGACGCGGGCGTCGGCCGGGATCAGTTCGTCGGGGATGTTCACGCGCGTGCCGATCTCGATGCCCGAGCCGGTGATGGCGTCGAACTTCATGTTGCTCATCGAGACCAGGCGATGGATCTTGCGGATGCCGAGCCAGTGGAAGACGTCGGGCATCAGCTCCTGGAAGCGCATGTCCTGCACGCCGGCCACGCACTCGGTGCGCGCGAAATACTGGTCGGCGGTGTCGCCGCCCACCTGGCGCTTGCGTGCGTTGTAGACCAGGAACTTGGTCACTTCGCCCAGCGCCCGGCCTTCCTTGCGCGAGTAGGCGATCAGCCCGACGCCGCCGCGCTGCGCGCCGCGGATGCACTCCTCGATCGCATGCGTGAGGTAGGGCCGGCAGGTGCAGATGTCGGAGCCGAACACGTCGGAGCCGTTGCACTCGTCGTGGATGCGCGCCGTTAGCTCGACATCCGGGTTGGCCAGGTCGCGCGCGTTGCCGAAGATGTAGAGGGTCTGGCCGCCGATGGGCGGCAGGAACACCTCGAGGTCGGAGCGCGTCACGAGCTCGGGGTACATGCCGCCGGTCTCTTCGAAGAGCACACGGCGCAGATCCGTCTCGGAACAGCCGAAGCGCCTGGCGACCTCGGGCAGGTACCAGACCGGCTCGATCGCCGCCTTGGTGACCATCGCCGCGCCGCCGGCCGTGAGGAACTTGCCGTCGGCCTTCAGGCGGCCGGTCTGCAGCGCCTCGATCACCTCGGGCAGGATCACGTGCGCCTTGGTGATGGCGATGGTGGGGCGGATGTCGTAGCCGGCCGCCAGCTCGGTGGAGAACACGTCGGCCACCAGCGCGCCCCAGGGATCGAGCGAGACGATGCGGCCGGGCTCGCTCCATTGCGGATAAGGGCCGATCACATCGGTCGGCGCGGTATTGGTGAGGTCGGCCTTGTGTTCGCGCTTGAGCGCACCGGCCGCGACGGCCAGCGCACGGTAGACGCTGTAGGAGCCGCTGTGCGTGCCGATCACGTTGCGATGCGCGCGCTTGGTCGTGGTACCGACCACCGGGCCGCGCTCGGCGGCGGTGGCGGCGCCCCACTGGATCGGCAGGGCGCCGAAGCCGCCCGCGTGGGAGGTCAGGCGAATGTGCGGCCGCTGGGAGGACGCGGACGGGGAAGAGGGCTCGAGGTTCGCGGAAAGAGGTGGCGTGGAAGGAGTCGGAACGGTGTCAACGGACATTGCAGGCCCTCAAAAAACACAATGTAGCGAGGGCTTCTGCGACTGGCAAGCAGCTAGGCCACTCGAAGCAGGCGGTCGATTGACAGGGCGCCGGCTCCTCGGCCGGCCAGGTAGAGCAGCAGCGCGGCCCACGAGAGGTGCGTGGGCCACGCGTCGGGATACACGAAGACCTGGATCACCAGCGTCATGCCCAGCAGCGCAAGCGCCGACAACCGCGTGAACAGGCCCAGCACCAGCAGCACCGGAAACAGGTGCTCCGCATAGGCCGCGAGGTGCGCCGCGATCTCGGGCGGCACGAGCGGCAGCTTGTACTCGGTACGGAAGAGTTCGTAGGCGCTGTCGGTCAGCGTGAGGAAACCCTCGACCTTGGTGCGGCCCGAGAGAAAGAAGATCGCGGCGATGGCCACGCGCGTGGCCAGGGCCAGCACGTCGTGCGACACGATGCGCGTGAGCCATTCGGCCAGCAGGTTCCAGCGTGCGCGAAGGCCATGACCCTCGGTCGAGGCTGGGGCATTGGAGGCTGTGGCGTTCGAGTTCATGGTGTTCTTTCGGTGAAGGCGCCTGCGCGCAGCAGGCTTTCGAGGAGGGCGGCGAGATCGGCATCGGGGTCGACGGCGAGCGCGCGTTCGGCCGCCTCGGCCAGCGGCAGACCGGCGGCGCAGGCATCGAGAAAGGCGCAGCCGGCCCTCGTGATGGCGCGCCAGACCACCGTGTCGGCGGGACGCGTGAGCAATGCGCCTTCGCCTTGCCAGACGAGCTCTTCTTCATCGTCGGCGGGAGCGCGGTTGCGCGCCCAGATGCTGTAGACCGGCTGCTCGTCGAACCAGGCCCAGCGCGCGGCCGGATGCGGTTCGAGCACCAGCGTCGCGAGCAACTCCGACGCGCAGCGGGCGAGCCATGCGGCATCGAGCACGGGCGCATCCTGCGCGGCATGGGCCTCGCACCATGAGGCATCGAGCCGCGCCACGCCGGGCAGATAGGGCAGTTCGGCGGCCGGCTCGAAGCCTTGCAGGAACTCGGCGAAGCCCCTGCCGTAGTTCATCAACCGGCCATCGTGCGGCGGCTCGGCCGCGACGTGCAGCGCCGCGGCGGCACGAAACCATTCGCTACCTAGCAGCCGTGCCACTACGGGCAAGTTGGCTTCGAGCGCATCGATGCAGCCCTTCATCACCGTGTTGCGATAGACCGCGAAGGCGGGCTGCGACGCGAGTTGCCGCACCATCGGATCCGTGATGTCCTGCGGCGCGAACAACGCCTTGGCGAAGGCGCCTTGGAACTGTGCGAGTGACGTGCTCATGCCACGGTCTCCTGCGCGATGCGGCGCAGTTCGGCGTCGGCCTGCGTGCGCTCGCCCATCAGTTCATCGAAGGCCGGCACATTGCCGTCGCGTTCGATCAGCGTGGGGCGGATGCCGGCACGCTCGATGAAGCGGCGATACAGGCGCCAGACCTCCGGCGCGATCGGCGCATCGTGCGAATCGATCAAGAGCGCCTCGCCCAGCGTCGGGTCGAGTGCATGGCCCGCGAGATGGATCTCGCTGACCAGCGCCTGCGGAAAACGGTCGAGCCACTGCTCGGCAGAGTAGCCGAGATTGCGCGCCGACACATGGACGTTGTTGATGTCGAGCAGCAGCGTGCAGCCGGTGCGACGCGCGAGTTCGGCAAGGAAGTCGATCTCGTCCCACTCGTGCCCGTCGAAGCGCAGGTAGTGGGATGGGTTCTCGATCGCGATGGTGGTATTCAGTGCGTCCTGCGTGCGTGCGATGTTGGCCGCGATGCGATGCAGCGCTTCGGTGCTGCGCGGAAAAGGCAGCAGGTCGGGAAAGTGCTGGCCCTTCCAGGCCGACCATGCGAGATGTTCGGAGATCAATGCGGGCTGGATGCGCTGCGCGAGCGCCGCCAGCCGCTGGAGGTGCGCGGTATCGGGCTCGGCATCGCCCGCGAGCGAGAGCGAGACGCCGTGCAGCGACACCGGATGGCGCTCGCGGATCGCTTCCAGCCATCCGAGCCGCGGCCCGCCCGCCACTATGTAGTTCTCGGGGTGCACTTCGAACCACAGGCCCTCGACCTGCGACGACAGCGCAGCGTCGTAGTGCTCCGGCTTGAGGCCGACGCCTGCAGTGAGCGAGTTGGACATGGTGGCGGTGGGGTCTGCGGACGCCGCCGGGCCGCCCCAAGGCGGCCGCGCCTCCCCCTTGGGGGGTGGCGAAGCACACGAAGTGGCAAGCCGGGGGGCAGACATCTTCAGGACTTGATGGACGTCAGCGAGCCTGTGCCCTTGGGCGTCTTCATCGTCGTGCAGGTACCGGTCGGCACGTTCTTCCAGGCATTGCCCTGGTAATCGACCTTCGAGGTGCCTGCACAGGTGGTGCCGGGGCCGGCGGCGCAGTCGTTCTTGCCGGCCATCGAGACGCCGTAGCACTTCTCCATCGCGGCCATCTTGTCGGCCATCGGTTTGTCTTGCGCCATGGCGGAGCCGGCGGCGAGGGCGCCCAGGGCGAGGGCAGTGATGGCGAGAGGACGAGTGATCATGGAATGAACTCCAGTGGTTGAGTGAAGGTTTTCAACCGCGCCGCTCGGCGCAGTCGTTTCTACTTCGCAGTCTGCGCGAACTGGGTTACAGCGCACGGCACAATCCGCCGGATTTCTTTTTTTGGCTGTGCCTGTAACCGGCTTGAGCGAAAGCACGAATGACAAGTGGGAGCCCGATGGCAAAGAGCGAAGCGGAGACGGTGCTGCACGACCTGTTCGTGCGCGGCCTGGACGGTGACGCCCAGGCCTACCACGCCTTCCTGCAGAAGCTCAGCGCACACCTGCGCGCGTTCCTGGGCAGGCGGCTGTTCGGCTGGCCCGACGACGTGGAAGACCTTGTCCAAGAATGCCTGTTAGCCATGCACAACCAGCGCCACACCTACCAGATCGACCAGCCCCTCACGGCCTGGGTGCATGCGATCGCGCGCTACAAGATGATCGACCTGCTGCGCAGCAAGGCCAGCCGCGAGGCGCTCAACGATCCGCTGGACGACGAACTGGCCGTCTTCGCCGAATCGGCCACCGAGGCCAGCGACGCACGCCGCGACCTGGCGGGCCTGCTCGATACGCTGCCCGACCGGCATCGCCTGCCGATCGTGCACGTCAAGCTCGAAGGCCTGTCGGTGGCCGAAGCGGCGCGCAAGACCGGCATGTCGGAATCGGCGATCAAAGTCGGCATCCACCGCGGGCTCAAGGCGCTGGCGCTGAAGATCAAGGAGTCCTCTTCGTGAAAACAGACGAGCTCGTTTCCCTGCTGGCGCGCGAGGCGCAGCCGGTGCCCCGGCACGCGGCGGCACGGCGCATCTCGATCGCGCTGCTGGCCGGCGTGCCGCTGTCGATCGCATGGATGGTCTTCGAATACGGCGTGCGGCGCGACCTGGTGCAGACCATGTTCTGGCCGATGTTCTGGGTCAAGCTGGCGTTTCCGCTCTGCGTGGCCGTTGCCGGCTTCGTGATCGTGCAGCGCCTGGCGCGCCCGGGTGCGCGGGTTCGCGGCGCATGGCTGGGCCTGGCGCTGCCGGTGCTGGCGCTGTGGGTGCTGGGGTTTGCGGCCTGGTTCCTCGCGCCTGCCGACGAGCGCACGGCCTTGCTCTGGGGCCAGACCTGGCGCACCTGCGCCTTCAACATCGCTGTGATCTCGGTGCCGGTGTTCGTGGCCTCGCTGGTCGCGCTGAAGAGCCTGGCGCCGACGCAGCCGGCGCTTGCCGGTGCGGCGGCGGGTGCGATGTCAGCGGGGGCGGGTGCTGCTGTCTATGCCTTGCATTGCCCGGAGTTGGCGGCGCCGTTCCTGGCGATCTGGTATGTGGCGGGGATGGCGCTGCCGGTGCTGGCGGGGGCGGCCATCGGGCATCGGTTGCTGCGGTGGTGAGGGGCGGAGCTACCAGCGCAGCTTGATGCCGAGGGAGGCCTGCATGGAGGACTTGATGGTGGCCTCGCCGCCGATGTTCCACAGGTGGCCGATCTCGCCGTAGAGGCTGGTGCTCGGCGTCAGCGCCAACGTCGCGCCGGCCGCAGCTTCGGCCGCGCTGTAGCCGCCCGCGCTCGCGATCACCGTCGTGCCCGCCGGGCCCATGAAGTTGGCCGCGTCGTCGCCGAAGCTCGCGTGGTACAGGTTCAAGCGGGCATAGGGTTGCAGTTTTCCGACGCCGGTCGCGATGTCGCCCTTGACGCGCAGGCCCAGGCGAGCGATCCAGCCGCTGGCGGCGTCCTGGCTCACCTGCGCGCCGCCGAGCGCAAGGTCGTCGAAGCTGCTGCGCTGATAGGCGATCTGCGCTTGCGGCTCGATGCTCCAGCGCTCGTCGAGTGCGAAGGACTTGCCGATCTCGATTGAGGCGGTGACGCTGCTGGCCTTGCCCGAGACGCTCGGGTTGATGTCCGGGCGCACGGTGTAGCGCTGGCTGCCACCCTGCAGCACGCTGTCCATGTACAGGCCGCTCGCGTCCATCCAGGTCGCATAGGCGCCCAGGAAGCGAGACTGCAAACCGTTGCTGCCCACCCGCGCAATCACACCGCGCGCATTGCCGGTGACATCGGCGCTGCCATCGAGGTAGCCCACGTAGACACCTGCGCGCCAGTCGCCGCGCGCCAGCAAGTCGGTGCCGGCCTGCAGGCCGCTCGCATGGCCATCGGTCTGGGCCTGGGCGATGCCCGGCTGCCGGATGCCCAACTCGGCGTACACCGCGCGTGCCCAGGCGCGCCGCGCGGGCGCATCGGTTTCGTCGCCGATGCGCCGATGCAGGTTGCCCAGCATCGCCAGATCGGCCTGCCGGAGCTGCGCAGGCAAGGCCGCGAGCAGGGGCACTTCGGCCCGGTAGGTCGGCACCTGCACCGCTGGCGCCGGCGGGACGGACGGCGCGGCGGAGCGCAGGTACCAGTTCTCGCCCGCACCCTGCGCATCGGCCGCATAGAGCCGGTACTCGTAGGCGCCGGCGTCCACATGGCCGTTGGCCAGGCTGAAAGCGCTCTTGCTCGTCTGCGCGGTGGTGGTCGCGCCGTTGCGCCCGCTCACCACCTCGATGCCGTCGTCCGTGGTGAGCGCCCCCAGCCCTGCCGGGTTCGCGATCTGGATCGTGGTGCTGCCGCTGGCGCTGGCGCCGATTCCGTCGAGCACCAGCCTGTCGCTCACGCTGATACCGCCGGCCAGGCCGGTGCCCAATCTCAGGATGCTATGCGCGGCGTAGGTCCCGGCGACCGTGAGCGTGCTGCCCGCGACAGCGCCGACGAGGCTCACGGTGCCGCCATTGTCCAGTGCTGCCACGCGCTGGTTGAAGCCGGCGGTATCGAGCGTGGTGCCCGCCGCCACGATGTGGGCGGAGGCGGCGCTGAAGGCATCGGCCGCGCCCGCCCGCAGGATGCCCGCGGCCACCGTGGTGGGGCCCGCGTGGGTGTTTGCACCTGACAGCACGGTGGTGCCAGCGCCGATCTGGGAGACGGAGCCGGTGCCCGAGATCGCGCCGG
>NZ_JAGGNV010000007.1:40300-208277 GCF_018614955.1 Variovorax paradoxus
CACGTTGCCCACGATGCTGCCGCTGATGCCGCCGTTGCCCAGTTGCAGCGTGCCGGCGGTGATGGCGGTGCCACCGCTGTAGGCGTTGGCGGCTGTCAGCACGGTCGTGCCCCCGCCGATCTGGGAGACGGAACCGGTGCCCGAGATCACGCCGGCGAAGCTGACGACGTCCGAACGATTGAAGACCAGGGTGCCGTTGTTGGCCACCCACGATGCTGCCGCTGCTGCCACCGTTGCCCAGTTGCAGCGTGCCGGCCGCGATCGTCGTGCCGCCCGTGAAAGTGTTGGCGCCGGTGAGAGTCAGATTTCCGGCGCCTGTCTTGGCGAGGGCGCCGACGCCTCCGATGGCGCCCGTATGCGTCAAGGTACCAATCTGGGTCTCGATAGTTCCGCCCAGGGCGTTGAGCGTGGTCGAGCGCGCCGTGGAGAAACCGGCCGTGCTCCTGAGCGTGCCGCCGTTGAACCTGAGCACCCCGGCCGACGCGCCCATATTGCCGTCTTGCGCCACCGAGAGCGTGCCGCCATTCAGGGAAGTGCCCCCGGAGTAACTGCTGATGCCGGTCAGGATCTGGGTGCCCGCGCCGGTCTTGGTGAGCGCGACGATGGGACTGCCCGTCGTCACGAATCCCGTGGGGGCGGTCTGACGGATGGTGCCGTCGAAGGTGCCTGAACCGCCATTGATGCCGACCACCAGTGTCTCGACGCCGCTGACGAAACTGTTGGCGACCGTGCCGCCTCCAGTCAACGCGTCGACCGTGATGCCCTCGCCACGCAGGTCGAACGAGGCGCCGACTCCCACATCCAGGCTCGCAAGGTTGGCGCTCCAATTCGAGGTCAGCGCGTCGTTGCCGATATAGCCGCTGCCGGACACCTTGATCTGCGTTCCTGCGGCACCGGTCACCACGCCCCCGAAACGGGTGATGGCGCCTGCGTTGGCCTGGTTGAACTCCAGGATCCCGCCACTGACGATCAGCGGGCTGTTCTTGAATTCATTGATCGCGGTGGTCCTCAAGATGAGTTGACCGGCTCCCGACTTGGTGAATGACTGATTGCGCACGCCGCCGCTGATGTCGAGGGTCAGGGCCCCGGTGGCGGCTGTGACTTCGATGGTGGCAGGCCCGGCGTTCCAGTACAGGTCGCGTAGCGTCGAGGTCTCGCTGCCGGTACCCGTGTAGCGCAGGGTGGCGCCGTTCTGGATCGCCAGGTAGTTGGCGCCGGTGCCGGTGCCCAGCTGATTGACGGCAGACACCGACAGCATGCCGCCGCCGATGAGCAGTTGCCCCGAGAAGGTATTGGCCCGGGTGAAGGTCTGGGTGCCGGAGCCGGCCTTGTGGTAGTTGCCTCGGAAAGCGGCGTTGTCGGAAAGCACCCCGTCGAAGGTGCCGCTGCCGTTGCCCACGCCGAAGGTGAATTGGCTGTAGCCAGCACCGTTCAGTCCGGACATGATCGTGCCGGCGCCCGACAGAACGTTGACGCGCACATTGGCTTCGACGCCGTTGAATACCGCGCCCGACGCGACGCGGAGGTCCGAGAAATTGTTCGTCCAGTTCTCGTTGGCGTTGCTGCCGCCAGTCAGGCGCCCTTGCTGGATATCGATCAGAGCGCCCGAGCCGAGCGCAAAGGTGGCCGGCAGCACCCCCCAGCTGATTGTTCCCGCGCCGGTCTTGCGCAAGGTTCCCGTGCCGCTGAAGGAGGTGGCCACCGATGTATCGCTGGTCGTTGCGACATTGAACTCCAGCACGGCGCCGGAAGAGATGGCGTAGGAGGTCGTGGCGTTGGTGCCGCTTCGGATCACCAGCGTGCCGGCCGCCGCCGAGACCGCTCCGCTCACCGCGCCGGAGAGCGTCAGGGTCCCCGTGCCGTTCTTGGTCAGCGTGCCGCCGCCCGCGCTGAGCGGCGAGGCGATGGTCGCGTTGGCGTTGGTGGTGATGGTCCGGGCGCCCGAGAGGGTGAGGGTGCTGCCGCTCAGGGTGTAGCTGCCGCTTGCCGGCGCGTTGAAGATCAGGCCTCCGGCGGTGATCGGCGTGGCCAGGTTCAGCACGCCTCCGGCGCCATTGTTGTTGCCGATGATCGCAACGTCGCCCGCCGCGTTGTTCCACACCAGGTCGGTGGCGTTGTTGTTCCAGCGGGGCGTGGTGGTGTTCCAGGTCCCGCCACCATCCGTTGCCGTCGAGGTGTTTGTCGCGAGGCCTCCGGCGTCCCAGGTCAAGGAGGCCGCGCGCGCGAAAGTCGTGGACAGCGCGGCGACGAGCAAGGCAGCGTCGAAGAACACTGCGCACGAAGCACGTCGCGGAGCGCGAAAAACCGAGCAGGACTTGATCACGGCGGCTGTCCCTCTGTTTTGGTTGGCCGCGAGTTTGCTGGCAAACCATTCGCTTGGCTAGCGAGGGCGGTGGGCGCGGGGAGGCCTTGTGCTTGTCGCTGCTACCTTTCGTTTGAAGAGAGCAAATGTCCTCCTGAGTCGATGGCCAGCGTCACCGCCGCGTCTTGGCGCCGAAGATTCCCCCGAGCACCCCGCGCAAGATCTCCTTGCCGACAGTGGTCCCCATCGTTCGCACGGCCGACTTGGCCATCGTCTGCGCCAAGCCATCCCGCTTGCCGCCGCGCGGCCCCGTGGAGCCGAACAGGATCTCGTTCAGCCCACCCATCAGTCCGCCAGATTCCTCTGCGGCCGCAGTGCCAAGCTTGCCCTTGACAGCCGTCGCATCCGGCGCTGTCTCGGCCCGCTCCTTGAGCTTCTCGTAAGCCGACTCCCGGTCCACCGCCTTTTCGTACACACCGGCCACCAGCGAGTTCGATATCAACGCCTGCCGCTGCGCTGCCGTGATCGGCCCGATCTGGCTTCCCGGCGGCAGCACATAGACGCGCTCGGTGATGCTCGGCCGCCCCTTGGCATCCAGAAAACTCACCAACGCCTCGCCCACCGCCAACTCGGTGATCGCGGTCTCGATATCCAACCCCGGCTTCTGCCGCATCGTCGTCGCCGTGGCCTTCACCGCCTTCTGGTCGCGCGGCGTGAACGCCCGCAGCGCGTGCTGCACGCGGTTGCCCAACTGCGCCAGCACGGTGTCCGGAATGTCCAGCGGGTTCTGCGTCACGAAGAACACGCCCACGCCCTTGGAGCGCACCAGCCGCACCACGAGCTCGATGCGCTCCACCAGGGCCTTGGGCGCCTCGTTGAAGAGCAGGTGGGCCTCGTCGAAGAAGAACACCAGCTTGGGCTGTTCCGGGTCGCCGATCTCGGGCAGTTGCTCGAACAGCTCCGACAGCAGCCACAACAGGAAGGTCGCGTAGAGCCGCGGCGAGTTCATCAGCTTGTCGGCGGCGAGGATGTTGATCACGCCCTTGCCGTCCGCGGTCTGCATGAAGTCCGAGATGTTGAGCATCGGCTCGCCGAAGAACTTGTCGCCGCCCTGGCTCTCGATCGAAAGCAGGCCGCGCTGGATCGCGCCGACGCTGGCCGCGCTGACGTTGCCGTACTCGGTGGTGAACTGGCTCGCGTTCTCGCCCACGTGCTGCAGCATCGCGCGCAGATCCTTCAGGTCGAGCAGCAAAAGGCCGTTGTCGTCGGCGATCTTGAACACCAGGTTCAGCACGCCGGCCTGGGTCTCGTTGAGGTTGAGCATGCGGCCCAGCAGCAGCGGGCCCATGTCGGAGACGGTGGCGCGCACCGGGTGGCCCTGTTCGCCGAACACGTCCCACAGCGTGACGGGGCAGGCGAGGGGTGCGGGCAGCTCGATGCCGCGTTCCTTGAGCGTGGCGGCCATTTTCTCGCCGATGCTGCCTTTCTGGCTGGCGCCGGTCAGGTCGCCCTTGACGTCGGCCATGAAGACCGGCACGCCGATGTTCGAGAGCTGCTCGGCAATGGTCTGCAAGGTGACGGTCTTGCCGGTGCCTGTGGCGCCGGTGATCAGGCCGTGGCGGTTGGTCAGGCCCGGCAGCAGGGCGCATTCGATGGTGTCGTGGCGGGCAATCAGAAGGGGGTCGGCCATGGGTGCTCCCGGTCAAGTGGTACGGTGTGCAGTCTAGCGAAGCGGCTCGGGGCGGCCTCCTATAATTCGCACCCCGTGCGATAGTTCATTCATAAGTTCTCGGAGTTTGATTTGTCATCGACCCAGCCCCCTATTTCCGCCGTCGGCGATGCGCCCGAACAGTCAGCCCTCGAGAACGAGCTGGCCGTGCTTCTGGTAGAGTCGCTCAATCTCGAGATCGCACCCTCCGAGATCGTGCCCACGGCGCCGCTGTACGGGGAGGGCCTGGGGCTCGATTCGATCGACATCCTCGAAGTCGCGCTCGAAGTCTCGCGCAAGTACGGCTTCCAGCTGCGCTCCGACGACGAGCGCAATCAGCAAATCTTCCAGTCGCTGCGCAGTCTTGCGGCCCACGTCGCGCAGAATCGCGGCGACTCCTGATCCATGTCTCGATGGCGCATGGCGCTCCTGCTGCTCGCGGGGGTGGCCTATGCCGGCATTTCCCATTGGATGATGCTGTTCCACGCCGCCGAGCCCTGGGCGGTGGGGGTGCTGCTCGCACCGCTGTGGCTGGCGGCGCTGGGCCTGGCCGGTAGCCGCTTCGGCGCCTGGGGCCTCACGGTGGCCGGCGCGGCCGGTGTGATCGGCTTCGCGCTGGTGCTGCGCGGCGAGGCGGGGGACCCCAATCGGCTCTATGTGTTCCAGCATGCGGGCATCAACGCCTTGCTGTGCGGATGGTTCGGCAGCACGCTGCGCGGCGACCGCCTGTCGCTGATCGGCCAGTTCGCCGCGCGCATCCACCCGCTGTCGCCGGCCATGCGCGCCTACACCGCGCGCGTGACCTGTGTCTGGACCGGCTACTTCGCGCTCATGACCGTGGCCTCGATCGCGGTGTACGCGACCCTGTCCTTCGCCGCCTGGTCGGTGCTGGCCAATCTGCTCACCCCGGTGATGGTGGCGGGTCTGTTCGTGGGCGAGTACCTTCTGCGCTACCGGCTGCATCCCGAATTCGAGCGCACCCGCCTGATCGATACCGTGCGCGCCTTCTACAACGCGCCGGTCGACACCCACACCCGGCGATGAATCCGATTCCGCTTCTTTGCGATCGCGACCTCGATGCGCCGCTGGCTTGGCGTCACGGCGTGCCGGTGAGCGCGCGCCAGTTCCTGGCCGACGTCGCGCGCTTTGCGCCCGAGCTCGAGGCCGGCGGACCGGTGATCAATCTCTGCGTCGACCGCTATGCCTTCGCGGTCAGCCTGGCGGCCGCGCTGGTGCGCGGCGAGACCAGCCTGCTGCCGCCCGATGCGCGGCCCGACACGTTGGCTCGCCTGGTCGAGGCCGGCGGCCATACCTTTGCCATCGTCGATGCGGAACAGGCCGAGACGCCGGGCCTTCCGCGCATCCTGATCGAGCACCGGGCTCCCGTTGCCGACGCGGGCGAGCAGCCGGTGCCCGAGATCGCGAGCGACCTGCATGCGGTCAGCCTGCTGACCTCCGGCTCGACCGGCACGCCGCAGCCGCATGCCAAGTCGTGGCAGACGCTGGTGGGCGACGTGGCGGCGGCGGTCGGCCGCTTGTCCGGCCTGCTCGGTCGCTCTTCACTGTCCGGCCTCACGCTGGTCGCGACGGTGCCGGTGCAGCACAGCTACGGCCTCGAATCGTCGGTGCTGCTGGCGATGCTGGGCGGCGCCGCCTTCTGCAGCGGCCGGCCCTTCTTTCCGGCCGATGTCGCGGCGGCGCTGGCGTCGGTGCCACAACCGCGCGCGCTGGTGACCACGCCTTTCCACCTCAAGACCTTGCTGCTCTCCGGCGTGGCGCTGCCGCCGGTGGACCTGATCCTCTCGGCCACCGCGCCGCTCTCGCCGCAGCTGGCGGCGCAGGCGGAGCAGGCCACGGGCGGCATGCTGATCGAGATCTACGGCAGCACCGAGTCGGGCCAAGTCGCGACGCGACGGCCCACGCAGAGCGAGATCTGGGAGACCTTCGGCCAGATCCGCGTGCATGCCGAGCACGACGCGGAGGGCGGCGAGCGCTTCATCTTCGAAGGCGATTTCATTCCCGAGCCGACGCCGCTAGCCGACGTGCTGGAGCTGGTCGACGAGCGCCGTTTCCGCCTGCTGGGCCGCGCCAACGACCTGATCCACGTGGCAGGCCGGCGCAGCTCGCTGGGCTACCTCAACCACCATCTCAACAGCATCCCGGGCGTCGTCGACGGCGCCTTCTGGCTGCCCGACGATGTGACCGATGGCGTGGTGCGGCCGATCGCCTTCGTGGTGGCGCCGGCGCTCGATGCGCACGCGATCATCGCGGCGCTGCGCGAGCGGCTGGAAGCGGTGTTCGTGCCGCGCCGCGTGGTGCACGTCACGGCCTTTCCGCGGGAAGGCACGGGCAAGCTCACGGCCCGGGCGCTGCGCGAGTTCGCGCTGGCGCAGCTCGCCTCGGACGGCACGCCGGTGCAGCTCACTCACGAGGTGCCGGCGGACCATCCGGCCTTCGCGGGTCACTTTCCGGGTCAGCCCTTGCTGCCGGGCGCGCTGCTGCTGTCGGAGGTGCTCGAAGCCGTGCAGGGCGTGCCCGCGCTGGCGGCGCGGCTCGGTGCGCAGCCGACGCTGGCGGCCGCCAAGTTCCTCGCGCCGGTGCGCCCGGGCAGCACACTGGTGATCGATCTGATTCCCGAAGCCGGCGCCTCGCGCGGGCTGCGCTTCGAGGTGCGCTCTTCCGGCGTGCTGGCCGCGAGCGGGCGCTGGACACCGGGCAGCGCCGCATGAGCAGCATCCCCCCCGAGGCCGGCGACGCGAAGCCGCGCCAGGCCGACTGGTCGCGCATGCCCGAGCGCAGCAACATGCTGGCATTGCGCGTGATCTGCTGGATCGCCATCACCTGCGGGCGCCCGCTGACGCGCCTCATCCTGCACCCGATCTGCCTCTACTTCCTGCTGTTTTCGCCGGCGCAGCGGCGCCACATCAAGCGCTACCTGTTCCGGGCCATCGGTCCGCGCGCCGGCTGGTCCGACGGCTACAAGCTGCTCCATGCCTTCGCCTCGACGGTGCTCGATCGCATCTATTTCCTGCGCGGCCGCATGGACCTGTTCGACATCCGGGTCTACGGCAACCTGCCGGTCGAAGCCGAAGCGCACGCGGGGCGGGGCGCCTTCCTGCTCGGGGCGCACATTGGCAGCTTCGAGGCCGTGGGCGCCTGCAAGCACCAGAGCGAAAACCCCGAAGACCTGCGGCTCGCGATGTTGATGTACCAAGACAACGCACAGCAGATCACCGCGGTGCTCGACGCGATCAGCCAGCCCGGGCTGCGGCCGCACATCATCGCCCTGGGTCGGCCGCATTCGATGCTCGCGCTGCGCGACTGGCTCGACGGCGGCGGCCTCGCGGGCCTCTTGGCCGATCGCACGCTGCCGGGCCCGGAGGAGGGCGGCCAGCAACGCGGCAACAGCATCGAGCTGCCTTTTCTCGGGCAGCCGGCGCTTATCAATGACGGGCCGTTCCGGCTGGCGGCGCTGCTGCGCCGCAAGGTGTATTTCATGGCGGGGCTCTATGCCGGAGGGGCGCGCTACGATGTCCGCTTCGAGCCGCTGGCCGACTTCAGCGAGCGCATATCCGACCCCGCGGAGCGGGAACGCCGCATCCGCGCCGCGCTCGAAACCTATGTGGCACGGCTCGAGGCCTTGTGCCGTGCCTATCCCTACAACTGGTTCAATTTTCATGACTTCTGGCTCGAAGATTAGGCTTGAGCGCTGGTGCAGGGGGCTCGTGGCGGTGCTGGCTTTCTCCGCATCGTCCGCATGGGCCCTCGACCTTCCTGAACTGATGGGCCTGCTCGGCAAGCAGAAGAGCGGCGAGGCACGCTTCACCGAGCAGCGCTTCGTGCGCGGCCTCGAAGGCCCGCTGGACGCGAGCGGCACGCTGAGTTTCCAGGCGCCTGACAAGATGACGCGCCGCACGCTCACACCGCGCCCCGAGACAATGGTGGTCGACGGCAACACGCTGACCCTGTCGCGCGGCGGCCGCACGCGCACCATGACGCTCGACAGCATGCCCGAGCTGCTCGGCATGGTCGAAGCCATGCGCGGCACCTTGAACGGCAACACCCAAAGCCTCGCGCGCTACTTCCGCACCTCGGTCTCCGGCACGCCCGACAAGTGGACGCTGGACCTCGTGCCCATCGACGAGAAGCTCGCGGCCCAGGTGCGCACGCTGCGCCTGAGCGGGCGCGCGGGCGAAGTGCTCGGCATCGAGATGGAGTTCATCGGCGGCGATCGCTCGGTGATGAGCATCACCCCCACGCGCAGCGCGCCGTGACGCGCCACGCTGCCGTACCCGGCCGGCGGCGCATCGCGCTGGTGCTCGGCATCTGGCTGCTGGCGCTCGTGGCCGGCATCGCGCTGATCGCGCGCACGCATTTCAGCGCCGACCTCTCGGCCTTCCTGCCCGAAAGCCCGGACGAGCGGCAGCGCGTCTTGATCGAGCAGGTGCAAAGCGGCATCGCATCGCGCACGCTCTTCATCGGCATCAAAGGCGGCAAGGACGCTGCGCAGCGCGCCGAGGTGTCGCGCGCCGTGGCCGCGGCCATGCGCGAGAGCAAACTCTTCGACCAGGTCCAGAACGGCGACACCAGCGACTGGAAGGAATCCGGCACCTGGCTCTTCGACAACCGCTACCGCCTCGCGCCCGACATCACGCCCGAGCGCTTCACCGCTGCCGGCTTGCGCGACGCGATCGTCGACACCCTGTCGCTGCTCGGCACGCCGGCCGGCAATATCACCAAGCCGCTGCTGGAACGCGATCCGACGGGCGAGACGCAGCGCATCGCCGAAGGCTTGATTCCCGCGAGCTCGCCGCGCAGCGAACAGGGCGTGTGGGCCTCGCGCAGCGCGCCGCGCGCACTGATCCTGGCGACCACGCATGCGGCCGGCAGCGACCTGGACGCTCAGGCGACCGCGGTCGAGCGGGTGCGCAGCGCCTTCGCCACCGCCACGCGCGAGATGGGCAGCGCCGGCCCGCAACTGCAGATGAGCGGCGCACCGGTGTTCTCGGTGCAAAGCCGCGACCAGATCAAGGGCGAGGCGATCAAGCTCGCCACCGTCGGCGGCATCGTCATGGGCGTCTTGCTGCTGCTGGCCTTCGCCTCGCCGCGCGCGCTGGTCATCGCGGTGCTGCCGGTCGCGACCGGCGTGGTGGGCGGCACGGCGGCGGTCAGCCTGTGGTTCGGTGAAGTGCACGGACTCACGATGGGCTTCGGCAGCACGCTGATCGGCGAGACCGTCGACTACGCGATCTACTACCTGATCCAGGCGCGCGGCGCCGCGGTACCGGGCACCGGCTGGCAGCGCTGGCGCGAGATCCACTGGCCCACGGTGCGGCTGGGCCTGCTCACCTCGGTCTGCGGCTTCGCGGCGCTGGTGTTCTCGGGCTTCCCCGGCCTCGCACAGCTCGGCGTGTTCTCGCTGGCCGGCCTGATCGCCGCGGCGCTGGTCGCGCGCCACGTGCTGCCGGTGCTCGCGCCCGACGGCGCAACCGGCATGGGCATGCGGCGCCAGATGGCCCAGGTCGCCGGCGTCATCGTGCGCGCGCTGCCGCGCCTGCGCTATGTGTTCGTCGGCCTGGGCGCCGCTGCACTGGCGCTGGTGCTGTGGCAGGGCGGCCATCTGTGGCGCGCCGAATTGAGTGCCATGAGCCCGGTGCCGAAGGCGGCGCAGCAGCTCGACGAGGAACTGCGTGCCGACATCGGCGCCAGCGACGGCGGCACGCTGGTCGTGGTCCGCGGCGCCGACGAACAGGCTACCTTGCGCAATGCCGAGGCCGCCGCCGCCAAGCTCGAAGCGCTGGTGGACCAGGGCGAACTGGCGGGCTTCGAAAGCGTCACGCGCCTGCTGCCCAGCGAGGCCGCGCAGGCCGCGCGCATCGCCAGCCTGCCCGATGCCGCGACGCTGAAGACGCGGCTGGCCGAAGCGATGCAGGGCCTGCCGCTGCCGGCCAGCCGGCTGGCGCCTTTCCTCGCCGACGTCGAGAAGGCGCGTACCCAGCCCATGATCCGGCGCGCCGATCTCGAAAGCGGGCCGCTGGGTGCCGTGGTCAACGCGCTGATGTTCCAGCGCCCGGGTGGCGGCTGGTCGGCGCTGATCTCACTGCATCCCGGTGAGCGCTTCGATGCAGGCCGCCTCGCGGCGGCGCTGGCGGATGTGCCCGAGGTGCAGGTGGTCAACGTCGGCGACGAGCTGCGCGGCCTCTACCGGCGCTACCTGCACGAGGCCTTCGTGCAGGTGATGCTCGGTGCACTGGCGGTGGTCGTGTTGTTGGGCGTCTACTTGCGCTCCGGGCGCCGGCTGCTGGCCGTGTGCGAGCCGCTGCTGGTCGCGGTGCTGCTCACGTTAGGCGGGCTGGCGGTGCTGCAGGTGCCGCTGGGCATCCTGCATCTCGTGGGCCTGCTGCTGGTGGTGGCCGTGGGCTCGAACTACGCGCTCTTCTTCGACCAGCTGCGCGAGACCGGCCGCGCCGACGAGGACACGCTGGCCTCGCTGATGCTGGCCAACCTCACGACGGTGGTGTCCTTCACGCTGATTGCGATCTCGGAGATTCCCGCGCTGTCGGCGATCGGCCGCGTGGTGGCGCCCGGCGCACTGCTCGCGCTGCTGCTGTCGGCCGCGTTCGCGCGCGGGCCGGCCGGCGCTTCCGCAGCCCGCCACTGATGGGAAAATCCACGCCGATGCCCCAAACCCTTGCTGTCTCCGAATCCTGGCCCTGGCCACCGATTATTCGCGCCAGCGTCGGCTGGCACCTGCTCGCCACCGCGGCCGGCGTGCTGGTGCCGGGTGCCGCGCCCTGGGCCATCGGCGCGATCGTGCTCAACCATGCGCTGATCACCGCCGCAGGGCTCACGCCACGCAGCACCCTGCTGGGCCCGAACGTCACGCGACTGCCGCAGGCGGCCGTTGCGCGCCGCGAAGTCGCGATCACCATCGACGATGGCCCGGACCCGGAAGTCACGCCGCAGGTTCTGGATCTGCTCGACGCCCATGGCCAGCGCGCCACCTTCTTCTGCATCGCCGAGCGCGTGCTGGCGCATCCTGCCCTCGCGCGGGAGATCGTGGCGCGCGGCCACAGCATCCAGAACCATACGGCGCGGCATCGGCACAACTTCTCCTTTCTCGGGCCGCGCGGTTTTGCGGCCGAGATCTCGCGCGCGCAGCAGGTGCTGCACGAAGTGAGCGGCGAGCGGCCGACCTGCTTTCGCGCGCCCGCGGGCCTTCGCAATCCTTTTCTTGCGCCGGTGCTGCATCGCATGGGCCTTTCGCTCGTGAGCTGGACGCGCCGCGGCTTCGACACGCGCGAGCGCAACGCGGCCACCGTGCTGGCGCGGCTCACGCGCGATCTGCAGGCAGGCGACATCCTGCTGCTTCACGACGGCCACGCGGCGCGCACGGCGGGCGGACGGCCGGTCGTGCTCGAGGTATTGCCCCCCTTGTTGGCGCGCATTCATGCGAACGGTTTGCGCGCAGTCACCTTGCCGGAAGCATTGGCCGCATGAGTTCACAACGATCGACCACGACCGACGCCGCATGGCGCCGATTGCATGAAGCGGCCACTGCGCCGTACAAGAAGGCAGGCAACTTCGCCTGGCATTTCGCGCGCGGCAAGCTGGGGCGCGATCCGGTGTTCCGCGGCCTCGTCGAACGCGGCCTGATCGGCGAGAGTCACCAGCGCGTGGTCGACATCGGCTGCGGCCAGGGTCTGTTCGCGAGCCTGCTCTCGGCCATGGCCGCGATGCAGTCGCGAGCGGGTCACTGGCCATCTGCATGGCCCATGACGCCGGCTGCCGCCGACTACACCGGCATCGAGCTGATGCCCAAGGACGTGGCGCGCGCCGAGAATTCCATCGGCCATCTGCAGCCGGCGCCGCGCTTCGTCTGCGCCGACATGTGCACGGCTGCCATGCCGGCTTGCGACCTGGTCGTCATCCTCGACGTGCTGCACTACGTCGACCACGCCGCGCAGGAAGGCGTGCTGCGGCGCGTGCACGGCGCGCTGCAGCCGGGCGGGCGGCTGCTGCTGCGCGTCGGCGACATGGCCAGCCGGCGCGGTTTCGCGATCAGCCAGTGGGTGGACCGCACCGTCACGCGCATCCGCGGCCATCGCGTCTCGCCCACCTGGGGCCGGCCATTGACGGACTGGATGGCGCTGCTGCAGGGGATCGGCTTTTCGGTGCGGAGCATGCCGATGAGCGAAGGCACGCCCTTCGCCAACGTGCTGCTGGTGGCCGACCGCAGGGAGCCTGCGTGACCAGCGCGCCGCAGCAGCTCGACCAGGCCGGCATCGCAAGGCGCATTCCGCACAGCGGCAGCATGTGCCTGCTGGAGCGCCTGGTGTCGTGGGACGCGCAGGCCATCCACTGCACCACCACGACGCATCGGCGCGAGGACAACCCCTTGCGCACGGCCCGGGGGCTGTTGTCGCCGAATGCGATCGAATACGCGGCGCAGGCCATGGCCTTGCACGGCGGCCTGATCGCAAAGGAGGGCAGCGAGCCGTCGGCCGGCTTCCTGGCCAGCGCGCGCAACGTGCGGCTTGCCGTGCAGCGCCTCGACCAGGTCGAAGGCGAACTGCACGTGCATGCGCAGCGCGCCTCGGGCGACGCCAGCCAGATCCTCTACGAATTCGCGGTGAAGGACGCGCACGGCCGGCCGCTGGCCGAAGGCCGTGCGGTGGTCGTGCTCAATACGCCGCTTGCAACCGGAGCCTTGTCATGAGCCTTGCCGGAAAACGCGCACTGATCACCGGCGCCAGCGGTGCCCTCGGCGCGGCCATCGCCGAGCGGCTGGCACGCGACGGCGCCACCGTGCTGCTGCATGCCAATTCGCGGCCCGAGGCCGTCGAGCAACTGGCGGCGACCATCATCGCCGCGGGCGGCCAGGCCGAATGCCATGTGTTCGACCTGCAGAGCGACGAAGCCTCGCGCGCCGCCTGCGAGCGCATGCTGGCCGGCGGCCCGGTGCAGGTGATCGTCAACAACGCCGGCGTGCACGACGACGCGGTGCTGCCGGGCATGAGCGCCGCGCAGTGGCACAAGGTGATCGACGTCTCGCTCAACGGCTTCTTCCGCGTCACGCAGCCCTTGCTGCTGCCGATGCTGCGCACGCGCTGGGGCCGCATCCTCAACATCTCCTCGGTGGCCTCGCTGACCGGCAACCGCGGCCAGGTCAACTACGCGGCCGCCAAGGGCGCGCTCAACAGCGCGACCAAGGCGCTGTCGCTCGAGGTGGCCGCGCGCGGCGTGACCGTCAACGCGATCGCGCCCGGCATCATCGCCTCGCCGATGGCCGACGGCGTGTTCGACAAGGCGATGATCGACCAGCTGGTGCCGGCGAAGCGGGCCGGCAGGCCGGAGGAAGTGGCTGCGCTGGCGGGGTTTCTGGCCAGCGACGAAGCGGCCTACATCACGGGGCAGATCATCTCGATCAACGGCGGGATAATCTGATCAACGCTGAAACGGCGGCGCGCGCCGCAGCCTGCGCAGCAGGAGAACGGGCAAGCGCAGCACGAACTCCAGCATCAGCCGCGCGTGCATCCAGCTCAGAAGCAGGTTGTCGCGCACGTAGTTGAAGTGCGAGACGCCGCCTTCCTCGGCCGTGAGGTACTTGACCGGCGCGTCGATGTTGACCGGCTTGACGCCGCGCCACGCGAGGCGCACCACGGCCTCGGTGTCGAAGTCGAAACGGCGCATCCAGGGCTGGCGTGACATGACCGTGATGAGGTCGGGCACCGGATAGACGCGGAAGCCGTAGAGCGAATCGCAGATGCCGGCGAACAGGGTTTCGAGCTGGGTCCAGCCGTTCGAGATGCGCCGGCCGCGCACGCGCAGGAGCGGTGCCGAGGCATCGAACACCGGGCGGCCGAGCACCATGGTCTCGGGCCGGGCCTGGGAGGCTTTCATGAAGGCGGGGATCAGGTCGGCCGGATGCTGCCCGTCGGAATCCATGGTGAGCGCATGCGTGTAGCCGGCCTCTTGCGCCGCGCGCAGGCCGTGCAGCACGGCGGCGCCCTTGCCCTGGTTCTCAGGCAGCACCCACACGCGCAGGCCGGGGTCGGACGCGGCCATCTGCTGCAGGCGTTCGCCGGTGCCGTCGGTGCTGCCATCGACCACCACCCACACCGGGCTCCATTGCGCGCGGGCCGCGCTGACCGTCGAGAACAAGCGCTCGCCCGTGTTGTAGCTGGGAATCAGGACAAGGTGGGTGCGCGAGACGTCTGGCATGCGGGCTGCGCGTCGGAGGCGCGCTGTTCCATGGGGTGGCGAAAGTACTGTTCGATCTCGTGCAGCAGCGCATCGCTGTCCTGCTGCGGCGCAAAGCGCTGGCCGAGCCGGAGCCTGAAGACGATCGGCAGCGGCGGCACGCGCCACAGCGGCCAGCCTTTGCCGAGGTAGGGCGAATCGGTATCGATGAAGACGGTCTGGATCGGCGCCTGCGCGAGCTTGGCGATCAGCGTGACGCCCGGGCGAAAGGCATTGAGCGGCGGCATCACGGTGCGCGTGCCTTCGGGAAAGATCACGAGCTGGCCGCCGTTCTTCAAGTCTTCGACGGCAAGCCGCACCATGGTGCGCGCCGAGTCGTTGCGGATGTAGCGCGCCAGCCGCGCGCCGGCCCCGAGGAAGATGTTGCGCATCAGGTCGGCCTTCATGATGCAGGCGCTGCGCGGCAGGCGCGCCACCAGCAGCAGGGCGTCGAGCATGGTCGGATGGTTGGCGACGAAGATCACGCCGCGTTCGTCGCGCAGGGCGTCGAGGCAGCTGGCGTCGATGCGCATCATGCCGATGGCCGAGGCCGTGGCCCAGAACGAGCGGTAGGCGAAGGCGATGGCGCCGCGGCCGAGCGAGCGGCCCACGCGCGCCGGCAGCACCGGGTAGAGCAGCATCGCGACCAGGTTCCAGGCCAGCGAGATGCTGCCCAGCAGCAAGAGCAGGGCGTAGAGCAGCAAGGCGAGCGGAATGAAGAAAATCCAGCGCAGCAGCCGGTTCATAGCGTACCCGCGCTTTCAGGCGCGCAATGAGCCGTTGGCAACCGCATGGGCCTCGATCTCCACCAGCAAGTCCTGGCGGCAGATGTCCGCCTCCAGGTAGACCGCGTGGCTCACGGTGTGAGCCTCTGCACCCAGCGTTTCCTCGAGCACCCGGCGCACGATCGGCGCATCGGCGACATGGCGCACGTACACCACGCAATCGAGCGCCGCGAGATCGAAGCGCGTGGTCGCGCGCTCGTTGGCCGCCGTGATCACCGCGCCGAGGTTGCGCAGCGTTTCCTGGGTCTGCGCCAGCACGTCGTCTGGGTGCATGGTTTCATGGCCGACGATGCTCGCCGTGCCCGAGATGAAGAGCGCCACGTCGCCGCCACCGATCTCGGCCAGCGCCGCGCGCGAGAAGGTCGGCGAGCGCGGGCCGTAGGTCGGCGGATAGCGGTAGGCCGAGACCTGCCGCGGGTTCTCGACCGGCAGCGGCGCGGTGCGTCCCGCCAGGAAGCGGATGCACAGCGCGCCCTGGTGGATGCCGAGCGCGCAAGCCGCCGGCGCGCCTTCGAAAGCGGCCTGGCCGGCGTCGAAGAAGGCCTGCTGGCGGCCGAGGTTGAACTGCCGATAGCGCTCGAGGCCGCCGCCGTCGGCGTTGATCTGCGGCAGGTAGTTCCATACGCGCAACAGATGGGCGCAACCCGTCTGCTCGAGCGACGCGAACAGGTCGCGATAGGCCCGCTGGGCGAGGGCGGCCAGGCCCACCTTCTCGGTGGCCTCGTCGAGATCGATGGCGCCCAGCATCCAGTGGCCGTCGCAACGCCATCGCACCACGCCGGTGGTGCCGGATTCGATGCGTTCGCTGGCATGCCACACGTCGGCCATCGCGCCTGCCTGCGAAAGAACGCGCGCATTGACCGTGGGCATCCAGGCCAGGTCATGGGGCGTGCCGTAGCCCAGCGCGCCGAAGGGCGGGTTGCCTGCTGACAGCAGGGCCAGGCTTTGCGACAAGGACAGCCGCTGGACGCGCAGGGGCGGCACCCCGTTGAAGTCGCGCGCGCTCACTGGGCCTCGACGATGTTTTCGCCGGCGAGCGGCCCGAGGTCGCGGATATTGCTGCGCCGCCTGCGCCAAGCCTCCCAAGTGCGGCGCGGATGCCCGGCCGAGACGAGGTAGTACAGGGCCTTGAGCAGCCGCAGCGAGCGCCAGATCGGCGTCTTGCCGTAGATGTCGCCGGCCAGGAGCGACAGCAACGCTTCCTTCACGCGGAACGGGTTTTGCGGGTACATGAAGAACTCGCGGATGGTCGGGTTCGTGACCCGGAAGATGAACCAGGAAAACTCGCGCGGCCCCTTGCGCATGTAGCGCTCGAAGCGCTGCCGCGCCGTGGCGGCCTGCGTGGGTCGATCGAGTGCGGTGGCCACCACCTCCGCGCCTTCGAAGGCGCTGTGCATCGCGAGGTAGACGCCCGAGGAGAACACCGGGTCGACGAAGGTGAAGGCATCGCCTAGCATCAGGTAGCGCTCGCCGCTGCAATGGGTGCTGGTGTAGGAATAGTTACCGGTGGCGTAGACCGCATCGCCGACCAGCGTGGCCTGCGACAGGCGCGCGGCCAGTTGCGGGCACATCGCGATGGTGTCGGCGAAGAAATCCTTGAGCGGCTTGCTGCGCGACTTCAGGTAGTGGGGCCAGCACACGGCGCCGATGCTGGTCGTGCCGTCGGCCAGCGGGATGTACCAGAACCAGCCGTGCGCAAACCAGAAGATCGTGATGTTGCCCTCGAGCTTGCCCGGCAGGCGATCGGCATTCGTGAAGTGGCCGAAGAGGGCCGAGCTGTTGTGCTTCGGGTTCTTCTGCTTGGCCTTGAACTTGTTCGACAGGAAGGTGTCGCGGCCGGAGGCGTCGATCACGAAGCGAGCACGCCAGTTGCAGGGGGCGCTGTCGTCCAGCGTGGCCTGCACGGTGGCGCCTTCATCGTCGAAGCGCACGTCGCGCACCCGGCAGCCTTCGATGGTCCGAGCGCCTTGCGTCGTGGCGTTGCGGAACAGGATCTCGTCCATTTCGGAGCGCCGCACCTGCCAGGCGTAGGGCATGGACTTGTCCCAGGCGTCGGCGAATTCGACCATCTGCACGTGATCGTGATCGGGCGAAACGAACTCGACGCCCCACTTGGGCATGCCGATGCGCTCGAGCTCGTCGCGCAGGCCCAGCTTGTCGAACAGCGCCACGTTGGCCGGCAAGAGCGATTCGCCTATGTGGAAGCGTGGATGGTGCGCCTTTTCGAGCAACACGACCTTGCGGCCCTGTCGTGCCAGCAAGGCCGCGGCCGTGGAGCCGGCGGGGCCGCCGCCGATCACCAGCACGTCGCAGCTCTGGTGGGAAAGCGCGGCGGGTTCGGTTGTTGTTGTAGGGGTGTTCATGCGCTTTGACTGGGATGGATTCCAAGAAGATGCCCGTTCGGACGTGGCGCATCAGCGGCGGATTATCCCAAAAAGCATCTATGGTCTCGCTGTAGGACACGGGGCGTTGCGCGCGCCGGACAGTAAACTCGCTACCTGCTTTGAAAACACGAGATAGCGAGATAGAAAGCCATGGCCGGACACAGCAAATGGGCGAACATTCAGCACAGGAAAGGCCGGCAGGACGAGAAGCGCGGCAAGCTCTGGACCCGTGCGATCCGTGAAATCATGGTCGCGGCACGCGCCGGCGGCGGCGACCTGAGCGGCAATCCGCGGCTCAGGCTGGCCGTCGAGAAGGCCAAGGCAGTCAACCTGCCGGCCGACACCGTCAAGCGCAACATCGACAAGGCCACCGGCAATCTCGAAGGCGTCAACTACGAGGAAATCCGCTACGAAGGCTACGGCATCGGCGGCGCCGCGATCATCGTCGACACCATGACAGACAACCGCGTGCGCACCGTCGCCGAGGTGCGCCATGCCTTCGCCAAGCACGGCGGCAATATGGGCACCGAAGGCTCGGTCGCCTTCCAGTTCAAGCACTGCGGCCAGTTCGTCTTTGCGCCCGGCACCAGCGAGGACAAGGTGATGGAAGTGGCGCTCGAAGCCGGCGCCGAGGACGTTGTCACCGGCGACGACGGCGCCATCGAGGTGCTGACCGCGGTCGGCGACTTCGAAACGGTCAAGAACGCACTCGAGGCGGCAGGCCTCAAGCCCGAGGTGGCCGAGGTCACGATGCGGGCCGAGAACACCATCGAGCTCACGGGCGAGGACGCCGCGAAGATGCAGAAGCTGCTCGACGTGCTCGAGGACCTGGACGACGTGCAGGATGTCTATCACAACGCAGCGCTCTCCGAATGAGGAAAGCGCCCATGAAAGCCTGCGAATGAAGGTACTGGTGATTGGGGGAGGGGGCCGCGAGCACGCGCTGGCGTGGCGGCTGGCCCAGGCCGCTCGGGTCAGCCGGGTCTATGTGGCGCCGGGCAACGGCGGCACGCGCGCGGATTCGCGCTACGAGTGCATCGACATTTCCGAGCCCGCCGCGCTGCGCGCCTGGGCGCTGAAGAAAAAGATCGCGTTGACCGTGGTCGGCCCCGAGGCGCCGCTGGCGGCCGGCGTGGTCGATGAATTCCTCGCCCACGGCCTGCGCATCTTCGGGCCTACCAAGGCGGCGGCGCAGCTGGAGAGCTCCAAGGCTTTTTCCAAGGCCTTCATGAAGCGCCACAAGATCCCAACGGCCGAGTACGAAGCCTTCACCGATGCCGCCGCGGCCCACGCCTACGTGGATGCCAAGGGCGCGCCGATCGTGGTCAAAGCCGACGGCCTGGCCGCCGGCAAGGGCGTGGTGGTGGCGATGACGCTCGAGGAGGCGCACGAGGCCATCGACTTCATGCTCGTGGACAACAAGCTCGGCATCTCGCACAACGAGGGCGGTGCGCGCGTGGTGATCGAAGAGTTCCTGCAGGGCGAGGAAGCCAGCTTCATCGTGCTGTGCGACGGCCGCAACGTCACCGCGCTGGCCACCAGCCAGGACCACAAGCGCCTGCAGGACGACGACCAGGGCCCCAACACGGGCGGCATGGGCGCGTACTCGCCGGCTCCGGTAGTCACGGCCGAGGTGCATGCGCGCGCCATGCGCGAGATCATCCTGCCGACCATCCGCGGCATGGAAAAAGACGGCATTCCCTTCACCGGCTTCCTCTACGCGGGCCTCATGATCGATGCCGCGGGCCATCCGAAGACGCTCGAATTCAACTGCCGCATGGGCGACCCCGAGACCCAGCCGATCATGATGCGGCTCAAGTCCGACCTGTTCGAGGTGTTCTGGCATGCCACCGACGGCACGCTGGACCAGGTCGAACTCGATTGGGACCGCCGCGTCGCGCTCGGGGTGGTGATGGCGGCGCACGGCTATCCGCTGACGCCGCGCAAGGGCGACCGCATCACGGGTATTCCGCCCGAGGCGCCCGATGCCGTCGTGTTCCATGCGGGCACCGCGATCGAAGACGGCGAACTCAGGACCAGCGGCGGGCGCGTGCTCTGTGTGACCGTGCTTGCCGACAGCGTCAAGCAGGCGCAGCAGCGCGCCTATGCGGTCGCGGCGCGCATCCATTTCGACGGCGCGCAGTACCGCAAGGACATCGGGCACCGCGCTGTCCACGCGCGCGGTTCGCAAGGCTGATGCAACAGGATCCGCAAGCGGTCGGCGACTACCTGCGAGGTCTGCAGCAACGCATCGTGGGCGCGCTCGAAGCAGCCGACGGCAGTGCCTGCGTTCGCGACGAGTGGCACAAGGAGCCGGGCGAGCCGCTGCAGGGCAGCGGCCTGACCTGCATCCTCGAAGAGGGCCCGCTGTTCGAGCGCGCCGGCTGCGGCTTCTCGACGGTGCGCGGGCCCAAGCTGCCGCCCTCGGCCACGCAGCACCGGCCGGAGCTCGCGGGCGCGCCTTTCGAGGCGATGGGCGTGTCGCTGGTGTTCCACCCGCGCAACCCCTACGTGCCGACCGTGCACATGAACGTGCGCATGCTGGCCGCGCTGCCGGCGGGCGGCGAGCCCGTGTGCTGGTTTGGCGGCGGCATGGACCTCACGCCGTACTACTGCTTCGAAGAGGACGCGGTGCATTTCCACCGCGCCTGCCGCGATGCGCTGGCGCCCTTCGGCGCCGACAAGTACCCGCGCTTCAAGACCTGGTGCGACGAGTATTTCTTCCTGAAGCACCGCAACGAGCAGCGCGGCATCGGCGGCATCTTCTTCGACGATTTCGCCGAGCTCGGTTTCGAGCAGAGTTTTGCGATGCTGCGCGCGGTCGGCGATGCCTTTCTTCCGGCCTACCTGCCGATCGTGGAGCGGCGCCGCGAGATGCCTTGGGGCGAGCGCGAACGCGCGTTCCAGCTCTATCGGCGCGGCCGCTACGTCGAGTTCAACCTAGTCTGGGACCGCGGCACGCACTTCGGCCTGCAGTCGGGCGGGCGCACCGAGTCGATTCTCTTGTCGATGCCGCCGCTCGCGAGCTGGGCGTACCGCCAGGCGCCTGAGCCCGGCACGCCCGAGGCCGCGCTCTACAGCGACTTCATCGTGCGGCGCGAATGGCTGTGAGCGGGCCCCGCATCGGCGTCTTTGGCGGCGCCTTCGATCCGCCTCACAACGCGCATGTCGCGCTGGTCGAGGCCGCGCTGGCGCAGCTGAACCTGGCCGAGCTGCGCATCTTCCCGACCGGCGACGCCTGGCACAAGCGGCGGGCGTTGAGCGCGGCGGAGCACCGCCTGGCGATGGCGCGGCTGGCCTTCGGCGGCTTCGAGCGCACGGTGGTTGACGCGCGCGAAACGCTGCGCCCGGGCCCTACCTACACACTCGACACCTTGCGCGAACTCCAGCAGGAGCGGCCCGGCGCCCAACTGGTGCTGATCATGGGCGCCGACCAGGCCGCTTCGTTGCCGCAATGGCACGGCTGGCAGGAGATTTTGTCGATTGCTATCGTTTCCGTAGCGTATCGCGCAGGCACCGCGGGCTCTGCCGGTCCCGCAGGCCCTAGAATCCTGCCTCCTCTCCCGTCCGGTGCGCGCGTCGAAACCCTCGAACTCGCGCCGATGGACATCAGCGCGACCGACATCCGGACCCGCGCCGCAACGAGCGTCGACTTTTCTCGTCTGGTTCCGCCGGCGGTTGCACGCTATATTGACCAACACCACCTCTATCGATCCGCCTGATGAACACTGAAGCCGCCGCCAAGAAAGACACCCAGAAACTCCAGAGAGCCATCATCGACGGCCTCGAGGACGTCAAGGCGCAGGACATCCAGGTATTCGACACCGAGCATCTCTCGCCGCTTTTCGAGCGCGTGATCGTCGCTTCGGGCACCTCCAACCGCCAGACCAAGGCGCTCGCCGCCAGCGTGCGCGATGCGGTGAAGGACGCCGGCTTCGGCAAGCCGCGGGTGGAAGGCGAGGACAACGGCGAATGGATCATCGTGGACTGCGGCGCCGCGGTCGCGCACATCATGCAGCCGGCGATCCGGCAGTACTACCACCTCGAAGAGATCTGGGGCGACAAGCCGGTGCGCACCAAGCTGGGTGCTTCGAAACCCGCAGCCCCCGCCAAGGCGAGCGAGGACAAGGCGCCCGCAGCCAAGAACAGCACCTCGCTGCGCCGCTCCAGCGCGGCGAAGACGGCGATTCGGGCGGCCGAGCAGGACGCCAAGGCAGCCAAGGCAAGGCCTGCGGCCAAGAAGACCGCTGTCCGGAAGACGCCGGTCAAGACGGTGGTCGTGAACAAGGCGCCCGCGAAGAAAGCCGCAGCCTCGAAGAAGGCCGCGCCGGCGGCGAAGAAGGCGCCGCGCAAGACCGCTTCGTCGCGGTCATGAAGCTGCTGGTGGTCGCGGTCGGGCAGCGCATGCCCGACTGGGCACAGACCGCCTGGGATGACTACGCCAAGCGTTTTCCGGCCGAACTCAAGCTCGAACTGCGTGCGGTCAAGACCGAGCCGCGCGGCTCCAAGACGCTCGAAACGCTCTACGCGGCCGAGCGCGAACGCATCGAAGCCGCGATCGCTAAAGGCATGCGCATCGTGGTGCTGGACGAGCGCGGCACCGCACTCACTACCAAGGCGCTCGCAGCCCGGTTGCAGGCCTGGCAGGGCGAGGGCGACGACGTCGCGCTGGTGATCGGCGGCCCCGACGGGTTGGACCCCGCCTTCAAGGCCAAGGCGCACGAACGCATCCGCCTGTCGGACCTGACCTTGCCGCACGCGATGGCGCGCGTGCTGTTGGTCGAGCAGCTCTACCGCGCCTGGTCGGTCAATGCCGGGCATCCCTATCACCGCGAATGAACTCGTCTTTCATCTATCTTGCGTCGCAAAGTCCGCGGCGCGCGCAACTGCTGGGACTCCTCGGCGTTCGCCACGAACTGCTGCTGGCGGGGCCGGACGAAGATACCGAGTCGCTGGAACACGAACTGCCGGGCGAATCGCCGACGGCTTATGTGCAGCGGGTCACCGCGCGGAAGCTCGATGCGGCCGTGGCGCGGCACAAGCGCCTGGGCCTGCCGCCGGCCCCCGTGCTTTGCGCCGACACCACCGTCGCCCTGGGCCGCACCATCCTGGCCAAGCCCGAGGGCCAACGGGACGCCGAACGCATGCTCGCACTGCTGTCCGGGCGCACCCACCGCGTGCTGACGGCGATCGCGCTGCAGCACGGCAAGCGACGGCATGCGGCACTCAGTGTGTCGCGCGTGCGCTTCGCCGCCGTCGCCAAGTCGCGGATCGCCGACTACGTCGCCACCGGCGAACCGATGGGCAAGGCCGGCGCCTATGCCATCCAGGGCAGGGCCGCGGCTTTCGTCGAGCACATCAGCGGCTCGCATTCGGGCATCATGGGCCTTCCGATGTTCGAGACCGCTCAGCTGCTGCGCCAGGCCGGCTTCAGGCTTTAGAAAAATGCAAGACATCCTGATCAACTGGTCCCCACAGGAGACCCGCGTCGCCCTGGTCGAGCATGGCGCCGTCCAGGAGCTGCACGTGGAGCGCACGCTCGAGCGCGGGCTGGTCGGCAACATCTACCTCGGCAAGGTTTCGCGCGTGCTGCCCGGCATGCAGTCGGCCTTCATCGACATCGGGCTCGACCGCACGGCCTTCCTGCACGTGGCCGACATCGTGGCGCCTTTCACGCCCGGCTCGCGCCCCAGCGCGGCGCAGCCCGAACGCGACAGCCGCAACGGCGGGCCGGTGGTGCCGATCGAGAAGCAGGTGTTCGAAGGGCAGTCGCTCTTGGTGCAGGTGATCAAGGACCCGATCGGCACCAAGGGCGCACGGCTGTCGACCCAGATCAGCATCGCCGGCAGGCTGCTCGTCTTCCTGCCGCAGGACAACCACGTCGGCGTCTCGCAGAAGATCCCGCCCGACCTGCGCGATGCCCTGCGCACGCGCATGCAGGCGCTGATCGAGGCCGCCGCCGCGGCGGACAGCGGCGGCGTGGTGCCCGAAAACACCGGCGGCTTCATCCTGCGCACCAACGGCGAGGATTCGAGCGATGCCGAGCTGGCCGAGGACATCGCCTACCTGCGCAAGACCTGGTCGCGCATCCGCGAGCTGTCCTCGCGCATGCCACCCATGTCGCTGCTGCACCAGGATCTGAGCCTGCTGCAGCGCGTGCTGCGCGACATGACCAGCGAGGACACGCAGACCATCCGCATCGACTCGCGCGAGCAGTTCGACCTGCTGCTCAAGTTCGGCCTCGAATTCATGCCGCAGGCGGCCGGCAAGCTGCAGCTCTACAAGGGCGAGCGGCCGATCTTCGACCTCTATTCGATCGACGAGGAAATTGCCAAGGCCCTGGGCCGCCGCGTCGACCTGAAGTCCGGCGGCTACCTCGTGGTCGACCAGACCGAGGCGCTGACCACCGTCGACGTGAACACCGGCGGCTTCGTCGGCGCACGCAATTTCGACGACACCATTTTCAAGACCAACCTCGAGGCCGCCCAGGCCATTGCGCGGCAGTTGCGGCTGCGCAACCTGGGCGGGATCATCATCGTCGACTTCATCGACATGGCGCGCGACGACCACCGCGAGCAGGTCCTGGCCGAGTTCCGCAAGCAGCTCGCGCGCGACCGCGTCAAGACCACGGCCGGCGGCTTCTCGCAGTTGGGCCTGGTCGAGATGACGCGCAAGCGCACGCGGGAGTCGCTGGCCCACATGCTGTGCGAGCCCTGCCTGGCCTGCAACGGGCAGGGCATTGTGAAGACCGCGCGCAGCGTCGCCTACGACGTGCTGCGCGAGATCCTGCGCGAGGCGCGCCAGTTCACGCCGCGCGAGTTCCGCATCGTGTCGTCGCCGCAGGTGATCGAGCTTTTTCTCGACGAGGAGAGCCAGCACCTGGCGGGACTCAGCGATTTCATCGGCAAGCCGATCTCGCTGCAGGCGGAGCCGGCGATGGGGCAGGGGCAGTACGACATCGTGCTGTTATGAGGCCGCGGCAGGGCGCTTGGCCGCAGCTTGATGGGGCCGCCTGATGCTGGCGCCGCAGAGCATGACTTCTCGAGATTCCTAGATGTCGAGCAGCCGCTGCCGCGCCTGCATCTGGCGCGCCTTGATATCTGCGCCGGCCTCTCCGCGCAACGCTGCCTGCGCGTACCAGGTCATGGCGCGTTCGAAGTCCTGCGCCACGCCGCGGCCGTGCTCGTACATGCTGGCGATGATGTAGCAGGAGCCGGCATCGCCTTGCGCCGCGGCGCGTTCGTACCAGCGTGCTGCCTCGCGATCATCCCGCGGGGCGCCCCGACCCAGGAAGTACTGCGTGGCCAGGCTCACCTGCGCATCGCGCCAGCCCTGCTCGGCGGCCTTTCGATACCAGGCGGTCGCCTCGGACATCGACTTGGGAACATGCTCGCCGCGTTCGTGAAGCTGCGCCAGTGCGTCCTGGGCGCGCGCCAGGCCGTTGCTTGCAGCCTTGCGCAACCAGGCGATGCCTTCGTCGTGGCGTGCCGCGGTGCCTTGTCCTTCCACCAGCATGACCGCCAGATTGAATTGGGCCAGCGCGTCGTTGCGCATGGCGGCATTTCGGTAGTGGGCCAGGGCGGTGACGTAGTCCTTGCTCCGGTAGGCATTCCAGGCGCGCGCGGAATCCGGGTCATTGCCGGGTGCGACGGCTGCAGCGCCTGCGAGACCCTGGACCAGCAGCAGCGCCAGCCAGGCGGCGACGCGACGGACCGGCTGGCGAATCGAAAACTTCATGACAGCCTCCTGTGGCCTGTGCGATGGGCCGGTCAGCTTGATGCCGACCGCGCGCCAAGTCTTGATGGACTGCCGAAATTCAGACGAAAGAGTTACGATCAAGACGCCCTGCGGCCGAGGAGGCGTCGATGGATCTGACGTCCGGAATGAGCGAGGTCATCATCGGGAAGCGGCTCCCGCTGGGCGGCTTCGTGCTCGATCTCGAAGCGGGCGAATTGCGCACGCAGACCGGCCAGGTGACCGAATTGCGCAAACAGGCGCTGGACGTTCTGTGCGTGCTGGGCGCTCATGCCAATCAGGTGGTCGGCAAGGATGAGTTGATGCGCCGCGTGTGGCCCGATGTGGTCGTCGGCGAAGACTCGCTGGTGCAGGCCATCGCCGACATTCGCCGCTTGCTCAACGACCGCGGTCACCGCCTGGTTCGCACTCTGGCGCGGCGCGGCTACATGCTGGTGCCCGAATCCGCCGCGAGCGATGCGGGCATCGCGGACACGCCAGCGTCTTTGGCGCCGGTGCCGCTGGGGTTCGTCGCAGGGATGCAGCGCCACTGGCTCGCGCTGGCCGCTGGAGGGCTTCTGCTGGCTGCGCTGGCAGGCGGACTCGCGCTGGGCCTGGTCGGCGTCCCATCCTCGGCAAGGCTCGACGCAAAGGCAAAGCCGCCTCCACCGGGCAAGGCCATCTCGATGGTGGTGCTCCCGCTCGACAATGCAGGCGGCTCCGACGACGACTGGTTCGTCAGTGCGCTGACCGCCGATCTCACCATGGCATTGGGCCAGAACGTCGAGAGCTTCGTCATCGGCCGCGAAACGGCGCGCAGCTATCAGGGAAAGAACGCCGATCCGCGCGTCGTGGCACGCGAACTCGGCGTGCGCCACGTGCTGCGCGGCGGCGCCCGCCGCGACGGCGAGCGGGTGCGCTTGAGCATGGAGCTGATCGATGGCGAATCGGGTGCGCTGCGCTGGACGCAGCAATTCGAGATCGAGCGCGCGCAGCTCGCGTCATCGATCGACGATATCGTGGGCCAGATCGGCAAGACGCTGTTCGTGGAGTTCGGCCGTTTGAGCGGCGAGCGCGTGGCGCGGATGAAGCCCGACGAGGTTGCGGCCGACGACCTCGCGATGCAGGGCTTCGGCATCTACCTGCGCCACGTGGGTCCGGAGAACATCATCGAGGCGCGGCGCGTGTTCGAGCAGGCCGTGGCCAAGGACCCGAATTCAGTCCGTGGACTCGCCGGCGTGAGCATGACCAACAGTTTTGGAGCCGCGATGGGCTACCTGCCCGACAAGGCAGCGGCCACGCGCCGATCGGAAGAAGCCTTGAACCGGATGGAGCAGATCGACCCGAACCGGTCGCTGACCCTGCTGTCGAAGGCCGGCTTGGTGAACCTGCGGGGCGACTGGGCCGGGTTGTTGTCGGTTTCGGAAACCCTGGTCGAGCGCTTTCCGAACGAACCCACCTCGCATCACCAACGCTGCACCGCACTGATGAAACATGGCCGCTTCGAGGACAGCGTGCCGTTTTGCCAGCGGGCCCTGCGCATCAGCCCGCGCGATTCGCGCATCGCCATTTGGTGGGGGCTGCTGGGCCTTGACCAGTTCATGCTCGGCCAGTACGCAGCGGCCGCCGAGAGCGCGCAGCGTTCGGTGAGTGCGAACGCCAGGCTGCCGCTCCCCCAGATGCTGCTGGCGGCCTCGCTGGTGCGGGATGGGCGCAAGGCCGAGGGCGAACGCATCGTCCAGGATTGGCTGGCGAGCCATCCGGATTTCAATGCCTCCGGGATTCTGGCGATCATGCGCGACGGCAGCCCGGCCTTCGTCGAGGGACGCGACCGCCTGGTCGCCAGCGCGCGCGAGGCTGGCTTGCCATGAGGGCCGCTCAGATGCTCGGCACGGCTCCGTTGTCGTGTGCAGCGCGCACCGCATGCGTCTGCAGCCGTGCATAGAGCCCGTCCAGCGCCATCAGCTGCGCATGGCTGCCTTGCTCGGCGACGCGGCCATGCTCCATCACGATGATGCGGTCGGCATGCTGGATGGTCGAGAGCCGGTGCGCGACGATCAAGGTGGTGCGGTTCTGCATCAGCCGCTGCAGCGCCTCCTGCACCAGCCGCTCGGATTCGGTGTCGAGCGCCGAGGTGGCCTCGTCGAGCAGCAGCAGGGGCGCATCCTTGTAGAGTGCGCGTGCGATCGCGAGGCGCTGCCGCTGTCCGCCCGAGAGCTGCGTCGCGTTGTGGCCGAGCACGGTGTCGATGCCCTGCGGCAGGCTCTCGACGTGCACGGCCAGGTTCGCGGCGGCCACGCAGGCGAGCACGCGTTCGCGGTCGACCGCGGCGCCCAGCGCCACGTTGGCGGCCAGCGTGTCGTTGAGCATGACCACGTCCTGGCTCACCATCGCGAACTGCGCGCGCAGGCTTTTCAGCTGCCACTCGGCGACGTCGTGGCCGTCCAGCAGCACCTGGCCAGCGCTCGGCAGCACGAAGCGGGGCAGCAGGTTGACCAGGGTGGTCTTGCCCGATCCGGAGGGGCCGACGAAGGCCACCACCTCGCCGGGCGCGATCGAGAGGCTCACGCCGTCGAGCGCCCGGGCCTCGTCCTCGCCGCGGTAGTTGACCCGGACCGCGCGCAACTCGATGCGGCCTTCGGCCCGCGGCGTCTCGAAGCGCCCCTGCGATTCGGATGCGACGCTATCGATCAAGGCCAGGCCGCGCTCGAGCGCCGCGAGCCCGCGCGTGATCGGGCCGGCGATGTCGGCGAGGCGGCGGATCGGCGCGATCAGCATCAGCATCGCCGTGATGTAGGCGACGAAGCCGCCCACCGTCAGGCCCTGCTCGCCGCTTTGCCAGAGGGCGATCATCACCACCACCGACAGCGCGACGGCAGCCACGATCTGGGTCAGCGGTGTCATCGCGGCCGAGGCGATGGTGGATTTCACGGCCAGGCGATTCAGGCTGTGGCTGAGGCGGTCGAAGCGCTCGGTCTGGCTGGCCTCGGCGTTGTGCAGGCGCACCATGCGGTGGGCCAGCACGTTCTCCTCCACCACATAGGCCAGCTCGTCGGTGGCCTGCTGTCCGAGCTGCGTGAGGCGATAGAGGCGCTTCGAGAACACCTTCATGATCCAGGCCACGCCGGGCGCCAGCACGCCGACGATCAAGGTCAGCTTCCAGTTCAGGTAGATCAGGTAGGCCAGCAGCGCAATGAGCGTGAAGCCGTCGCGCGACAGGCCCAGCAGCGCCTGCACCAGCAGCATGGCGCCGGTCTGGACCTCGTAGACCACGGTGTTCGACAGCGCGCTCGCCGACTGGCGCGAGAAGAGGGCGAGCTCGGCCGCAAGCAGCCTTTCGAACATCACGCGCCGCAGCCGCTGCATGCCTTCGTTGGCGATGCGTGCCAGCGCGTATTGTGAGACGAACTGCGCCAGGCCGCGCACCGCGAAGAGCAGGATGATGGCCGCCGGCACCATCCAGAGCGCAAGTTGTCCGCGCGTGAAGCCGCGGTCGAGCAGCGGCTTGAGCAGCGCGGGCATCAGCGGCTCGGTCAAGGCGGCGACGAGGGCCGTGACGAGCCCGAGTGCCCACCAGCGACGCGAGCCTCCGAACCAAGTCATGAGTCGCGCGAGCCGGCGTGTGAGAGGAGGGCGCGCGGACTCGGCGTCTGGGGAAGGCTGCATGGCGGCGCATTCTACGGTTGCGCACGGTCGGCCCCCGCTGTAGGACCACGCCGGCGCATACACGTTTTGTGACCTTGCATGCATCGCCTTGTGTACCATGTGGCCTCGTTTCGTCCGGGCATGAAACTTAAATCCCCGAAACCTCTCCGAACTGCATGAAAAAGCCGTTGCAAGAATTCTCCCCAACCCCTTCTTCATCGTTCTCCGTCCGCCGCACACTGATCGCGGCATTGGCTGCCTCCCCCGTACTTCCCGTGCTCGCCCAGTTCAGGGTCGAGGTGTCAGGCGTCGGTTTGACGCAGCTGCCGATCGCGCTTGCACCTTTCAAGGGTGAAGACGCGTCGCCGCAAAAGCCCGCGGCCATCGTCCAGGCCGACCTCGAACGCAGCGGCCAGTTCCGCGGCGTCGACGCGTCGGGCCAGTCGCTGGACGAGACCTCGCGTCCCGACCTGAGCCTGTGGCGGCAGCGCACGGCCGATTCGCTGGTCGTGGGCAGCGTGACGCGGCTCGCGGACGGCCGCTACGACGTGCGCTTCCGCCTCTGGGACGTGGTGCGCGGCCAGGACCTCGGCGGCCAGAGCTACACCGTGCCGCAAGGCGATCTGCGCCTCGCCTCGCACCGCATCGCGGACTATGTCTACGAAAAGCTTACCGGCGAGAAAGGCATCTTCTCGACGCGCATTGCCTACGTGACCAAGGGCGGCACCCGCTACAACCTGTGGGTCGCCGATGCCGACGGCGAGAACGCGCAGGCCGCGCTCGCGAGCCCCGAGCCGATCATCTCGCCGGTCTGGTCTTCCAACGGCCAGCAGCTCGCCTACGTGTCCTTCGAATCGCGCAAGCCGGTGGTGTACGTGCACAGCGTCGCCAACGGCCAGCGGCGGCTGGTGGCCAACTTCAAGGGCTCCAACAGTGCGCCGGCCTGGTCGCCCGACGGCAGCACGCTGGCCGTCACGCTGAGCCGCGACGGCGGTTCGCAGCTCTACACCATCTCGTCGAACGGCGGCGAACCGCGCCGGCTCACGCAGAGCAACAGCATCGACACCGAACCGGTGTACTCTGCCGACGGCAGCACCATCTACTTCGTGAGCGATCGCGGCGGTGCCCCGCAGATCTACAAGATGGGCGCCAGCGGCGGCAACCCGTCGCGCGTGACCTTCAGCGGCACCTACAACATTTCTCCGTCGGTCAGCGGCGATGGCCGGTGGTTGGCCTACATCTCGCGGGTGGGTGGTGCCTTCAAACTCCACGTGATGGAACTGGCGACCGGCAACGTGACGGCGCTCACCGACACCACGGCCGACGAGAATCCCAGTTTCGCCCCGAACAGCAAGCTGATCGTCTATGCCACCCGGCTGCAAGGCCGCGAGGCGCTGATGACCACAACACTCGATGGAAAAATAAAAGCTCGACTGGCGGGACAGGCGGGAGACATCCGGGAACCGGACTGGGGTCCGTTTCAAAAGCAATGATTAACTTGAGGAGTTCGAAATGTTGAAACGTACGATTTATTCACTGGCCATCGTGGCGCTGATCGCCGGTTGCTCGTCCGGGACCAAGGTGAGCGACACGCCGGTGGTGGACCGCTCAGGCACCGCCGGAGGGGCCGGCGGAACGGCCAGCGGCGTCGCGCCGGTCAGCATCGACCCGCGTGCGCAGACCGCACAAGGCCCGGTCGGCGTGGCACGGATCGTTTATTTCGACTTCGACAGCTACACGATCAAGCCCGAGTTCCAGTCGCTGATCGATGGCCATGCCCGCTTCCTGAAGGCCAATCCGCAGCGTCGCATCTCGATCGAAGGCCACACCGACGAGCGCGGCGGCCGCGAATACAACCTGGCGCTGGGCCAGAAGCGCTCCGAAGCAGTGCGCCGTTCGCTCGGCCTCCTGGGCGTGCCGGACAGCCAGATCGAGGCCGTGAGCTTCGGCAAGGAAAAGCCGGCGGCGCCCGGCAGCACTGAAGACGCCTGGGCGCAGAACCGCCGCGCCGAGATCACCTACCGTTGATGATGCGACGAGTTTCCCTGCGTAGCGCGGCCCTCGCTGCCGCCTTGTTGTGTGCCTCGCTGGGCGCACAGGCTGCGCTGTTCGAGGACGACGAGGCACGCCGCGCGATCCTCGATTTGCGCCAGCGCGTCGAGGCCATGCGCCAGCAGGCCGAGCAGCGCCAGAACGACGAGAACGCGCAGTTGCGGCGCAGCCTGCTCGACCTGCAGACGCAGATCGAGCAGATGCGCGGCGATCTCCAGCGCATGACGGGCCAGAACGAGCAGCTCACGCGCACGATCACCGAGCTGCAGCAGCGCCAGGCCGAGATCGACGATCGGCTCAAGAAGAACGAGCCGGCGAAGGTCGCGGTCGACGGCCGCGAGTTCACGGCCGACCCGAAAGAGAAGGCCGACTTCGATGCGGCGCTGGGCATCTTCCGCGCCGGCCAGTTCGCGCAGGCGCAGACGGCCTTTGCCGAGTTCGTGAAGCGCTACCCGCAAAGCGGCTACAACCCATCGGCGCTTTTCTGGCTCGGCAACGCGCAGTACGCCACGCGCAACTACAACGAGGCGATCGCCAATTTCAGGTCGATGCTTTCGCTGGCGCCCGATCACGCGAAGGCGCCCGAGGCGGTGCTGTCGATCGCGAACTGCCAGATCGAACTGAAGGACACGCGCGCGGCACGCCGCACGCTCGAAGACCTGACCAAGGCCTATCCGCAGTCCGAAGCCGCGCAGGCCGGGCGTGAGCGCCTCTCGCGGCTCCGGTAGACCGGGGTAGCGGCTTGAACGCAGAGTTGCCCGTCGTCACCCTGGACGACGCCGATCTGGCCCGCCGCTTCGGCGGGCTCGAGCGGCTCTATGGCGTGCCGGGCGCGGGCCGCATCCGCGACGCCCATGTGCTGGTCGCCGGCATCGGCGGCGTCGGCTCCTGGGCGGTCGAGGCACTGGCGCGCAGCGGCGTCGGGCGGCTCACGCTGATCGACCTCGACCACATCGCCGAATCCAACATCAATCGGCAGATCCATGCGCTCGACACCACTGTGGGCCAGGCCAAGGTCGAAGCCATGCGCGAGCGCATCATGCACATCCATCCGGCCTGCGAGGTGCTGGCCATCGACGAATTCGTCGAGCCCGGCAACTGGCAAGACCTGCTGGCGAGCGCGCAGGCGGCGAACGGGCCCGTGGCGGCGGTCGTCGATGCCTGCGACCAGGTGCGTGCCAAGCTGGCCATGGCGGCCTGGGCCCGCGAGACCGGCACCGGCTTCATCACCGTGGGGGCGGCCGGCGGAAAACGCCTGGCCCACAAGGTCGACATCGACGACCTTGCGCTGGTCACCCACGATCCGCTGCTCGCGCAACTGCGCCAGCGCCTGCGCAAGGAACATGGCGCGCCGCGCGAGGGCCGCAAGATCGGCGTGAGTTGCGTCTTCAGCCGCGAAAGCGTGGCGCCGCCCGACGCCTCGTGCGCGATCGAGGAGGGCGACGGTTCGCTCAACTGCCACGGCTACGGCTCGGTGGTGAGCGTGACGGCCACCTTCGGACAATGTGCGGCGGGCTGGGTTCTGGACCGGATCGCGCGCAACGGCAGGCTATAATTTCGGGCTTTGCCGGCTTCGACGCCGGGCAAGAAAAACAAAGAGTGGGACGTTAGCTCAGTTGGTAGAGCAGCGGACTTTTAATCCGTTGGTCACAAGTTCGAATCTTGTACGTCCTACCACCAAACCGCTCTGTTTGCGCACTCAACAGCAGGGCCATCGCGCGAACGGCGTTTTCGCCCTGACTCTCCATCTCCATTTGAAAGCCGACCTCCAGCAGGAGCTCGGCGGGAGATCGGACTCCGACGACGCGAGCTTTTCACCCGCAGCCTCCCAGCGGAGGGCGCTGCCTCCAAAGCCGCCTTGCCCTCAGCAAGGAGCTGGACAACACGTCAAAAAGTAAGACAATAGAACTACATATGGGATGTTTTCACATTCACCGAACGCAGGACGAGTGAATGTCAGAGGGCTGCTGGAACGTGATGACAACGACCGCAAATGCTCCGATCGACCCTTACCGCAGAAGCGTTCGCAAGGCTTGGCTTGCGGCTGCGCAGGTTCGCAATGCGGTAGTGGGCCGAATCGTGGTCGCCTTCAGGAAGCAGATTGAAGATGGAGGACCAGGGCCTGCCGATGCCGATCTGCTGCTGTTCGCGAGGGTCGCAATTGCGGAGCGAAGACTGTTGCGCCTCGCGCATTCGAAGGACCGATTTGCTCGTCGCCCGGAGCCGAGAGGCAATCAGCGGTCTTCCGGCTCTCGAGCAAGTCAATGGAAATGACGGCCTCCTCAACCCCTTCTTCGGAAGACCCAGGTACTTCAAGCCCCGGCCCTTCGGTGCCTTCGCGTGCGGCCTGCCAAATCCTGGCGGAGCGCACTGGCGTACTCGCGCCCGGGGCACCGCTATCTGATGAGCTGATGGCTTTTGCCGAGGCAGTCGCGAAGATGGCCTTGCGAGGCGGCGTCGGTGAAGCTGGCACCGGGTGAGGGCTCAGAGATAGCGCAACCTTTCAACCCACGATGAGGAAGCGGACAAGACCGAGGAGCAAGCCCAGGGCGACGACCGTTGCGATCGTGGTCGTGACCAAGCCAGCCGATCCTTCGTCTCCGTTTTGCCGCCGCGGCGTGGCGTAGACCTTGGGCTTTGCCACCGCCGTGTCAAAAGCGGTACTGAACGGGCTGTAGATCGCCCCGCCGAGGCTTGCCGAGCTCGACTCGCGGCCCTCGACATGCCCACCGGCTGCTTGGTCCATCACGCCGGCCCTGGCGGAGGACGCTTTGTCAGCCTCGGCCGCGACCAGCGATGCACCTGGGGGCACCGACAGCGCTGCCAGACAAATGCCAGCCAGCGCTCGGCGCACTCCAGGTTTTCTATTCGCCACAACGGAGCCCTTCGGATTGCGCGACCTCCTTGATTACTTGTTGCCGGTCAGTCTGTGCGCTTGATGATTGCCGAAGGTCAGCGGGCTGGCCGTGTCGCAATTGAGCACTGGAGTCGTCGCGCCCGCCAAAGTGATGATGACCAGGGCAGTGTCTTTGGTGCCAGGCTCTCCGCCGTCGGTGAATGTGAATGTGATCGACGCTGGCTGACCGTTGAAGGTGCCGGTTCCCGCTCCCTCGAAGGTGTCGAAGGGCGCAGTCGGAGGTTGTGGTTCGATGTTCGGGTCGTCGGTGCACAGGGCCTTCGTCAACGTGGTCAGATGGAAATTGTCGCCACCGGAGAAGTTGATTTCCAGATTGTTCGGCTCTGCGGGACTGGACTGCGCGTCGGTCTTGCAATGCAACTCGAACCCGTGCGTCACTCTTTGATTCCCTGTCGCGAGTTCGCTGCAGAAAAAGCTTCCGCCACCCGTCATTCGGCCTTGCTCGTGCGCCCATGCAGAGCCCAACATCATCATCGCCGCCGCTGCCGCGGAAGCGCAGAGCACAGTCTTACCATGAGGCTTGTCCATGATCTTCCCCTTGCCCCGCCACGGGCAGTGATACCAGGGCCCCGAGCCACTCACTTCAGGACACATCGATCAGTCAGACACGCAGGCCCATCGGGCGCAGATGTTCTACGCCTCCGGTGGACCTTTCTCCATACAACGAATGGCCTATAGGAACCAGGCACGAACAAGTGGAGTAGAAACTTCAGTATGAACATACCAACGCCACCGAAACCCACCACGACGGAACCGGTCCTGCAGTCTCCTTCGACGGTGTATGTGGATCAGATCGCGCAAATTGCCGTCGGACCTTCTGTCTCCAAGCTCATTTTTGGGACTGAGGCTCGATCTGGCGAGGTGCCGAAGCCGATTCAGACCATCGTGATGCCCACACCAGCGCTGTTGCAACTTCATCAGCAACTGGGCAGTCTTTTGGAGGACCGGGAAATCATGGGTGCCATATCGAAGAACGTCTTGAAGTTCGCGGAGGCGCTGCAAAAGCCGGTCAAATAAGAAAGGCCCGCATGCCTGTTGGCTGCGGGCCTCTTTGGGGAGCAGTTCTTGCGCTAAGTTCAGGCCGCCTCGTTGCCATCGATCGCCGGGTGAGTGCTCGAGATTGCGGAGACGATACCGACGGCGCTCGCGCGCAGCAGTTCCTGCCGCAGGGCCGTCTCCAGCTGACGGCGCGCCGTGTCCGGGCGGTCGTGGTCGTACTCTTCGTCCAGCTCGCAGTGCAGGTAGTAGTCGACCCGGGCCATGAGTCGCTCTATCGATGCTGCGAGGTCTGTCTCATTCATCTTTCGATCTCCCACCTTGGTCCCTGTTTGGCCTTTGGGGCTTGCCCCTAAATCGGTCGGGGGCTCTCCGTTGCTTTGGACGCATTATCACCCGTCAGCACGATTGCGCCGGATTCTGCGGCGTGTTAGTCCAATTCCCTGTGGGGGCAAAGGCACGCCCTTTCAGTGCAGCCGGAGGCGATTCCATGTCTGGCGGATGCGGGACGAGGCCACCGGCTCTTCAGCTCGCGGCGCGCCGTCGGGCGGCGGGAGCAGGTGCCGGACCGATTGCGCCACCTGCACGCATTCCTTGATGTGCAGCTCGCCCAGCGTACGCAAGGCGACATAGCCCAGCGCGGCCGAGACGACCTGGCCCGCGATGGGTACGTACTTGATGGCCTGCTTCGCCGTCAGGCGGATGCCGGCATGACGGGCCAGCTTGATCAGCAATTCGCGGGTCACGAGCTTGCCCACCAGCAGCGCGCCGACGGCGGCGGCCGCTTTCTGCACGCGCTCGCGCTGATGGGGCGCCAGGCGCTGGATCTGGGCCACCGAGAGGCCGAATTCCGCACTGATCTGGGGCACTACCCGCGAGAGCAGTGCCGCGTCGGCGGCCCAATCGACGCCGGGAAGCGGAACCGCGCTCGCGGCGGCAGCGATCAGCGCCTTGCGGCCGAGCAGGCGCCGGCTGCGCCGGATCGCCGCGATCAACTGCGGATCACCCTGGGCGAGTTCGATGGCCGACGGCATATTCGGCGCAGCCTATCACGCCAGCTCAGGCCGCGAGCGCCTCGAGCCGGTCCGACAGCGCCAGCCAGCGCTCTTCGAGCTGCCCGATCTCGTCGTTCAGCGCTTTCAGGCGCTTGCCGGCCTCGGCGATCTCGCTCGCCGGCAGCGGATTCGCCAGCCGCGCTTCGAGCGAGGCCTTTTCGGTGCCGGCCGCGGCGAGGCGGTCGTCGATCTGCCCCAGCTCGCGCTTGAGCGGCTTCGCCTGTTCGCTGCGCTGCTGGCGGTCCTGGGCCGCTGCCTGGGGAGAAGGCGCCTCCTTCTCGACGACGGCAGCAGCCTCGCGCGTCGCCAGCTTGGCCTCTTCGCGCAGGCGCTTGGCCTCGTCCAGCAGGTAGCGCTGGTAGTCGTCGAGATCGCCGTCGAAATCGGTCACCACGCCGCGGCCGACCAGCCAGAACTCGTCACAGACCGAGCGCAGCAGCGCGCGGTCGTGGCTCACCAGCATCAGCGTGCCTTCGAACTCGTTGAGGGCCACGGCCAGGGCCTCGCGGGTGGCGAGGTCGAGGTGGTTGGTCGGTTCGTCGAGCAGCAGCAGGTTGGGCCGCTGCCAGACCATCATCGCCAGCACCAGGCGCGCCTTCTCGCCGCCGCTCATGGTGCCGACCGCCTGTTTCACCATGTCGCCGCTGAAGTTGAAGCTGCCCAGGTAGCCGCGCAGGTCCTGCTCGCCGGTGCGCTCCTTGACGCTTGAGCCGAGCTCGCGCGCCATGCGCACCATGTGTTCGAGAGGGGTGTCCTGCGGGCGCAGCACGTCGAGCTCCTGCTGCGCGAAGTAGCCGATGTTGAGGCCTTTGCCCTCGGTCACCGTGCCGGCAAGCGCGCCCATCTCGCGCGCGATGGTCTTGACCAGCGTCGACTTGCCCTGGCCGTTGGCGCCCAGGATGCCAATGCGTTGGCCGGCCAGCACCGAACGGTTCACGCCGCGCAGGATGGTCTTGGGCGGCTCGTCTTCAATCAGGTAGCCGAAGCTCGCGTCGCTGATCGAGAGCATCGGGTTCGGGATGTTCCCTGGCTCCTTGAACTCGAAGCTGAAGTCGGCCTCGGCGAGCAGCGGCGCGACTTTTTCCATGCGCTCCAGCGCCTTGACGCGGCTTTGCGCCTGCTTGGCCTTGCTGGCCTTGGCCTTGAAGCGGTCGATGAACTTCTGCAGGTGGGCGATCTTGTCCTGCTGTTTCGCGAAGGCGGATTGCTGCAGCTCCATCTGCTGGGCACGCAGGGTCTCGAAGGCGCTGTAGTTGCCGCCGTAGCGCGTGAGCTTGGCATGCTCGATGTGCAGCGTGACGTCGGTCACGGCGTCGAGGAATTCGCGGTCGTGGCTGATCACGATCATCGTGCCGGCGTATTTCTGCAGCCAGGCTTCGAGCCAGACCAGGGCGTCCAGGTCCAGGTGGTTGGTCGGTTCATCGAGCAGCAGCAGGTCGCTCGGGCACATCAGCGCGCGCGCCAGCTGCAGGCGCATGCGCCAGCCGCCGGAGAAGCTGTTGACCGGCTGGTCGAGCTCATGCGCCTTGAAGCCGAGGCCGAGGATCAGTGCCTGTGCGCGCGGCACGGCGTCGTGCTCGCCGGCGTCGGCCAGGTCGGTGTAGGCATGCGCCAGGTCCATGCCGATGTCGTGATCGTCGGGGTCCGCTTCGTGGGCGGCTTCGGTGGCGGCGAGGGCCTCGCGCAACTCCACCAGCCGGGTGTCGCCGCCGACCACGAAGTCGGTGGCGGACTCGTCGGTCTCAGGCATGTTCTGTGCGACCTGCGCCAGCCGCCACTGCTTGGGGGAGGCGAAGTCGCCGCCGTCCTCGTGCAGCGTGCCGTTGAACAGCGCGAACAGGGTGGACTTGCCGGCGCCGTTGCGCCCCACCAGCCCGACCTTCTCGCCGGGGTTGATGGTGACGCTCGCGCCGTCGAGCAGCACTTTGGCGCTGCGGCGCAGGATGACGTTTTTGAGGGTGATCATGTCAGCGCCCGCCCGGCCGCCCGAAGGGCGCTGAGCGCCCCCTCGGGGGGCAGCGATACACGAAGTGATGAGCGTGGGGGCATTTTTAAGTTAGGGATTCGCGCGGGACCAGCAATACCTGGTCTTCGCCCGCGCTGGTGGCGAGCCACACCACTTCGAGCTGCGGGAACGCTGCCTCGAAGTGCGAGCGCTCGTTGCCGATTTCAAGCACCAGCACGCCGGATTCGCTCATGCGCGCCGGTGCGTCGGCGAAAAGCCGGCGGATGAAGTCCATGCCGTCGGCGCCGCCGGCCAGCGCGAGCTCGGGCTCGGCGCGGTACTCGGCGGGGAGCCCGGCCATGCTCTTCGCATTGACGTAGGGCGGGTTGCAAAGGATCAGGTCGTAGGGCCCGCGCACACTGGCGAGGCCGTCGGATTCGATGAGCGTGACGCGCGAGTCGAGCTGGTGGCGCGTGACGTTAATGGCCGCCACTTCGAGCGCCGCGGTCGACAGGTCGACCGCGTCGACGCTGACTTCCGGATAGGTCATGGCCGCCAGCACCGCGAGGCTGCCGTTGCCGGTGCACAGGTCCAGCACGCGCCGGGTGTGTTCGCCGAGCCAGGGGTCGATGCTGCCGTCGGCCAGCAGCTCCGCGATGAAGCTGCGCGGCACGATGGCGCGTTCGTCGACGTAGAAGGGCACGCCTTGCAGCCAAGCTTCCTTGGTCAGGTAGGCCGCGGGCTTGCGCGATGCAATCCGTTGCGCGAGCAGCTCGGCCACTCGGGCCGCATCCGCTGGCGCGACCGGTCGATCCGCGACCGCATCGAGGTCGTCCAGCGGCAGGCCCAGCCGCCAAAGCACCAGCCAGGCCGCCTCGTCGAAAGCGTTCTGTGTGCCGTGGCCGAAGGCCACGCCCGCATCGGCCAGCTGCTTCGCGCCGGCCTCGATCAGCTCGATGACACTGCTCATTACCGCCCCCACGCTCGGCACTGCGTGTCCTCGCTGCCCCCCACGGGGGCGCGAGCTTGCTTGAAGCGGTTCTGCGCGGCGCTCATACCCCGAGCAGCGTTTCGAGCCGGTCCAGCGTGCGTTTGTAGATGTTCTTGAGCTGTTCGATCTCGGCGACGGCGATGTGCTCGTCGATCTTGTGGATGCTCGCGTTGACCGGGCCCAGTTCGACCACCTGCTTGCAGATCTTGGCGATGAAGCGCGCGTCGCTGGTGCCGCCGCTGGTCGACAGTTCGGTCTCGATGCCGGTCTCGTCGCGGATCGCCCCCTGCACCGCGCCGACCAGCTCGCCCGGCGTGGTCAGGAAGGGCAGGCCGCCGATGGTCCAGGCCAGCGTGTAGTCGAGGCCGTGCGCGTCGAGCACGGCCTGCACGCGCGCTTGCAGCGATTCGGGCGTCGATTCGGTCGAGAAGCGGAAATTGAAGTCGATCACCGCCGCGCCGGGAATCACGTTGCTGGCGCCGGTACCCGCATGGATGTTGCTGATCTGCCAGCTGGTCGGCTGGAAATAGGCATTGCTCGCAGCATCCCAGCCGCCGGCCGCGTTGATCGCCACCAATTCAGCCAGCGCCGGCGCAAAGGCGTGAACCGGGTTCTTCGCCAGGTGCGGGTAGGCGATGTGCCCCTGTACGCCCTTGACGGTGAGCTTGCCGCTCATGGTGCCGCGCCGGCCGTTCTTGATCATGTCGCCGCAGCGCTCGACCGCGGTCGGCTCGCCGACGATGCAGTAGTCGATGCGTTCGCCGCGCGCGGCCAGCGTGTTGCAGACCACCACGGTGCCGTCGAGCGCTGGCCCTTCCTCGTCGCTGGTGAGGAGCAGGGCGAGCGTGAGGCGGGGATCGGGCGTGGCGGCCAGGAAGTCCTCGATCGCGACGACAAAGGCCGCCAGCGAGGTCTTCATGTCGCAGGCGCCTCGGCCGTAGAGCTTGCCGCCGCGGTGCGTGGGCGTGAACGGATGGCTGCTCCACTGCTCGAGCGGGCCGGTGGGCACCACGTCGGTGTGGCCGGCAAAGGCCACGGTGCGCGTGGCCTGCGGCTCGGCGGCGCCGGGACGCACGGCCCACAGGTTGGTCACGCGAAAGTCGGCCGGGCTGCTTTCAATGCTCTCGAGCCGGAAGCCGAGCCGCGCCAGCCGCTCGCCGAGGATCTGCTGGCAGCCCGCATCGTCGGGGGTGACCGAGGGGCGGGAGATCAGTTGTTCGGCGAGTTGCAGCGTTCGGGACATTGAAAAAAGAAAGGGGCTAGTGACGGACGTCGAGCGTGATGTCCGTGAAGGTGGGTTCGTCGACCTGGTCGAGCAGTGCGCGGTCTTCGCGGCGCGCGGCCGGTGCGGCGCGGTTCTGCAGGCGCCACATCAGATTGGTCGGGGAGTCGGCTTGCGCGAGGCCTTCCTCGCGGGTGATGAAGCCGTCGGTGATCAGCCGGGCGATGTCTTCCTCGAAGGTCTGCGAGCCTTCGGCCATGGACTGCTCCATCGCCTCCTTGACGCCCGAGAAGTCGCCCTTGCCGATGAGCTCGGCCACCAGCGCCGTGTTGAGCAGCACTTCGAGCGCCGGCATGCGAGCGCCGTCGGGCGTGCGCAGCAGGCGTTGCGCGACGATTGCGCGCAAGGCGCCGCCGAGATCGCCCAACAGCGTGGCGCGCACCTCGACCGGGTAGAAGCTCAGGATACGGTTGAGCGCGCGGTAGCTGTTGTTGGCATGCAGCGTGGCCACGCACAGGTGGCCCGATTGCGCATAGGCGATCGCCGCCGTCATTGTCTCGCGGTCGCGGATCTCGCCGATCTGGATCACATCCGGCGCCTGGCGCAGTGCGTTCTTGAGCGCGATCTGCAGCGACTGCGTGTCGCTGCCGACGTCGCGCTGGTTCACCATGGACTTCTTGTTGGTGAAGGTGAATTCGATCGGCTCCTCGACCGTGAGGATGTGGCCGGTGGCGTTCTCGTTGCGGAAGTCCAGCATCGAGGCCAGCGTGGTGCTCTTGCCGGCGCCGGTGGAGCCCACCATCAGGATCAGGCCGCGCTTCTCCATCACCAGCGTCTTCAGGATCTCGGGCAGGTTCAGCTCGGCGAAGGACGGGATGACGGAGGCGATGTGCCGCACCACCACCGCATAGCTGCCGCGCTGGCGCATGGCGCTGATGCGGAAGTTGCCCGCATCCTCGAGCGCGATCGCCGTGTTGAGCTCGCCGGTGCGTTCGAGTTCGGCGATGCGCTCCGCATTCACCACCTCGGACAGCAGGGCCAGCGGCGCCTCGGGCGGCAGCACCTGCGCATTGATGGGCAGGCAGTTGCCGTTGATGCGGATCAGCGCCGGGGAGTGCGCCGAGAGGTAGATGTCGGACGCCTTGCGTTCGGCCATCAGGCGAAGAATTCGCTCCATCGTCTTCATCGACATTTCTCCTCGGCGTTGTGTTGTTGGTTAAGAACGAAGTGCTCAGTCGCGCAACAGATCGTTGAGCGAAGTCTTGGCGCGGGTCTGCGCGTCCACTCGCTTCACGATGATCGCAGCGTACAGGCTGTACTTGCCATTGTCCTTGGGCAGCGTGCCGCTGATGACGACCGAGCCCGCCGGCACGCGGCCATAAGTCACTTCGCCGGTTGCGCGGTCGTAGATCGGCGTGCTCTGGCCGATATACACGCCCATCGAGAGCACGGAGTTCTCTTCGACCACCACGCCTTCGACCACTTCGGAGCGCGCGCCGATGAAGCAGTTGTCTTCGATGATGGTCGGGCCGGCCTGCAGCGGCTCCAGCACGCCGCCGATGCCGACGCCGCCCGAGAGATGCACGTTGGCGCCGATCTGGGCGCAGGAGCCGACCGTGGCCCAGGTGTCGACCATGGTGCCTTCGCCGACGTAGGCGCCGATGTTCACGTAGGAGGGCATCAGGATCGCGCCCTTGGCGATGTAGCTGCCGCGGCGCGCCACGGCCGGCGGGACGATGCGCACGCCGGCTTCCTTCAGCTCGCCGGCCGAGAGGTGCGAGAACTTGGTCGGCACCTTGTCGTAGAAGCCGAGCGAGCCGGCCTGCATCTGTTCGTTGTCCTTGATGCGGAAGGATAGCAGCACCGCCTTCTTGATCCACTGGTGGACCGTCCACTGGCCCACGGCCTCGCGCGTGGCGACGCGGAGTTGGCCGTTGTTGAGCTCGGCGATCACATGCTCGACCGCATCGCGAACTTCCTTCGGGGCGCTGGTGGCGGAGATGTTGGCGCGGTCTTCCCACGCGGCGTCGATGGTCTGCTGGAGTTGTTGGGTCATGTGGAATCGATGAAAGAGGGCTCAGCGGCCCCGTTGAACGAACTGGACGATGCGCTGCGCGGCCTCCACGCACTCCTTGGTGCTGGCCACGAGCGCCATGCGGATGCGGCCCCGGCCGGGGTTGGCGCCTTGCGCATCGCGCGCCAGGTAGCTGCCCGGCAACACCGTCACATTGTATTGAGCGTAGAGCTCGCGGGCGAAGGCAGTGTCGTCGCGCCCCCACGCCGCCGGCACGCCCGCCCAGAGGTAGAAGCTGGCATCGGGCAGGCGCACGTCGAGCACCGGCTCGAGCAGCGGCGTCACGGCCGCGAACTTGGCGCGGTACTGCGCACGGTTGTCGACCACGTGGCTTTCGTCGCCCCAGGCCGCGATGCTGGCCGCCGCAACGGCACCGCTCATCGCGCTGCCGTGGTAGGTGCGGTACAGGAGGAACTGCTTCAGGATGGATGCGTCGCCGGCCACGAAGCCGCTGCGCAACCCGGGCACGTTGCTGCGCTTGGACAGCGAGGTCAGCGCCACCAGGTTGCGGAAGTCGTCGCGGCCCAGCTTGGCGGCGGCTTCGAGTCCGCCCAGCGGCGGCTCGTCGCGGAAATAGATCTCGCTGTAGCACTCGTCGGAGGCGATGACGAAGCCGTGCTGGTCCGCGAGCGCGAACAGCTTCTTCCATTCTTCAAGCGGCATCACTGCGCCGGTCGGGTTGCCCGGCGAGCAGACATACACCAGCTGCGCGCGCGCCCAGATCTCGGCCGGCACGCTGTCCCAGTCGACCGCGAAGTTGCGCGCCGCCACGCTCGGCACGTAGTAGGGCTTGGCGCCCGCCAGCAAAGCCGCGCCCTCGTAAATTTGATAGAACGGATTGGGGGCGAGCACCACCGGCGCCGGCGTTCTCGTGGGGTCGACCACCGTCTGCGCCAGCGCGAACAGTGCTTCGCGCGAGCCATTGACCGGCAGCACCTGCGTCGCCGGGTCGAGCGCCAGGCCGTAGCGCTGCCGCACCCAGCCGGTGAAGGCCTCGCGCAGCGGGAGCTCGCCCGCGGTCGCGGGGTAGACCGACAGCGTATCGAGGCTGTTGCTCAATGCATCCTTGATGAAGGGCGGCGTCGCATGCTTGGGCTCGCCGATGCCGAGGCTGATCGGTTCGAAGGCGGGGTTCGGCGTGACGCCGGCGAACAGTTCGCGCAATCGCGCGAAGGGGTAGGGCTGCAGCTTGGCGAGCAGGGGGTTCATGGCTGCGATTATCGCGGTCGCCGGCCTGGGCGCACCAGCCGATCGCGGGTCAGGCTGGGCGGCAAAGCCTCTCGCAGCTCACAATGAAACCATGAACATCCTGATCGCCGGTTTCCAGCACGAGACCAACACCTTCGCTCCGACGCGCGCCGACTGGGCCGCCTTTCTGCGCGGTGACAGCTTCCCGGCCTACGAGGAAGGGCCGGCGATGCTGACGCGCTTCACCGGCTCCAGCCTGCCGGCCGGTGGCTTCATTGCCGAGGCGCAGGCGCGCGGCTGGCAACTGCTGCCGTCCTGCTGGGCCGGCGCCACGCCCTCGGCCCAGGTGACGCGCGAGGCCTTCGAGCGCATCGCGGGAACCATCGCCGAGGCGACGCGCAGCGCGCTGGCCGGGCCGGGACTGGACGCCATCTACCTCGACCTGCACGGCGCCGCGGTCGCCGAGCACGTCGACGATGCCGAGGGCGAACTGCTGGCGCGCCTGCGCGCGCTGGTCGGGCCCGAGCTGCCGATCGTCGCCAGCCTGGACCTGCATGCCAACGTGACGCAGCGGATGCTCGAGCTGGCCGATGCGCTGGTGGCCTACCGGACCTATCCGCACGTGGATACCGAAGCGACCGGCCGGCTGGCCGCGCAGTTGCTGAAACGGCGCATCGCGCGCGGCGCGCGTGAGCCCGTCGCGGCACGCCGCATCCCCTTCCTGATCCCGATCAACGCCGGCTGCACCATGATCGAACCGGCCGGCGCGGTCTATCGCAGCCTGCCCGAGCTGGACGCGCGCTATGGCACGGTGGCCAGCGTCGCGATGGGTTTTCCGGCCGCGGATTTTCCCGAGTGCGGGCCGATGGTCTGGGCCTACGGCGATGCCGCGCAAGCGGTGGCAGATGCGCTTTACGCCGACATCTGCGAGCAGGCCGCGCGCTGGCGCGTCGCCACCTGGACGCCGGACGATGCCGTGGCGGAGGCCCTCGAACTGGCGGCAACGGCCGCGCGTCCGGTGGTCATCGCCGACACCCAGGACAACCCCGGCGCCGGCGCCGACAGCAACACCACCGGCATGCTGCACGCGCTCTTGCGCGCGGGTGCAGGACGGCGCTTTCCGCAGCAGGTGGCGCTCGGGCTGCTGTACGACCCCGAGGCGGCCGCAGCCGCGCATGCGGCCGGGCAGGGTGCGCGCCTGCGCCTCGCGCTGGGCCGCTCGGTGCCGACCTGGTCGGGACAATGGAGCGACTCGCCGGTGGAAGCCGAATGCACCGTGCGCGCGCTGCATGAGGGCGCCGTCGTGCTGCAGGGGCCGATGATGACGGGCGTGCGCGTCCGGCTCGGTCCTTGCGCCTGCCTCGATGTGGAGGGCGTGCTGGTCGTGGTCGCCAGCGGCAAGAAGCAGATGCTCGACCGCGCGCTGTACCGCTGCGTCGGCATCGAGCCCGAGCGGATGAAGATCCTCGTCAACAAGAGCTCGGTGCATTTCCGCGCCGACTTCGCGCCGATCGCGCAGCAGATCCTGGTGGCGCGCGCGCCGGGCCCGATGTCCGCAGATCCGTCGGACCTGCCATGGACCCGCCTGGCGGCGTCGACATCGCCCCGGGTACCGGATTGAGGAGCGCGGCGGCATGAAAGTCCTCATCGCGCGGATGAACCACGAGACCAACACCTTCTCGCCGGTGCCTACGCCGCTTTCAGCCTTCGGCAACGAGGGGCCGCTGTACGGTGCCGACGCCCGGCGCGAAGCCGAGGGCGGGCGCACCGCCATGTCGGCCTTCATCGACCTCGCCAAGGCGAGGGGCGCGGAGATGGTGACGCCGGTCTCGGCCTCGGCCAATCCCAGCGGCCGGGTGGAGGCGGCCGCCTACGCCGCAATCTGCGACTGCATCGTCGACGCATTGCCCGGCTGCGATGCCGTGTTGCTCGACCTGCACGGCGCGATGGTGGCCGAAGGCAGCGACGACGGCGAGGGCGACTTGCTGGCGCGCATCCGGGCTGCCACGCCGGGCGTGCCCGTCGCCGTGGCGCTCGACCTGCACGGCAACGTGACGCAGAAGATGATCGACCACGCCGACGTGATCGTGAGCTTCAAGACCTATCCGCACGTCGACATGTACGAGACCGGCGAGCACGCGGGCCGGCTGCTGTTCGTCAAGTTGGACGGAAATTGCCGTCCCGTGCTGGCCTGGCGCCGGCTGCCGCTGATGACGCACACGCTGCGCAGCGCCACCGCCGAAGGCGCGATGCGCGATGCGGTGGCGGCGGCGCGCGCGGCGGAAGCCGATGGCATGGCCGCGGTCTCGGTGCTGGCTGGCTTCAGCCTGGCCGACATTCCGAACCCCTGCATCAGCGTGGTGGTGGTGGGCGACGGCGATGCCGCCGCGGCCGACCGGGTGGCGGCCGCGCTGGCGGAGCGCATCTGGGCGGCGCGTGCGGACTTCGTCTACCTCTCCGAGCCGCTGGCACAGTCGCTGGGGCGCGCCCGCATGCTGGCCGCGCAGGCCGATCGGCCGGTGCTGCTGCTCGACCACGGCGACAACTGCATGTCGGGCGGCAGCTGCGACACGATGGACGTGCTGATGGCGGCGCTTGCGGCCGGCCTGCATGGCATCCAGGCCGGCCTGCTGTGTGATCCGCAGGCGGTTGCGCAATGCGCCGAGGCCGGTATCGGCGCCGAGATCGAGCTGCTGCTCGGCCACAAGCGCCCGCTCGTGCAGATCGGCCGCAGCACGCCGCCGGTGCGGCTGCGCGGCACCGTGCGTGCGCTGACCGACGGCGAATACGTGATCACCGGGCCCACCTACACCGGCCAGCGCGCCTGCATGGGCCGCTCGGCGGTGTTCGACATCGGCGCGGCGCAGATCGTCGTCACCGAGCGCACGCATGAGCCCTGGGACTTGGGCACCTTCGAAAGCGTCGGCCTCGATCCGCGCCGTGCGCGCTTCCTGCTGCTGAAGTCGCGCATGTACTGCCGGCCGGTGTTCGTGCCCATCTCGGCCGGCTTGGTCGAGTGCGACAGCCCCGGCGTCACCAGCTCGAACTACGCGCTGTTTCCGTTCGAGCGGCTTGCGCGACCGCTGTATCCGTTCGACGAGGTGTTGTACACGGCGAGGGCCTGCTGACACATAACTCACCCCCGCGCCGGGGCGGCAAGGGGTGCAGGGCTAGGCGTGGGCCGCAGCCCGGGGCGATCCCCCGGGCAAGGACCGCAACGACGCCAGGCGCCCCTTGCCGCCCCGGCCCTTCGGGTGAGGCCCCACAGAGGGCCCACTCGTCGTTGCCAATGCTCACTGGGTGTGCAACCCAGTTCCGCTTGGCGCCTCGATTGGGCCCTCTGTGGGGCCTCACGCGGGGGTGATTTATGTGCTAGCAGGCCCTACAGCTTCTTGACCAGCACCTGGCTCTTGCGGTCCCAGTTGTACTTGCGCTTGCGCGCCTCGGGCAGCCAGTCGGGGTTGACCTGCTGGAAGCCGCGCTTGAGGAACCAGTGCATGGTGCGCGTGGTCAGCACGAAGATGCTCTCCAGCCCGCTGGCCTTGGCGCGCTGCTCGACGCGCTTCAGGATGCGTTCGCCGTCGCCCTGCGACTGCGACTGCGGCGAGACGGTCAGCGCCGCCATCTCCGCGGTCTTCGCTTCCGGATAGGGGTAGAGCGCCGCGCAGCCGAAGATCACGCCGTCGTGCTCGATCACCGTGTACTGGCCGACGTCGCGCTCGATCTCGGTGCGGCTGCGCTTGACCAGCGTGCCGTCGCGCTCGAAGGGCTCGATCAGTTGCAGGATGCCGCCGATGTCGTCTGCCGTCGCCTCGCGCAGCGATTCGAGCTTCTCGTCGATCACCATCGTGCCGATGCCGTCGTGCACGTAGACCTCCAGCAGCAGCGAGCCGTCCACCGAGAAGGGGATGATGTGGTTGCGCTCCACGCCCGCTTCGCAGGCCTTGACGCAGTGCTGCAGGTAGAAGGCCGTGTCGGTCGGACTCTGGGGCGGGGCCAAGGAGGCCAGCAGCTTTGTGGCGCTGTCGAGCGGCAGCTCGGTGTCGATGGGGTTGTCTTCGCTGATGGGCTGGCTGGTGTCCTGCGCGATGCCAGGAATCTCGGTCAGGAAGATCAGCTTGTCGGCCTGGATCGAGATCGCCACGCTGGTCGCGACTTCTTCCATCGTGAGGTTGAAGGCCTCGCCGGTGGGCGAGAAGCCGAAGGGCGACATCAGCACCATCGCGCCGAAGTCGAGCCCGCGGCGGATGCCGGCGGCATCGACCTTGCGCACCAGGCCCGAGTGCTGGAAGTCGACGCCGTCCACCACGCCGACCGGCCGCGCGGTGATGAAGTTGCCCGAGATCATGCGCACGGTGGAGCCGGCCATCGGCGTGTTCGGCAGGCCCTGGCTGAAGGCGGCCTCGATCTCGTAGCGCAGCTGGCCGGCGGCCTCCTGCGCGCAGTCGAGCGCCACTTCGTCGGTGATGCGCATGCCGTGCGAGTACTTGGCCGCGTGGCCCTTGGCGTGCAGCTGCTCGTTGACCTGCGGCCGGAAGCCGTGCACCAGCACCACCTTGACGCCCATGCTCTGGATCAGCGCCAGGTCCTGCGCGATGTGGGGCAGCTTGCCGGCCGCGATGGCCTCGCCCGCCATCGCGACCACGAAGGTCTTGCCGCGGTGCATGTGGATGTAGGGCGCCACCGAGCGGAACCACGGGACGAAGGTGAAATTGAAGACGGTGGACATTGGCGGGGTAGGGCAGGCGAAAAGGCCGGGCGCAAGATAATCGATGATTTTCCCCGAACTGCCCGCCTTGTCTTCGTCCCCCCTTCGAATCGAGTTTCCAGAATCCCTGCCGGTGTCGGCCCGGCGCGACGAAATCATGGCCGCCATCGAGGCGAACCAGGTCGTGGTCGTCTGCGGCGAGACGGGATCGGGCAAGACCACGCAGCTGCCCAAGATCGCGCTGGCCCTGGGTCGGGGCAAGCTCAATGCGCCCCCTGGCAAGGGCCGGCTGATCGGCCACACGCAGCCGCGGCGCATCGCCGCATCGTCGGTGGCCAAGCGCATCGCGGAAGAACTCAAGACGCCTCTGGGCGAGGTGGTCGGCTTCAAGGTGCGCTTCCAGGACCGGCTGGCGCGCGACGCCTCGGTCAAGCTGATGACCGACGGCATCCTGCTTGCGGAGACGCAGACCGATCCGCTGCTCAAGGCCTACGACACGCTGATCATCGACGAGGCGCACGAGCGCTCGCTGAACATCGATTTCCTGCTGGGCTACCTGCGCGAAATCCTGCCGCGGCGGCCGGACCTCAAGGTGATCGTGACCTCGGCCACCATCGATGCGGATCGGTTCGCGCAGCACTTTGCTTCGGCGAAAGGGCCCGCACCCACGATCATGGTGTCGGGGCGGATGTTTCCGGTGGAGCAGCGCTATCGCCCCTTCGAGGAATCGCGCGACTACGACCTCACCAACGCCATCGCCGACGGCGTCGACGAGCTCTGGCGCGACCCACACAACGCCGGCGACATCCTGGTCTTCCTGCCCGGCGAGCGCGAGATCCGCGAGGCCGCCGACCATCTGCGCAAGCACCTCAGCCACCAGCCGCTGATGCGCAGCGCCGAGGTGCTGCCGCTGTTCGCGCGCCTGTCGCAGGCCGAGCAGGACCGCATCTTCGACGGCCACACCGGTCGCCGCATCGTGCTGGCCACCAACGTCGCCGAGACCTCGCTGACCGTGCCGGGCATTCGCTACGTGATCGATGCCGGCACCGCGCGCGTCAAGCGCTACAGCTTCCGCAGCAAGGTGGAGCAACTGCTGGTCGAGCCGATCAGCCAGGCCGCGGCCAACCAGCGCGCGGGCCGCTGCGGCCGGGTCGCCGACGGCATCTGCATCCGGCTCTATGACGAGAAGGATTTCGAGGGCCGGCCGCGCTTCACCGATCCGGAAATCCTGCGCTCCTCGCTGGCCGGCGTGATCCTGCGCATGAAGTCGCTGCGGCTGGGCGACGTCGAGCGCTTTCCCTTTCTCGAAGCGCCGCAGCGGCGCGCGATCGCCGACGGCTACCAGCTGCTCAACGAGCTCGGCGCGGTCGACGATGCGAACGAGCTCACGCCGATGGGGGCCGAGCTGGCCAGGCTCCCGCTCGACCCGCGGGTCGGCCGCATGATCCTGGAGGCGCGCACGCGCGGCGCGTTGGAGGAAGTGCTGGTGATCGCCAGCGCCCTGTCGGTGCAGGACGTGCGCGACCGGCCGATGGAGGCGCAGCAGCAGGCCGACCAGGCGCATGCGAAGTTCGACGACGAGAAAAGCGAGTTCAGCGGCTACCTGCGGCTGTGGAAGTGGATCCACGATGCGCGCGGCGATTCACCCTCCACCGCTTGGCGGGGGAGGGCGGGGGAGGGGGTGCCACATGACCCACCTGTGGGTGGGGCCGAAGGCCGCACCCACAAGCTGAGCAACCGCCAGTACGAGTCGCTGCTGCGCCAGAACTTCATCAACGTGCGCCGCGTGCGCGAATGGCGCGACATCCACTCGCAGCTGCTCACGGTGGTGACCGAGCACAAGTGGCGCATCAATGCCGAGCCGGCGGGCTATGAGCCGCTGCATCTGTCGATGCTCTCCGGCCTGCTCGGCAACATCGGCTGGAAGCTGGAGGATGACGAGGCCTACCTCGGCGCGCGCGGCATCAAGTTCTACCGCCATCCGGGCGCGCATCTGAAGAAGAAGCCTGGCCGCTGGATCGTCGTCGCCGAGCTGGTCGAGACCACGCGCCTGTTCGGCCGCGGCATCGCCAACATCGAGCCGCAGTGGCTCGAACAGGTCGCGGGCCACCTGCTCAAGAAGCAGCTGCTCGATCCGCACTGGGAGAAGAAGAGTGCGCAGGTCGCAGCGCTGGAGCGCGCCACCTTGTATGGACTGGTGGTCTACAGCGGACGGCGCGTGGACTTCAGCAAGGTCGACCCGGTGGCCGCGCGCGAGATCTTCATCCGCGAAGCGCTGGTCGGCGGGCAGTGGGAGAGCAAGCTGCCCTTTCTCGCGGCCAACCGCAAGCTGGTGCGCGAGGTCGAGGGCCTCGAACACAAGTCGCGCCGGCAGGACGTGCTGGTCGACGACGAACTGATCTATGCCTTCTACGACGCCCAGCTGCCGCCCGATGTCTCGAGTGGCCTCGCTTTCGAGAGCTGGTACCGGCAAGCGTCGAGGGAGCAGCCGCGGCTGCTGTTCCTGGCGCGCGAGGAGCTGATGCGGCACACGGCTGCTGGCATCACGACCCAGTCCTTTCCGCCGACGGTCCGGCTGGGCGGCGTCGATTGCGCCGCGACCTACCTGCACGAGCCCGGCGATGCCAAGGACGGCTTGACGGTCACCGTGCCGCTCTTCGTGCTGAACCAGGTCAGCGAGGAGCGCTGCGAATGGCTGGTGAGCGGCATGCTGAAGGACAAGGTGCAGGCGCTGCTGAAGAGCCTGCCGCAGAAGCCGCGCTCCCGCCTGGTGCCCTTGCCCGAATCGGCCGCGCGGCTCGCGGAGCAACTGGCCGCACCGGAAGTCTTCGGCCACGGTTCGCTGACCGATGCGCTGCTGAAGCGCGTGCGCGACCAGACCAGCCTCGACGTGAAGCGGACCGACTTCAAGCTGGACATGCTGCCGCCGCACCTGTTCATGAACCTGCGCGTGGTCGACGAGCACGGCCGCCAGCTCGGCATGGGGCGCAGCCTCGGCGCACTGAAGGCGGAGCTCGGCGCGCAGGCGCGCGGTGCGTTCCAGGCGCTGGCGGGACTCAACGTCAAGGCGTCCGTCGAGGAGCCCGATGCAGCTGCACCGGCCGAGAACAAGGCCGCGGCCAAGGCACCCGCAACGCCTGCGCTGCCGGCAGGCCAGCGCTACACGGCATGGACTTTCGGCGAGCTGCCGGAGCTGATGGAAGTGCGGCGCGGCGCGCAGTCGCTGATCGGCTTTCCGGCGCTGGTCGATGGCGGCGACGCGGTGACGATCGAGGTCTTCGACGAGCCCGCGGTGGCCGCCGCCCGGCATCGCGCCGGCCTGCGCCGGCTGTTCGCGCTGCAGCAGAAGGATGCGCTCAAGTACCTCGAGAAGAACATCCCCGATCTGCAGAAGATGGCGGTCGCCTACATGCCGCTCGGCACGGCCGAGGAACTGCGAGCCCAGATCGTCGACGTGGCGCTCGAGCGAGCCTTCTTACAGGAGCCGCTGCCGGCCGACGAGGCGGCTTTCAAGCGGCGCGCGGAGGAGGGCCGCGGACGGCTCACGCTGATCGCCAACGAGGTCGCGCGGCTGGCCGGCACCATCCTCGCCGAGTACACGCTCGCCGTGCGCAAGATCAAGGAGACGAAGATCCAGCCCGCCGCCACGGCTGACGCGGCGCAGCAGCTGCAGCGCCTGGTCGGCAAGCGCTTCATGGCCGACACGCCCTGGCCGCGGCTGGCGCACTTTGCGCGCTACCTCAAGGCCATCGCCTTGCGCCTGGACAAGCTGCGGGCCGACCCGGCGCGCGACGCGCAGCGGCTCGCGGAGCTGCGGCAGCAGGAGCAGCGCTACTGGCGCCTGCTGGCCGAGCGCAAGGGCGCGCTCGACGAACGCATGAGCGAGTTCCGCTGGCTGCTCGAGGAGTTGCGCGTGAGCTTCTTCGCACAGGAGCTGCGCACGCCGCAGCCGGTCAGCGTCAAGCGGCTCGACAAGCTGTGGGTTCAGCTGGAAAGCTGAGCGCAGGCAAAAAAAAGCCCACCGAGGTGGGCTTCGCTTTCAGGCGTCGAGCGCGCATGCAGCTATATGCGCCCCATGAGGAGCAGCACGATCACCACCAGCAGCACCAGGCCCAGGCCGCCGCTCGGGCCATAGCCCCAGCTGCGGCTGTAGCCCCAGCTCGGCAATGCGCCGACCAGGAGCAGGATCAGAACGATCAGCAGGATCATTGAGAGCGACATGGATTTCTCCTAGGCCTTTTGTGTTGAGAAGCCCATGGTCGGCGCCGGCAGGCGAATCCGTCGCCGGAAGGCGCGCCCTCCGGCGGTCAGGACTCTCCTACCGTTCGTGTCAGAGCCGCGCCAGTCGGTCGATGGCTGTCTGGAGCGTTTCGTCCTTCTTCGCGAAGCAGAAGCGCACCACGCGCTGGTCGAAGCCGTCGGCATAGAAGGCCGAGAGCGGAATGGCGGCGACGCCGATCTCGCTCGTGAGCCACTGGCAGAAGTCGGACTCGCCCAGGTCGCTGACCTCGCTGATGTCCACGCACTGGAAGTAGGTGCCGGCGCTGGGCAGCAGCTTGAGCCGCGTCTTCGCCAGGCCGGCCGCGAACAGGTCGCGCTTGTGCTGGTAGAAGGCCGGCAGCTCGAGGTAGGGCGCAGGGTCGGCCATGTAGCTCGCGAGCGCATGCTGCATCGGCGTGTTCACGGTGAACACGTTGAACTGGTGCACCTTGCGGAACTCGGCGCTGAGCGCCGCCGGCGCGGCCACGTAGCCGACCTTCCAGCCGGTCACATGGTAGGTCTTGCCGAAGCTGCTCACGATGAAGGTGCGCGCGGCGAGGCCCGGGAAGCGGGCTGCGCTTTCATGGCGCGCGCCGGCGTAGACCATGTGCTCGTAGACCTCGTCGCTGATGACCAGCACGTCGGTGGGCGCGAGCAGTTCCTCGAGCCGGCGCATCTCCGCTTCGGTCCACACGGTGGCGCTGGGGTTGTGCGGCGTGTTGACGATGATGGCGCGCGTGCGCGGCGTGATCGCGGCCGCGATCTTGCCGAAGTCGGGGCGGAAGCTGCCGGGCGTGAGCGGCACGCGCACCACGGTGCCGCCGGCCAGGTCGATGTTGGGCGCGTAGCTGTCGTAGCAGGGTTCGAGCACGATCACCTCGTCGCCCGCGCGCACCACCGCGAGGACCGCCGTGATGATGGCCTGGGTGGCGCCGGCGGTGATGGTGATCTCGGTGTTCGGGTCGTAGCGGTGCCCGTAGAGCGCCGAGATCTTCGCGGCGATCGCTTCGCGCAGCGCGGGGATGCCCGGCATCGGCGGGTACTGGTTGTGGCCGGCCGCCATGGCGCGGGTGACGGCTTCGAGCAGCTTCGGATCGCAATCGAAGTCCGGAAAACCCTGGCCGAGGTTCACCGCCTTCTTCTCGGCGGCCAGCGCCGACATCACGGTGAAGATGGTGGTGCCGACGGTAGGCAGCTTGGTCTTGACGTCGGGGGTGCGTGCGATGCTCACAGCTCGTAGTCCTGGTTGTGACCGCTCAGTGCCTTGGCGATCAGGTTGCGATCGAGCCGGTCGGACAGCAGCTCGGCGAATTTGAAGACGAAGTTGCGCAGGTAGGCGCTGCGCTTGAAGGCGACGCGCGCGATGTTGGTGCCGAACACATGGCCCATCGGGCGCACCACGAGGTCGGCATTGGAATCGTCGCGCACCGCCATCTCGGCCACGATGCCGACGCCGAGGCCGAGCCGCACGTAGGTCTTGATGACGTCGGAGTCGATGGCCTCGAGCGCGATGCGCGGCGTGAGCTTCTTGTGCGCGAACGCATGGTCGATGCGCGTGCGGCCGGTGAAGGACGGGTGGTAGGTGATGATCGGCTCCGCCGCGATGTCCTCGAGCGAGATGCGCTCCTTGTTCGCGAGCGGATGCTCCTTGGGCAACACGAGCACGTGCTGCCATTCGTAGCAGGGGATGGTCACGAGATCGGCGTAGTCGGACAGCGATTCGGTCGCGATGCCGATCTCCGCGATCTCGTCGATGACCATCCGCGCCACCTGGTCGGGCGAGCCCTGGTGCAGGCTCACGTTGACCTTGGGATAGGCCTCGCGCAGCTTCGCCACCGGCACCGGCAGCACGTAGCGCGCCTGCGTGTGCGTGGTGGCGATCGAAAGGGTGCCGCTGTCCTGGGCGCTGAACTGCTCGCCGATGCGCTTGAGGTTGCCGACCTCGCGCATGATCAGTTCGATGCTCGCGAGCACATGCTGGCCGGGTTCGGTGACGCGCTTGAGGCGCTTGCCGTGGCGCGCGAAGATTTCCACGCCCAGTTCTTCCTCGAGTTCGATGATGGCCTTGGACACGCCCGGCTGCGAGGTGTGAAGCGCCTTGGCTGCCTCGGTCAGATTGAGGTTGCGCCGAACCGCTTCTTGCACGAATTTGAACTGGTGAAGATTCATAACAAATTCCGTCTTATTTCGGAGTTCATTATGCCTTCTCTGTCTATCGAAAGCACCGCAAGTTCAGGATTTGAGCGCCACGCGAGCCAGCAGATCGATCACGTCCGGCTCTTCGCCCACCGCCTGCGCGAGCGAGAAGACGACGCCCGGATGCACGGCGCGCAAGTCGTCGAGCAAGCGCGGCAGGTCTTCACGCAGATGCTTTCCCATGCCGAGAAAAAGCGGCACCACGCGGATGGCGCCGGCCCCACCGGCAATCAGCTCTGCCGCCGCGGTGGGCAGATCCGGGGCCACCAGTTCGAGGTAGGCGCAGGCGACGCGGGCCGAGGGATCGAGCGCTGCGACGCGGCGCGCCACGGCCTCCACCGGCGCGCGCCAGCGCTCGTCGCGCGAGCCGTGCGCAAAGATCACGATGCCTGTCACGGCCGCTACCGCCGCAGCACCAGCCAGCTGAAAGCGGCCAGCGACATCACCGTGTAGATCAGGCCGGGCGCCGCCGCCGTGATCCAGGGCCACCAGTTGCTGAGGTTGCCCAGGTAGCCGAACACGTTGTTCAACAGGAAGAAGCTGATGCCGATCATCACGCCGCCGAACACGTAGGCCGTGATGCCCGCCTGGCGGAAATGCAGGTAGGCGAAGGGCAGGGCGAGCACCACCATCACGAGGCAGGACAGCGGATAGAACACCTTGCGCCAGAACTCGATCTCGTAGCGCTGCGCGGTCTGGCCGTTGGCATTGAGGTGCTGGATGTATTCGAACAGGTCGAGCGTGCGCATGCGGTCCGGGCGCAGCAGGGCGACCGACACCATCTCGCGCGTGAGCGAGCTCGGCCAGTCCAGCGCCGGAAGCTTGGTGGTGACGATGCGGGCCCGGTCGGCCGCATTGCGCGTGTCGTACTGCTGCTGCTCGACACCGAAGAGGGCCCAGTGGCCGTCGACGATGCGCGCGAAGGATGCGGTGGTCTGCGAGGTCACGAAGCCCTTGCCGTCGAACTCGAAGATGCGCGGACTCTTCAGCGTGCCGTCGCGCGCCATCGAAACCACGTTGACCGCGTAGGACATGTCGCCCTGCTTTTCCTTCAGCCAGGCCCCCGTGTTGCCCGCGAGCGTGAAGACGCCCTGGTAGCGCGACTTGAGCAGCTGGGCGGTCCGGTCCGAAGCCGGCGAGATGTAGTCGCCGACGGCGAAGGTCAGGAACACGAAGCCGAGCCCGAGCACCAGCAGCGTGCGCAGCGCACGCCACGGCCCGAGACCGCTGGTGCGCAGGATCGTGTATTCGGAGCTCTGCGCGAGCCGCGCCATCACGAAGATGGTGCCGATCAGCACGGTGATCGGCAGCAGCTCGTACAGGTGGCTCGGGATCAGCAGCGTCACGAAAACCAGGGCTTGGGCGGCTCCGTATGCGCCGCTCCCCGGCTTGCCGATCGACTGCAACTCGTCGACGAAGTCGAAGAAGAAGAACAGGCTCAGGAAACCGAGGGTGACGAAGGCCACGGCCTTCAGCACCTCCACATAGATCAGTCGACGGATGGTTTTCACACGTGGGGGGGCGTTGCGGGCCGCATGCGCGGGCGGCCCCAGTTGAAGTGTCGCTTGGCAAGCCAGACCAGGCCGAGCAGCAGCGCGCCGCCATGCAGCACCAGCATGAAGCCGCCCATGCTGTAGCGGCCGGAGCCCACCCAGTTCTGGCCGAGATTGAGCAGGTTGTAATAGAGGACGAAGGCGAACAGCGCGAAGAGCAGGTTGCCGCTGCGGCCGACGCGCGGATTCACGCTCGACAGGGTCAGCGCCAGCAGCACGAAATTGATGGCCGCGAAGAGCATGCCGAGACGCCAGGCCAGCTCGCCGCGATTGGTCGCGTTCGGCTCCCGCATCAGCGTCAGCGTGGTGCGGGTGCGCACCGGGCTCGTGTCTGCCGAGACCCCCTCGTCGCCGCCGATCTTGGTGCCGTAGGTGTCGAACTCGCTGATCTTGAGTTCCGTCCCGTCCAGCGTCCGCGAAACGCGCTGGCCGTTTCTGAGCATGAGGTAGCGCGACTCTCCGACGTCCTCGATCCGGCCGCTGCGGGCCGAGGTGATGTACTGCATGTTGCGCTCGATCGAGGAGATGAAGACGTTGTTGGCGGTGGCGCCGTCCGGCGTGTCCTTGTCGATGAAGAACACGCGGTTGCGTCCGGCCGACTCGCGGAACTCGCCGGGCGAAACGCGCTCGATGTCGCCGCGGCGCTGGTACTGTTCGCGCATGCCCTGGGTCTGCGAGTTGGCCCATGGCCAGCCCACCAGCGCGAACACGGCAATCAGCAGCAGCACCGGCCAGGCGAAGCGGAACAGGGGCTGCACGAAATCGGCCAGGCCGCGTCCGCTCGAGAACCAGATCACCATCTCGCTGTCGCGGTACATGCGCGACAGGGTGCCCACGATCGAGATGAACAGGCTGAGGCTCAGGATCGTCGGCATGTAGCCGAGCACCGTGTAGGCCATCACGAGGAACACCTCGGACGGATTCACGCTGCCCCGCGATGCCAGTCCGAGCGTGCGGATCAGCATCATGGTCATCACGATGGTGGCGAGGACCACGAGGGTGGCCCCGAAGCTGCGGGACAGCTCCTTGCGTAAAGAGGAATGGAATAACATCGTCGAGGGAAAAAAAGGATTATGGACTTTCAACTCAAGACCCTCTCCACCGCTCAGGCTGCCGCCGAAAAAGCCGATGCGCTGATCGTGCTCGTTGCCGCCGGCACCACCCCTTCCAAGGATGCCATCGCCACCTTGATCGCCGAGGCCCGCAAGGCCGGCGACCTGCCGGACAAGGCCGGCAAGCTGCTGGCGCTGTACCGGCCGGCGCGCGTCGCGGCACCGCGCGTGGTGCTGGCTTCGGTGGGCGATGGCAAGCCCGCGTCGGTACGCACCGGCGTGCTCGCCGCGGTCAATGCGGCCAAGGCCGGCGATCCCAAGCGCGTCCTCATCGTCTTCGCGCATGCCGCGGACGCTGCCGGCCTGCGCTCTGCCATTACCGCGGCCGCCGACGCGAGCTACGTCTATACGACTACCAAGTCCAAGGCCGAGCCGCGTTCGATCCGCTACCTGGGCTTCGGCGTCACGGACGCGGGGCCGCTGCGAGAGGCTTTCGACGAGGCCGCGGCGATGGTCGCGGGCATCGAACTGGCCAAGGAGTGGGGCAATCGGCCCGGCAACCATTGCACGCCCTCGCTGCTGGCCGATGCGGCGCGCAAGCTGGCCGCGCTGCCGCAGGTGAAGTGCGAGGTGCTGGGTCCGAAGGAAGTCGAGAAGCTCGGCATGGGCGCGTTCGGCGCGGTGGCCCAGGGATCGGCCGAACCCTTGCGCTTCATCGTGCTGCGCTACCAGGGCGCGCCCAAGGACGAGGCGCCCGTGGTCCTGGTCGGCAAGGGCATCACCTTCGACACCGGCGGCGTGTCTCTCAAGCCGGCGGCCGAGATGGACGAGATGAAGTTCGACATGTGCGGCGCTGCGAGCGTGCTGGGCGTGTTCCGCGCGCTCGGCGACATCCAGCCCGCCCTCAACGTGGTCGGGCTGATTCCGTCGTGCGAGAACATGAACGACGGCCGCGCGGTCAAGCCCGGCGACGTGGTGACGAGCATGAGCGGCCAGACCATCGAGGTGCTCAATACGGATGCCGAAGGCCGCCTGATCCTGTGCGACGCGCTGAACTATGCCAAGCGCTTCGAGCCGGCCGCCGTGATCGACATTGCCACCCTGACCGGCGCTTGCGTGATCGCACTGGGCGGCGTGCGCAGCGGTCTCTTTGCCAGCGACGACACGCTGGCCGATGCGCTCGAGGCTGCCGGCGAAGAGGCGCAGGACCGCTGCTGGCGCATGCCGCTGGACGAGGATTACGCCGAAGGCCTCAAGAGCAATTTCGCCGACGTGGCCAACATCGCCGGCCGCGCGGGCGGGGCGATCACCGCCGCCAAATTCCTGCAGCGCTTCGCGGGCGACTTTCAATGGGCTCATCTGGACATCGCCGGCACCGCCTGGAAGAGCGGCTCGGCCAAGGGGGCGACCGGCCGGCCGGTCGGACTGCTTCTGACCTACCTGCTGGACCGCGCCCGCAAGGAAGCTGTGAAGACAGCGCCGCGCAAGACGCGCAAGAGCCCCAAGAAGATCCGAGCAACAGCGTGACCGAAATCGACTTCCACTTCAACACGCCGGACAAGGTGAACTACGCCTGCCGGCTGCTGCGCAAGGCCGTGGGCGCGCGCGGCGCGCGTGTGGTGGTGGTGGCCGATGCGCAGATGCTGGATGCGGTCGACCTGGCCCTGTGGACCTTTGCGCCGGCCGAGTTCATCGCCCATTGCCGCAGCGACGGCGAGCCGCACACGCTTGCGCGCTCGCCGGTCGTGCTGGCCGAAAGCGGCGCTGCGCCGCTGCCGCATCAGCAGGTGCTGGTGAATCTCGGCGTCGAGCTGCCCTCTGGTTTCGAACGCTTTGAACGCCTGATCGACATCGTGAGCGCCGACGACGCCGACCGGCTCGCGGGCCGCAAGCGCTGGCGGCACTACGCGGAACGCGGCTATGCGATCCAGCGCCATGACTTTGCCGGGAGTACCGCCTGATGCAGCGCACCCCTCCGCGTTTCGTGCCCACGCTGACGACCGTGCTGGAGCTGCCGCCCGAGCCTGCGCCCGGTGCCGAGCCCGTGCCGGCGCCGGAGCCGGTCGCACCTCCAGCGCCCGAGCCCTCGCAAGCAGTCGCGCTGGACCCTCAGGCGCTGCTGTCGGAGGCCGACGCCTTCAGGCTCGAAGAGCAGTTGCTGCACCGCGTTTTGCAGCGCATCGACCTGTCGCTGGAAGAGCGCCTGAGCGACGCCGTGTCGGCTGCCGTGCAGCAGCAGCTCGACAGCATGATCCCGCGCTTGCGCGGCGAAATAGAGACCGTTTTGCGTGCTTTGGTGAGCGACGCGCTGGCCCAGGAGCTTTCTGACAACACAGGGTCTACGCCAGCATTTGACGCACAAAGCTTGGGCTAAACTGCGCGCCAGGTCGAAAGCGCGGGGGCGCTACGGGTCCTGCGGCGCGGAACTTGCTGAGTCTTCGCACGCGGATCGATAGACCGCTATGTACTCTTATTTATCAATGTTCTGGAGGTTCCCATGCAATTGAAATGGACTGCGGTCGCACTGGCTGCTCTCACGCTCGTGGCTTGCGGCAAGAAGGAAGAGGCAGCTGCGCCCGCCGCGCCCGCCCCGACCGCAGCGGCACCCGCGCCCGCCGCACCTCCGGCCGATGCACTGGTGGTCAAGATCGGCCATGTGGGCCCGACCAGCGGCGCCATCGCCCACCTTGGCAAGGACAACGAATTCGGCGCACGCATGGCCATCGAAGACCTCAATGCCAAGGGCCTCAAGATCGGCGACAAGGTTGCCAAGTTCGAATTGCTCGCCGAAGACGACGCCGCCGACCCGAAGCAGGGCACCGCGGTGGCCCAGAAGCTGGTCGACAGCAAGGTCAACGGCATCGTCGGTCACCTGAACTCGGGCACCACCATCCCGGCTTCCAAGCTGTACAGCGATGCCGGCATTCCGCAGGTCTCGCCTTCGGCAACCAACCCCAAGTACACCCGCCAGGGCTTCAAGACCACCTTCCGCGTGGTGGCTGACGACACGCAGCTCGGCGGCACGCTGGGCAAGTACGCGGTCGAAACGCTCAAGGGCAAGAACATCGCCGTGATCGACGACCGTACCGCATACGGCCAGGGCGTGGCGGAAGAGTTCGAGAAGGCCGCCAAGGCCGCCGGCGGCAACATCGTCGGCCACGAGTTCACGACCGACAAGTCGACTGACTTCAACGCCATCCTGACCAAGCTCAAGGGCGCCAAGCCCGACGTGCTGTTCTTCGGCGGCATGGACGCCGTGGGCGGCCCGATGCTCAAGCAGGTCAAGCAGCTCGGCATGAACGTCAAGTTCATGGGCGGCGACGGCCTGTGCACCGGTGAACTGGCCAAGCTGGCCGGCGATGCGATCGGCGAGGAAATGGTCGTTTGCGCGGAAGCAGGCGGTGTCGAAGGCGACTTCAAGCAGCCGCTCGAAGACTTCAAGACCAAGTTCAAGGCCAAGAACGGCGTCGACGTGCAGATCTATGCGCCGTATGTCTACGACGCGGTCAACGTGCTGGCCGAAGCGATGGTCAAGGCCGGTTCTTCCGACCCGGCCAAGTACCTGCCCGAACTCGGCAAGATCCAGTACAAGGGCGTGACCGGCCCGATCGCCTTCGACGAAAAGGGCGACATCAAGAACGGTGCGCTGACGCTCTACACCTACAAGGGTGGTGCGCGCACGCAGATCGCCGTGGTGCGTGGCGCGAGCTGAGCAGTCCGCTTGCCAAAATGAAAAAGGGCCTTCGGGCCCTTTTTTCATGGCGTCGCGCGGCCGGCATCGTTGCAGTAGTCGAAGAAGGCTTCGAGCTCCTTCGACTTGTCGAACACGGCGTCCGCACCGAGCGCCATGCAGCGTGCGCGGATGTCCGCGTTGACGTAGTTGCTGAGGACGACGGCGCGCTGTACCGGCGTACGTCCCCTGCAGTTCCGCAGCACGCCCAGGCCGGAGCCTTCCTTGAGGAACAGGTCCACGATCAGCAACTGCCATTCGCTCGCATGGGAGGCCAGCCAATCGATCGCGTCCTTCTCGGTCTCGGCCGCGCCGACGATCCGGGCGTGCACCAGATCTTCCAGGGCCGGAATCAGGTTGTCCCGGATGGTCCTGTTGTCCTCGACGAGGAAGGTGAAAAGGGCCATGTGCTTTCCGGGCTATAGAGAGAAGGCTCAGCCTCGCGGCGCTCGTGCCGGATGCCTAGCGACAGCTGCCAACTCATTGCGTAGGAGAAAGCAGACGGACGCTCGGCCGCCGAAGCGGGCCGGGGCCGACTGCGCGGCGAATGCCTCAGCGGGCGTCGCGCGCTCTCTCGGTTCGCTTCTCGATCTCCTCCGCCAAGGTGGCGTTGACTTCAGCGAGCGTCTCGGCCGACTCGGCCAGTTTCTTTTCAAGCTGGCCGGTGTGTTCGATGGCCTGCGCGACGTCGCCCACCTGCGCTTCGTCCGGAAGCTCCTGTTCCAGCACCGCGTTGATGACGGCCAGGTCGTCCGATGCGCGCTGCACCTCGGCAGCCACCGCTTCGGTCTTCTCCAGGGCCTGATCGAGCGGCGCTGCGGCCCGATCCGCTTTGCTTTGTCCGGCCATCCGAGCTCCTTCTGGGGATAGGAAAAAGTAAGGCGATGGTACTCTGTCGCCCGACGGCCCCAAAACGAAAAAGCCCCGGGGTACGGGGCTTTCAAGACGACTCCCAGGTGCACTGGGACGGGACTGGATCGGTTTTTCCTGGCGGAGCAGGCGGGATTCGAACCCGCGGAGGGCTATTAACCCTCACACGCTTTCCAGGCGTGCGACTTAAACCGCTCATCCACCGCTCCGAAGCCCGCGATTGTAGCAGCGGTGCCTCTCCTTTCAGGCTGCGCTCGATGTCTTTCCGGCCTGCACCATGCGCATCGCCGAGGCGATGAGCGCGGCGGTCTCGGTCATGTTGCTCGGCACGATCAGGGTGGTCGTGGCGTCGGCCGCGACCTTGCCGTAGGCATCGACCGCGCGCTCGGCGACCTTGAGCTGCACGGCCTGTTCGCCGCCCGGCTGCCGGATCGCGGCCGCCACGCGCTCGATGGCGCCGGCGGTCGCCTCGGCCACCGCGGTGATGGCTGCCGCCTCGCCCTGCGCGTTGTTGATCTGCGCCTGCTTCTCGCCCTCGGAGCGCGCGATGAAGGCTTCGCGCTCGCCGGTGGCGATGTTGATCTGCTCCTGGCGGCGGCCTTCGGAGGCCGCGATTAGCGCCCGCTTTTCGCGCTCGGCCGTGATCTGGCGCTGCATGGCCTGAAGGATTTCCTTCGGCGGCGTCAGGTCCTTGATCTCGTAGCGCAGCACCTTCACGCCCCAGTTCAGCGCGGCCTCGTCGATGGCGGCCACCACCTGGGCATTGATGATGTCGCGCTCCTCGAAGGTCTTGTCGAGCTCGAGCTTGCCGATCACGCTGCGCAGCGAGGTCTGCGCGAGCTGGGTGACGGCCACGATGTAGTTGGACGAGCCGTAGCTCGCGCGCATCGGGTCGGTCACCTGGAAGTACAGGATGCCGTCGACCTGCAGCTGCGTGTTGTCGCGCGTGATGCAGATCTGGCTCGGCACGTCGAGCGGGATTTCCTTCAGGCTGTGCTTGTAGGCCACCTTGTCGATGAACGGGATCAGGAAGTTGGGCCCGGGCGTCATCGTGTTGTGGTACTTGCCCAGGCGCTCGCGCACCCAGGCGTTCTGCTGCGGCACGAACTTGATCGACTGGCTGATGACGATGATCGCGATGACCAGGATGACGACGGGGACTGCGAGTTCCATGAATGCTTCCTTTGGGGGTTCTTGTTGCTTGTCAGATCTTGTCGACGACCAGGCGGCTGCCGACCACCTCGGCCACGCGGTGCTCGCCGGTCGAGGGCGTGCTTCCGGCGCGGGGCACCACGGTCCATTGCGCGCCGCGGTAGCGCACGATGGCGGTACCGTCGGGATTCCAGGCGTCGACGTACACGCTCTCGCCGATATCCAGGTTGACGTCGCGGTTGGCGCCGGTCGGCGGCGCGGCCGGCCGCCGACGGCGGATGATGTGCCAGATGAGCACGGCGCCCACCCCGACCACTGCCGCGACCACCAGCTGGGTGGTCAGGCTGGCGCCCGCATGGGCCGCAATCGCCGCCGCGGCGAAGCCCGCGCTCAGCAGCAGAAGGTAGACCGTGCCGGAGAGCAGCTCCAGCACGATGGCCCCTCCCGCAATCAACCACCAGACGGTGGAACTCGCCATGACGACTCCTCTCTTTATTGAAGGCACGACATTCTGAGTCAAAAGCCGACCAGTTCCTTCATCTGAATTCCGTACACTTCGCGCCTATTTGCCAGTCCGGAGCCGCGCTCATGAAATTCCGCTTTCCCATCGTCATCATCGACGAGGACTTCCGCTCCGAGAACAGCTCGGGGCTCAGCATCCGCGCCCTGGCGCAGGCTTTCGAGAAAGAAGGCTTCGAAGTGCTGGGCGTCACCAGCTACGGCGACCTGAGCCAGTTCGCCCAGCAGCAAAGCCGCGCCAGCGCCTTCATCCTGTCGATCGACGACGAGGAGTTCACCGTCGGCCCCGACCTCGACCCGGCGGTGCTGAACCTGCGCAACTTCATCGGCGAAGTGCGGCGCAAGAACGCCGACGTGCCGATCTACATCTACGGCGAGACCAAGACCTCGCGCCACATCCCGAACGACATCCTGCGCGAGCTGCACGGCTTCATCCACATGTTCGAGGACACGCCGGAGTTCGTGGCGCGCCACATCATCCGCGAAGCCAAGAGCTACCTCGAAGGCGTGCAGCCGCCGTTCTTCAAGGCGCTGATCGACTACGCGGAAGACGGCTCGTACTCCTGGCATTGCCCGGGCCACTCGGGCGGGGTGGCCTTCCTGAAGAGCCCGGTGGGCCAGATGTTCCACCAGTTCTTCGGCGAGAACATGCTGCGCGCCGACGTCTGCAATGCGGTCGAGGAGCTCGGCCAGCTGCTGGATCACACCGGCCCGGTGGCGGCCAGCGAGCGCAATGCGGCGCGCATCTTCAATGCCGACCACTGCTTCTTCGTGACCAACGGCACCAGCACCAGCAACAAGATGGTGTGGCACCACACGGTGGCGCCCGACGACGTGGTGGTGGTCGACCGCAACTGCCACAAGTCGGTGCTGCACGCGATCATCATGACGGGTGCTATTCCCGTCTTCATGAAGCCGACGCGCAACCACTTCGGCATCATCGGCCCGATCCCGAAGAGCGAGTTCGAGCCGGCGGCCATCAAGGCCAAGATCCGCGCCAATCCGCTGCTCTCGCACGTGGATGCCGACCGGGTCAAGCCGCGCGTGATGACGCTCACCCAGTCGACCTACGACGGCGTGATCTACAACACCGAAACGATCAAGGGCATGCTCGACGGCTACGTCGACACGCTGCATTTCGACGAGGCCTGGCTGCCGCATGCGGCCTTCCACCCGTTCTACGGCGCCTACCACGCCATGGGCAAGCGGCGCGTGCGTCCCAAGGAGTCGCTGGTGTTCGCGACGCAGTCGACCCACAAGCTCCTGGCCGGCATCAGCCAGGCCAGCCACGTGCTGGTGCAGGACTCGCAGAACCGCGCGCTCGACCGCGACCTCTTCAACGAGGCCTACCTGATGCATTCGTCGACCAGCCCGCAGTACGCGATCATCGCCAGCTGCGACGTGGCCGCCGCGATGATGGAGCCGCCCGGCGGCACCGCGCTGGTAGAAGAGAGCATCCTCGAAGCGCTGGACTTCCGCCGCGCGATGCGCAAGGTCGAAGCCGAGTTCGGCGCGGACGAGTGGTGGTTCAAGGTCTGGGGACCCGAGAAGCTGGTCGAAGAGGGCATCGGCCGCGCGAGCGACTGGATCATGGAAGGCGAATCGCGCACCGGCACGAACGGCAAGAACGGCTCGCGCAACTGGCACGGCTTCGGCAAGCTGGCCGACGGCTTCAACATGCTCGACCCGATCAAGTCGACCATCGTGACGCCGGGCCTGGACCTGCAGGGCAAGTTTGCCGATACCGGCATTCCCGCCAGCATCGTCACCAAGTTCCTGGCCGAGCACGGCGTGATCGTCGAGAAGACGGGGCTCTACAGCTTCTTCATCATGTTCACCATCGGCATCACCAAGGGCCGCTGGAACACGCTGCTCACCGCGCTGCAGCAGTTCAAGGACGACTACGCACGCAATCAGCCGATGTGGCGCATCCTGCCCGAGTTCTGCCAGCAGCATCCGGGCTACGAGCGCCTTGGCCTGCGCGACCTGTGCCAGCACGTCCACCAGCTCTATGCGCGATACGACGTCGCGCGGCTGACGACCGAGATGTACCTGAGCGACCTGACGCCGGCGATGAAGCCGAGCGACGCCTACGCGCACATCGCGCACCGCAAGACCGAGCGCGTGGAGATCGACGAGCTCGAAGGCCGCATCACCACCAGCCTGATCACGCCGTACCCGCCGGGCATTCCGCTGCTGATCCCGGGCGAGGTCTTCAACAAGAAGATCGTCGACTACCTCAAGTTCGCGCGGCAGTTCAACACCGAATGCCCGGGCTTCGAGACCGACATCCACGGCCTGGTGGCCCGCGTCGACGAGAACGGCAAGAAGCGCTACTACGCGGACTGCGTCCGCAACGCCGACTGAAGAAGGATCAGCGCAGGCGCAGGATTGCGCGCGGTGCTTTGAATCCGCTTCGGCGAGCTCCTCGTATTGGTTGCAGCCGTCGCGCTTTCTGCGGCGGCTTCAATCCTAGAGGAGCTATTCATGAACCGCAGATTCCATCGCCTTGCATCCCTCACCCTGGCCGTCTCGATGGCCGCTGCAGCGGCCTCGGCCGTCGCGCAGGTCATGGTCGGCGGCGCGCCGATGTTCGCCACCAAGGACATCATCGACAACGCCGTCAACTCCAAGGACCACACCACGCTGGTCGCCGCCGTCAAGGCGGCCGGCCTGGTCGAGACCCTCAAGGGTCCGGGTCCGTTCACGGTGTTCGCGCCGACCAACACGGCCTTCGCCGCCTTGCCCGCCGGCACGGTCGACACGCTGCTCAAGCCCGAAAACAAGGGCAAGCTCACGACCATCCTGACCTACCACGTGGTGCCCGGCAGGCTGGACGCCGCCGCGCTCGGTGGGCAGATCATGGACGGAAAGGGCATGGCCACGCTCAAGACCGCGGCCGGCGGCACGCTGACGGCGAAGGCGAGCGGCGGCAAGATCATGGTCGGCGACGAGAACGGCGGCTGGGCCACCGTGAGCACGGCCGACGTGTACCAGTCCAACGGCGTGATCCACGTCGTCGACAAGGTGCTGCTGCCCAAGTAAGACAGCAGCACGCGGGAGACTCGGTCAGGACGAGGACGCGAGGTCTTCCCGCACCCGCAGAAAGCGCGCGAACCTCGGCAGGCCGCCGGGGTTCGTGCCGTTGTAGCGGTAGTTCACCCAGCTGCCGACGGCCGGTGGTTCCTTGCGCTGGGCATCGCTGAAGCCGCTGCCGAGCTTGAAGCGCCTGCCCTCGGGCGTCTCGACCAGCAGCGCGCCCATTCGGCCCGCATGCTTGCCACGGCCGGGCACATGCGCAAGCACGCGCGCATCCGCATCGTCGTAGGGTTTGACCTTGAGCAGATCGGCGTTGCGTTCGGCACGGTAGAGCGAAGCTCCCCGGTGCAGCATCAAGCCCTCGCCGCCCATGTGCACCGTCTTGTCGAGGAGCGCCTGGAGCGACTCGTGCGTCGTTGCGCGCTGCTGCGGGACCGGCACCACCCAGGGGGCATCCGTGATCGGCAGCAGCTTTCGCAAGACGGCGAGACGGGCCGTGAAGTCGCCGGGCTGGGCCGGCAGATCGAAGACCATGAAGTGCAGCTCGTGCCATGCCGCATCGTTCGGCGTCTGGCTGCGCACCGTGGACACCGCCTGCGCAAAACGGCCGCGGTCGGCCCACAGCTCGCCGTCCATCGGCACGGCGGGCAGCGAGGCGGTGAACCAGGCCGGCGCAATGATGCGCTCGCCGCCGCGCGTCCAGAGCTGCTTGCCGTCCCAGTAGCCGCGCACGCCATCGTATTTCTCGCTGACCCAATGGTCGTCGAGCGGCATGCCGCGGCGGTACACCTCGGCGAGCATCAGCGGCGCTGCCGCTGTGTCGCGCGCCAAGGCCCCGGACGGGGCCGACAAGGTGCATGTGGCGGCCACGGCGCCGAGCAGCAGCGCTCGGCGCGACAGCTCGGCAGGCGCCTGCAAGGCGCGGCCTGAATGAATGCGAAAACTCATGATCGACTCCCCGACATGTTTTATTGACAAGCCGGGGAATTATGAGAGGTGCTGCCGGCGGCCTGCGCCGGTTGGACCAGGCTCAGCCCTCGACCGGCTCGGCGATGCCGCCGACGACATGGCTGAAGCCGCCGTCGACATAAGTGATCTCGGCCGTCACGCCGCTGGCGAGGTCGCTCATCAGGAAGGCGGCCACGTTGCCCACTTCCTCGATGGTCACGTTGCGGCGGATCGGCGACACCTCGGCCACCACCGAGAGGATCTTGCCGAAGCCCTTGATGCCGCTGGCCGCCAGCGTCTTGATCGGGCCGGCGCTGATGCCGTTGACGCGCATGCCCTTGGGGCCCAGCGACTCCGCGAGGTAACGCACGGAGGCCTCGAGCGAGGCTTTGGCCAGGCCCATGGTGTTGTAGTTGGGCAGCACGCGCAGCGCCCCCAGGTAGGTCAGCGTCAGCAGCGCCGACTTGTCGTTGAGATAGGGCAGGGCCGCCTTGGCCATGGCCGGAAAGCTGTAGGCGCTGATGTCGTGCGCGACCTTGAAGGCCTCGCGCGAGAGACCGTCGAGAAAATCGCCGGCGATCGCCTCGCGCGGCGCGAAGCCGATGCTGTGGACGAAGCCGTCGAAGGTGGGCCAAGTCTGCGAGAGATCGGCGAAGAGCTTGGCGATCTGGGCATCGTCGCCCACGTCGCAGTCGAAGACGAGCTTCGAATCGAAATCGGCCGCAAACTCGGTGATGCGATCCTTGAAGCGTTCGCCGACATAGCTGAACGCGAGTTCGGCGCCCTGTTGGTGGCAGGCGCGGGCGATGCCATAGGCGATGGAACGGTTGCTCAGCACGCCCGTGATCAGGAATTTTTTGCCGGAAAGAAAGCCCATAAAGCGACCTCGTGAAAATCTTGTGCAGAATTCTCGCATGCGAGCTTGGCTGCTTCTGGTGTTGGCGCTCTCGGCAGCCCCCTCGTGGGCGGCCCATGCTTACGCGCAGTTCGGGGACGTCAAATACCCGCCGGGTTTCACGCATTTCAGCTACGTGAACCCGAATGCGCCCAAGGGCGGCGAGATCCGCATGGTGCCGCCGACGCGGCCCACCAACTTCGACAAGTTCAATCCGTTCACGCTCAAGGGCACGGCGCCATCAGGCCTCGGCAACCTGATGTTCGAGAGTCTCTTGACCGGCAACTCGGAGGAGCCGACCACGGCCTACGGCCTGCTGGCCGAGGACGTCGAGGTGGCGCCCGACAAGCGGTCCGTCACCTTCCGCCTTCATCCCAAAGCGCGTTTCAACGACGGTTCACCGGTGCTCGCGGCCGATGTGGTGCACGCCTTCACCACGCTCACGGGGCCGCTGGCGGCACCTCAGTTCCGCACGATCTACGCCGAGGTGAAGAGCGCCACGGCCATCGGCGAACGCACCGTGCGCTTCGACTTCGCGAGCGCCAATCCCGAGCTGCCGCTGGTCGTGGGCGGAATGGCGGTCTTCAGCCGTACCTGGGGCGCCGGCAAGCCTTTCGACCAGGTCACGACCGAGGTCCCGATCGCGTCGGGCCCGTACAAGATCGCCAACCCCCGCATGGGCCGCGACATCACCTACACGCGCGATCCGAACTATTGGGGGGTCGAGCTTCCGGTGCGCAAGGGCTTCTTCAACTTCGACCGCATCACCTTCAAGATCTATCTGGACGACACTTCGCGCTTCGAAGGGCTGAAGGCGGGCGAGTTCGACTTCATGCGCGAGTTCACCTCGCGCAACTGGGCGCGTCAGTACACGGGCAAGCAGTTCACGTCGGGCGAGATCAAGAAGCGCGCCTTCGAGAACCAGAACCCGGGCGACTTCCAGGGCTATGTGTTCAATGTCCGCAACCCGAAGTTCAAGGACATCCGCGTGCGGCAGGCCATCGGACTCGCCTTCGATTTCGAGTGGCTCAACAAGCAGCTGTTTTACGGCCTGTACAAGCGCGTGCAAGGCTACTACCCGAACAGTGAGTTCCATGCCGAAGGGCTTTCCAAGCCGGACGAACTGGCGCTGCTCGAGCCGCTGCGCGCCAAGCTTCGGCCCGAAGTCTTCGGCCCGGCCGTGATCTCCCCCAGCACGGCGCCGCCCGGGAGCCTGCGCGAGAACCTGCGCCGTGCGCGCACGCTGCTGGCCGAGGCCGGCTGGACCTACCGCGACGGCGCCCTGCGCAACGAGAAGAACGAGGTCTTCACGATCGAGTTCCTGAACGACCAGCCTTCGCTGATCCGTGTCGTGACGCCGCTGCAGACCGCCTTGCTGAAGCTCGGCATCCAGATGAGCTTCCGCACGGTGGACTTCTCGCTCTCGCAGCAGCGCATGGACAACTTCGATTTCGAGATGACGTCCGTGCGGCTGCCCGGAACCACGGCGCCGGGCGGCGAGCTGCTGGAATTTTTCGGCTCCAAGGCGGCTGCCACCCACGGCTCCTCGAACATCTGGGGCATTGCCGATCCCGCGGTCGATGCGCTGCTGCAGAAGGTGGTCGGTGCCACCACGCGGCCGGAGCTGGGCGCCGCGATGCGCGCGCTCGACCGCGTACTCTCGCACGGCTATTACTCCGTGCCGCAGTATTACGGCGACGCCTTCCTGATCGGCTACCGGCCCCGGCCCTTCGTGCTGCCGGACGTGATCCCGCCTTATTACCAAGCCGACGCCTGGGCCATGAGCACCTGGTGGGCATCGCCTTCCAATAAGTAGAAATCCATGGCCAGCTACATCCTCAAACGCCTGCTGCTGATGGTCCCGACGCTTTTCGGCGTGCTGCTGTTGACCTTCGTCACGGTGCAATTCGTGCCGGGCGGCCCGGTCGAACAGATGGTGGCGCAGCTGCAGGGCCGCGACTCGGGCGGCGAGCGCGCAGCCAGTTCCGGCGCGGGCTACCGCGGCCGGCAGGGCCTCGACGAAAAGCGCGTCGAGGAGATCAAGAAGCTCTACGGCTTCGACAAGCCGCCGGCCGAACGCTTCTGGCTGATGCTCAAGTCCTTCGCGCGCTTCGATCTGGGCACCAGCTTCTACCAGCACAAGGACGTCTGGGAGCTGGTCAAGGAAAAGCTGCCGGTCTCCATCAGCCTGGGCCTGTGGACCTTCTTCATCAGCTACCTCATCGCCGTGCCGCTCGGCGTGGCGAAAGCGGTGCGGGCCGGCTCGCGATTCGATTTCGTCACCACCCTGATCGTGCTGATCGGCTATGCCATTCCGGGCTTCGTGCTCGGCGTCGCGCTGCTGGTGGTCTTCGGCGGGCAGCTGCAGTGGTTCCCGCTGCGCGGCCTGACCTCGCCCAACTGGGACAGCCTGAGCTGGGGCGCCAAGGTGGTCGACTACCTGTGGCACATCGCGCTGCCCGTGACGGCGATGGTGCTCGGCAGCTTTGCCGTGACCGCGATGCTGACCAAGAACTCCTTCCTCGAGGAAATCCGCAAGCAGTACGTGCTGACCGCGCGCGCCAAGGGCCTGGCCGAGCGCCAGGTGCTGTGGAAGCACGTGTTCCGCAATGCGCTGATCCCGATCATCACCGGCTTCCCGGCCGCCTTCATCGGCGCCTTCTTCACCGGCTCGCTGCTGATCGAGACGCTGTTCTCGCTCGACGGGCTCGGCCTCCTGAGCTACGAGAGCGTGATTCGGCGCGACTACCCGGTGGTGCTCGGCACGCTGTATCTCTTCACGCTGATCGGGTTGGTGACCAAGCTGATTTCCGATCTCTGCTACGTCCTGGTCGATCCGAGGGTGAAGTTTGACTAGCGCGCCCGTGACCGTCTCGCCCGGCCGCCGGGCCTGGATGCGCTTCAAGCGCAACAAGCTCGGCTTCTGGAGCCTCGTGCTCTTCACCGTCCTGGTGGTGCTGAGCCTGTTTGCCGAACTGCTTTCGACCGACAAGCCGCTGGTGGTGCGCTACGAAGGGCAGACCTACTTCCCGGTGCTGCGCGACTATTCCGAGAAGACCTTCGGCGGCGATTTCGAGACGCCGGCCGACTACCTCGACCCCTTCATCCGCGAGCGCATCACGCAAGGCGGCAACTGGGCGATCTACGCGCCCAATCCCTACGGCCCCAAGACGCTCAACTACTTCGCGAAATCGCCGAACCCGGCCGCGCCTTCCAGTGAAAACTTTTTCGGCAGCGACGATCGCGGCCGCGACCTGCTGGCCCAACTGATCTACGGCTTCCGCGTGAGCGTGCTGTTCGCGCTGGCGCTGACCGTCATCGGCGTCGTGCTGGGCATCGTCACGGGCGCGATCCAGGGCTTCTTCGGCGGCAAGACCGATCTCGCATTCCAGCGCTTCATCGAGATCTGGGGCTCGATGCCGGAGCTGTATCTGCTGATCATCTTCAGCGCCGTGTTCGCGCCCAGCGTCGCGCTGCTGCTGATCCTCCTGAGCCTGTTCGGCTGGATGGGCCTGTCGGACTACGTGCGCGCCGAGTTCCTGCGCAACCGCCAGATGGACTACGTGCGCGCCGCGCGCGCGCTCGGCGTCGGCAACCTGCAGATCATGTGGCGCCACATCCTGCCCAACAGCATGGTGCCGGTCGTGACCTTCCTGCCGTTTCGCATGAGCGCGGCCATCCTGGCGCTCACCTCGCTCGATTTCCTGGGCCTCGGCGTGCCGCCGGGAACGCCCTCGCTCGGCGAGCTGCTGAGCCAGGGCAAGGCCAACATCGATGCCTGGTGGATCTCGCTCTCCACCTTCGGCGTGCTGGTGTTCACGCTGATGCTCCTGACTTTCATGGGTGACGCGCTGCGCGATGCGCTCGATCCCCGGAAGGCTGAAAAATGAGTAGTCCGCTTCTGGACGTCCGCGGATTGCGCGTCGCCTTCGGCGGCAAGGAGGTCGTGCACGGCATCGACTTCAGCATCGCCGAAGGCGAGAAGCTGGCGCTGGTCGGCGAATCGGGGTCGGGCAAGACCGTCACGGCGCTCAGCCTGCTGCGGCTGGTGCAGAACGCCGATATCTCGGGTGCCGCAAGCTTTGCCGGCGGGGAGGGCGGAGGTGCAACGCGCGAGCTGCTGTCGCTGCCGGAAGCGCGGCTGCGCGGCATCCGCGGCAAGGAGATTGCGATGATCTTCCAGGAGCCGATGACCGCGCTCAACGCGCTCTACACCGTGGGCGACCAGATCGCCGAAGTGCTCGAGCTGCACGAAGGCCTGCCGGCGCGCGCGGCTCAGGAAGCCGCCGTGCAACTGCTGGCCGACACCGGCATTCCGGAACCGGCGCGGCGGGCGAGGGCGTTCCCGCACCAGCTCTCAGGCGGCCAGCGCCAGCGCGCCATGATCGCGATGGCGCTGGCCTGCAAGCCGCGCCTGCTCCTGGCCGACGAGCCGACCACCGCGCTCGATGTCACGGTGCGCGCCCAGATTCTCGAACTGCTGGCCGAGCTGCAGCGCAAGTACCACATGGCTGTGCTCTTGATCACGCACGACCTCAATCTGGTGCGCCGGTTCGCCGATCGCGTGGCGGTCATGGAAGACGGCCACATCGTCGAGCAAGGCGCCGTGGCGACCGTGTTCGGCGCGCCGCAGCATGCCTACACCCGCAAGCTGATCGACAGCCGGCCGACGCGCGACGTGCCGCCCGTTCCAGTAGAGGCGAAGGCCGCACCGCCGGTGCTCGACGCCGAGGCGCTGCGCGTCAGCTATCCGGTCTCGCGGCCCGGTGTGGCCGGCTGGTTTCGCAAGGGCGAGTTCGTGGCAGTGCAGGGCGCCGACTTCCGCATTGCGCAGGGCGAGACGCTGGGCGTCGTCGGAGAATCGGGCTCCGGCAAGTCGACCCTTGCGCTCGCCGCGCTCGGGCTGCTCAAGCACGGCGGCAGCCTGGGCGTTGCCGGCCAGCGCTGGAATGCCGGCGGCGCGAGCGACCGGGCGCTGCGCCGCCAGATGCAGGTCGTGTTCCAGGATCCGTTTTCGTCGCTCTCGCCGCGCATGACGGTCGAGCAGATCGTCGGCGAAGGCCTGACGGTGCACGCCCCCGAGCTCGACACCGCGGCCCGGCGCACGCGCGCGCTGGCTGCGCTGGCCGACGTGGGCCTGAGCGAGGCGCAGTTCCCCTCGCTGCTCGACCGCTATCCGCACGAGTTCTCGGGCGGGCAGCGCCAGCGCCTGGCGATCGCGCGGGCGCTGATCGTCGACCCGAAGCTGCTGGTGCTCGACGAGCCCACCAGTGCACTCGATGTGACGATCCAGAAGCAGGTGCTGGGCCTGCTGCAGCGGCTGCAGCGCGAGCGAGGCCTGAGCTACCTGCTGATCACCCACGACGTCGAGGTGATTCGCGCGATGGCGCACCAGGTCATCGTGATGAAGGACGGAGCGATCCTCGAATCGGGCGGCGTCGACCGCGTGCTCGATGCGCCCGAACATCCCTACACGCAGAAGCTGGTGGCGGCGGCGCTGGCAGATTAGAGAAAGCTGGAGAGCACGAAATGTCGGTGATCGGAAGCGACCGGCGCGGCGCCTGGCGCGCGGCGCTCGCCTGCATGGTGAGCCTGGCGGTGGCGATGGGCCTGGGCCGCTTCGCCTTCACGCCGATGCTGCCGATCATGCTGCACGAGGGCAAGCTGGATCTGCAGGCGGGTGGGGTGCTGGCCTCGCTCAACTACCTCGGCTACTTCGTCGGCGCGCTGTCCTGCGCGGCGATCCGGCTCAAGCCCGCAACCATGGTGCGCGCAGCGCTGGTCGCCACCGCGGCGCTGCTGCTCGGCATGGGCCTGTGGGACAGCTTCAGCTTCTGGGGCGTGCTGCGCACGGCGGCCGGGGTCATGAGCGCCTGGACCTTCGTCTTCGCCTCCGGCTGGGGCCTGCGGCGGCTGGCGGAAACGGGCGCCCCGACGCTGCAGGGCGTGATCTACACCGGGCCGGGCGTCGGCATTGCCATCACCGGCCTTGTCGGCGGCGCGGTCGGCCGCTGGGGCTCGGAGGCGGGCTGGATCGGCTTCGGCCTGCTGTCGCTGGTCGCGATCGCCGTGATCTGGCGCGTCTTCGACGATGGCGCAATGGCCCACGCCGCGGCGCCGGCCGCCGACGCCGCGGCGCCCGGTGAGGCCGAATCCGCCGCCGCGCGCCGCGACGCGCGCTGGCTGGTCGGGCTCTACGGCCTGGCGGGCTTCGGTTACATCATCACGGCGACCTTCCTGCCGGTGATCGCGCGCCAGGCCTTGCCGGGCTCGCCCTGGCCTGACTTTTTCTGGCCGTTGTTCGGCCTGGCAATCGTTCCGGGCGCCCTGATCGGCGCGCGGGCGCCGGTCCACTGGGACAACCGGCTGCTGCTGGCGATCGCCTATGCGCTGCAGGCCCTGGGCGTCGTGCTTTCCGTGGCTTGGCCCACCATTATCGGTTTCATGCTGGGCAGCTTGCTGCTGGGCATGCCTTTCACCACCATCACCCTGTTCGCGATGCGGGATGCGCGCCGGCTGCGCGGCAACGCCTCGGCCGGGCTGATCGGCTACGCGACCGCTTCCTACGGCGTCGGCCAGATCCTCGGGCCGCTGTTTGCGGCGCCGCTGGCGCAGCGCACCGGCTCGTTCGCGGTGCCGCTTTTGGCGGCTGCGGCGGTACTGGCGTTCGGCGCCTTGCTTTTTGCGTGGGTCTGGTGGCGGTCGCGCCGGCCGGAAGGCGCTTTGGCCACCTAGAAACCGACGTTCTTACACGTGTTTGGCATATAATTCGAGGCTCACGACCAAACGGGCGGGTACTCACCGCCCGTTTTTTATTGGTCGAAGCATTTCTCGATGCCGCAGGCGGGTGGCGGCACCGAGCACACCAGAAGGCGCATACAGACACGTGGCATTGCAGCAGACAGTGGAACAAACCGTGGCCGGACTCGGCTACGACCTGGTCGAGATTGAACGCTCGGCCGGAGGACTGCTGCGCGTGACGATTGATTTGCCCTGGAGTGGCCCCATTTCTGAAGCTGCAGCTGCGGCCGGTGCGCCCGAGCCTTTCGTCACCGTCGAGGACTGCGAGAAGGTCACCCGCCAGCTGCAGTTCGCGCTCGAGGTGGACGGCGTCGACTACAAACGGCTCGAGGTGTCCTCGCCGGGTATTGACCGACCGTTGCGCAATGAGCAGGATTTCGAACGTTTCGCCGGCGAGGTGATCGACATCACGCTGAAGGCGCCCATGGGCGCGGCGGCGGCCGGCCAGGTGGCGGCCAACCGCAAGAAATTTCGCGGCACGCTGGAGCGGGTCGCAGGGACCGACGGCTCGCAGGGGTGGCAGATCGTCTGGAGCGATGCGCCCGAGCCGAAGCCCGGTCAGAAGATCAGCAAGAAGCGCGCGCCCGCCCCTCTGCAGGCGCTGGGTTTTGCATTGGACGAGCTGCGCGAAGCGCGGCTTGCGCCGATAGTGGATTTCAAGGGGCGCAGGCCCAAACCCGACACGACGGTGTCGGACTGAACAAGGAGAGTGGTGGCATGAATCGCGAAATGTTGATGTTGGTGGATGCGATCTCGCGCGAGAAGAACGTCGAACGCGACGTGGTCTTCGGCGCGGTCGAGTCCGCCCTGGCGCAAGCCACCAAGAAGCTCTATCCGGGCGACGTGGACATCCGCGTCGCGGTCGATCGCGACAGCGGCGACTACGAGACCTTCCGCCGTTGGCACGTCGTTCCGGACGAGGCCGGCCTGCAGCTGCCCGACCAGGAAATCCTGCTGTTCGAAGCCAAGGAAGAAATGCCCGACATCGAGGTCGACGAATACATCGAGGAATCGGTGGAGTCGGTCCCGATCGGCCGCATCGGCGCGATGGCGGCCAAGCAGGTGATCCTGCAGAAGATCCGCGACGCCGAGCGCGAGATGCTGCTCAACGACTTCATGTCGCGCGGCGAGAAGATCTTCACCGGCACCGTCAAGCGCCTGGACAAGGGCGACATCATCGTCGAGGCCGGCCGCGTCGAAGGGCGCCTGCGCCGCAGCGAGATGATCGCCAAGGAAAACCTGCGCAACGGCGACCGCGTGCGGGCCATGATCATGGAGGTCGACCTCACGCTGCGCGGCGCGCCGATCATCCTGTCGCGCGCGGCGCCCGAGTTCATGATCGAGCTGTTCCGCCAGGAAGTGCCCGAGATCGAGCAGGGCCTGCTCGAGATCAAGAGCTGCGCCCGCGACCCTGGTTCGCGCGCCAAGATCGCCGTGCTTTCGCACGACAAGCGGGTCGACCCCATCGGCACCTGCGTCGGCGTGCGCGGCACGCGCGTCAACGCGGTCACCAACGAGCTTGCCGGCGAACGCGTCGACATCGTGCTGTGGAGCGAAGACCCGGCCCAGTTCGTGATCGGCGCGCTCGCGCCTGCCAACGTGTCGTCGATCGTGGTCGACGAGGAAAAGCATGCGATGGACGTGGTGGTCGACGAGGAAAACCTCGCGATCGCGATCGGCCGTGGCGGCCAGAACGTGAGGCTCGCCTCCGACCTGACCGGCTGGAAGATCAACATCATGGATGCCAACGAGTCGGCCCAGAAGCAGGCGACCGAGACGGATGCCAGCCGCAAGCTCTTCATGGAGAAGCTCGACGTCGACGAGGAAATCGCCGACATCCTGATTTCCGAAGGCTTCACCAGCCTGGAAGAAGTGGCCTACGTGCCGATTTCCGAGCTGCTCGAGATCGAGAGCTTCGACGAGGACACGATCAACGAGCTGCGCTCGCGCGCCAAGGATGCGCTGCTGACGATGGAAATCGCCCGGGAAGAGAACGTCGAAAGCGTCTCGCAGAATTTGCGCGACCTCGAAGGACTCGATCCTGAACTCATTCCGAAACTGGCCGAGGCGGGTGTGCACACCCGCGACGACCTGGCCGACCTTGCGGTCGATGAACTCACCGAGATCACCGGCCAGAGCGCCGATGACGCCAAGCACCTCATCTTGAAAGCCCGCGAACATTGGTTCGCAGGCCAAGAGTGACGGTCATGGAGGCACGAAACCAATATGTCCAGTACCACTGTCGCCGAGTTCGCGAACGAGCTCAAGAAGACTCCCGAAATCCTGCTTGACCAGCTCAAGAGCGCAGGGGTGGCCAAGGCCGCCCCGACCGATGCGCTCACCGAGGCCGACAAGCAGCGCCTGCTCGGCTTCCTGAAGGCCAGCCACGGCACTGTCGAGCCCGAGCGCAAGAAGATCACGCTGACCAAGAAGTCGACCAGCGAGATCAAGCAGGCCGACGCCACCGGCCGCGCCCGCACGATCCAGGTCGAGGTGCGCAAGAAGCGCACCTTCATCCAGCGCGACGAGGGCCACCCGGCCACGCCCGAGCCGGCGCAGCAGCCGGCCGAGGCGCCGGTCGCCGCCGCGCCCGCCGCGCCGCGCATCGACGAAGCCGAACTCGCACGCCGCGAGGAAGAAGCGCGCCGCCAAGCCGAGCTGATCCGCCGCCAGGAAGAAGAACTGGTCGAGAAGCGTCGCCTGCGCGAGGAAACCGAAGCGCGCGAACGCGAAAAGATCGAGCGCGCCGAACAGGCCGAGCAGGAGGCCAAGGCTGCCCGCAGCAAGAAGGCCGCGGAGAAGCCCGCCACCGTGACCGAAGGTGCGCCCGAAGCGCCCGAGGAAGCACCGGCGGTGAGCAACCGCAAGGCCGCTGCCGAGGCTGCCGCCGCCCAGGTCAAGGAAGACGCCAAGGCCAAGGCGGCCGCCGAATCGAAGGCCCGTGCCGACGAGGAAGCCGTGCGCGCCAAGGACCTCGACGAGCGCCGCCGCAAGGCCCTGGCCGAAGCGGAAGCCATTCGCGCCATGATGAATGCGCCGGCGCGCGTGCTGGTGCCGCACAAGGCGCCCGAGAAGCCTGCGCCTGAAGCGAAGGCCGCGGTCAAGGGAACGCTGCACAAGCCGGCCACGCCCGCCGCCCGCACGGCGGCGCCGGCAGCGCCCGGCACGACGGCACCCGGCGCCGCCGGCGCGGGCAAGGAAGTCAAGTCGGCCAAGCTCTCGTCGAGCTGGGCCGGCGACACGGCCAAGAAGAAGGAAATCAAGACCCGCGGCGATGCCAGCGGGGGTGTCGGCCGCGGCAACTGGCGCGGGGGCCCGCGCGGGCGCCGCGGCAACGACCGCGGCGGCCAGGAAGAACGCGTGCAGGCCGCGCCGGTGGAGGCGCGCGTGCTCGAAGTGCACGTGCCCGAAACCATCACGGTGTCGGAGCTCGCGCACAAGATGGCCGTCAAGGCGTCGGAAGTCATCAAGCAGCTGATGAAGCTCGGCCAGATGGCGACCATCAACCAGTCGCTGGACCAGGACACCGCGATGATCATCGTGGAAGACATGGGCCACACAGCGGTGGTGGCGGCGCTGGACGATCCGGAAGCCTTCACCGACGAGGACGTGTCGGCGCAGAACGCCGAAGCGCTGCCTCGTGCGCCGGTCGTGACCGTCATGGGCCACGTCGACCATGGCAAGACCTCGCTGCTCGACTACATCCGCCGCGCCAAGGTTGCCGCGGGCGAAGCGGGCGGCATCACGCAGCACATCGGCGCCTACCACGTCCAGACGGAGCGCGGCATGGTGTCCTTCCTCGACACCCCGGGCCACGAGGCCTTCACCGCCATGCGTGCCCGCGGTGCGCAGGCCACCGACATCGTGATCCTGGTGGTGGCGGCGGACGACGGCGTCATGCCCCAGACCAAGGAAGCCATCAAGCACGCGAAAGCGGCGGGCGTTCCGATCGTGGTCGCGATCAACAAGATCGACAAGCCCGATGCCAACCTCGATCGCGTCAAGCAGGAGCTGGTGGCCGAGGAAGTGGTGCCCGAAGAGTACGGCGGCGATACGCCCTTCGTGCCGGTTTCCGCCAAGACCGGCCAGGGCGTCGACAACCTGCTCGAGCAGGTGCTGCTGCAGGCCGAAGTGCTGGAACTCAAGGCGCCGGTGGATGCCGCTGCCAAGGGCCTGGTTATCGAAGCGCAGCTCGACAAGGGCCGCGGCCCGGTCGCCACCGTGCTGGTGCAGTCCGGCACGCTCAAGACCGGCGACGTGGTGCTGGCCGGCTCGACCTACGGCCGCGTGCGCGCCATGCTCGACGAGGACGGCAAGACCATCAAGATGGCCGGCCCCTCGATCCCGGTCGAGATCCAGGGCCTGACCGAAGTGCCGCAGGCCGGCGACGAGTTCATGGTGATGAGCGACGAGCGCCGTGCGCGCGAAATCGCGACCTACCGGGCCGGCAAGTTCCGCAACACCAAGCTCGCCAGGCAACAGGCCGCGAGCCTGCAGAACATGTTCACCGACCTGTCGGCGGGCGAAGTGCAGACGCTGCGGATCATCATCAAGGCCGATGTTCAGGGCTCGCAGGAAGCGCTGGCGCAGTCGCTGCTCAAGCTGGCGACCGACGAGGTCAAGGTGCAGATCGTGTACGCCGGCGTGGGCGGCATCAGCGAGAGCGACATCAACCTCGCCATCGCGTCGAAGGCGGTCGTGATCGGCTTCAACGTGCGGGCCGATGCCGGTGCGCGCAAGCTGGCCGAAGGCAACGGCGTGCAGCTGAACTACTACAGCATCATTTATGACGCTGTGGACGAGATCAAGGTTGCCATGTCGGGCATGCTGGCACCCGAGCGGCGCGAAGAGATCATCGGCTCGGCCGAGATCCGCACCGTGTTCGTGGCCTCCAAGATCGGTACGGTCGCGGGCTGTATGGTCACCTCGGGTTCGGTCAACCGCAGCGCGCATTTCCGCCTGCTGCGCGACAACGTGGTGGTCTACACCGGCGAGGTCGACTCGATCAAGCGCCTGAAGGACGACGTGCGCGAAGTGCGCGAAGGCTTCGAGTGCGGTATCAAGCTCAAGAACTACAACGACATCAAAGAGGGTGATCAGCTGGAGTTCTTCGAGATCAAGGAAATCGCCCGGACGCTGTAAGCGCCCGATGCGATCACGGCCATGCCCAAGAGAAAAGCCGCAGCTCCCAATCGCGCCTTCAAGGTCGCCGATCAGATCCAGCGCGATCTGACGGAGCTGATCGCGCGCGAGTTGAAGGACCCGCGGGTGGGCATGGTCACGATCCAGGCGGTCGAGGTCACGCCCGACTACGCGCACGCGAAGGTCTTCTTCAGCCTGCTCATGGGCGATCCGGTGGAAACCACCGAGGCGCTGAACCAGGCCGCGGGCTTCCTGCGCAACGGCTTGTTCAAGCGCCTGCACATCCATACGGTGCCGACGCTGCACTTCCAGTTCGACCGCACGACCGAGCGCGCCGCCGACATGAATGCGCTGATTGCGCAGGCCGTCGCTTCACGTTCCAAAGACGACTGAAGATGAACGCGCCACGCACACGGGTGCAGCGGCGCCCTGTGCACGGGGTGCTGTTGCTCGACAAGCCGCTGGGTCTTTCCAGCAACCAGGCCTTGCAGAAGGCCAAGTGGCTGCTGCGCGCCGAGAAGGCGGGCCACACCGGCACTCTCGATCCGCTCGCGAGCGGCGTGCTGCCGCTGTGCTTCGGCGCGGCGACCAAATTCAGCCAGCTGCATCTCGATGCCGACAAGACCTATGAGGCCGTCGCGCGGCTCGGCGTGAAGACCTCCACCGGCGATGCCGAAGGCGAGGTGATCGCGCAGCGGCCCGTCTCGGTGACGCCCGCCGACCTGGCGCGTGTCGAAGCGCAGTTCACCGGCCCGATCCGCCAGGTGCCGCCGATGCACAGCGCGCTCAAGAAGGACGGCAAGGCGCTCTACGAATACGCACGCGAAGGCGTCGAGGTCGAGCGCGCGGCGCGCGATGTGGTGATCCACGAGCTGGCGCTCGCGGCCCTGCCGGACGACTGCATCGCGATCCGCGCGACCGTGAGCAAGGGCACTTACATCCGCACGCTCGGCGAAGACATCGGCGAAGCGCTCGGCTGCGGTGCCCATCTCACCGCGCTGCGCCGCACTGCCACCGGCGGTTTCGAAGTCTCGCAATGCGCGACGCTGCAAGCGCTGGAAGCCATGGGCGAGGAAGAACGCCTGGCGCAGCTGCTGCCGACCGAAGCCCTTGTGGCAGGCCACACCACCGTCACGCTCGACACCGAAGATGCGGCACGTTTTCTCTCCGGCCTGCGCCGCCGCGGCAATTGGCCCGATGCGGCGGAAGTCGCCGTCTTCGGCCGCGAGCCGCATGCCTTCCTCGGCACGGCCCACATCACCGCCGGCGAACTGATCCCGGGGCGCTTGCTGAACCCCATCGAAATCCAGCAGACACTTTTGACCGAAGCGACACCATGAGCACCAACCAGATTCGCAACATCGCCATCATCGCCCACGTGGACCATGGCAAGACCACCATGGTCGACCAACTGCTGCGCCAGTCCGGCACCTTCGCCGAACACGAAAAAGTGGTCGACACCGTGATGGACAACAACGCCATCGAAAAGGAGCGTGGCATCACGATCCTGGCCAAGAACTGCGCCGTGACCTGGAAAGGCACGCACATCAACATCGTCGACACCCCCGGCCACGCCGACTTCGGCGGCGAGGTGGAGCGTGCGCTCAGCATGGTGGACGGCGTGGTGCTGCTGATCGACGCCCAGGAAGGCCCGATGCCCCAGACCCGCTTCGTGACCAAGAAGGCCCTGGCCCTGGGCTTGAAGCCCATCCTGGTGGTGAACAAGGTCGACAAGCCGGGCGCTCGCCCCGACTACGTGGTCAACGCCGCCTTCGACCTGTTCGACAAGCTCGGCGCGACGGATGAGCAGCTCGATTTCCCCGTGGTCTACGCCTCGGGCATCAACGGCTGGTCGTCGATGGAAGAGGGCGAGCACGGCGAGCAGTGGGGCCCCGACATGTCGGCCCTGTTCGACACCATCCTCAAGCACGTGCCGGCCCATGCGGGGGATCCTGAAGCGCCGCTGCAACTGCAGATCTCCGCGCTCGACTTCTCGACCTTCGTGGGCCGCATCGGCGTCGGCCGCATCAACGCTGGAACCATCCGCCCGATGATGGACGTGGTCGTGATGGAAGGCCCGGACGGCAAGTCCGTCAAGGGCCGCGTCAACCAGGTGCTGACTTTCCAGGGCCTGGAGCGCGTGCAGGCCACCGAGGCCGGCCCGGGCGAGATCGTGCTGATCAACGGCATTGCCGACATCGGCATCGGCGTGACCGTCACCGACCCGGTGAATCCGGCGCCGCTGCCCATGCTCAAGGTCGACGAGCCGACCCTGACGATGAACTTCTGCGTCAACACCAGCCCGCTGGCCGGCCGCGAAGGCAAGTTCGTCACCAGCCGCCAGATCTGGGATCGCCTGCAGAAGGAGCTGCAACACAACGTGGCCCTGCGCGTCCGGGAAACCGGCGAGGAGGGCATTTTCGAAGTGATGGGCCGCGGCGAACTCCACCTGACCATTCTGCTGGAAAACATGCGCCGCGAAGGCTACGAACTGGCCGTGTCGAAGCCGCGCGTGGTGTTCCGCGACGTCGATGGCGCCAGGCACGAGCCGATCGAACTGGTGACCGCCGACATCGAAGACCAGCACCAGGGCGGCGTGATGCAGGCGCTGGGCGAGCGCAAGGGCGAGCTGGTCAACATGGAGCCGGACGGCCGCGGGCGCGTGCGTCTCGAGTACCGTATTCCGGCGCGGGGCCTGATCGGCTTCACCAACGAGTTCCTGAACCTGACGCGCGGCTCGGGCCTGATCTCCAACATCTTCGACAGCTACGAGGCGCACAAGGGCGACATCGGCAGCCGCAAGAACGGCGTGCTGATTTCCATGGACGACGGCGAGATCTTCACCTATGCGCTGGGCAAGCTGGACGATCGCGGCCGCATGTTCGTGCGGGCCAACGACCCGGTGTACGAAGGCATGATCGTCGGCATCCACAGCCGTGACAACGACCTGGTGGTCAACGCCACGCGCACCAAGCAGCTCACCAACTTCCGCGTCTCGGGCAAGGAAGATGCGATCAAGATCACGCCGCCGATCGACCTCACGCTCGAATACGGCGTGGAGTTCATCGAAGAGGACGAACTGGTCGAGATCACGCCCAAGAGCGTGCGCCTGCGCAAGCGCTTCCTGAAGGAACATGAGCGCAAGCGCGCCAGCCGCGACACGGCCTAAGACTGCGCTGCTTAACGGCCGCGCGGTCTGGCTGATGGTCGCCGTGACCCTCATGTGGGCCACGGCGGGCGTGGTCACGCGCCACCTCGAGCACGCGCGCAGCTTCGAGATCACCTTCTGGCGCAGCTTCTTCACGCTGCTGGCCTTGCTCGTGATCCTGCCGCTATGGCAGGGCCGCGCCGTGTTCGCGAAGATCCGCGACGGCGGCCGTGCGCTGTGGATCTCCGGCCTCTGCTGGTGCGTGATGTTCACCGCCTTCATGGTCGCGCTCACGCTGACCAGCGTGGCCAACGTGCTCGTGACCATGGCCCTGGGGCCGCTCTTCACCGCGCTCGCGGCGCGGATCTTCATCGGCCACCGGTTGCCGGCGCGCACCTGGATCGCCATCGTGGTGGCGGGCCTCGGCATCGGCTGGATGTACGGCACCCAGCTCGGCGACGGGTTGCTGGCCGGCACGCTGGTGGCGCTCTGCGTGCCGCTGGCCGGCGCCTGCAACTGGACCGTGGTCCAGCATGCACATGCCAAGGGTCAAGACATCGACCTGGTGCCCTCGGTGCTGGTGGGCGCCGCGATCTCGTCGCTGCTCACGCTGCCGCTGGCCTGGCCATTCCAGGCCAATGCGCACGACCTGGGCCTGCTCGCGTTCCTGGGCGTGTTCCAGCTGGCGATCCCGTGCGTGCTGTCGGTCATCTGCGCGCGCATCCTGAAGGCGCCCGAGGTGGCGCTGCTCGCGTTGCTGGAGATCGTCTTCGGCATTGCCCTGGCCTGGATCGGGGCCGGCGAAGAGCCGGCTTCGAGCGTGGTGACGGGCGGTGCGCTCGTGATCGGCGCGCTGGTGTTCAATGAACTGCTCGGGCTGCGCGACCGCCGCGCGTCCGCGGCACCCTTGCCGGGGACTCACTAGACCTGGGATTTCTACCGATGTCCGGTGCAAGTCCAGAGCCGTTTGACTTCCATTTCAAGAGGGAGATATCGATGCGACTTTCCACGTTCCTGCTGGCCGGCGCGCTGGCTGCGGCATCCTTGGGTGCTACGGCCCAGGTGTCGGTCAACATCCATGTGCCGGGCCTCATCGCGGTGGCGCCGCCGGCGCCTCGCTTCGAGCGCATGCCGTCGCCGCGCGTCGGCTACGTCTGGGTGCCGGGCAACTGGCAATGGCAACAGAACGCCTACGGCTGGCACCAGGGCTACTGGGAGCGGGAGCGCCCCGACTATGCCTACGCACCGGGCCGCTGGGTGCGTGCCGACGGCGGCTGGCGCTGGGTCGAGCCCAACTGGAAGCGCCGGGGCGGCAAGCACCGCGACCGCGACGACGACCGCGATGAACGTCATGGCCGGCATGACGATCACGGCCCCGGCGGCTATCACTGCCCGCCGGGACAGGCCAAGAAGGGCCGTTGCTGAGCCTCAGGGCCGCGCGACCTTCCAGACGTTATTGACGCCATCGCCGGTCTTGTCGCCGGCCTTGGTGTCCTTGACCCAGTAGTAGAGCGGCCAGCCCTTGTAGGCCCATTGCTTCTTGCCGTCGTCGCGCACGACGATGGTGTAGACGCCGATCGGCTTGGCCGTGTCGGCCGCCATCAGCGGCGGCCAGTTGGTGGCGCAGGGTCCGTTGCAGGTGGACTTGCCGCTGCCGACGGCATCGCGATCGAAGGTGTAGAGCGTCATGCCGGAGGGGCCGATCAGCACGCCGTCGGCGGTCCGGGTCGGGGTGTCCGCCACCGATGCGGTCCTGGACATGCCGCCGCATCCGGCAAGCAGGGCGGCCGCAAGAATCGAAGCGCTGAGCAGTTTCATGAAGTTTTCTCCTTCGGGTTAAAAGATCGCAAACAAACTAGGCCCGGCCAGTCTAGCGCCCGGGCCTTCCCTCAAAGTTGTCGGTGCACCGCGCCCGCGAGTCTCAGCAGCGCATCGCGCGGGAGCTTGCCCGCCAATGCATAGCCGAAACCGCGATCGATCCAGTAGAAGCTCGGCACCGGTCCGTCCGCCGAGTAGCGGAACGCCGTTTCGCCCGCTTGCGCGGGTGCTGCCGCCGTGTCCAGGCTGCCGAGGTAGAGAGTCACGCGCTCGCCATCGGCGCGCTCGAACATGAACTGTGCCCGCGCGCCCTGGCTGCCCGGCAGCAGACGGCCGCCCACGAGCGCGTAGCCCTCGGACGACAGGTCCGGCACCTTCAGCGGCTTGTCGAGCCGCCTGGAGAGCCACTGGACGAGGTGCTGCTGTTCGGCGGCGACGACTTCGACCGGGTGCCGCTTCTCGGGCGCATAGACCGCGTGCGCCACCGAGGCGGCATGCACGAACTCGCGTGCGGCCGGCGCGCGGGCCAGTGCGGCGCCAGTCTGTTGCGATGCCGACCATTGGTGATTGCCGACCCAGCCGGCGACGAAAGCGATCAGTACGCTCGCGGCGATCCCGCCCCAGCGCACCCAGCGCGCCTGCCGGGCCCGGCGATCCTCGAGATGCCCGGCCGCCGCCAGCAGGGCTTTGGGAACGGGCTCGTCGAGCACTTCGCGATGCAATTCGCGCAGCGCATCGCGCTGGGCTCGCCAGGCGATCTGGTCGGTGTCGGGAGGCGGCGTGGGGCTGTTCATGGCGGATGAGATGCGGACTACTTGAGGCGGCGCAGCCCGGGGCGGCCCGATACCGGCGACTCGCTGCCTTCCATCAGGTCGTGAAGCCGGACGCGGGCCCGCGAGAGGCGCGACATGACGGTGCCCACGGGGATGTCCAGGATCCTGGCGACCTGCGCATAGGAAAGGTCTTCGAGCGCTACCAGCAGCAGCACGGCGCGCTGCTCCTCGGGCAGGCGCAGCAGGCAGCGCTGCAGGTCGATGGTCCGGTCGCGGTGGCCGTCGGCACTGCTCAATTCGTGCGCCACGTCATCGATGTCTACCGTGGCGCGCGGCGGCGCACGCCGTACCTGGCTCGCGAACAGGTTGTGCATGAGCGTGAAGAGCCAGGCGCGTAGATCGCTGCCCACGATCCACAGGCGCCACTTGCTGCAGGCGCGCTCCAGCGTGTCCTGCACCAGGTCGTCGGCGGCCCAGGCGTCGCCCGTCAATGCGCGTGCATAGCGCCTGAGGCTGGGGATGTGGTCGACGAGCGCGCGGGATTCCATCGCTGCACTAACGCCATGGGGGCACGGTTTATTCCACCATGCCCGAAAAATTCAGCGATCGCTGCGCAGAACCCGCCGCTTGATCGGCTTGGCAGGATTGCCGCCGTACACCGTCCAGGGCTCCAGCGACCGGAAAGCGACGCTGCGGGCGCCCAGCACCGCGCCTTCGCCCACTTCCACACCGGGCCCGACGAAAGCCTCGGCCGCGATCCAGGCGTCGGCGCCGATGGTGATCGGGCTCGCCGTCAACTGGAAACTCGCAGAAGAAATGTCGTGGCTGCCTGCGCACAGGTGCGCGCCCTGCGAGACCAGCGCGGCGCGCTCCAGCCGGATCGGCGCCATGTTGTAGCAAATGACCCGCTCGGCCAGCATCGCGCGATCGGCCAGGTGCAGATGCGGCGGATACCAGACCCGCGCGCTGCCGCGCACGTCGCTCGATTCGCCCAATTGCGCACCGAAGAGCTTCAGCAGAAAGCGGCGCCAGAAGCGCATCTGCGGCGGCGTCCAGGAGGCGAGCAGCGCCCAGCTCAGGTTCCAGGCCGCACGCAGCAGGCGGTTGGACAGCGAGAAACTGGGACCGCCTTCGAGCGGGTTGACGCGCGCGGCGTCCAGGGGTTGGAGGGCCATGGTGCTTCTTCCTTCAGCGGCTGCGGCTCTTCATGGCCCGCTCGACCTCGCGCTTGCCTTCGCGGTCCTTGATGGTGTCGCGCTTGTCATGCTCGGCCTTGCCCTTGGCCAGCGCGATCTCGCACTTCACCTTGCCCGCCTTCCAATGCAGGTTGAGCGGGACCAGCGTGTAGCCCTTCTGCTCGATCTTCCCGATCAAGCGACGGATCTGCTCCTTGTGCAGCAGCAGCTTCTTGGTGCGCACCGAGTCGGGGGTGACGTGCGTCGATGCGGAGCGCAGCGGGTTGATCTGGCAGCCGATCACGAACAGCTCGCCGTCGCGGATCACGACGTAGCCATCGGTCAGCTGCACCTTGCCTTCGCGCAGCGATTTGACTTCCCAGCCCTCCAGCACCATGCCGGCCTCGAAGCGTTCTTCGAAGAAATAGTTGTACGCGGCCTTCTTGTTGTCCGCGATCCGGGAGGAGGTGTCTTGTTTTTTTGTGGCCATGGTGTGTCAGGTGAGGGCTGCATGGCTTCAATACAATCCGTCGCGCACGCTGTGCCGATTCTATGAAAACAGTCCACAAGTCCATCCTGATCTGGTACAGCGCCGAAGAGATGTACGCCCTCGTCACGGATGTCGTGAAGTATCCCGAGTTCCTGCCGTGGTGCGACAGGGCCAAGGTGATCGAACACGACGCCGCCGGCATGACGGCCGAAGTCGGCCTCGCTTTCAGCGGCTTTCACCACAGCTTCACCACCCGCAACACCCATGTGCCGGGCCGCGAGGTGCATTTGAAGCTGGTCGACGGACCATTCTCCAATCTCGACGGCGTCTGGAAGTTCACCCCCGTGGGCGAGGAGGGCGAGCGGGCCTGCCGCGTCGAGCTCAACCTCAGCTACGGTTTCAGCAATTTCGCGCTGCAGGCGCTGGTCGGCCCGGTGTTCGACAAGGTCGCATCCAACCTCGTGGAGGCCTTCGTCAAGCGCGCCGAGCACATCTACGACAAAGCCTGATGCTGCAGGTGACCGTGGCGTATTCGCCGGCGCCGCGCCAGGTGTTCGAAGAGGTGCTGGGCGTGGCCGAAGGCGCGACGGTGCGCGAGGCCGTGCGCGCAAGCCATCTGCCGCTTCAGTTTCCGCAACTCGACTGGCAGGCGATGCAGCCCGGCATCTGGGGCCAGCCGGTGGAATGGGATCAGGCTCTGGAAGATCTCGACCGCATCGAGCTCTGCCGTCCGCTCACGGTGGATCCCAAGGTCGCACGGCGCGAGCGATTCAAGAAACAGGGCGCGCGCGGAACCGGGTTGTTCGCCAATCGCCGCAAAGGCGGCAAAGCAGGCTACTAAGCCCGTCTTACTTGCAGTCGGCGCTGATCACCGACTGCAGGCGCTCCTGCTCGGTGGCCCGCGCCTTGTCGTCCATGATCTCGCGCTCGCCCTGCGCATTCACGCGGGCCACGCGGATGCCGCTGTCGAAGGTGGCCTTGGCTTGGCGCGCGCGGGTGCAGTTCTCGGCTTTGGCCTGGGCGAGCTTCTGCGCTTCTGCGGCCTTCTTGGCCTTTTCGGCCTCCTCGGCCTTGCGCGTCTTTTCCTCCAGTTCCTTGTCGACCCCGGTGGGCTTGGCGCCGCTGGCGGCAACGGGCGGTGCAGCAGCAGCAGCGGCGGCGTCGGCCTCGGGCGCGGCGGCCGGTGCCGGGCTGAAGTTCGGCCGCGACGAGGGCGCGCCCGGCCGGCGCAGGATGTTCTTCTCAGGGACTTCGGGCGGCGGCGCCTTGTCGCTGAAGACCTTCTTGTTGTCCTTGTCGATCCACTGCCATTGGGCATTGGCGCCCAGCGACAGCAAGGAGATCCATCCGAGTACGAGCAGCTGCGCGATTTTCATGGCCGGCAGTTTAGCGCCGCCTTACGTTTTGCAACGTACTTGCGGGCGTTTTTGCAACGTAACAACGGTATTCCTGCTGCCAGGCGATTCACCCATGGCCCGGGTAAGTACCGAGCCATCGTTACAATCCGTCTTTTGGAGCTTCACCCATGCGCCTTCTCGGCAAAGCGCTCACCTTCGACGATGTGTTGCTGGTGCCAGCGTTCTCCCAGGTCCTGCCCAAGGACACTTCCCTCGCCACCCGACTCTCCCGCAATATCACGCTGAACCTGCCGCTGGTCTCCGCGGCGATGGACACCGTGACCGAAGCGCGCCTCGCGATCGCGATGGCGCAGGAAGGCGGCATCGGGATCGTGCACAAGAATTTCACCGCCGCCGAGCAGGCCGCGCAGGTGGCCAAGGTGAAGCGCTACGAATCGGGCGTGCTGCGCGACCCGGTGGTGATCACGCCCACGCACACCGTGCTGCAGGTCATGCAGCTGTCCGACGAACTGGGCATCTCGGGCTTCCCGGTCCTCGACGGCGGCAAGGTGGTCGGCATCGTGACCGGCCGCGACCTGCGCTTCGAGAGCCGCTACGACGTGCCGGTGAGCGAGATCATGACGCCGCGCGAGAAGCTCATCACCGTGCCCGACGGCACCACGCTCGCCGAAGCCAAGGCGCTGCTCAACAAGCACAAGCTCGAACGCCTGCTGGTCATCAACAGCGCCTGGGAGCTCAAGGGCCTGATCACCGTCAAGGACATCACCAAGCAGACCAGCTTTCCCAATGCCGCGCGCGACGCCAGCGGGCGGCTGCGCGTGGGCGCCGCGGTCGGCGTGGGCGAGGGCACCGAGGAGCGCGTCGAGGCGCTGGTGAAGGCCGGCGTCGACGCGATCGTGGTCGACACCGCCCACGGCCATAGCGCCGGCGTGATCGAGCGCGTGCGCTGGGTCAAGAAGAACTATCCGCAGGTCGACGTGATCGGCGGCAACATCGCCACCGGCGACGCCGCTCGCGCGCTGGCCGATGCGGGCGCCGACGCGGTCAAGGTCGGCATCGGCCCAGGTTCCATCTGCACCACGCGCATCGTGGCGGGTGTCGGCGTGCCGCAGATCATGGCGGTGGACAACGTCGCCACCGCGCTGCAGGGCAGCGGCATTCCGCTGATCGCCGACGGCGGCATCCGCTACTCGGGCGACATCGCCAAGGCCATCGCTGCCGGCGCCAGCACCGTGATGATGGGCGGCATGTTCGCCGGCACCGAAGAGGCGCCGGGCGAGATCGTGCTGTTCCAGGGCCGCAGCTACAAGAGCTATCGCGGCATGGGCTCGATCGGCGCCATGCAGCAGGGCAGCGCCGACCGCTACTTCCAGGAATCGACCACCGGCAACCCCAACGCCGACAAGCTGGTGCCCGAAGGCATCGAAGGGCGCGTGCCCTACAAGGGCTCGATGGTCTCGATCGTCTACCAGATGTCCGGCGGCTTGCGCGCCAGCATGGGCTACTGCGGCTGCGCGACCATCGAGGAGATGAAGAACAGGGCGGAGTTCGTCGAGATCACCACCGCCGGCATCCGCGAGAGCCACGTGCATGACGTGCAGATCACGAAAGAAGCGCCGAACTACCGCGCAGAGTGAACAAATGACCCCCACGCTTGTCACTTCGTGTACTGCGCTGCCCCCCGAGGGGGCCGCATTCGGCTTTGGGCGGCCCGGCGCCGACTGATCCCATGCAACATCAAAAAATCCTGATCCTGGACTTCGGCTCCCAGGTTACCCAGCTCATTGCCCGCCGCGTGCGCGAAGCGCATGTGCTCTCCGAAGTCCATCCCTGCGACGTCAGCGACGAGTGGGTGCGCGAGTACGCGAAGGACGGCAGCCTGAAGGGCGTCATCCTCTCCGGCAGCCACGCGAGCGTCTATGAAGAGACGACCGACAAGGCGCCGCAGGCGGTGTTCGAGCTCGGCGTGCCGGTGCTCGGCATCTGCTACGGCATGCAGACCATGGCGCACCAGCTGGGCGGCAAGGTCGAGGGCGGCCACAAGCGCGAGTTCGGCTTTGCGGCGGTGCGCGCGCGCGGCCACACGGAGATGCTTCGCGACATCGCCGACTTCACGACCGATGAAGGCCACGGCATGCTCAACGTCTGGATGAGCCACGGCGACAAGGTCACCGAGCTGCCGCCCGGCTTCAAGCTGATGGCCTCGACCGAGAGCTGCCCGATCGCCGGCATGGCCGACGAAGACCGGCATTTCTACGCACTGCAGTTCCATCCGGAAGTCACGCACACGCAGCAGGGCAAGGCGATCCTCGAACGCTTCGTGCTCGGCATCTGCGGCGCCAAGCCCGACTGGGTGATGCGCGATCACATCGCCGAGGCCGTCGCGAAGATCCGCGAGCAGGTCGGCGACGAGGAAGTCATTCTCGGCCTCTCGGGCGGTGTCGATTCCTCGGTGGCCGCTGCGCTGATCCATCGCGCCATCGGCGACCACCTGACCTGCGTGTTCGTCGACCATGGCCTCTTGCGCTTGAACGAAGGCGACATGGTGATGGACATGTTCGTCGGCAAGCTGCACGCCAAGGTGATCCGCGTCGATGCGAGCGAGTTGTTTCTCGGCAAGCTGGCCGGCGTGAGCGATCCGGAGGCCAAGCGCAAGATCATCGGCGGCGAGTTCGTCACCGTCTTCAAGCAGGAAGCGGCCAAGCTCACCAGTGCGGGGGCCAAGGGCGCCAAGTGGCTGGCTCAGGGCACCATCTATCCGGACGTGATCGAGTCCGGCGGTGGCAAGAGCAAGAAGGCCGTCACGATCAAGAGCCACCACAACGTCGGCGGCCTGCCCGAGCAGCTTGGCCTGAAGCTGCTGGAACCGTTGCGCGACCTGTTCAAGGACGAAGTGCGCGAGCTCGGCGTGGCGCTCGGCCTGCCGCCCGAGATGGTGTACCGCCATCCCTTCCCCGGGCCGGGCCTGGGCGTGCGCATCCTGGGCGAAGTGAAGAAGGAATATGCCGACCTGCTGCGCCGCGCCGACGCGATCTTCATCGAGGAGCTGCGCAACTTCAAGGACCCGTCCAGCGGCAAGAGCTGGTACGACCTGACCAGCCAGGCCTTCACCGTCTTCCTGCCGGTCAAGAGCGTGGGCGTGATGGGCGACGGCCGCACCTACGACTACGTGGTGGCGCTGCGCGCCGTGCAGACCAGCGACTTCATGACCGCCGACTGGGCCGAACTGCCCTATGCGCTGCTCAAGAAGGTCTCGGGACGCATCATCAACGAAGTGCGCGGCATCAACCGCGTGACCTACGACGTGAGCAGCAAGCCGCCGGCGACGATCGAGTGGGAATAGCAGTCTTGGCGGCAAGAAGGGATCGGCTGATTGAGACAGCCGTTCCGCCCGCCGGCTGATGGATCTGAGTCGATGCATGCGACCTCGCGCGAGCGGTCGCATGCAAGGGCTTGCATCAGTCGATTAGCTCGAACTGTCGAGGATAAGTCTTATCTGCAGTCGCTTTCTGAAGCGATTCACATTCAGCGACAGCTTGCTTGAAGCTCAACACCTTGACGTGCTCCGGCGCAAAGCAAACCGCTGCCGAAGTGCGAGTAACTATGTTGTCTTGCTTAACCACCTGCTGAGCCTCATTCAGCCTATATGCCAATGCTACCTCTCTGCACGATAGGTATTCGGCGTGAAGGTTTGTGTCCTTGTCGCAGGTGCCCTCCAGCAAGAACGTTGAACCGTCCCATTGAGTCCGGGTAAGCTCGCCGAGCGCCGGTTTCACATTGGGGTGCTGCCGGGATTTCGCGTGCAAACTTTTGCGTGAGCAGCAGGGTGGGCGTCTACTTCAGCGGCTCTACGAGGTTGAAACGTACCGCATGATGGCGTTGATTGCTCTTCCAATGGCGCGTGAAGCTCAAAAGAAGCTCGTCGACATCGAGCGCGCTCTTGCGCAGCACATGCAACGGCCGGAGATCGGTCTCGACGCTCAACAAGACGAGGCCCAACTTGAGATGCTGACACGACTCGCGATGCGTGTGGAAGCACTCTCTGCACTCGTCGGGAGATTCAGCGCAACGCAAGCATACGAGAAGCTTGTTTTGGCGCGGATTCACGAGTTGCGCGAGGAGCGCATCGAGGGCGTACCAACCATTGCTGAGTTCATGGAACGGCGCTTCGTTCCAGCCATGGATACGTGTCGCTCGGCCCGGCAGCGACAAGAAGAGCTTGCGACACGGATTGCGCGCGCGGTGGACTTGCTTCGTACCAGAGTCACACTGGCTCAGGAGAGGGACGTCACCCGCCTCCTGGCGGAAATGGAGCGAACTGCCGGAATGCAACTGCGGCTACAGCATTCCATAGAGGGGCTTTCGGTTGCAGCGATTTCTTACTACGTTCTCGCGCTCTTGGTCTATGCAATGAAATCTCTGAAAGCGGTTCACGTGCCCATGAACGTCGAACTGGCAGCAGGTGCGCTCGTGCTTCCAATCGTGTTCGGCGTCATCCGTATGATGCGACGGCTCCGGACTGGCAACGATTCAACTCAGCATTGATGGCATCCTAGCTAAGCTAGACTTTTCGGGGAGTGATGTAGGTCATTGGTATTCATGAATGCCCCGCGCTTGCTTGCATAGCGCAGATCGAGGAAGCTCCTGCCAAGCCGGCGCGCCGGCGCTTCCATTCGAATGAATCCATCCGTTCCAACGAACCGCCGCATCAGCCTGAATACGCGCCTGAGTCTGGGCGTCGCCGCGGTGGTGCTGGCAGCCACGTTCACGATCGCGACAATCGCGTTGCATCTGGTCAAGGCCAGTATGCAGGCGTCGATTGCGAACGAGCAGTTCGCGCGCGTATCGACCATTGCGGAGGCGGTAGACCAGAAGTTCGCGAGCCGGCGAACCCTGCTGAAGACCTTCGCCGAAAGCGTGGAGACGCAGGGATTCACGAACGCTGCGCCGCTGCAGGCCTTCCTGAAGCAACACGAGTCCCTTCGAGCAGCCTTCGATAACGTCGCATTCCTGGATCTCGACGGCAATCTGGTGGCCAACTTCAACGGTGCGCAACAGATCGGCCGGTTGAACATCAAGGATCGCGCGTATTTTTCGGAGACGGTCAGATCCATGGCCGGCGTGATCTCGCAGCCGTATCGCAACCGGCTCAATGGCCTGGCGCAGGTGGCGATCACCGAACCCGTGATGGACGGCACCGGAGGCGTGCAGTTCGTGATTGCGGCCTCCATCAACCTGAAGGAGCGGAACATTCTGGGCTCGCTCGCCGACGTCAAGTTCGGCGACACCGGCTACCTGTTCATCACGACCACGGACGGAGTCGTGGTCGACCATCCCCGCGAGGCGCGCGTCCTGAACCGCTCCAGCGCAGGGAAGGGCGGCGACCCTGAAATCGACCACGCGATCGCGGGCTTCGAGGGCAAGACCGAGGGGCTCAACGATGCCGGCGTGCATGGTCTGTACGCCTTCAAGCGCATCCGCCAGGCCAACTGGATCCTGGGGTCGATGTATCCGCGCCAGGAGGCGTTCGCCCGGATCGATGCCATCGAGCGCACGGCCTGGGGCGGGGCGCTCGTGCTTGCCCTGCTGGCCGGCACGATGGCGCTGGTCGTCGTGCGACGCCAGCTGAAGCCACTGACGGAACTGCACCGGCACATGCTGGATGCGCAAGCCGCACCCGCCGAAGTCGCGGCGCCACGCAGTTACCCGCGCGACGAGATCGGCGATCTTTCGCGCACCTTCGACGCGCTGATGCGGGAGCGGCGATCCAGCGAAAAATTCCTGCGCGACATCACCGACAACCTCCCCGCCATGGTGTCGCATGTGGACGCGCAAGGACGCTTTAGCTTCGTCAATGCCCGATTGCGCGCCAAGCTCGGCCGCAGCGCGTCCGAGCTCGTCGGCCAGCCCGCGCAAGGCATGCACGGTGCGGAGGACAGCGCCGTTCCGGACCGCTATCTCCAGCGCGTGCTGGCTGGCGAGCCCGTGACTTTCGAGCGGCGAGGCTCGGTGAGGGGCGGCGAGCAGGCGCGTTTTTTCCAGACCGATCTCATTCCGGATCGCGATCGATCGGGGTCGGTCCGCGGCTACTACGCGGTGACCTCCGATGTGACGGAGCGCAAGCGCATCGAACTCAGTCTTGCACACAGCGAGGCGCAGATCCGCACCATTGCGGACAGCATCCCCGCGCTCGTCTCGCACGTGGACGCGTCGTTGCGGTACACCTTCGTCAATGCCCACATCAAGGCGCTGCACAAGAACAATGCGATGGTCGGCAATTCGATGTCCGAGGTTCGCGGAAAGGAAGACTTCGCCATCGTCGAGCCGTACTACCGCCGCGCGCTCGCGGGCGAGACGGTGATCGTCGAGAAAAGGGGCGATTCGGCGCTGGGCATCGGCGATCGAACGTACAAGGCGCACTACATTCCCGACCAGGACGATGTCGGCATGGTGCAGGGCGTGTTCGCGATGACCTTCGACATCACCGACGAGGTCAGGATGCGAAATGCGCTCAGCGAGCAGGAGAAGCGCCTGCGCGACGTCACCGACAGCATTCCGGCCCTGGTGGGCTATTTCGATCGCGAGGAGAACTGCCACTACGGCAACAGCCGGGCGCGGCAGATGGCCGGCTTGGGTGACGGTCCGCTCGACGGCGTGACCTTGCGGTCCGCGGTGGGCGAGGGGGTCTACGCGCAGCACGTGCCGCACATTCCCGCGGTGCTGGCAGGAAAGGCGGTGCACTTTCCGGTCCACACGCCGCTCCACGGCAAGGACGGGTATTTCCAGGTCAATCTGATCCCGGACAAGGATCTGCAGGGGCAGGTGCAGGGCTTCTACCTGATGACCTTCAACATCACCGCGCTGAAGGAAGCCGAGCTGCGCCAGGCCGAGAGCGAGATGCGCTTGCGCACCATCACCGACAACCTGCCCGCGCTGATCACGTACATCGACCGCGAGCAGAAGATCACCTTCGCGAATGCCACCTACCGCGAATGGCTGGGACTCGATCCGTCCGCGCTCATAGGCCTTCATATTCGCGAAGTGGCGGGCCCCGAGCTGTACCAGGCCCGCAAGGCCATGCTCGAGCGCGCGCTGGCGGGCGAGCGTGTCGAGTTCGAGGCCGAGACCAGAAGAGCGGATTTCGATCGCGTCACTCACGTCATCTACGTGCCCGACATCGGCGCCGACGGCTCGACGCACGGCATTTTCTCGCTCAGCCTGGACATCACTGCGCTCAAGCAGGTGGAGCGCCAGCTGATCGAGCTGGCGCGGGTCGATACGCTCACCGGCCTGCCGAACCGGCTCGCCTTCAACGAGTATCTGCCGAACGCGATTGCGCGTGCCCGGCGCACGGGCAGCGCGATCGCGCTGATGTTTCTGGACATCGACCATTTCAAGTCGATCAACGACACGCTCGGCCACGCGGCTGGCGACGAGGTACTGACCGAGTACGCAAGGCGCCTGCTGGCCAGCGTGCGCAGCACCGACACCGTGGCGCGGCTCGCGGGCGACGAATTCGTCATCGTGCTCGAGAACCCGAGCACGCACGAGGCGGCCGCAGCTATAGCGCGGAAGATCGTTGGACGGGTCCACGCTCCGGCATTCCAGATCGACGGCCAGCTGCTGGATGTCACGACCAGCATCGGCATCGCATCTCACGAAGCGACCGATTCTTCCGTCACGGCCGAAGAACTGCTGGCGCGTGCGGACGCCGCGCTCTACGGTGCCAAGGCGGCCGGGCGCAACAGGTTCGAGTTCTTCACTGACAATCTCGCCGGGGTGGCTCAGAGTCCCGAGCGCCAATCGAACAGGAGTTAAAGGCCATGTCGTCTGCCGAAGTCATCACGCCAGAGCAGTTGTTGAGAGACATCGCAGCGCAAAGCCGCATGCCGATCGTGCGGATAGGCCAGGCGCTGGTGTCCCTGGGCATGGTCACGGAGGAGCAACTGAGCGCCGCATTGGCGCAGCAGCAGCTCGACCGCAGCGTGCCGCTGGGCGAGACCCTGGTGCGCATGGGCGTGGTCAACCGTTCCCAGCTGCAGATCGCGCTGGTGCGAAAGATGGGCTACCCCCTCGTCAACCTGCATCTTTTCCCGGCCGCTGCCGAAGCCCTGCGCAAGATCAGCCATGGTGTCGCACGGCGCTTGCAGGTGATGCCCTTGATGATTCATGACGGGCGCCTCATCGTCGCGCTCGACGATCCGGCCGGCCGGCGAACGGCCCTCGATGAAGTGGAGTTCATCGCCCAGATGAAGGTGGTCCCGGTGGTGGGACAGTGCCTGGACCTGGACAGCGTGCTGCACAAGGCCTACGAGAAGATCGGCGCGCCGGCCGAGGGCGGCCCGGTTTCTTCCGATCCGAGCCGGCCCATCGAGTTCGACATGGCCGGCACCAGCGAATTGCTGGAGACCCTCGAGAAGGAAGGCCGTGCGCCCGCCGCCGACGAGGAGGCGTCGATCGAGCAATCGGACAACTCGCTGGTGCGCATGATCAACAGCATGATTCTCGAAGCGCATCGCGAGGGCGTGTCGGACATCCATATCGAGAGCTATCCCGGACAGGAAAAAACCCGCATCCGCTTTCGCCGCGACGGAAGGCTCTACACCTACCTCGAACTCCCGCCCAGCTACCGCAACGCGATCGTCGGGCGCGTGAAGATCATGTGCGACCTCGACATCAGCGAGAAGCGCAAGCCGCAGGACGGCAAGATCAATTTCGCCAAGTTCTCGCCGCAGCATCGCATCGAACTGCGCGTGGCGACCATCCCGACCAGCAACGGGCTGGAAGACGTGGTGATGCGCATTCTTGCTTCGGCCAAGCCCATCGCGCTGGACCAGCTCGGACTTTCCGAGCGCAATCTTGCGCGCTTCACCGCGGCGGTCGAGCGCCCCTACGGCATGGTGCTGTGCGTCGGGCCCACGGGTTCGGGCAAGACCACGACCCTGCACTCGGCGCTCATGCACATCAACACGCCGGAACGAAAGATCTGGACCGCCGAAGACCCCATCGAAATCACGCAGCCGGGCCTGCGGCAGGTGCAGGTCAATTCCCGCATCGACTGGACCTTCGCCAAGGCCCTGCGGGCCTTCGTGCGCGCGGATCCGGACGTGATCATGGTCGGCGAGATCCGGGACGAGGAAACCGCCAAGACGGCGATCGAGGCATCGCTGACCGGCCACCTCGTGCTCTCGACCCTGCACACCAACAGCGCGCCCGAAACCGTGACGCGGCTGCTCGACATGGGGATGGATCCCTTCAACTTCGCCGACTCGCTGCTGGCGGTGCTGGCGCAGCGGCTGGTGCGCCGCCTCTGTACCCACTGCATCAGCAGCCGTCCCGCGAGCCCGGAGGAGATCGAGGAACTGCTGGCCGACTACCTGCACGCGTTCGCGAAGAAGGATTCGCCGGCCGAGCGGGAGGCCGTGCTCGCCTCCTGGCAGCGCCGCCATGCCCGCGATGGCCGGCTCATGAGCTTCGCGAGCGCAGGGTGCAAGCACTGCGGCGACACCGGATTCAAGGGACGCGTCGGCATCCATGAACTGATGGCGATGTCGAAGACGCTGCGCCGCCTGGTGCAAAGCGGCGCACGCGCGGAAGAACTGCAGGAAGCGGCGCTGCGCGAAGGCATGCGCACCCTGCGTCAGGACGGCATCGCCAAGGTTCTTTCAGGGCAGACGACGATCGAGGAAGTGCGCGCGACCAGCAACGTGTGATGGCTCAGGCAGCATCCCACGCCACGGCCGGCAATGCTGCGACAGTGGGCTTGGCAAACAGGTAGCCCTGGAACAGATCCACGCCCAGCGCGCGCAGCACGCGGACTTCCTCCGAAGCCTCGACGCCTTCCGCGATCACCCTGATTCCAAGCTCGTCGCAGGTGGCGACGAAGCCCTTCACGATGGTGACCCTGACCGGATCGATGTGGATGTCCCGCACCAGGCTCATGTCGATCTTCACCACGTCGGGCTGGAAGGCGGCGAGCAGCTCGAAGCCTGCATAGGCAGCGCCGAAGTCGTCGATGGCCGAGGTGAAGCCGTAGCGCTTGAAGGTGCGGAAGGCCGCCGCGAGACCGGGCAGGTCCTCGACGCGCTCGCCTTCTGTGATTTCGAACATCAGGCGGTTGATCGGAAAGTTGAAGCGCTTGGCCGCGGCCATGGCGGTGCGAAAGCACTCTTCCTGCCCGGCCACGTCGTTGGGCATGACGTTGAGGCTGAGCTTGGATTCCATGCCCAGCGCCGAGGCCATCTCGATGGCACGCACGCGGCAGGCCTCGTGGAAGGCGAAGCGCTGCCGCGGATCCACGCGCGCAAGCACTTCGGAAGCGCCTTCCCCGGTCATGCCGCGCACCAGCGCCTCATGCGCAAAGATTTCCCGCCGCGCGAGGTCGACGATCGGCTGGAAGGCCATCGTGAACCCCGAGTCGAAGCCGCGGGTGTCGGCATCGGCTGTTGTTTCGGCTGTCACTGGAACGGACCTCGTAGGCGGTGGTTGCAAAGGCTGCATTGTGCTGGCGAGCTTGCGTAGTCCGGTGGCGCAAACATAGAAAGTGACGACGGGTGAGCGAAAAGTCGCACCTTGGTATTACTTCACCCGCTGCTTCACGAGCTTCCGCGCCAGCGTGCGCCGATGCATGCCGAGGCGCCGGGCCGTTTCCGAGATGTTGAAGCCGGTCTCGGCCAGCGTTTCGTGGATGCGTTCCCATTCGAGCGTCTTGATCGAGGTCGAGCGCTCGGTCAGCTCGACCTCGGCATCGCCTTCGGCGCGGCCGAAGGCGGCTTCGATGTCGTCGGTGTTGGAGGGCTTGGCCAGGTAGTGGCAGGCACCGAGCTTGATGGCTTCCACGGCGGTCGCGATGCTGGCGTAGCCGGTGAGCACGACGATCAGCATCTGCGCGTCGTGCGCATGCAGCATCTGGACGCAGGCCAGGCCGGAGGCGCCGCCGGCGAGCTTGAGGTCGACGACCGCATAGCCTGGCGAGTGGGTCTTCAGGATCTCCGTCACCTGCTCGGCGGTCGTGGCCTGCAGCACCGTGTAGCCGCGGCGCTCGAAAGAGCGGCAGAGGGTGCGCGCAAAGGCTGCATCGTCCTCGACGATCAGCAGCAGTCGTTCGTCAGTTTCCATTGCCTGCGATCTCCTCGAATTGGATCGCCGCCAGCGGCAGGCGCAGTGTCACGGCGGCACCGCCTTCCGGCCGATTGTGCGCCGCCACGCTGCCGCCCAGGGTGCGGGCCACGTTGACGACCAGGAACAGGCCCAGGCCGCCGCCGGGGCGCCCCTTGCTTGACTGATAAGGCTTGCCCAGCTGCGCCAGCATCCCGGGTGCGAAGCCCGGGCCGGCATCGGACACGGTCAGCACCAGCTCGTCGCCATCGCGTGCCGCATCGAGGCCGACCCAGCCCGGCGAGGCCTCGAGCGCGTTGTCGAGCACGTTGTAGATGGTCTGCTTGAGCGCCGAATCCGAGACGATGGGCAGATCGTCGCCGAAGGCGTTGGCGTAGGCCAGCGCGTCGGGCGAGCGCGTGGCGCGCCACTCGGCCACCAGCTCGTCGAGAAAGGCGCGGACGGTGGTCTGCACCGGCGATTCGCCGCGCGCCTCGCCGGCCGACAGCAGGATGCCGCTCACGATGGTCTTGCAGCGCGCCACCTGGGCCTGCATCTCCTCGATCTCCTGTCGCAGCTCGGGCTCGGCGGCAAAGGGCTGCATGCGCTGCCAGTCGCCCAGGATCACCGACAGCGTCGCCAGCGGTGTCCCGAGCTCGTGGGCCGCGCCGGAGGCCAAGAGGCCCATGCGCACGATGTGCTCCTCCTCGGCGGCGCGCTGGCGCAGATCGGCCAGGTGCGCGTCGCGCGCCCGCAGGTTGCGGCTGATGCGCGTGATGAAGATCGCCAGCAGCGCCGCGTTGAGCGCGAAGCAGATCAGCAACCCCTGTATGTACGGGCTGGCGAGTCCGCGCGCATTGTCCATGGGAATCGCCAGCGGGCGATGGATGAAGGTCAGGCCCATGAAGCAGGCAGCGGTGACGGCGACCATCGTGCGGGTGTAGCCGGCGCGCAGCAGCACGGCGCCGAGACTGACCTGCAGCAGGTACAGGAAGATGAAGGGGTTGGTGGCGCCGCCGCTGAGATAGAGCTGGACGGTCAGCGTGCCGACGTCGACCAGGAGCGCGATGAAGAGCTCGCCGTCCGCGACCTCCTGCCGCCGGCGCCAGCGCAGCAGGCTGAAGAGGTTGAAAGCCACGAGAAAAGCCAGCGCCGCCCCCATGTGGTTCAGCGGCAGGCGGATGCCGAAGCCGAGGTGGACGATGGCGATGGTCAGGATCTGGCCGCCGACGGCCATCCAGCGCAGCTGGATCAGCTGCTGCATGTTCTTCAGGCCTGCCGAGTCGCCGGCTTCAGTGTTCTGCTGCATCCCTTTTTGCTCTCGTTGCGATGCGCCCAGTGCGCGCCACCAGCCAGGCCGCGCCCGCGACCATGAGGGCCAGCGCATACCAGGTGAGGGCGTAGACCAGATGGTTGTTGGGGAAGGCGATCACGGTCAAGCCGGCGGCCGGCCAGCGCGGTTCGGCCTTGGCATCTTGCGGCCGCGACCGCGGTGCATCCTCGTCCACGAAGAAGGGCGCCATGCCTGCGAGGCCGCGCGCCGCAGCGATGGCCTGCACGTCGCGCGAGAACCAGCGATTGGCCGCTGGATCGTTGCGCCGCAGGAAGCCGCCGCCCGGCTCTGTCATGCGCAAGAGGCCGGTGATCTCGACCTCGCCGGTCGGCGCATTGGCGGCGCGCGTTGCGCGCTCGCGCCGCTCAGGCGGCACGAAGCCGCGGTTGACCAGCACCAGCGAGCCCTGCGCGGTCTGCAGCGGCGTCAGCACCCAGTGACCGGCGCCCAGCACGGTCGAGGCCTGGACCAGGGTTTCGCGGTCGTGGAGAAAGCGGCCGGTCAGCCGCACGTGCCGGTACTCGTCGTCGGCCGCATTCACGCGCGGCCATTGGGCGGGTGGGGGAGCGTCCGCCGGCGGCGCATGCACGCGCCCTTCGACGCGATCGATCAACTGGAGTTTCCAGGTGCGCCGCTCGAGCTGCCACGTGCCCAGCGCCAGGAACAGGATGAAGAGCAGGGCGCCGGCCGCGGCGAGCACCGCCAGCGCCGGCCTGGAACGCGTTGCGCTCAAGGCGCGTTGCGCATCTCGTGCATCGAGGCCGGCATCATGTTGTGGTTGAGGTGGAACATCACCCACAGCGATCCGCTCAGCGTGATCACGACCAGCACGACAGTGAAGATCAGCGCAAGCATGTTCCAGCCGCCCTGCGACTTGGCGTTCAGGTGCAGGAAATAGATCATATGGACCACGATCTGCACGGCCGCGAAGCCCAGGATCACGAAAGCCGTGAGGCCGGGCTTGTCGAACACCTTGCCCATCACCAGCCAGAAGGGGATGGCGGTCAGGATCACCGACAGGATGAAGCCGGTCAGGTAGCCCTTGAGGCTGATGTGCAGGTCCGCCTCGACGTGCGGGTCGTGTTCGTGAACGTCGTGCACATCGGATTGGGTGACCTCCGCGCTATGCGCTGCGGTGCGAGCACCTTCGGGCGGCCGGGCGGTGCTCATGACAATGATCCCATCAGGTAAACGAAGGTGAAGACGCCGATCCACACGACGTCCAGGAAGTGCCAGAACATCGACAGGCACAGCAGCCGCCGCCGGTTCTCCGGGATCAGCCCGTGCTTGCCGACCTGGATCATCAGCGTGACGAGCCAGACGATGCCGAAGGTCACGTGCAGGCCGTGCGTGCCCACAAGCGTGAAGAAGGAGGAGAGGAAGGCACTGCGTTGCGGGCCGGCGCCTTCGTGGATCAGGTGCGCGAACTCGTAGAGCTCGATGCCGATGAAGCCCGCGCCCAGCAGGCCGGTGACGGCCAGCCAGGCGAGCGTGGCGCCGGTGCGCTTCTTCAGCATCTCGAGCATCGCGAAGCCGTAGGTGATCGACGACAGCAGGAGCAGCGAGGTGTTGACCGCGACCAGCGGCAGCTCGAACAGGTCGGCGCCCGAGGGGCCGGCCGCATAGCTGCGCCCCAGTACGCCGTACATCGCGAACAGGCAGGCGAAGACCAGGCAGTCGCTCATCAGGTAGAGCCAGAAGCCGAGCAGCGTGCCGTTCTCGGGATGGTGCTCGTCCACGACGTGGAAGAGCGGGTTCGGTGCGGCGCTCACGGCGCCGTGTGGGGAGGGGACGGTGATCTCAGACATGGCCGGCCAGGAGTCGGGTGCGATCGCCTTCCGTGCGGACGACCTCGTCCACCGGGATGTGATAGTCGCGCTTGTAGTTGAAGGTGTGGATGATGGTCGCGAGCAGGAGCGCGGCGAAAGACACGCCGGCAATGAGCCACATGTGCCAGATGAGCGCGAAGCCCATGGTGGCGCTGAGCACGGCCAGCACGAAGCCGGCGGCGGTGTTCTTCGGCATGTGGATCGGGGCGAAGCCTTCCAGCGGCCGCTCGTAGCCGCGCTGCTTCATGTCCCACCAGGCGTCGTTGTCGTGGATGCGCGGCGTGAAGGCGAAGTTGTAGGCCGGCGGCGGCGAGGAGGTGGACCACTCCAGCGTGCGGCCGTTCCACGGATCGCCCGTCGTGTCGCGCAGCGATTCGCGCTTGCGGAAGGTCACGACCAGCTGGATGAGGAAGGAGAGGATGCCCAGCGCGATCAGGAAGGCGCCGAAGGTGGCGATCTGGAACCAGATCTGCAGCGACGCATCCTCGAAGTGGCTCACGCGGCGCGTGACGCCCATCAGCCCGAGCACGTACAGCGGCATGAAGGCGAAGTAGAAGCCGGTCAGCCAGAACCAGAAGGAGCACTTGCCCCAGAACGGATCGAGCTTGACGCCGGTGGCCTTCGGAAACCAGTAGGTGATCGCGGCGAAGGCGCCGAACACCACGCCGCCGATGATCACGTTGTGGAAGTGCGCGATCAGGAACAGGCTGTTGTGCAGCACGAAGTCGGCCGGCGGCACCGCGAGCAGCACGCCGGTCATGCCGCCGATCACGAAAGTGACCATGAAGCCGATCGTCCACAGCATCGGCACCTCGAAGCGGATGCGCCCGCGGTACATCGTGAACAGCCAGTTGAAGATCTTCGCCCCCGTCGGGATCGAGATGATCATCGTGGTGATGCCGAAGAAGGAGTTGACGCTGGCGCCCGATCCCATGGTGAAGAAGTGGTGCAGCCACACCAGGTAGGAAAGGATGGTGATCACCACCGTCGCGTAGACCATCGATGCATAGCCGAACAGGCGCTTGCCGCTGAAGGTGGACACGATCTCCGAGAAGGCGCCGAACACCGGCAGGATCAGGATGTACACCTCCGGATGGCCCCAGATCCAGATGAGGTTGACGTACATCATCGGATTGCCGCCGAGCTCGTTGGTGAAGAAGTTCGTGCCGACGTAGCGGTCCATCGACAAGAGCGCCAGCACCGCGGTGAGCACCGGGAAGGCGGCCACGATCAGCACGTTGGTGCAGAGCGCCGTCCAGGTGAAGACCGGCATCTTCATCAGGGTCATGCCGGGCGCGCGCATCTTCACGATGGTCGCGATCAGGTTCACGCCCGACAGCAAGGTGCCGACCCCGGCCACCTGCAGCGACCATATGTAGTAGTCGACCCCGACGTCCGGGCTGTAGGCGATGCCGGACAGCGGCGGATAGGCGAGCCAGCCGGTCTTGGCGAATTCGCCGACGAACAGCGACATCATCACCAGCACCGCGCCGCTCGCGGTCATCCAGAAGCTGAAGTTGTTGAGGAAGGGAAAGGCCACGTCGCGCGCGCCGATCTGCAGCGGCACCACGTAGTTCATGAGGCCGGTGACCAGCGGCATCGCGACGAAGAAGATCATGATCACGCCGTGCGCCGTGAAGATCTGGTCGTAGTGGTGCGGTGGCAGGTAGCCCGTCGCGTCGCCGAAGGCGATGGCCTGCTGCAGCCGCATCATGATCGCGTCGGAGAAGCCGCGCAGCAGCATCACCAGGCCGAGCACGATGTACATAATGCCGATCTTCTTGTGGTCGATGCTGGTGATCCAGTCGCGCCACAGCGTGCCCCACACGCGGTAATACGTGATCGCGCCGAAGAGGGCGATGCCGCCCAGGACGACGCCGATGAAGGTCACCAAGAGGATCGGGTCGTGGAGGGGGAGCGCCTCCCACGTCAGGCGTCCGAAGACGAGCTTGGTCAGATCGGGATGGTCGGGCATCGTGATGAACGGATTACTGGATCGTCGTCCGGACGGCGAGCGACGCCCCGGTCGGGTTGTCGATGGTGCAGATTTCGGCGGCGAGGGTGCGCACGGCCAAGCCCAGATCGCCGCGCGGCACGGTCGTCATCGCCAGCGGCGAGAGGCCGCCGCGGCCCGCGCCGCCGTTGGCGTCGACCGCCATCATGTGCTTCATGCACATCTTGCCGGGCTCCACGCAGCGGTTGAGGATGGCGTCGTACAGGCCTGGCGCCACGCTGGCATAGCGGCGCACCGGCTCGCGCTCGCTCGGGCGCTCGAGCTGCATGTAGCCCTCGCGGCTCAGCGCTTGGCCTTCGGCCTTGTTCTTCTCCACCCAGCGATCGAAGTCTGCCTGGCTCATGCCGTGGAACTTGAAGCGCATGCCCGAGAAGCCGGCGCCGCTGTAGTTGGCGGAGATGCCTTCGTAGGTGCCGGCCTTGTTCATCACCGCGTGCAGCTTGGTTTCCATGCCGGGCATGGCATAGATCTGGCCGGCGAGCGCGGGGATGTAGAAGGAGTTCATGACCGAGGAGGCCGTGATCCGGAACTGGATCGGCATGTCCACGGGCGCCGCGACCTCGTTGACCGTGGCGATGCCTTGCTCCGGATACAGGAACAGCCATTTCCAGTCCAGCGCCACCACCTCCACCACCAGCGGCTTCGCGTTGTCGGGCACCGGGCGCCGCGAATCGATGCGGTCGAGCGGCCGGTAGGGGTCGAGCGTGTGGGTGCTGATCCAGGTCAGCGCACCGAGCGCGATGATGATCAGGAGCGGCGCGGCCCAGATCACCAGTTCGAGCTGCGTCGAATGGTCCCAGTCCGGCTTGTAGGTCGCCTCGGTGTTGGACTCCCGGTACTTCCAGGCGAAGAAGAAGGTCAGCGCTATGACCGGCACGATGATCAGCAGCATCAGCATCGTGGACACCACGACCAGCCGGCCCTGTTGGGCGGCCACGTCGCCGGACGGGTTGAGCACCACCATGTTGCAGCCCGCCAGCAGGGCAGCGAGCACGAGGAGGGCCGGTCCGCGAAGGGTCTTGAGGAGTGGCATGCCTGGAGCGAGGGAAAAACGTAGGCCGCGGGAAAACGCGGATTGCGGATGAGCGCAAAATGTACGGCGATCGACCCTGTTTGGCGATTGGACGTTTTGTCCTATGGCGTAAAACCGCATCTGATGCGACCCTGAGCGACCTTGCAAGCCCCCTGACCCGAAGCACGCACGATGTCCAGCATCAGCCACGCCCCTTCCGAACCCTCGTCCGAAACCCTCGAGAGGGATGCCCGCCTCATCACCGCCGACCATTCGAAGGTCGCGCCGGGCGAAATCGCGGTCGGCGTGGTCATCGGGCGCGCATCCGAATACTTCGACTTCTTCGTCTATGGCATCGCGTCGGTGCTGGTGTTCCCGGCCCTGTTTTTTCCGTTCGAGGACCTGCTGGAAGGAACACTTTACGCCTTCGTGATCTTTTCCTTCGCGTTTATCGCGCGGCCCTTCGGCACCGTGATCTCGATGGCGGTACAGCGCCGCTGGGGGCGCGGCACCAAGCTGACCATGGCGCTGTTCCTGCTCGGCACCTCCACCGTCGGCATCGCGTTCCTGCCCGGTTACGAGACCGCGGGTTTCGCGGCCATCGTGCTGCTCTCGATCTTCCGCATCGGCCAAGGACTCGCGCTGGGCGGCTCCTGGGACGGCTTGCCCTCGCTGCTGGCGCTCAACGCACCCCCGAATCGCCGCGGCTGGTATTCGATGCTGGGCCAGCTCGGCGCGCCGGTGGGCTTCATCATCGCCAGCGGTCTGTTCGCCTTCCTCTATGCGAGCCTTTCGCAGGCCGACTTCCTTGCCTGGGGATGGCGCTACGCCTTCTTCGTTGCGTTCGCGATCAACGTGGTGGCGCTGTTCGCGCGGCTTCGGCTGGTGGTCACGCACGAGTACGAGCGGCTGCTCGACGAGCAGGAGCTGGAACCCACCGACGTGGTCGAACTCGTCCGCGCGCAGGGCTCCAACCTGCTGATCGGCGCCTTCGCCGCGCTGGCCAGCTATGCGCTGTTCCACCTGATCACCGTGTTCCCGCTGTCGTGGATCCGGCTGTATTCGGAGCAGTCCATCACCGAATTCCTCGGCATCCAGATCGTCGGCGCGGTGCTGGCGGCAGGCGGCATCGTCGCCTCCGGCTGGATCGCCGACCGCGTGGGCCGGCGCCAGACGCTGGGCGCGCTGGCCATCCTGATCGCGGTCTTCAGCGGCTTCGCGCCGATCCTGCTCGACGGCGGCACCCTGGGCCAGGACGTCTTCATCCTGGTCGGCTTCGTGCTGCTGGGCCTGTCGTACGGTCAGGCCTCGGGCACCGTGACCTCCAATTTCATCTCCAAGTACCGTTACACCGGCGCTGCGCTCACCTCGGACCTGGCCTGGCTCATCGGCGCCGCATTCGCGCCGCTGGTGGCGCTGGGCCTGTCGGCGCACTTCGGGCTCGCCTACGTCAGCGTCTATCTGCTGTCGGGTGCGGCGTGCACGCTGGCGGCGCTGGGCATCAACCGCGCGCTCGAGGCCCGCGACCAGCCGTGATGCCGGTGCAGCCATCGTTCGACGGCGTGGAAGCCCGGCCACCGTCGACCGACCGGCTGTTCTTCGCGCTGCTTCCTGACGCAGCCGCCATCGCGCGCATCGAGAAGCTCGTGCGCGACCTGCAGAGCGATTTCGAACTGAAGGGCAAGCCGCTCGGCGCGAAACGCTTCCATGTGACGCTGCATGTCGTGGGCGACTTTCCGCGCTTTCCGCAGGAGCATGCCGACGCGTCGGTCAGGGTCGCGCAAGCAGCGACTGCCATGCCGTCCTTCAAGCTCGGCTTCGATCGCGTCGGCAGTTTTTCGCGCAAGGCACGGAACATGCCGCTGGTGCTGCTGGGGGAAGACGGCCTGGTGACCGCGAAAGCGCTTCAGCAAGCCCTGGACCGCGCGATGGCGCAAATCGGCCTCGGTCACGGCGGCCGCGAGCACTACACGCCGCACCTGACGCTGCTGTACGACGACCGCCACGTCGCCGCGCGCCCGATCGAGCCGATCACCTGGACCGCAAGCGAGTTCGTTCTCGTGCGCAGCCTGATCGGCCAGAGCCGACACGAGGTGCTGGCACGCTTGCCTTTGCGCGGTTGAGTGCGGGTCAGCCGCCGCGCTGCATCCGGTCCGCGACCCAGTCCACGAAGACCCGCACGCGCGGCGACAGCTGCCTGTGATGCGGATACATCACCGACACCGGCATCGGCGGAGGCCGGAACTCGGCCAGCACTTCACGCAGCGTTCCGGCCGCGAGCTCGCGCTCCACGTGATAGCGCGGCATCTGCGCGAAGCCCAGGCCGGCCACGCAGCAGGCCGCGTAGGCATCGGCGTGGCTCACCGTCGCCGCGCCGCGCAACTGCATCGTGCGCCGCTCGCCGTCGACCATGAACTCGAAGAGCAGCACCTTGCCGCTGGCGCTCGCGTAGTTGACTGCGCGGTGGGCCCGGAACTCCTCCGGCGTGCGGGGTTCGCCGAACTGTTCGAGGTAGGCGGCGCTGGCGCAGGTGACCTGTTCGAGCAGCGCGACGCGCCGGCCCACCATGCTCGACTCGCGCGGCTCGCCGGCGCGCAGCACGCAGTCGATGCTCTCGCGCACCAGGTCCACCAGCCGGTCGCCGAGGCCGATCTCGAGTTCGATGTCGGGATAGCGCGCGAAGAACTCGCCGATGTGCGGCAGCAGGAAATGCATGGCGAGCGTGCCCTGCAGGTCCACGCGCAGCTTGCCCCTGGGTTTGGCCGCCGAACTGCGGAAGGCCGACTCCGACTCCTCGAAGTCCGATAGCAGCTGCTGGCAACGCTGGTAGTAGGCCTCGCCGTCCAGGGTGGCGCTCACATGCCGCGTGGTGCGATGCAGGAGGCGTGCGCCCAGGCGCTTTTCCAGCTGCTGGATGGTGTGCGTCACCGTCGCGCGCGGCAGCTGCAGCTCGTCGGCCGCGCGCGTGAAGCTCTGCAGGTCGACGATGCGGACGAAGACGCGCATGGCATCGAGGCGGTCCATGTTCGACGCTCCTTGATTGTTTGTGATTCTTGGACAGTGATGGCGAATTTACGCCATTTATCTGTTCGTTGCTAAACAGAACAATACATGCTCCGACCCGCAGAAAGCAGGCGGACCAGCCCTCAACCCACCCCAGGAGTCCCGTCATGAACAACACATCGCAAGTCGCCATCGTCACCGGCGCATCCCGCGGCATCGGCGCCGCCATCGCCCACCGCCTGGCCGCCGACGGCTATGCCGTGGTCGTCAACTACGCCGGCAACGCACAAGAAGCCGCCAAGGTCGCGGACGGCATCGCCGCCGCCGGCGGCCGGGCCGTCGCTGTGCAGGCCGACGTGGCCGATCCGGCCGCGGCGCGCCGCCTCTTCGACGAAGCGATCGCCGCCTACGGCCGCGTCGACGTGCTGGTCAACAACGCCGGCGTCATGCCGCCGGCGCTGCCGCACCTAGCCGATACCGACGACGCCACCTTCGACCGGCTGTTCTCGGTCAACGTCAAGGGCAGCTTCAACACGATGCGCGAGGCGGCGACCCGTCTGCAGGCCGGCGGGCGCATCCTCAACTTCTCGACCAGCGTGATCGGCCTCGGCCTGCCGGGCTATGCGATATACGGCGCGACCAAGGCCGCGATCGAGGTCATGACCAACATCCTGGCCAAGGAGCTGCGCGGCAAGGGCATCACGGTTAACGCCGTCGCGCCGGGCCCCACGGCCACCGCGCTGTTCCTCGACGGCAAGTCGCCCGAAGCCATCGAGCGCTTCGCCAAGGCCGTGCCGCTGGAACGCCTGGGCACGCCGGAAGACATCGCCAATACCGTGGCCCTGCTCGTCAAACCCAACGGCGGCTGGATCAACGGCCAGACCCTGCGTGCCAACGGCGGCCTCGTCTGAAGTTCTCTCACCTACAGAAAGCATCATCATGAAATCCGTCATCCTCGTGACCGGCGCCTCCACCGGCATCGGCCATCTCACGGCCCGCGCGCTCGCGGCGCAGGGCCACATCGTCTACGCCAGCATGCGGGACATCGCCGGCCGCAACGCGCCGCACGTGCGCAAACTGCGCGACTGGGGTTTCGCAGGCGGCCACGACATCCGCGCGGTCGAGCTCGACGTGCTGTCGCAGGCCTCCGCCGACGAGGCAGTCGCGACCATCGTCGGCGAGCAGGGCCGCCTCGACGTCGTCGTCCACAACGCGGGCCATCTGGTGGTCGGGCCGACCGAGGCCTTTACGCCGGAAGAGATCGTCAAGGTGTTCGACACCAACGTGCTCGGCACGCAGCGCGTCAACAAGGCCGTGCTGCCCGTGATGCGCGGCCGGCAGTCCGGCCTCGTGCTGTGGGTCGGCAGCACCACGGTGCGCGGCGGCTTTCCGCCCTTCATGGGGCCGTATGCGGCAGCCAAGGCGGCGATGGATTCGCTGGCCGTCACGATGTCCTACGAATTGGCGCGCTTCGGCATCGAGACCTCGATCGTGGTGCCCGGCGCCTTCACCAGCGGCACCGCGCATTTCCCGAACGCGGGCAAGCCGGCGGATGCGGCGACCGTGGCGGCCTACGCGCGCTACGACGGTCTCATGGACCAGGTGGGCGCCAAGCTCAGCGCACTGATGCCCGCGCATGCCGACCCGCAAGCCGTGGCGGACGAGATTGCGCGCATCGTCGGGCTGCCGGCCGGCGAGCGGCCGTTCCGCTCGGTGATCGACTTCATCGACGACGGCGCGGGCGCGGTGACCGAGGTGGCCGAGCGTGTGCGAGAGGAATTCGCGCGGCGCATCGGGATCGCGGACCTGCTCGCGCCCGCGGTCCAGGCCTAGTCCTCCGTAAGGTACTTGCCGCCCGCGACCTTGTACTTCTCGATCGCCTTGCTGAGGTCATCGAGCTCCTCGCAGGGCACGGTGCACAGCTTCACCAGCCTCGCATGGCGCTCCTCGGCCTTCGGCAGATCGCCCTTCACGAGGTAGAGCTCGCCCGAATATTCGAGGGCGCCGCGGTGGTTGGGGTCGATGCGCAGGGCGGCGTCGTAGAAGCGCTCCGCGCCTTCCAGGTCCGGTGCGGACTTGTTCTTGCGCAGGCTGTAGCCCATCAGGTTGTTCCAGTCGGCGCTGCGCGTATCGTTCACCCGCTTGAGTTCGGCGATGGCCGCCGGCCAGTTCTTGGCCGTGATCTGCGCCCTGGCGGCCGCCAGCCGAAGTGCGGGCGGCGTCGAATCGGAGTCGGCCGCGAGCGCCGGCTGCAGCGCGAGGGCCGCGAGCAGGGCGCAGGCGGCGAATCGATGAAGCTGCTTCATGGGCGCCATTTTGCAGCGCCGCGGCAGCTTTCAGGGCTCGGGGATGTACTTGTTGCCGGCCGCCTTGTAGCGCTCGATGGCCTGGCTGAGCCGCTCCTGTTCGAAGCAGGCGTTGTTGCAGACCAGCTTCAGCGTCGTCAGCCGCTGTTCCGCCTTGGGCAGGTTGTCCAGCACCAGGTAGAGTTCGCCGGAATACGAGAGCGCCCCGCGGTGGCTGGGCTCGATGCGCAGCGCGGTGTCGTAGAAGCGTTCGGCCGCCACATAGTCGGGCGTCTTGGCCTTGCGCAGGCTGAAGCCCATCAGGTTGTTCCAGTCGGGGTCGTTCGGGGCATCCACGCCCTGCAGTTCCGCGATGGCGCCTTTCCAGTCCTTGGCCTCGACCAGCGCTCTCGCGTTCGCGAGGCGGATCGAGGCCGGCAGCGATGCCGAGTCCACGGCATGCACGCTCTGATGCAGCGAGAGTGCGGCGAGAAGAGCGAAAGCGGCGAGGCTGAAGGTCGTCTTGGTCATGCTGCCGAGAATAGGCAGCGGCGCCGGCCTCGTCTTGAAGATTTGCGTCATCGCCGGCCTCGCGCGTCAGGCGGTCAGCTTGCCGAAGCCCGAATCGCGCGCCAGCACGATCGCGCGGCCGCGGTTGTCGACTTCCAGCTTGGCGAAAACGCTGGTCAGATGATTGCGCACCGTCTTTTCGGACAGCCCCAGCGTCGCTGCGATCTGCGCGTTGTCGCGGCCCTGGGCCAGCAGTTCGAGCAATTGGCGCTCGCGGCCGGTGAGCGCGTCGAACACCGGGCCGTGCGCCGGCGCCGCGGCGGGCAGGAAGCTGCGCACCTCGGCAAGCCATTGCGCCCAGCCGGGCTCGTCGAGCAGCAGGTGGTTGCCGCTGTCGATTGGTACGAAGCGAGCGCCGGGGATGCCGCTCGCGATCAGCCGTCCCTCGGCGAAGGGCACGCGGAGATCGCGCATGCTGTGCAGCACCAGCGTCGGGCAGCGCACCTCGGCCAGAAGATGCGTGACGTCGATGCGGTTGAACTCGCGCATGAAGCGCGCGGCATTGGCGGGGGAGGTCGAGATGCGCTCCAGCTCGTTGAACCAGCGGTGCTGCTCGGACGAGCCTCCGGGAATGAACTGGCTGGTGAAGAACTGGCGGAAGGACGCGTCCTCCTTGCCCCAGCCCAGTTCGGCCAGCTTGCACATCATCTCGGCTTCCTCGCGCTGTTCGGCCGTGTTGCTGCGCACCAGGCGCCCGCGCGCATAGCCGCCGTGCAGCACCAAGTGGCTGACGCGCTCCGGATGCTTCGCCGCGTAGGCGATGGCGATCGATGCACCTTGCGAGATGCCGAGCAGGCTGAAGCTTTCGGAGCCCAGCGCATCGACCACGGTTTCGAGATCGCGCAGCCAGCTGTCGAAGCCCAGATCGTCGACCTCCCAGTCCGACAGGCCGCAGCCGCGCTCGTCGTAGCGCACGAAGGTGGCGTTGGCCGAGAGCCCGTGCAGCACATGGCGCCACACCGGGCTTTCCCAGTCGTATTCGAGGTGCGACAGCCAGGTCGCGGCCTTGATCAGCAGCGGGCCGCTGCCGGACATCGCGTAGGCCAGCTGCACCTGGTCGTGGCCGCGCGCGAAGCGGATTTCCTGCCGCGGGCGCGGCGGGCCGGCGGCGGATAGATGACTCGATTTCTGCACGGCCTTTAGTTAAGGACGTTTGTCTCGCATGGTCAATCGACCAGATGGCCGGTGCCAGGCAAGCGCCGGATTTCCGTGCCGAAGCCCTGGAGCCGCTCGACCACATAGGCCGGATCCAGCAACTCCTCGGGGTGGTAGAGCCCCGGCACGACCGCCGAGCCGCCGGCCAGGCCCAGCAGCCGCTCGACGGCCAAGGCGACGCCGCGCGCGCTGAGGCCCGAGTAGACGTCGCCGTCGATCAGCGCGTGGCGCGTTGCGCCCTGCCTGCCACCCTGCAGCTCGCCCGCGATCTCGACGATCACCTCGTGCGAGGGCGCCGCGCGCCGCCGGCCCTCCCTGATCGCGAGGTCGACCCGGATCGACGGCGCGCCGGTCGCGGCCGCGAGGCTCACCACGTCGAGCAGGGGGTAGGCCTGCCCCTCGTGCGCGAGGCCGTCGGCATCGACAAGGCGTCGCCTGGTTTCGGCTTCGTTCGCCCACAGCCAGCGCCCTTCATGCCGCAGCAGGGGACGCGGCGTGCCATGGCCCAGGCGCTCGATGTCGGCCTGCGCGACCGGCCCGCCGAGGTCGTCGGCATCGAGCAGGCCGCCGATCGCGATCGAATCGACGCGGCGGAATTCGCGCGCGAAGTGCAGTGCGGCGAGCGCCGCCGTGCCGCCCAGGTACTGGCCCAGCAGCAGGACGGGCGCGCTGTTCGGCCTGCGAACGTGGAGCGCCACCTCCGGTCCGATGTCGAACACGAAATCGGAGAAGGACACGTAGGGCAGGGCGCGCGCCTGCGCAAAGCGCATCGAGTGCAGGCCGGCGTCCTTCAGCAGCACGACCACGGCGCTGTAGCCGGCATCGGCCGGCAGGCCCAGGTCCTGGCGGCCGAGGTCGATCGTCACGGCGCCGGCGCCGCCGATCTCGCGTGCGAGCGCGTCGGCCTTGGCGAGATCGCGCGCACCGATCGCGATCGGCAAATCGGGCTGCAGTTGGCGCAGCGTGCGCACGGCCCGGCTGCCCACCAGGCCGGAGCCGCCGATGAACAGGACGGGCTTCACGCCAGGCCTCCCTCGACGACCTGCAAGCCGGCCTCCTGCAGGCGCCGAAGCGCATAGCCCGGCTCGATCAGCACGTCGGGCAGATACAGCCCGGGCGGCACTGCGGCGCCGCCGGCCAGGCCGAGCAGGCGCTCGATGCCGAGCGCCACGCCCACGGCCGTCACTGGCGCCTGGCCGCCCGGATGCACCAGCACATGGCGCGTGCGGCCCGGCTGGCCGTTGCGCTTCAGCCGGCCGCTCATCTCGACGATGATCTCGGTCGAGAAAGGCTCGCCGCGCCGGCGCGACGCGCTCTCGCCGACGGCCAGGTCCACGCGGATCGCGTTTGCGTCGGTGGCGGCGCCCAGGCTCAGCACGTCCAGCGGCGCGTAGGCCTGGCCCTGCTGTTCGACACCTGCCGAGTCCTTGAAGCGACGCGCGGCGTCGTCGCCGGTCGCCCACATCCACTGCCCGTGCTTCAGGATCTGCGCGCTTGCGGCGGCTTGGGTGATGCGTTCGTAGTCCACGTAGGCCGCGGGACCGCCCATGTCCTTCTCGTCGAGCACGAGCGAGATCGCGATCGTCTCGACGGCCTCGAACTCGGCCGCGAATTGCAGCGTCGCAAAGGTGGCCGCGCCGGCCAGCCAGTTGCTGGCCATGAGGACCGGTGCGCTCTTCGGCTTGCGAATGAACCAGGCCACCTCCGGCCCGATCTCGAAGCTGGCGCTGGAGACGCTCAGGTAGGGGAGGCCGTTCGCCTGCGCATAGTCCAGCGAATGCATCGTGTCGTCCTTCAGGAACATCGCGACGGCGCTGTAGATCTTGCCGGCGGGCCGGCCCAGGTCGGCGCGCGACAGATCGATCGCCACCGCATCCGCCTGGCCGATCTCCCGAGCCACCGCTTCGGCCTTGGCCAGGTTGCGCCCGCCGATGGAGATAGGCAGTTCGCGGTGAAGGCGGCGCAAGGCCTTCGCGGCCTGGGCGCCGACGACGCCCGAGCCGCCGATGATGAGCACGGGTTTTGCTGAAGACGCTGGCATGGTGGGAACTCCTGTCCGGGATTGGGTAAGATGCGATCTACATCAAGTAACTTACTATTGGTAAGTTACAGAAAGTAGAATCCAGACCGAGGACGCTGTCAAGCCCGCCCCATGAACGACCCTTCGCCCAGAAAGCTCTCCAAGGCCGAGCGCCGCGAACAGCTGCTCGAGACCGCGCTCGTCATCGTGCGTGGGCAGGGCACCGATGCCCTCACGCTCGGCTACCTCGCCGAGCGCGCCGGCGTGAGCAAGCCGATCGCCTACGAACATTTCAAGACGCGCTCGGGCCTGCTGATCGCGCTCTACGAGCAGATCGACAACCGCCAGGTCGCGGCGCTGCTGCTGGCGCTCGAACGAACGCCGCGCCGGCTGGAAGAGGTGGCGCGCGTGGTCAGCACCGCCTACATGAACTGCTTCACTTCGGTGGGCCCCGAATGGCATGCGATCTCGGCCGCACTCAAGGGCGACGAGGAAATGGAGGCCTTCCAGCGCGAGCTGATCGACAGCTACGTCGCCCTCTACCGCGACGCGCTCGCGCCCTATTCGAAGCTGCCGGAGGACGAACTGCGCCTGCGCTGCGTCGGCATCATCGGCGCCGGCGACGCGATCGCGCGCGACATGGTCCGCGGCCGCATCGACGAAGCCGCAGCGGCGGCGAGCCTGGCCTCATTGATCATCGGCTGGCTGGCGGCCAAGGCCTAGGACCTCTGCCAAAGCGAGCACCGACAACGGCGCCGAGCCTTCGGCCTTGTTGTTGATCGTCACGTAGGCCGCGTGGCCCGCACCGGTGGTGGCGGCGATCACGCGCGCCAGCGTCCCGCGCGTCTCGGGATCCGGGTCCACCAGCTTGTCGAAGGGCTCGTAGAGCTGCTTGGCTTCCTCGTAGCCGTAGGCGCCGTGCAGCCGGTTGAGATTCCAGCGGCACACCAGCGGGCCCGGCCACAGCGCGCGCAGCACCGGCAGCTGTTCGGCGATCGGCGGCATCTTGGGATGCAGGCCGAGACAGTAGGTGGCGCCGGCCTCGCGCAGCACATCGGCGAAGGCCGGCGTCAGGAATTCGGGATTGCGCACCTCGACCGCGATCACGCCCTCCGGCGCGCTCGGGCGCAGCGAGGGCAGGGCCTGCAGCATGCGGCGCAGGCGCTGCAGCAATTCCGGCATCTGCGCCAGCATCGGTGCCGGCAGCGGACTGAGCTGGAACACGAGCGCGCCGACCTTCGCGCCCAGGCCGTCGAGCGCCGGCTGCACGAAATCCTGCGCCGCCAATGCCGGGTCGAGGAAGGCCGGATTGGGCTGCATGCCGCGCCCGTCCTCGCCGCGCACCAGCGCGTCGGCGACAAGACCGGGCGCCTTGACGACGAAGCGGAAGTCCTCGGGCACCTGTTGCGCGTAGGCGGCGAACTGGCTGGCCGAGAGCGCGCGGTAGAAGCTGCGGTCCACGCTGACGGTGCGCAGCAGCGGATGCTGCGCATAGGCCTTGAGCCCGTGCTTGGACAGCACCGACTGTTCGTACTCGCCGTCCCAGACCAGTCCGGCCCAGCCCGGGAAGAACCAGGAGGAGGTGCCGAGCCGCAGCTGCGGCGGCAGCGTTTTCGCCAACGCCTGCTGCGCAGCATCGGGCGGCGCGGGCTGGACCTTGGCCGCAGGCTGAGGCGAGCGCTTCTTCGGCGCGGGCGAAGCGGGCGCGGGTTCGTTCGGGTCGTCGAAAAGCGAGTCTTGCATCGTGTGGCGTGCTGGCGCGCCACATTCTGGATCAAGCCGAAGGAGTCGCTATTTCGGCGTGTAGGTCATCTTGATCCGCTCTGTTGTTTGCTCAGGCTTGGAATCCCAACGAGTATGGATCTTGAGCAACTGGCCCCGGTAAGGCCCTTCGGCGGCGACCCATGTGGTGATGGTCGCGACCGAGGACGCGTCACCAGTACCTGTGGTTTGCTTGTTCGTGAACCTGCAGGTGTTGAACGTTCCCATTTCCGTTTGCAGAGTTTCACGGCCAAGATAGGTCAGGTCTCGCGACACTGGATCCTCCCTCTCAACCTTTGACCCATCTGCCGTACTGACGGCAACATACTTGATCTTGTAGCTGCCGCTTGCCACTTGCCCCGGCTGCATGTCCACAGGCCCGGCCACTGGCGGCTCGAATGTCACTGTGATGACTTGAGTCGCGACTTGCGCAGTCGACCCGTATGAGATCACGGTGCCATTGACCAGGTCGTAATAGTTTTCCGCGGCGGGCGATGGATTGTTGGCGGTATCGTGGGGTTCAACTCTGACAGCCACAGGATTGGCACCGGCAAACGACTTGCGTTCGCCAGTTGTTTCGATGGTGTGGTTTACCCCAGGAGATTGCCCGGAAATCGTCGTTCGTTCTTCATAGTCCCGCACCGTTCCTGCATGAAAGTCCGCTTCATTTGTGCAAGGTGCCGAGCTCGTTTCCGATGCCGGTGGCGAAGCAGGCGGGGCCGACTCCGGAGCAGGCGCGATGGGCAAGATCGGAGATCCATCACCACTGCCTCCTCCTCCTCCTCCTCCACACGCCAGCAATGTCGCAGTGACGGCGGCAGCGGCAGTCACTGCACTGATTGCCCACAGATTTTTATTCATCCGATCCCCTCTTGTAGATTGTCAAAAGGCCGAGTTCTGGCCTCGTGCAAATCTAGGGGAGGTGAAGACGACTTCCTAGTGCCTAAAGTCACCTGTTGAGTTGATGCGGGCGGCGGGCATCGGTCTCTAACCGCGCCACCCCGCGGCGTGTTTCAACCGAGTTGCCCGCTCGCCAGCGCGGCCGCGGCCGAGCGCGTCTCGACGCCCAGCTTCTCGAAGATGTGTTCCAGGTGCTTGTTGACCGTGCGCGGGCTCATGCCGAGGATCTCGCCGATGTCGCGGTTGGTCTTGCCCTTGGCGAGCCAGGACAGCACCTCGGTCTCGCGCGGCGTGAGGGCCGCATCGGCCAGGCGCGAGGTGCCGGCGGCGCCTTCCTTATGCGGCGCCAGCAGCAGCATCGTCTCGCCCAACGTGGCCATGCCCAGGTTGCGCACCGACAGGCGCGTGCCGGCCAGCGTCGAAAGCACCACGCTCGCGCCGCCGGCGAGCACCGGGTCCAGCGCCGCGGGCAGCTGGCCCGGCGCCGAAGGCTCGCCCAGGCCATGCAACCACAGCGCGGCCTGCGGCGAACGCCAGGCGATGCGGCCCTGGGCATCGATCAGCACCACGCCCATGCCCGCCACGTCGACGGCGTCGCGCGCCATGCGTGCGATGTGGGCGTTGCGCGCATGCGTGTGCAGGCGCGCCAGCACCTCCTGCGCGCGGATCGGCTTGATCACGTAGTCGACGCCGCCGCTCTCGAAGCCTTCGACCACGTGCGGCGTTTCGGAGAGCCCGGTCATGAAGAGCACCGGGATGTGCGCCAGCGCCGCGTTGGCCTTGATGCGCCGGCAGGTGTCGAAGCCCGACAGGCCCGGCATCAGGCCGTCGAGCAGGATCGCGTCGGGCACAACCAGTTCCAGAAGGCGCAGCGCCGATTCGCCGTCGCCCGCCACCAGCACCGTGTAGCCGCTGGCCTCCAGCGTGTCGCACAGCACGCCCAGGCTGCTCGGCGCATCGTCGACCACCAGCACCACGGGCCGTTCGCTTTCAGGGGTTGGACACATGCAGCAGATCCTCCGACAGGGCTTTCTTGAAATCCTCGAGCTCGAAGCGCATGACCATGCGGCGCAGGTAGCTGCAGCTGGCGGCCAGCGTCGCATCTTCCGCAGCGAGGCGGTCGAGCGCACGCTGCAGCCCGCGCACGTGGCCGAGCTGCACCAGGCTCATCAGCTCGGCGCGCGCGTCTTCGGGCAGGCCCAGCTGCTGCGGCGGCGCGGCTTCGGCCGGCGGCGGCGCATGGCCGGGCACCATCCATTCGAGACCCAGGTGGCGCTCCAGCGTCATGATCAGCTCGGACTCGATCACCGGCTTGCCGATGAAGGCCTGGCAGCCGCAAGCGCGCAGTCGCTCGCCCTGGTTCTCGAACACGTTGGCCGAGACCATCACGATCGGCACCGCGTCGAAGCCGGCGGCGCGAACGAGGGCAGCCGTCTGCCAGCCGTCCATGTCGTCCATGCTGATGTCGAGCAGGATGGCCGAGGGCACGTGCTCGCGCAGGCTGTCGAGGCACTCGGTGCCGCTGGCGGCCTCGCGCACGTCGAAGCCCAGGGGCGCCAGCATGCCGGCCAGCATCTGCCGCTGCACCGGCTGGTCGTCCACCACCAGCAGCGTGCGGCGCGGGCCGAAGTAGCCGGAGATCTGGCGCTGCGGCTCGGCCTGCGGCCCGGGATCGGGCACCTCGCGCAGGTAGACGCGCACGCTGAAGGTGCTGCCGGCGGCCGAGCTCGAGGTCAAGGTGAGTTCGCCGCCCATCAGCGAGGTCAGGAGGCCGGTGATGGTCAGGCCCAGGCCGGTGCCAGGTTCGCCGCGCTGGCGGCCCGCGGCGCCGCGCTCGAAGGGCAGGAAGATGCGCTGGTGGTCCTGGGGCGCGACGCCGATGCCGGTGTCGACGACGTCGAAGCGCAGCACCTGCCGGCGCGCATCGACATGCAGCGTGACCGTGCCGGCGTCGGTGAAGCGCACCGCGTTCGCCAGCAGGTTGATCAGGATCTGGCGCAGCCGCTTGGCATCGGCCTGCACCCAGGCCGGCAGCCGCCCGCTCTTCGTGAACACGAAGGCCAGGCCCTTGGCCTCGGCCTGCGGGCGCACCATGCGCACCACCTCGTCGAGGAACTCGGGCAGCGACAGCGGCATGCGTTCCAGCTGCAGCCGGCCGGCCTCGATGCGCGCCAGGTCGAGCAGGCCGTCGATCAGGCTCAGCATGTGCTCGCCGCTCGCGTGGATGGTCTGCAGCGCGTCGCGCGGCGGGATCTGCTTGCCGTCTTCCTTCAACAGGATCTGCGAGTAGCCGAGGATGCTGTTGAGCGGCGTGCGCAGCTCGTGCGTCATGCCGGCCACGTAGCGCGTCTTGGCCTGGTTGGCGGCCTCGGCCGCGTCCTTGGCGGCCTGCAGCGCGGCGTCGGTGCGCTGGTGCGCCTCGATCTCCAGCGTGAGAAGGTGGTTGTGGCGGTTCGATTCCTCCTGCGCCATCTCGCGGCTTTCGCTGCCGAGCACCACCCACCAGGCGCCCAGCGCCGCGGCCAGCGAGAGCAGCGCGAAGGCCTTGAGGAAGGCATCGCGCAGCGCGCCGCGCTCCACCGTGCTCTGGATCAGCTGCTGCTCGTACACCACGCCCATGATCACGGCCAAGAGCAGGATGAAGGAGCTCGCGACCACCAGGTAGCGCGCCACGCGGAAGTTGAGCCGCGCCGAGAGCGCAGGCGGCAGCAGCGCCGTCAGCCAGGTGTTGACCTGCTCGGCTGCACGCGAGCCGGTCTTGCAGCGGTCGTGGCAGCGCGACTCCAGCGTGCAGCACAGCGAGCAGATCGGCGCGTTGTAGGCCGGGCAGTGGGCCATGTCCTCCGATTCGAAGGCGTTCTCGCACACCGAGCACTTCACGCTCTGGCCCGGCGCCCAGGGCGTGTCGCCGCTGCGCGCAAGGTAGTAGCGCCCGCGCGTCCACCACGCCAGCAGCGGCGAGACGAGGAGGGCGGTCAGGAGCGCGATGAAAGGCGAGAAGGCCTGCGCCAGCGGACCCAGCGCGCCGGCATAGGCCACGATGCCCAGCAGCGCCGCCACCAGCATCGCGCCCAGCCCCACGGGGTTGATGTCGTAGAGGTGCGCGCGCTTGAACTCGATGTGCTTCGGGCTCCAGCCCAGCGGCTTGTTGACGACCAGGTCGGCCACCAGCGCGCCGACCCAGGCGATCGCGAGGTTGCTGTAGAGGCCCAGCACGTTCTCGAGCGCGGCGAACACGCCCAGCGTCATCAAGAGCACCGCGATCATCACGTTGAACACGAGCCAGACCACGCGGCCCGGGTGGCTGTGCGTGAGCCGCGCGAAGAAGTTGGACCAGGCCAGCGAGCCCGCATAGGCATTGGTGAGGTTGATCTTGATCTGCGACACCACCACGAAGAGCGTGGTCGCGCCCAGCACCCAGGCCGGGTTGTCGAACACGTAGCTGAAGCCGGCCAGGTACATCTGGGTCGGCTCGACCGCCTGCTCGCTCGGGATCTGGTGCTGCAGCGCGAGGAAGGCCAGGAAGGCGCCGCCCAGCATCTTCAGCATGCCCGGCACGATCCAGCCGGCGCCGGCGACCAGCACCGCGCCCCACCAGCGGCGCCGGTTGGCCGGCGTCTTCTCGGGCAGGAAGCGCAGGTAGTCGACCTGCTCGCCGATCTGCACCACCAGCGAGAAGGCCACCGTGGCGCCGGCGCCGAACATGATGGCGTCGAAGCCGCTGCTCGACGAAATGCGGCCCGAGAGGCTGGTGAAATCGCCGAAGGCCTGCGGGTTCTTCAGCAGCACGGCGATGTAGGGGCAGACGAAGAGCACCATCCAGATCGGCTGCGTCCACAGCTGCAGCCGCGAGATCAGCGTGATGCCGTACATCACGATCGGGATCACCACCAGCGACGAAACCAGGTAGCACGCCGCGAGCGGCCAGCCGAAGTAGAGCTGCAGCGCGAGCGCGAGGATGGCCGCCTCGAGCGCGAAGAAGATGAAGGTGAAGCTCGCGTAGATCAGCGAGGTCAGCGTGGAGCCCAGGTAGCCGAAGCCGGCGCCGCGCGTGAGCAGATCCATGTCCAGGCCGTACTTGGCTGCGTAATAGCCGATCGGCAGGCCGGTGAGGAAGGTGATGAGACCCACCACCAGGATCGCCCACACCGCGTTCGAGAAGCCGTAGCTCAGCGCGATGGTGCCGCCGATGGCCTCCAGCGCGAGGAAGGAGGTGGCGCCGAAGGCCGTGTTGGCGACGCGGAACTCCGACCACTTGCGAAAGCTGCGCGGCGTGTAGCGCAGCGCGTAGTCCTCCAGGGTTTCGTCGGCGACCCAGGCGTTGTAGTCGCGGCGAATCCTGAAGATCTTCTGGCCTGTCACAGATGGCTGCATGGTGTTCCGGCGCTCGGCAGTGGAAGGCATGCGTTGCAAGAAGCGCTCCTGCTGGGCCTCGGGGCAAGGCGGGCAGTGTGGCTGGAGGCAGCGCCGGCCCCGATACGTTGATTGACGTATTCGGATCGCCGGGTCCTCTTCCTAGAGTGGCGGCCATGGTGCTGGTCGCACCGCCGGCTGGATGCACAGCGGTGGTGCGCAGGCACCCGGCCTTTCACAACCTGCCTGGAGAGTTCGATATGTCCCGTGACCCCAACGCTTCCCCCGAGTCGCTGCAGCAGCTGCAGCGCCGCCGCCTGATCCAGGGTGCCGCCGCGCTGCCGATGCTGGGCCTCGGCGGCCTCGCCTTCGGCCAGCAGTTCCCCACCGCCAAGGTGAACACCACCAAGCTCGCCATCACCGACACCGAGGTCACGGTCGGCCAGCTGCACTCGTCCACCGGCACGATGGCGATCTCCGAGACCGGCTCGATCCAGGCCGAGCAGCTCGCGATCGACGAGATCAACGCGATGGGCGGCATCCTCGGGCGCAAGATCAAGGTGGTCAAGGAAGACGGCGCCTCCGACTGGCCGACCTTCGCCGAGAAGTCGAAGAAGCTGCTGGTCAACGACAAGGTCGCGACGGTGTTCGGCTGCTGGACCTCGGCCTCGCGCAAGGCGGTGCTGCCGGTGTTCGAGAAGGAGAACGGCCTCCTGTACTACCCGACCTTCTACGAAGGCCTGGAGCAGAGCAAGAACGTGATCTATACCGGCCAGGAAGCGACGCAGCAGATCATCTGGGGCCTGGACTGGGGTGCGAAGGAGAAGAAGGCCAAGACCTTCTTCCTGGTCGGCTCCGACTACATCTGGCCGCGCACCTCGATGAAGATCGCGCGCAAGCACATCGAGAATTTCCAGAAGGGCACGGTCAAGGGCGAGGAGTACTACCCGCTGGGCCACACCAACTTCAACTCGCTGATCAACAAGATCAAGGTCGCCAAGCCCGACTGCATCTTCGCGGCGGTGGTAGGTGGCTCCAACGTCGCCTTCTACAAGCAGCTCAAGGCCGCGGGCATCACCGGCGACAAGCAGTTCCTGCTGACCCTGGCCGTGACCGAAGACGAGATGACGGGCGTTGGCGGCGAGAACTTCGCCGGCTTCTATTCGTCAATGAAGTACTTCCAGACACTGCCGAACGACAACAACAAGAAGTTCGTCGCCGCCTTCAAGGCCAAGTACGGCAAGGACGCGGTGATCGGCGACGTCACGCAGGCCGGCTATCTCGGGCCCTGGCTCTGGAAGGCCGCGGTCGAGAAGGCCGGCAGCTTCGACGTCGACAAGGTGGTCGCGGCCTCGCCGGGCATCGAGCTCAAGACCGCGCCCGAGGGCTACGTGAAGCTGGACGCCAACCACCACCTGTGGAGCAAGGCGCGCATCGGGCAGGGGCTGCCGGACGGCAGCTTCAAGGTGGTGGCGGAGTCGAGCGAGCTGATCAAGCCGGACCCGTTCCCCAAAGGCTACCAGTGATTCGTGGCTGAAAGCGCGTCATGAACCTCCACGACATGTTGAACATCGGCCTGATGCAGGGCTTCGCGGGCCTGAGCCTGTTCGCGGTGCTGCTGCTGATGGGCCTGGGGCTGGCGATCATCTTCGGCCAGATGGGCGTCATCAACATGGCGCACGGCGAGTTCATGACGATCGGGGCCTACACGATCTACCTGGGCTCGACGCTGACCGAGGCGCATGCGCCGGCCTTGCTGCCGTACTACTTCCCGCTCGCCATCGTGATGGCCTTCGTGTTCGCCTTCATCGCCGGCTGGCTGGTGGAGTGGGGGCTGATCCGGCATCTCTACAAGCGCCCGCTGGACACGCTGCTGGCCACCTGGGGCATCAGCCTCGGGCTGCAGCAGATCTTCCGCACCGGCATCGGGCCCAAGGAGGTGAGCCCGACCTTGCCCGAGTGGCTGATGGGTTCGTGGGCGCCGGCCGAGGGTCTGGACATCCCGATCAACGGCCTCTTCGTGCTGGCGCTCACCGCCTTCGTCACGGCGGGCATCTTGATCGCGCTGCACCGGAGCCGCTGGGGCCTGCGCGTGCGCGCCACGGTCGCCAACCGCCAGATGGCCAACGCGACCGGCATCGACACCAGGAAGACCGACCGTCTGACCTTCGCGATCGGTTGCGGCATCGCCGGCGTGGCGGGCGCGGCCTTCACCACCATCGGTTCGACCGGGCCGACCTCGGGCCAGCTCTACATCGTCGACGCCTTCCTGGTCGTCACCTTCGGCGGCGCGGCCAGCCTGCTGGGCACGGTGGTCTCGGCCTTCGGCATCGCCCAGACGCAGTCGATCTCGGAGTTCTTCATCACCGGCTCGATGGCCAAGGTGCTGACGCTGTCGCTGATCGTGCTCATTCTGATGATGCGCCCGCAAGGTCTCTTTGCCGTCAAGGTGCGGCGCTAGGACTTCTCACATGACTTCGCTTTTCGATTCGTTCAAGCGCTCGGGCCTGTGGAGCGTGATCGTGCTGGCGATCCTGCTGGCGGTCGTGCTGCCGGCGACGCTCGACATCTTCCGCCTCAACCTGGTCGGCAAGTACCTCACCTATGCCTTCGTCGCCGTCGGCCTGGTGATGGTGTGGGGCTACGGCGGCGTGCTGAGCCTGGGGCAGGGCGTCTTCTTCGGGCTCGGCGGCTATGCGATGGCGATGTTCCTGAAGCTGGAGGCCTCGGACCCCGAGACCACCAAGATCCAGTCGACGCCGGGCATCCCCGACTTCATGGACTGGAACCAGATCACCGAGCTGCCGATGCTCTGGCTGCCATTCAAGAGCCTGCCGCTGACGCTGATCCTGGTGATCGCATTGCCGACGGCGCTGGCCTGGCTGATCAGCTTCGCGATGTTCAAGCGCCGCGTCGGCGGCGTGTACTTCGCGATCATCACGCAGGCGGTGGCGCTCATTCTCTCGGTGCTGATCATCGGCCAGCAGGGCTACACCGGCGGCGTCAACGGCATGACCGACCTGAAGACGGTGCTGGGCTGGGACACGCGCACCGACAGCGCCAAGTACATCCTCTACTACCTCTGCGTCGGCCTGCTGATGGCCAGCATCCTGCTGTGCCTGTGGATCCAGAAGAGCAAGCTCGGCACGCTGCTGCTCGCCATGCGCGACAAGGAAGACCGGGTGAGGTTCTCGGGCTACGACGTCTCGAACTTCAAGGTCTTCACCTTCTGCCTCGCGGCCGCGCTCTCGGGCATCGGCGGTGCGATGTTCGCGCTGCAGGTGGGCTTCATGTCGCCATCCTTCGTCGGCATCGTGCCCTCGATCGAGATGGTGATCTTCGCGGCCGTCGGCGGGCGCATGAGCCTGGTGGGCGCGGTGTACGGCGCGCTGCTGGTGAATGCCGGCAAGACCTTCTTCTCCGAAAGCTTCCCGGACCTGTGGCTGTTCCTGATGGCCGCGCTCTTCATCGGCGTGACGCTGGCCTTCCCGACGGGCTTGGCCGGGCTGTGGGAGAGCCATATCAAGCCCTGGTGGCTGCGCCGCACGGCCGAGCGGAAACTGCATGCCGAGCAGCTGGCCGCCGCGCAGGCCCACTATCCCGAGCCGCCGCCGAAGGCGAGCCGCACCGTCGCTGAACCCTCGCTCCCCGACGGTGTCGGCAGCCAGAGCGCCTGAGGATTCTTCATGAGCAGCAACGCCGACTTCGCGCTCGCCGTGGAAGACCTCAGCGTCTCCTTCGACGGCTTCAAGGCCATCGACGACCTCACGCTCTACATCGACCGCAACGAGCTGCGCGTGATCATCGGCCCCAACGGCGCCGGCAAGACCACCTTGCTCGACCTGATCTGCGGCAAGACCAAGGCCACGAGCGGCAGCATCAAGTTCCAGAACACCGAGCTCACGAAGATGGCCGAGCACAAGCGCGTGCGCCTGGGCATCGGGCGCAAGTTCCAGACGCCCTCGATCTACGAGAACCTCAGCGTGTTCCAGAACCTCGAGGTGTCCTATCCGAAGGGGCGTTCGGTGTTCGGTGCACTGGCCTTCCAGTGCGACGACGAAGTCAAGGCCAAGGTGCAGGCGGTGGCCGAGGACATCGGCCTGGCCGGCAAGCTGCGCACCGAGGCCGGTCTGCTCTCGCACGGCCAGAAGCAGTGGCTGGAGATCGGCATGCTGCTGATGCAGGAGCCCGAGCTGCTGATGCTCGACGAGCCCATTGCCGGCATGAGCGCGCGCGAACGCGAGCTCACTGCCGATCTGCTCAAGCGCATCTGCAGGAACCGCGCGGTGATCGTGATCGAGCACGACATGGATTTCGTCAAGCAGATCGCGCACAAGGTCACCGTGATGCACCAGGGAAAGATCCTCGCCGAAGGGCCGATGGAGAAGGTGCAGGCCGACCCGAAGGTCATCGACGTCTACCTCGGCCATTGAAGGAAAGGAACCCATGCTCCAAGTGACAGACCTTCACGTCGCCTACGGCCAGAGCGAGGCGCTGCACGGCATCTCCTTCGAGGCCAGGGCCAACGAAACCATCGCCATCATGGGCCGCAACGGCATGGGCAAGACCACGCTGTTCAAGAGCCTGATGGGCGTGCTGCCCATCAAGAGCGGAAGGATCGAGGTCGCGGGCCAGGACGTGTCGCGCGACGAGAGCTTCCGCCGCGTGGCCAAGGGCATCGCCTACGTGCCGCAGGGCCGCATGATTTTCCCGACGCTGACGGTCGAGGAGAACATCCAGACCGGCCTGGAGAACGCGAAGCAGAAGCGCATTCCCGAGGAGATCTACGCGCTCTTCCCGGTGCTTTTCGACATGAAGCGGCGCAAGGGCGGCAATCTCTCGGGCGGCCAGCAGCAGCAGCTGGCCATCGCGCGTGCGCTGGTCACCGAGCCCAAGGTGCTGCTGCTCGACGAGCCCACCGAGGGCATCCAGCCTTCGATCATCAAGGACATCGCGAAGGCGCTCAACGAGATCCGAAAGATGCGCCGGATCACGATCGTCGTGTCCGAGCAGGTGCTGAGCTTCGCGCTGGACGTCGCGGATCGGCTGTTCGTCATCGAAGGCGGCCGCCTGGTGCACGAGACCGCCCGCGACAAGACCGACGTCAATCACATCAAGGCTTATCTCTCCGTTTGATCTCCGTTTAACCGAAACCCCAACCAGGAGCACGCATGACCGACACCCTGATCAAGGTCGACCTGACCCAGTCGCCCACCGAGAACGAGATGATCCACAACCGCTGGCATCCGGACATTCCGATGGCCTGCTGGGTCAACCCGGGCGACGACTTCATCCTCGAGACCTTCGACTGGACCGGCGGCTTCATCCAGAACAACGACAGCGCCGACGACGTGCGCGACATCGACCTGAGCACCGTGCACTACCTCTCGGGCCCGGTGGGCGTGAAGGGCGCCGAACCCGGCGACCTGCTGGTGGTGGACCTGCTCGACATCGGCGCCAAGCAGGACAGCCTCTGGGGTTTCAACGGCTTCTTCTCAAAGAAGAACGGCGGCGGTTTCCTGACCGACCATTTCCCCGAAGCGCAGAAGTCGATCTGGGATTTCAAGGGCATGTTCACCAGCTCGCGCCACGTGCCGGGCGTCAACTTCGCGGGCCTGATCCATCCGGGCCTGATCGGCTGCCTGCCCGACAAGCCGATGCTGGACACGTGGAACAAGCGTGAGATCGACTTCATCGCGACCGACCCGGAGCGCGTGCCGGGCCTGGCCAACCCGCCTTTCGCTGCCACCGCACACATGGGCAAGATGACCGGCGAGGCGAGGGCGAAGGCCGCCGCCGAGGGCGCGCGCACCGTGCCGCCGCGCGAGCACGGCGGCAACTGCGACATCAAGGACCTGTCGCGCGGCTCCAAGGTCTTCTTCCCCGTGTACGTCGACGGCGCGGGTCTCTCGGTGGGCGACCTGCACTTCAGCCAGGGTGACGGCGAAATCACCTTCTGCGGCGCGATCGAGATGGCCGGCTGGGTGCACATGAAGGTCAGCCTGATCAAGGGCGGCATGGCCAAGTACGGCATCAAGAACCCGATCTTCAAGCCCAGCCCGATCACGCCGAGCTACAACGACTACCTGATCTTCGAGGGCATCTCGGTCGACGAGGCCGGCAAGCAGTACTACCTGGACGTGCACATCGCCTACCGCCAGGCCTGCCTCAACGCGATCGAGTACCTGAAGAAGTTCGGCTACTCGGGCGCGCAGGCCTATTCGATCCTGGGCACGGCTCCGGTGCAGGGCCACATCAGCGGCGTGGTCGACGTGCCCAATGCCTGCGCCACGCTCTGGCTGCCGACGCAGATCTTCGACTTCGACATCAACCCGAATGCGGCGGGGCCGACGAAAATGATCGACGGCTCGATCGACATGCCGCTGTCGCACGACCTGCGCTGAGGCGGCATCGATGCCCACCTACGACTATGCCTGCGGCCGCTGCGGCGGCTTCGACGCCTTTCGCCCGCTCGCCGCACGCAACGAGCCCGCCGCCTGCCCGGATTGCGGCGAGCCCTCGGCGCGCGTGTTCGCGAACGCACCGCAGCTGGCCCTGATGGCCGGCAGCACGCGGCGCGCGATCGAGACCAACGAACGCGCCGCGCACGAGCCGCGCAGCTCGCGCGACTATGCGCGCCTCAGGCATCCGGCCGGCTGCGGTTGCTGTTCGGGCACCCGCTCAGGCGCGACGGTGAAGATCTCGAACGGCGCCAAGACATTCCCCTCGAAGCGCCCCTGGATGATCAGCCACTGAGGCACACATCACTCGGGCGCCAGCACGAAGCTGGCCTTCAGCCCACCGACCGCCGAGGGCCCGACCCAGAGGTCGAAGTTGCCGGGCTCCACCGTCGGCTGCAGATCCTGCCCGATGAACATCAGGTCGCTGCGAGAGAGCGTGAACTCGACCGACATCGTCTGGCCCGCGGGCACGCGCACCTTGCGGAAGCTCTTGAGCTCCCGCACCGGCCGCGTGACGCTGGCGGCGCGATTGCCGATGTAGAGCTGCACCACTTCCTCGGCCTCGCGCTTGCCCGTGTTGGCGATGCGCGCGCGCACGGTCAGCGTGCCGTCCCAGGCCATGCGGCCCGGGCTCAGGTCGAGCCCCTCGTAGCGCACGCGCGCATAGCCGAGGCCATGGCCGAAGGGGAACAGCGCATCGTTGCTCGCGTCAAGGTAGCGCGCCTTGTAGAAAGTGGCCGGCGCATCGGCGAGCTGCGGCCGGCCGGTGCGCTTGTGGCTGTAGTAGTAGGGCACCTGGCCGGGCGTCTGCGGAAAGCTCACCGGGAGCCGGGCCGAGGGATTGACGTCGCCGAACAGCACGTCGGCGATGGCAGGCCCGGTCTGCGAGCCGAGGAACCAGGTGACGAGGATCGCGCGCGCATTGCGCACCGCGCCCCTGAGCGCCAGCGCGCGGCCGTTGCGCAGCAGCACGACGACCGGCTTGCCGGTGGCTGCGACGGCATCGGCGAGCTCCTGCTGCGCGCGCGGGATCTCGATGTCGCTGCGCGAACGCGCCTCGCCCGACATCTGCTCGTTCTCGCCGATCGAAAGCACCACGACATCGGCCTCGCGCGCCGCAGCGACCGCGGCGTCGATACCGCCCGAGATCGGCGCATCGACGTCCGAGCCGCGCACCACCGTGAGCAGCTCGGGCGAGGCGAGCGAATTCCGGATCGCCTCTTCGATGCCTACCGGCGGCGTCTGGCCGGCAAAGACCATCCAGGGCCCGAAGAGGTCGGAGGCGCCGGCGAAGGGGCCGATGAGCGCGACGCGCTGGCCCGACTTCGAAAGTGGCAGCACGTCGCCGTCGTTCCTGAGCATCACGATCGAGCGGGAGGCGGCATCGCGCGCCAGCGCCTGGTGCGCGGGGCTGTCGAAGCGCGGGCCGGCCGGCGCGTCTTCGAGCCCGCGGAAGGGATGGTCGAACAGGCCCAGCCGCTGCTTGATCCGCAGCACGCGGCGCACTGCGTCGTCGAGGCGCGACATCGGCACCTCGCCCGATGCCACCAGGCCCGGCAGGTACTGCATGTACAGGCCGCTCTGCATGCTGACGTCGGTGCCCGCGAGGAAGGCGCGCTTGGCGGCCTCGCGCCCGTCGGCCGCGAAGCCGTGCGCGATGAGTTCCTCGTCGGCGGTGTAGTCGGAAACGACGAAGCCCTGGAAGCCCCATTCGCCGCGCAGCACGCCGGTCAGCAGGTTGCGGTTGGCGTTCGAGGGGATGCCGCCGATCTCATTGAAGGCGCTCATGATCGACAGCGCGCCGGCATCGATGGCGGCGCGAAAGGGCGGCAGGTAGACCTCGCGCAGCGTGCGCTCCGAGAGATCGACCGTGTTGTAGTCGAGCCCGCCCTCGGCGGCGCCGTAGCCGGCGAAGTGCTTGGGCGTGGCGAGCATCGCGTCGGCGCGCCCGAGGTCCTTGCCCTGGAAGCCGCGCACCCGCGCGGCCGCGAACTGCCGGCCCAGGTAGACGTCTTCGCCGGCGCCCTCGACGCCGCGGCCCCAGCGCGCATCGCGCGCGATGTCGACCATCGGCGCGAAGGTCCAGCGAAAGCCGTCGGCAGTGGCTTCGACGGCGGCTGCATGGGCCGTGCGTTCCGCCAGGGGGGGCTCCCAACTGGCCGCTTCGGCGAGCGGCACCGGGAACACGGTGCGGAAGCCGTGGATGATGTCGGCGCCGAAGAGGAGCGGAATGCCCAGGCGCGACTCGTTGACCGCCGCCTGCTGGGCCCGGCGTTTGCTTTCGAGGCCGGCGTTGTTGAAGAGGCCGGTCACGCGGCCGGCGCGGATGTCGGCCAGCTGCTGCTCTAGGCTCTGGCGCGCGGCCTGCGGATTGGCCACGATATCGGTGCCCGCGGGCGCGTAGAGGCTCAGCTGGCCGACCTTTTCCTCCACCGTCATGCGCGCGATGAGGGACTCGACGCGCGCAATCGACATCGGGGTCAGCGCGTCGGGCGTGGGGCCCGTGGCGCAACCGGCGATGCAGGCGAGAAGGAAGAGGAGGGCGAAGACGAGGCGGGGAAATCTGCAGACCATCGCCCGCATTTTGGCGTGGGCCGAATGGCTCGCAAAATCGTCGGGCTCTCGGGACCAAGCTGTCGCTACGTCAATCAACGTATTCGCCGCCCGCCGCCGGCTTCGCAGAATGGACCGCATCCATGGCCACAGACGAGGACCGATCATGATTCATGGCGATATTTCGAGCAGCAAGGACACCGTCGGCGTCGCCGTCGTCAACTACAAGATGCCGCGCCTGCATACGCGCGCCGAGGTGCTGGAGAACGCCAGGGCGATCGCGAAGATGGTGGAGGGCATGAAGACCGGGCTGCCCGGGCTGGACCTGGTGATCTTCCCGGAATACAGCACGCACGGGATCATGTACGACAGCGCCGAGATGTACGAGAACGCGGCCACGGTGCCCGGCGCCGAGACCGAGATCTTCGCCGCCGCCTGCCGCAAGGCCAAGGTTTGGGGCGTGTTCTCGCTCACCGGCGAGCGCCACGAGGAGCATCCGAAGAAGGCACCCTACAACACGCTGATCCTCATGAACGACCAGGGCGAGATCGTCCAGAAGTACCGCAAGATCATGCCCTGGGTGCCGATCGAGGGCTGGTACCCGGGCAGCAGCACCTACGTGAGCGAGGGGCCCAAGGGCCTGAAGATCAGCCTCATCATCTGCGACGACGGCAACTACCCGGAGATCTGGCGCGATTGCGCGATGAAGGGCGCGGAGCTCATCGTGCGCTGCCAGGGCTACATGTACCCGGCCAAGGAACAGCAGATCCTGATCTCGAAGGCCATGGCCTTCGCCAACAATACCTACGTAGCGGTGGCCAATGCGTCGGGCTTCGACGGCGTGTACTCGTACTTCGGCCACTCGGCGATCATCGGCTTCGACGGCCGCACGCTCGGCGAGTGCGGCGAAGAGGAAATGGGCGTGCAGTACGCCGCGCTGTCGAAGAGCCTGATCCGCGACTTCCGCAAGAACGGCCAGTCGGAGAACCACCTGTTCAAGCTGCTGCACCGCGGCTACACCGGCATCCTCAACTCGCAGGAAGGCGACAAGGGCGTGGCCGACTGTCCTTACGACTTCTATGCGCAATGGATCGCCGACCCGCAGGCCATGCGCGAGCGGGTGGAGGCGCTCACGCGACGCACGGTCGGTACAGCCGAGGCGCCGATCGAGGGCATTCCCAACGAGGAAACGGAAAAGCTCTATCGCTGACAACTCGGGGACAATCGGGCGATCCTCGACCAGGGCCGCCCCATGTACCTGCCACCCCAGTTCAACTCGCAAGACCGCGCCATCGCCGCTGAGCTGATGCGCGAGCGTCCTTTCGCCAGCCTGATCTCGACCGACGACGACGGGTTGCCCTACCTCTCGCACCTGCCGCTGGTGCTCGACGACCGCGGGGAGGGCGGCTTCGCGCTCTTCGGCCACTGCGCCAAGCCCAATCCGCACTGGCGCTACCTGCAGGCGCGGCCGCAGGCGCTGGTGAGCTTCCTCGGGCCGCATGCCTATATGTCGCCATCGGTCTACCCCGACCTCGCGCGCGTGCCGACCTGGAACTACCTGGCCGTGAACTGCACGGTGCAGGCCCGGCTGATCGAGACGCCAGATGAGAAGGACGCGCTGCTCAAGCGCCTGATCGGCCAGCACGAGCCGGCCTACGCCCAGCAGTGGCGCGATCTGGGCGAGGAATTCCAGCACAAGATGCTGAACGGCATCGTCGGCTTCGAGCTGCAGGTGACGGCGTTGCAATGCAAGCTCAAGCTCAACCAGCACCGCCGCGAATCGCATGCCGCCATGTACGCGCGCTACAGCGAAGGCACGCCCGACGAACAGGCGCTGGCCGGCTGGATGCAGCGGCTCGGGATGAAGATCGACGCAGTGGAGCAATTGAAATGAGGGTCCTGGGTCTGATTGGCCTCGTTCTCGCGCTCGTCATCGTCGGCCTGCTGGTCAGGAAGCAGATGGGCGGCGTCGCGAGTGCAGCGGCCGCCGACCCACGCACGCAAAGCCAGCAGATCCAGCAGCAGTTCAAGCAATCGCTGGACGCCGCGATGCAGCAGCCGCGCCCCCTGACCGATGACAACTGACGCGCGCTGGATGCAGCTAGCGCTGGCCGAAGCGCGGCTGGCGGCCGAGGCCGGCGAAGTGCCGGTGGGCGCGGTGCTCGTGAAGGACGGCCGGCTCGTCGCCAGCGGACGCAACGCGCCGGTCGCGCGGCACGACCCGAGCGCGCATGCCGAAATGAACGCGTTGCGCGCGGGCGGTGCGGCGCTTCGCAACTACCGCCTCGACGGCTGCGAGCTCTACGTGACGCTCGAACCCTGCGCCATGTGCGCTGGCGCGATGTTGCATGCGCGGCTGGCCCGCGTCGTGTTCGGCGCGGCCGATCCGAAAACCGGTGCGGCGGGATCGGTGCTCGACCTGTTCGCACAGGGCCGGCTCAACCACCACACGCAGGTACAGGGCGGCGTGCTTGCTGCGGAATGCGGCGATCTGCTGCAGGATTTCTTCAAGGGCCGTCGCAGCGCGGCGCGCGAAGCGGCCGAACCCCTGCGCGACGATGCCTTGCGCACGCCCGCCGAGCGCTTCGGCGCGCTCGCCGCCTACGATTTCGCGCCGAATTACGTGAGCGATCTGCCGAGCCTGAACGGCTGGCGCATGCACTACCTCGACGAAGGGCCGAGCGGCGCCGCTTGCACCTGCCTCTGTCTGCACGGTCCGGGCGAATGGAGCTACTTCTTCCGCCACCTCGCGGCCCTGCAAGCGCTGCGCGTGCTGGCACCCGACCTGATCGGCTTCGGTCAGAGCGACAAGCCCAAGCGGGAGGCGGTGCACCAGCTGAGCTGGCATCGTGACGTGCTGCTCGAATGGCTGGAGCGGCTGCTGCCGGGACCGCTGGTCCTGGTGCACAGCGCCGGCGCTTCCGAACTTGCGTCGCTGCTGCGCAGTGCCACCCCCGCGCGCTTTCCCTTGACGCTGCTGGCGCCCGATGCCGGCGAGCCCGTGGCCGATGCATGGCGCGCGCCCTTCCCAGATCGCGGATACGAAGCCGCATTGCGTGCCCTGGGCCCGACTCCGCCGGGCATCTCGGGCCCCGACGCCGCACAGGCGGCCCGGTTGGCAAGAGACGCAATGGGATACTCCGCCCCGTGAAAAAGAAACACATCTACATCTACTCGCCCTCCAGCGCGGTGCGCAACAAGGCCGCGTTCCGGCGCGGCGTGAAGCGCCTGCAGGCGCTGGGCCATGAAGTCGAACTGGACGAGGCCGCGCTCGACAGCCACCAGCGCTTCGCCGGCGACGATGCCACCCGCCTGGCCGCCATCGCGCGCGCCGCGGCGAGCCGCGCCGACGTGGCGCTGATCTCGCGCGGCGGCTATGGGCTCACGCGCATCCTCGATGCCATCCCCTACAAGGCGGTGACCAAGGCGATCGAGCGCGGCACCGAATTCGTGGGACTCAGTGATTTCACGGCCCTGCAGAGCGCGCTCCTGGTGAAGACCAGCGCCGTGAGCTGGGCCGGACCCGCCCTCGGCGAAGACTTCGGCGCGGAGGACGGTGCCGACGACATCATGGAAGCCTGCTTCGACGATCTTCTGAGGGGGCAGGGCGAAGGAACAGGATGGCGCATGCCGGCCCGGGATGCCGCGGCAATGCCGGACTTTCGCGGCATTCACGACGCCACGCTGTGGGGCGGCAATCTCTGTGTGCTCACCAGCCTGCTGGGCACGCCGTACTTTCCCCAGGTCGACAAGGGCGTGCTCTTTTTCGAAGACGTGAACGAGCATCCCTACCGCGTCGAACGCATGCTCGACCAGCTGCGCCACGCGGGCGTGCTGGGCCGTCAGAAGGCGGTGATCTTCGGACAGTTCACGGGCGCCAAGAAAGTGCCGCACGATCGCGGCTTCGGCATGCAGACCGTCGTTTCACGGCTGCGCGAACTGGTCAAGGTGCCGGTGCTGACGGGCCTGCCCTTCGGTCACGTGCCGACGAAGGTGCTGCTGCCCGTGGGGGCCAAGGTGGAAGTGGCGGCAGACGCGCGCGATGTCTTCATGGTGTGGGGACACCGGCACGCGCACTGAAAAAAGAAAAAGGCTGCGATGCAGCAGCCTTTCAGGTGGTGATGCGATGGTGCGGTCTGGGCCCCATCGCGCCGGGCAGGCCGCCCTTGAACAGGCGGTTGATCTGTCTCATCTGGCGGCGTGCGGCGACTTCGCCATCGATCGCGCTCAGCGCGGTCAGCACATCCTGGCGCAGGTACCAGAGCGCCTCGAGATCGCCGGCAAAGCGAACGCGCTGCGCAACGCGCTGAACGGAATGGCCGCCGTGGACTTGCAGCAGCGACAGCATCGCAGTACGGATCTGGCCCATCTGACGGTCCGCCGAACGGCGCAAGCCGAGGCCGGGGAACGACAGGAAGCGGAGGAAACTGCTAAGGGACACCATGAAAGACGAAGGCGTTTTGCCGGAAGCCTTGAGGGTTGCTACGTTAAGGCTGCACAGGACGCCACACAAGCGTGGAAACATCATTTCATGTTCAAAAACAACATACTTCACGAATCAGTTCAAGCGTTGGTCGAAGAATTGATACCTAAGTTCTACTTGACACATGAAATGAGCGCCAAGCGCCTGTATCGAAATGAAAAAGCAACAGGCGCAGCCGCATCCCAGCCGATTTGACACGCTGAAAGGGCGTTTTTCTGATGCTTTGCCATAATCCCTCGGCGAGAGCTACCAAAAATTGCACACAATGAGCGCCCACCCCACTGTCGTTTTTGCTGACCTGACGGGGAGCACCCGGGTCTTCGAGGCCATGGGAAATGCACGTGCAACCGACACTGTCACAAGACTGATTCAGTGGATCGGCGGTGTTTGCGAATCGCACGGCGGCCGCGTCGTGAAATCGCTGGGCGACGGCGTCTTTGCGATATTCGCCAACGGCGCGACGGCCACCCGGGCCGTGCTGGAACTCCAGCGCAACCACCAGAAGCGGCTTCAGACCTGGCCCGCACCGCTCAGGATGGAACTCCAGATCGGCGTGGCGAGCGGCGAGGTCGTCGAGGTCGACGGCGACTGCTATGGCGACGCAGTCAACCTGGCTTCGCGGCTCAGCGATCTGGCCGGCCCGAGCCAGATCTGGGCCACGGAATCGGTCGTCGACGAACTGGTGGGCGGCGAGGTGCGGCACCGCAGTCTCGGCCCGATCAATATCCGCGGCAAGAACGAGATGCCGATCGTCCACCGCATCGACTGGCAGGACGAGGTTTCGGAGTTCCTCACGATGCCGGCTTCGCTGGTGCAGCCGGCGCGAGGCGCCGACTCGTCCTTCGGGCAGATCGAACTCGCCTGGCTCGACGTGCGCTCGATGTTCCGCGCCACGGAGCTGCCCATCCATCTGGGGCGGGTCGACGAGGCCCAATTCGTGGTCAACGACCCGCGCGTGTCGCGGCTGCATGCGCGCATCGAAGCGCGGCAGGGCAGTTGCGTGTTGGTCGACGTCAGCACCTACGGCACCTGGGTCCGCTTTCACGGCACCGCCGGCGCGAGCGGCGAGATCGCGCTGCGGCGCGACGAATGCGTGCTGCACGGCAGCGGCGAGATCGGGCTGGGTGCTCCCTTGAGCGACTTCAGCGCGCCGACCATCTCGTTCAACACGACCGGCGGCAACGTGCTGCTGGCCCGCCGCGATCTGCGGTAGGACCTGTCAACAGGCCCCTAAGGCCCTGCCGGCCTCGCGCCGCACGCGAATCTTCTTGGCATTGCCGGCGAGTGCGTCCACCATGGCGGCCACTCTCGCGCCATGCCATGCTGCCGCCCTTCGATCCCTGGCTCACGAGCCTCGTCGCCGCCGACGTGGCCGTGGCCTCGCATGCGGGCGCAGAGGCGCTGGCCGGCCGGCGGGCGCGGCGCCTGGCCGATCTGCTGAGGTCCGCAGGGCGCGGATCGGCGTTGTACCGCAAGCTGCTTGCAGGCCGCGATCCGGCGCGTCTGCGCCTCGAAGAGCTGCCGATCGCGCACAAGACCGAATTGATGCGCCAGTTCGATGACTGGATCACCGATCCCGCGCTTCGGCTCGATGCGCTGCGCCGCTTCGCTTCCGACCGCGCTCGCATCGCCGACCCATTCCTTGGTCGCTACGTCGTGTGGGAAAGCTCGGGCAGCAGCGGCGAGCCGGGCGTCTTCGTGCAGGATGCCCGGGCGATGGCGGTGTACGACGCGCTCGAGTTCTGGCGGCGGCCCGCGCTGCGGCCGCTTCAGCGGATGATGGACCCGTGGTCCGGCGGCGAACGCGTCGCCTTCGTCGGAGCGACCTGCGGCCACTTCGCCAGCACGGTGTCGATCGAGCGGCTGCGGCGACTGAATCCTGCGCTGGCCGCCAGCCTCCGCGGCATCTCGTTCCTGCAGCCGGCCAGCGGGCTGGTGGCAGAACTGAATGCGCTGGCGCCAACGGTCATCACCACCTATCCCAGCGTGGCCGTGCTGCTGGCGGAGGAGCGCCTCGCCGGCCGGCTCGAGACGGCGCCGCGCGAGGTGTGGACCGGCGGTGAAGACCTCTCGACGACGACACGCGATTTTCTGCAACAGGCCCTGGGCTGCCGGGTCGCCAACAGCTACGGCGCCTCGGAATTCCTGACGCTCGCCGCCGAATGCCGCTGCGGCAGCCTGCATTTGAATTGCGACTGGGCGATCCTCGAATCGGTCGACGAAGCCGGCCGCCAGGTACCGGCCGGCGAGGCAGGTGCGACCACCTTGTTGACCAACCTCGCGAACCATGTGCAGCCGCTTATTCGCTACGACCTGGGCGACCGCGTCACGCAACGCGCCTCGGCCTGCGCCTGCGGCTCCCATCATCCGGTGATCGAGGTTCAGGGCCGCAACGACGACACGCTGCGGCTGGGCCGCCCCGGTGCGCAACTGGTGCGCATCCTGCCGCTCGCGGTGAGCACCGTGTTGGAAGACGATGCCGGCCTGTTCGACTTCCAGCTCGAGCAGCAGGGGCCCTGCGATCTGCTGCTGCGCACGGGCTTGCACGGCAAGGCGGCGGACACGAGCTTGCGGCGGGCCCGGGCGGCGCTCTCGGCCTTTCTGATACGGCAGGGCGCGGCCGGCGTGCACATCCACTGCCGAAGCGGCGAGACGGGGCGCCGCGGCCGCAGCGGCAAGGTGCAGCGGGTGCTTGCCGCGCCTGCTTGAAGCACAGGGCGGCATCCACTAGGCTTGGTCGACGCATCAACATGGAGACCGGCATGATCATCGCGAGCCCATTTCCCATCCCTTACGGCAACTTTCAGCCCGTCCTCGATTGGCAGGCCGCCTTCATCGAGGGCCTGATGCAGGCTCAAAACTTCCAGCTCCAGATGCTGGCCGCATGGCAGTGGCCGTTCGCCAGCGTCAACCAGGAACTTTGGGATCAATGGGCGGCCCGTTTCGGCGGCGGTGTGCCGTTGGACGCGTAAGGCGCCCGAGACCTCGGGTTTGTACCTAGTTCTGAGCTCTCAAGTTTCGGCTTCGCGCTGCCGATATGCCTGACAACCCGGCCCAGATTGGCGGCCGTGACGGGAAAGCACATGCGCAATTGGAAGATCAGTGCCCAACTGGGTATGGGGTTCGGGATCGTGCTGCTGTTGATGGCGACAGCGGTCGCGATCGGCATCGCGTGCCTCCATGACATCGCTGCCAGCTCCATCACCCCGGAACTCGCGCGGCGTATCGATTCAACGCAGAACCTCATGCTGGGCCTCGGGCTCGTCGCGCTGCTGGCGGGCATCGGCTGCACCGTCTGGCTCGCGCGCAGCATCATGCAACCGCTGGGCGAAGCGATCTTCATCGCGGAGACCGTGGCCTCGGGCGACCTCAGCAAGGAATTCGAAACCGAGCGCGGCGGCGATTTCGGACGCCTGCTGCGCGGCATGGGCGAGATGGAGGACACCCTGACCGACGTGGTGACGCGCATCAAGGCATCGACCGATTCGATCGTGGTGGCATCCAGGCAAATCGCTGCCGGCAACCAGGACCTGTCTTCACGCACCGAGGAGCAGGCGAGCTCGCTGGAGCAGACCGCGGCCTCGATGGAAGAACTCACCAGCACCGTCAAGCAGAACGCGGACAACGCGCGCCAGGCCAATCAGTTGGCGCTCTCGGCCTCCGAAGTGGCGGTCAAGGGCGGCAGCGTCGTCAGCCAGGTGGTGGACACCATGGCCTCGATCAACGCCTCGTCGAAAAAGATCGTCGACATCATCGGCGTGATCGACGGCATCGCCTTCCAGACCAACATCCTGGCCTTGAACGCCGCGGTCGAAGCCGCGCGTGCGGGCGAGCAGGGCCGCGGCTTCGCGGTCGTGGCGGCCGAAGTGCGCAACCTCGCGCAGCGCTCGGCCGCGGCGGCCAAGGAGATCAAGGGCCTGATCGACGACTCGGTGGGCAAGGTCGATGCCGGCAGCCAGCTCGTGGGCGAAGCCGGCAAGACGATGGAAGAGATCGTGGGCAGCGTGAAGCGCGTGACTGACATCATCGGCGAGATCACGGCGGCGAGCCACGAGCAGACGCAGGGCATCGAGCAGATCAACCAGGCGATCACGCAGATGGACCAGGTGACGCAGCAGAACGCGGCGCTGGTGGAAGAGGCGGCAGCTGCAGCGCAATCGCTGCAGGAACAGGCCGGTAGCCTGTCGCAGGTCGTCGGCACCTTCAAGCTCGACGACGACGAACAGTCCGTCATGGTCCAGCCCAAGGCGCCACAAGTGCAAACGCGGCCTGTCGCCCACCCGGTCCGGCCGGCCCAGCCACAGCCACCTCGGCGGGCCATTGCCGCGCCGCAACGCAAGCAATTGGCGGCCACGGGCACCCCAGCCGGCGGTGGAGACTGGGAGACCTTCTAAACCCGCGGCGTGATCGCGCTATCTGCCCACGATCGTCAGTTCACGGTCGTTTGCAGTGACGTCGAAAAGAGAGAGCAATTCCTGGCCGAGGAGGGCGTCCGTCGATTTGCGCCCAAGCGACCCCACGACGACGGTGGCCTGCGGCACGCTGAACGGCCCGAAGGTGATGGGCACGCGCTCGATGCTGCGCGCATCCATGACGGCTCCGGCGGCCTGCATGTGGGCGGGGGAGCCTCCGATCAGGTTCGCCCGTGCGGCGAAGTCCTCGCTGACGGCGACGCCGGCATTGACCGTGGCAGCCTTGTCGATCACGAAGCGCACCGGGAAGCCATTGACGGTACCTGGAACCCAGAAGCGGCCGTCCTGGCCCACGGGCACGGTGATCTGCCGAGAACCGTCGACCGCGATGCTCGTCGTCTTTGTCCTGGGTTGAGCGGCAGTGTCGACCAGCACGCAGCCCTCGGACCGCTGCTGCGCCGGGCGTGCGCTAGGCGGCACGTTCGTGTAGGTCTTGCCGCATTTGAAGATGGGCTCCGCCGCGACAACCGGCTGCATGCCCATGACGCCGAGGGCAATCGCCGCTTGTGCTCCGAGATAGCGGAGCGCCCGTTTGGATTTCGAATGCTTCGACATGGCCCGACCTCGTTTGCTGATCAACGGGTTCAGACGATGCTTCATCCGGTAGCGGCGCAGCGTCATCCAAATTCCATGTCGGCCAGGCGGTTCGCCGGAAGCGATCGACGGTAGGGCTCCTACACCGGCCCTCTGCTTCATTAATTTAACATAATATACATTGTATGCTTTACGCCCATTGGTCAGACCGGCCCAACCCCGTCCGCCCACACAACCAAATCTGATGCCACTCAACAACCAAATTTGAAGCTATCGCCAAATGCAGGGTCGTAGCCGCCGACGAGCTTAAAGGCAGCTGGGTTGGAGTGCCGAGCGTCTTAGGGGCAGCGTGATCACACCGCATCCATCATGTGATCTTGCGCTGGAGTTTGCTCAACTTCAACCTGTCCGTTATCGTCTTGAGGTAGGACGATCTCACCGTTGGGGTCACGAAGGAGAATTCTCTTCACCATCCAGAAACCATTGCCTCCGCCAGCTGGATACGCGAGCTGGCTGGACTACGCGGTTGACCGGTTCGACACCCGAGCACCGTGGCTCGACAGCCATTTCGAAACCCTTGTCGATACGACCGCGGTCGAGCTCGACCGGGAAGATATTCGTGAGTCCGCGCGCATGGAACTACGCGCCCTTCGAGGGGCCGCCGCGGATAAGCCGTAAGCTCATTCGGCACATCTCATGGGGGAGCACGATGGCTAAGAGGTCAATCATGAACCTGGTTGGCAGCGCTGAGGGGCTAGCCCTGATGCACCGAGCTGTGATCGCGGCTGCCAAGCGAAACAGAGAAACGGGCGTTGCGACAGCGACGGTCGTCAAAGGCCGAACCGTTGTCACACCCGGGAAGGTCTCCTCAATATCCACCGCGATTCCTAAGAAGTCATAGCGAACGTCTGCAGATCGTCGGCGAAAGGTCGAGCGCCCTTCCCTTCTTTTTGCTTGACGCGGAGGGCCATACTGGCGTGATTACCACTATCGCGCCGAACCACAAACCGTGACCGAGATCGTTCAAGCAGCCGCCGATTCCGCAGAAGCGCGCTACTGGCGAGCAATGACCGAGGTCAAATTTCGCCTCGCCGCGACGGACAGCCTATACAAGCACGCCCTCGGGTTGAACCAGCAGCAGCAGCCGAGCGACTGGCTGTTTACGTGGGAGCAGATTGCACTGCACCTGCGCAAGATCACCGAGCTGATCGTGTTTGGGAGCATGGTCGCCCATCAGGACGCGTACAGCGAGGTGTACCCCGACTACGCCGACCATTGGCGGATTGGCAAGATCTTGAAGAAGCTCGAAGCGATCCATCCCGACTTCTTTCCGGTGGCCACCAAGTTAACCACCGTCAGTCCTGGCCAGCATCACGCGCCGATGTCCGACAAGGCGAAACTGACACGCGACGATCTTGAATGGCTCTATGACAAATGCGCAGATCTGATCCACGCGTTCCAGCCGTTCAAGCATGACGGCGCAGCGACGATTGATCTGAAGTACACGCCGCACGAGTGGACTGGGCTGATCTGGAACCTGCTGGAAGAGCATTTCATCGTGCTGCTTGGCGCCAAGAAGGCGTTGCTGGTACAGATGGCTGCGCCGCCGCATGGTCGAGTCAAAGTCATGACAGGCGAGTCAGCTGACGGCTCTTCAATTGCACCCGTGGCTCAGATCGCGAACCAGGCACAGTTTTCCGACCGACTCCTCCTGTAAAAACCTGATCTGACGCAGTAGGCATCGGCATGCAGCACGGACAGCACGGCCTCGACAACCGGGAAACGGGGTCACAGCTGAAGGCGGCTCGGGCTAGATCGACGAGCACATCGCCATTAGCGGATACGTGGGCGGACAGCTGCGCGAATGTCTTCGATCTTCGCGCCGGCTAACTGCAATTGCTGCCTCATTTCATCGAAGATTGGGAGGCCGAGATCGTCGCTGATTGTCATCAGCACGGAGAATGCAACGCCCTCTTCCGGAAACTCGTACTCGCTTCGCGACAGTGAATCGACAATAAGTCTCCACTGGGACGAGTTTCCAGTGTGGTCAAGGCTTACGCTCGATCGCTTTACCGGCCACCATTTCGCGCCGTGCTTCACCCGTTCCTTTTCAAGGCCCGAAGGAGCTTCTTGCTTCAACCGCCCCTTAAAAGTCGCCTCGCCAGTTTCCGCGTCAATCACCTCTTGGCGCAAATAGACATCTAGGTTGACGCGAACGAACTCCCCGGCGTGATCCCGATCAATAGGTGGTCTATGGACCAACGTTACCTTTACTGATCCCGAGCACGCACCGGTATCATCCACCAGTGAACGCGGCCACGCAAAAGCAAATTGGAGCTCCTGCCTGCGGGAAAGCACACCGTTGAACACCAGAGTGATCTCACTATCAGCGTTCTGCAACGTTCGGCCAGCGACTCTCGGTATGCCGGCGCCGACGAAGTCCTTGATAAGCCGCCGCAGCTTGGCGTTGGCAAGTGCTGGCGGAAGCTCCGCATGATGAATCGCCAGCGCGATCAACGTCTCCCTGGAGACCGTCCCAACCACTTGGTGATTGATCGCAGCGATTGTCTTTGCGGCCAGCGGCGCGGCAAAACTTGTGCCACAAGCATAGAGTGCATTGCCGTCGGCCGAGATCGACCGTAGGCCACTCACAGCGTCGAGTTTGCCTCCAACGTGGCAAATATCGGGCTTCGCCCCCAAGGAAGGACCTGGCCCTCTGCGGGTATACCGAGCTGGATGGCAAGCCCCTTTTTCGTCCGGCGGATTGACGGCCCCAACTACCAGCGCGCGAATGCTATCACCGGGCTGAAATATCTTGTCTTGGCCGGCGTAGCGATAGTTGGCCAGCATTTCCATGGCATCAACTGCTTTGACAGGCCAGTCGTCCCGTGCCTGAGCGGCGTCAAGATTGCCCGCCGGTAGAACAAACAAAATATCATGCCGATCTGCGATCTCATCCAGCAAGTTTGCAAAGATGCTGTAGCTCGTATCTGCAACCGGCGTGGTGACCGCCAAGCTCATGTTGAAAACCCGAGCGCCCGCGAGCTTTGCGGCTGGAATTTCCGCGTCCAACTGCTCCAAGAAATCAACAAACCCTCTAGGGTAGAACTCGCCGTAACTAGATTCCGAAGTCGGGTGAAGCCCAAGGTCAAAGAATCGGCATTTTTCCTCCCGAAACACCGGGTGGTTGTTCAGAACATCTGCGCCGCAGATCAGACCCGCGATGAACGTGCCGTGACTAGGATCCTGATCGCTATTGAAGACCATGCCGGAATCGCCCGCGGACCAAGCGGCAAGGTCGGCAAGTTCGGCGACGCCGGAATCAATGACGCCCACGACCGGATATGTTTCCGGCGGGTTTGTCGGCGCCGGGAGTCTAGCCGGGCCGGCCTGATCCCCCGCCAGCTTGGCGGCTTGCAGGACAGGCGGCAAGAGGATCGAGCGAACAATGGGTTGTTCATCCAAGAAGTTCAGAAGCGTTTCATGGATGCGACGTGCGCGGGTCGGATCCTGAAGCACAGACTGGTCGATGGTGATTACGAAGAGCGATGCTGTGATCCAGCGCTCCGCAAGACGTGTAACTTGGATCGGAAGCTCTAGCCCCTCCAACTTCTTCGTGAACTGCGTCAGCGCCCGTTCGCCTCGACGTCGCAAGGCTACGCCTTCGCGCTGACCGACCGAGCGGCTTGAGATGAAGGTTTCTACGTAGTAGGAGCCTCCGGTCCGCCGATCCGATAGCCATTGGAAAGCCTGCTCCAGAGAAAAGCTTCGTCGATCGGCAGCCGAGTACAGTCGTATTGACTCAATGGCGCCCACCTCACTCCGCTCACGTGAAGGCTTTGGCACTGTCTTTCCGTCGCTCTTCCTGACTACCCATCTGGTTTCTGGCTCTGCTGAGGAGATGGCTGCCGCGATACGCGGGATAGCGCTCGGTGAAAATTCGACAACGAGAGAACCCAAGGGGCCGCCGAACGAAGGCCCGACATGATTCCCTGGGAATATTTTGTCTATCGGACGATGGCTCTTGGCCCATGCTTCAGCCTGCAATGCAACTTGCGCATAGAAGACTTCGCTGTCCTCCGAGGCGTTCGCGGCTTGTTCCAGGGCTAGGACTTGATGTTGCAGTCTGTCCCTGTGTTGAACGAACGCAGCATCTCGGCCGGCAAAGAAATCTTTGTTCGACCCGCCGGGATTGACGTCGGCGACGCGCACATAGTCTTGTGCGTTTAGGACCACCTGGACAGGACTGTTCATCGCCTAGTTCCTTTCATCTAACGTCCGCGCTTCACCCACCGACTGATAGTGGGTTGGGTCTTGCCGAAGAGCGCAGCAAGTTGCTCTTGGTTGAAGGTTGTTGCCTTGTCTTCACTCAGGGCTCTTGCCAAGTCTTCTTGCGAGCCGGCTACGAGTCGTCTGCGCTCACCATCCGCCTGTTGAGCGCTGAGTTGGACATAAGCGCGGAGTGACTGAAGAAAGTCAAACGCGTCCTTGCGAATAGCGCATTGACGTCTGAGGAAGTCAGTCAGCTTCTCAAGATCAGATCCACTTGCGCCCTCCATCAACCAGGCTAAAAAGCGCAGGCGTTCGGGCTGATCAATGACTGTCGCCAGGCGTTGCCTCAGGATTTCCTGGCGCACCTCGATGACGGGCTGTGGGACTTCGATTCGAATGTCGAAGCGACGCCATACCGCGGGATCGAGAAGAGCCTCGTGGTTAGTGATAGCGATGGTGAACCCCACGCTCGACCGAGCATCCACACATTGAAGCAAGGTATTCACCACACGTTTGATCTCGCCGAGTTCGTGAGGGTCATCCCGTAGCTTAGCGATGGCATCGAACTCATCGAGCAGGAGGACGCACCGGTAGCGGTCTGCAAATGTGAAAAGGTTCGCGATATTGCGTGCTGTCGTGCCCAAGAACGATGAAATTAGTCCGTCGAGCTTTGCGACAACCACTGGTAAACCGATTTCTGCGCCAATGAAATGGGCCAACATGGTCTTGCCCGTGCCAGGAGGGCCAAAGATCATTGTTGACAGGGCGGGCCGCAGCCCTGCGGCGCGCAGGGTGTCCGCGTTCCGCCATTCTTCAAGCAGCGAACCGATGCTCGCGCTGAGTTGTGGGTTGAAGATCGGCCTAGGCGTGCCTTCAGTTGGCTCGACGATTTCGGCCAGTGCTGCGCCGGTCTCTTTGTCTACCGGCGGCCGAACGTTGGGAGTCAGCGTCTCTCCGACCACAGCAAGCCTCGAAAGAATCACGCGATTGGGAGTCAGATCCCCGGTCTTTGCCTGAGGGCGCAGAACCTTTTTTAACTGAGCAACCTGCTCCTCTGCCCCGTCTGCTTCGAGGGCACGGGAAAGACGTTCGACGTAGCTTCGGACAGCGTCGTTGCCGCTCTGTACGGATGCTCGGCAGAGCCCGAGTACTATTGGAAAATGCTCCACAACCTTGCCTGTTTATGCGACGAATCGATGTTATATGCATCATAGATCAATTTTCATGCTTACTTCTAGTCATTTCTGGAGAAAAGTTGTTTGTTTATGTGGAGGCGGCCGCGATGAAGAAGATAGGTCGCCACCAGCGTGGTATCCGCAGGACCTGCTTGGATGCCGGGAACAGTGTCCCTGTTGGCAGCTACAGGACTTGCCACTGAACCAGTTGCCTATTACCTAGACATGCCTTGCATGGGATCCGGCGCGGGAAAAGCCTCTCCAATCTGCCGCGCCCTCTTGACCTCATCGGTATGAAGGTAGACAGAGGTGGTCGCCACTGATGCATGCCGCAGGTTGTCTCGCACAGTAGTCAGCTCGACGCCACGCGCCAGCGCATGGGTTGCATGGGTGTGCCGCATCCAGTGCGGCGTTGCGCGTTTGAGCTTGTCAGCAGTGGACGGGCTCACGCTCTCCAAGGCCTCGGCGGCGTGCTGGAAAAATCGACGCATGACGGCCCAGAGGCGCGACGCGGTGATGCTGGCGGCGTCCTCCTCCAAACCAGGCACAAGCGCAGTTTTCGCGTCCCAGCGGGTTCGCGTCACCGGCAGGCGCCGTTGCGCCAGGTAGCGATCGAGCGCGCCTCGGGCCAGCAGTGGTAAAGCTACCTTCCCGCGTTTGCTGCCTTTACCGACCACATTCAGCCAGACGTCGTCATGGACGTCATGCTCGATGGCGCCCAAGCGTGCGTCGACCATCTCGCTCGGTCGAAGGCCGGTCGCGTACCAGAAGTCCAACACGAAGCGGAGTCGTTGCGCGCCCTCCTCGCTCCATCGGCTTGTCCACTCGATACCGTCTGCGGCGGAGCGAATCAGGGTCCATTCGTGTTCTGTGAACACCCGAGAAGTATCGAAGGCGGCGCCGCGGCCTGTTCCCTTGACCTTCACACCGGCGAAAGGATTGGCCAACACGTAGCGCTGCTCAATCAGCCAGCGGTACAACGCGCCGATCACCGACAACGTGTAGGCCACGGAGCGCGGCGCCAGTGGTCCTTGGAACGGACGCCACTCCGAGGACGCGCGCGGCCGAGCCGGCCCGACCCAGCGCTGCCGAGGCGATGGGCGTCGCAAGAAGGCTCGGTACGCAATGGCATCCTCGGTCGTCAGCGACGACAGTGCCTTGCCGCGCTCGAGGATCGCCCACAACATGAGGCGCTCAGCCTCTTTGCGGTAGGCGCGCTGGGTCGCCGCCGAGTCCTGCAGGCCCAGCCAGGCTTGGACGGCCTCGTAGTCATTGCCGGCCGACAGCGTGCAGGTGGCCTGCGGCGCCCGGAAGGCGCCTCGGGAACCGTCGACCTCTTGCGGCACGACCAGGTGCTCCCACGGTGAGGTCTCGGTCCTTGGCACGACTACCAGCGCCCTCGCCCGCTCGGTCAAAGTCGGATGTGCGGCGAAGAACTCCTCGACCCGTCGCGCGCTGCGCCGTCCCAGACCGGGAACCGCAGCCCACCATCGACGCCGGCGTGGGACCCGCACCGTCAGATCGGCCAGCGTCTGGATCCCAGAGTTTTTCAGGGCACGCGCAGCGCGCCCTGGCAACCAACGGTCGACTGCATCCGTCACCAACGGTGCAGGCAGGGGTAGATGCCGCAGCTTCTCGATCGCGTTTTCGACCGCCCTCGCATGCTGTTCGCGCTCGGATGCCGGATGCTCCATCAGGGCGGCCAGGTCGTCTCGATGCCGCACGTTCGCGTAGCTGGCCAGTTGACGCCGAATGTCGCCCAACATGCCCCGGGAGGATTGCCCCGTCGCTTTGCTCTGGCCGAGGTACTGCACCACGGCAGCGCGCGCCGGCAGACCGGCGTACCAGGCACGCAGTGCCGCCAGTTGCGAGGCGCTGGGGAACCCGCAATTTCCAGCTGACTGCCCTACCCTGTTCTCTGGAACTTTCATGCCCACCAGTTTAGGCGATGGAACTCGCTATCGTGATAAGAAGACTTATCGTAATAGGTTCATTCAAACTTTGCCTTGGTGGAGCGCCGTCCCAGCTGAACCGCGTATTTGCGTATCCGCGGCGTGGCGGGAAGCGGATCGGCGTGCCTGATTAACTTGCCCTGGGCAATAGCCGTACACCCCTGCTTCGGGCCAGGACCGAGCGGCAGGTATGCGCGCCATTCCGGTCACTGGGCTTCCTCTGAACCGGTCGCTCGAAGGCTACGGCAGGAATGGGCCCAAAGCGGTCTTACACAACGCTCGGGACTGGCACGCATGCACTTCGACGCCTCATGATGTCCTTCCTCAAGTGAAAGATGCACGATGCAGATGAAGTGGTTAGAAGACCTCATTGCCCTGGCGGAGACAAGAAGTTTCGTTCGCGCGGCCGCACAGCGGCACGTGACCCATCCTGCCTTCGGTCGGCGAATCAAGAGCCTCGAACAATGGGCGGGCGTCGAGCTGGTACTGCGCGAGGGAGGGCCGGTGACACTGACCCCCGCAGGAGAGAACCTGCTCCAGCATGCCTTGCAGACGGTGGAGTCGCTCGCGTCGGCACGCCGTGAATTCCAGCATCAGGTGCTGCCCGGCCAGCCCACCTTCACGCTGGTCACCGGACGAACACTGGCCCGAACCCTCGCAGCAGATTGGTTGTGGCATATCAGGGCGCAGACGGCCCATGCGCTCGTCCACGTACGCACCGGATCGATGGCCGAAACGCTGCAGCGCTTCGAGCGCGGCGAGGCTGACTTCATGCTCACCTACCACCATCCGGCCATCGCCATTCGCCTGAAGTCTTCTCAATACTTGCAGCTCACCGTGGCGCAGGATCGGCTCGTACCCATGTCGCGTGCCAATGCCCGCGGGACGAGACTGTTCGACTTCTCGCCCACCAAAGCCGCGCCTTATCTGGCCTACGCCGACTCACTGGCGCTCGGGCGTCTGGTATTGGACCATCTCTCGAATCATGCGCAAGCACCGCGCCTGACGCCGACTCTGGAGTGCGATTCCGCCGATGCCCTGTTGGAGTACGTGTTGAAGGGGCTGGGCATTGCATGGCTTCCCTGGTCGCTGGCGATGGGTGCCTGCAAGGAGGGAAAGATCGCGCAACTGGGCGGCAAGGCACTCGAAATCGCCTTCGAGATTCGGATGGTCCGTCCCAAGCGGCGCCTCTCGGCGTTGGCGGAGGCGCTATGGGAAACCGCCGTTAACGAGCTGAGCTCAGCAAGCTGAAAAAGCACGGCGTGGTGCCGTCACAGCACATCGTTGAAGTCGGTCGCCGCCAAGAATCAAGCCACTTAACAAGGAGACAAACATGCGATGTGTTCATGGGGCTTGGGCGGCTGCCCTTTCGACGTTTCTCGCGGTGGGCCTGACGCCGACGGTTTACGCCCAGGGTGATGCCTATCCAAACCGGCCGATCACGGTCGTGGTGGCCTATCCGCCTGGCGGCAGCACGGATTTGACGGGTCGTGCCGTTGCCGATCAGCTGTCGAGGAAGCTGGGAGCGACGGTCATCGTGGAGAACGTCGGCGGTGCCGGCGGCGCCATCGGAGCACAGAAGGTCTCGCGCGCGGCGCCAGATGGCTACACCATCCTGCTCGGCGCCAACAACGAGATTGCGATCAACAAGCTCATCTCGCCGGCGGTCAAGTACAGCTACAAAGATTTCACTCCCATTGGCCTCGTCGCCTCACAGCCGATGGTGCTGGTCGCCTCGACGGCCAGCGGTATCAAGACGGTCGACGAGTTCGTCAAAGCCGTCAAGGCCAAACCCGGGAAATACAGCTACGGCAGTTCCGGCGTCGGAACGGCGTTGCATCTCTCCGGCGAAATGGTCAAGCAGCAGGCCGGGCTTTTCATGACGCATATTCCTTACCGCGGCGTCGGGCCGTTGACGACGGATCTGTATGGCGGCAATGTCGATTTCGGCGTGTTCGTGTTGTCCAGCGGGCTGCCGCACATCCGCAGCGGCAAGGTGGTCGCACTGGGAATCACGGAAAAAAAGCGTTCTGCCGTCGCGCCTGATATTGCGCCGCTCGCCGATCACGCCCTGCTCAAGGACATGGACATCGGTGTCTGGTTCGCCCTGATGGCGCCGCCCAACCTGCCCGACGCCATCGCGGCCCGGCTTCGGACGGCACTTGCCGAATCGCTTCAGGCGCCGGAGTTTCGCAAGAAGCTGGAAGAAAACGGCTCGACCGTGGCGCCCGTCAAGTTCGACCTTGGTCGTTACTTGGCCGACGAGTCGGCCAAGTACCAAAAGATCGTCGAGTTTGCCATGATCAAGGAATAAGCGGATGAGCAAGCTCGCGTTCGCGCTGACTGCCCCCGAACTTGGCCGCTGGCGTGCAGGCAATACAGACACCGAAGGCGTGTGGCACTTCGACTCCGGCCTGCCCGGGCGCAAGGTCATGGTGAGCGCTTTGGTGCATGGCAATGAACTGTGCGGCGCATGGGCACTGAAGGAGTTGCTCGATGCCGGCGTTAGGCCGGAGAGTGGTTCGCTGACCTTGGCGTTCTGCAATCTGGAAGCGTTCGACCGATTCGACGTCGACGACCACGACGCATCGAGATTCACGGACGAAGACATGAACCGGCAATGGATTCCGGAGCGACTGGCAGAGGCCAGCACCCGTGAACGGCGGCGCGCGGGGGCCCTGGCCCCGTTCGTGAACAGCGCGGACTGGCTGCTGGACCTGCATTCGATGCACGAGCCCGGCCTGCCGCTATGCCTTGCCGGGACCCACAGACGCAACTTGGACTTGGCAAGGCAACTGCGCGCGCCGTTGCATGTGGTGGTGGATGCAGGTCATCAGGATGGGGTGCGCATGCGCGACTTCGGAAAGTTCGGCATGCCGGATGAGGATCAACCAGACACCCGTTCGCTGCTGATCGAATGCGGATTTCACGGCGCCACGGCGAGTCTTGATGTGGCGCGCGATCAGTGCGCCCGTTTCCTGGTCGAAGCAGGGACAGTCACGGCGTCGTCTGCGCATCGGTCCATGCCACGGTGGAAACAGCCAGATGCCATCGAGCAGTGGGCGCTGTATGTGACAGGTGCAGTAGTGGCAAAGAGCGAGCGCTTCTTCTTCACCCGACAGGTCGATGGCTTGGAGGTGATCGCGCTGGCTGGAACCGTTGTCGGCGACAACGACGGCGAGCCGGTACAGACGCCTTACGATGACTGCGTGTTGGTTATGCCATCGACTCGGCAGGCCCGCGCAGGTGTGACCGTAGTGCGGTTTGCGCGACGTGAATTGTTGGTTTGATCGGTAGTTTGTTGCGACCCGATCCAGCGTCTGCTCTTGGCCGAGCCTGTGTGGAAACTCCCCTGATGGCCGCCTATATTGAGCCAACCGTTTTGAGCGAGGTGGTGGCCCATGAAGCGATTCATCGAAGGCGAGGACCGTCAGCAGGTCACGCTGCTGCCAGAGTGCCTTGACGACTATATCGGCGAAGACAACCCGGTGCGAGTCGTCGATGCCTTCGTCGAGGAATTGGACCTGCAGTCACTGGGCTTCGAAGGTGTCGAACCCGCAGCAACCGGTCGCCCTTCCTACCACCCGTCGGTCCTGCTGAAGCTCTACATCTACGGCTACCTGAACCGCATCCAGTCGAGCCGTCGCCTGGAGCGCGAGGCGCAGCGCAACGTCGAACTGATGTGGCTCACGGGCCGGCTCGCGCCTGACTTCAAGACCATCGCGGACTTCCGTCACGACAACTCAGCGGGCATCCGCAACGTTTGCCGCCGCTTCGTCGGCCTGTGCCGCGACCTCAAACTGTTCTCTCACGCCATCGTCGCCATCGACGGCAGCAAGTTCAAGGCGGTCAACAGCCGCGACCGCAACTTCACCGCCGGCAAGATCGACGCGCGTCAGCGGCAGATCGAGCAGAGCATCCAACGCTACCTCGACGCGCTGGAGACGGCCGACCGCACGCAGCCTGCGGAGGTTGAGGCCAAGACCGAGCGGCTGCAGGACAAGATCAAGAAGCTGCGCGAGCAGATGAAGCAGCTCGATGACACCAAGGAAGAGTTGAAGAAGGAACCCGACGAGCAACGCTCGCTCACCGATCCCGATGCGCGCTCGATGAACTCGCAGGCCAAGGGCTCGGGCCTGGTGGGCTACAACGTCCAAGCGGCGGTCGACGCCAGGCACCACCTGATCGTGTCGCACGAGGTGACGAACGTCGGCAACGACCGCGCGCAACTCAGCAAGATGGCCAAGGCTGCACGCGAGGCAATGGGCAAGACCAAGCTGCAAGCCCTTGCCGATCGTGGCTACTTCAACGGCACGGAGCTCAAGGCCTGCGAAGACGCAGGCATCACGACCTACGTGCCCAAGCCGATGACATCCGGCGCCAAAGCCGAGGGCCGCTTCGACAAGAGCGACTTCATCTATATCGCCAAGGATGACGAGTACCAGTGCCCTGCGGGGCATCGAGCCATCTTCAGGTTCAGCACGATCGAGAAGAGCGGCTTGAAGGCACACCTGTACTGGACCAGCGCCTGCCCCACCTGCCCGATGAAAGGTCAGTGCACGCCCAGCGACTATCGGCGCATCCGGCGATGGGAGCATGAAGCGGTGCTCGAGCGCGTACAGCAACGCCTGGATCGCAAACCCGTGGCAATGACGCTGCGCAGATGCACCGTGGAGCACGTGTTCGGCACACTGAAGCACTGGATGGGCTCAACCCACTTCCTCACCAAGACGCTGTCGCACGTGAACACCGAAATGAGCCTGCACGTGCTGGCTTACAACATGAAGAGGGTCATCGCGATCCTGGGTATAGCCAGAACGATGAAGGCAATGAAATTGATCGGGGCGTAAGCCCATCACGCCTCGAAAATTCTCAATCAGAGGAGGTCGAGTCGCGTCAGCAACCCAACGACCACTGGATAACTTGCTCGTGGCGCTGCGGCGCATCGCTCGGGTCATGTTCTTCACAATGGGGGCCAAGCGTTTGCACACGACCTCGGCCGCATCCTGCCACACAGGCGGGGGGCGCTTTGGCCAAAGCAGACCTCGACCCGACGGGCGTGGACGCGGAGCTTCGTTTCGTGTCGCGAGGCGGCTGAGCCAACGCTAGACAGTCAGGCGCGCAGGTCCAGCCCTTTCCACGCCTCAAACACCTCCACCTGCTTTTGCAGCCAATCAACAGGCACCGAATTCGTCCCCCAGTGGTGTAGCCGCCCGGCTGCCTCGCCAAGGTTCCACAGATGCCGAAGCTGCAGGAACAGCGGCAATGCCGCCAAGTCACTATCGCTCACCTCGCCGCCGCCCGCGCGGTACCCGCGCAGGTAGTGCACCCAGCGCTCGCGCAGCACGTCGTCGGGGTCCTTGAGGTTTTTGCGAAACAGATACGACCAGGGCAGCACGCTCAGGTCGTAGGCCAAGAAGCCCGGGCCGGCATCGTCGAAGTCGAAGAACACGGTCTTCCTGGTGCCGGCAGCGTCCGTGTCCACATGGTTGTTGAAGCCGTGCGTGTCGCCGTGGCAGACGACGCGCGTCAGCCCGGCCTCGGCCGCGGCCAGCTCTTCAAGCAGGTCGTGTACCAGGCGGCGGTACGTTTCCAGCAGCTCCACGCCCAGCTCTGGGTACGCCTGCAGGTAGCCCAAGGTCCGGCCCGCCAGGTGGTAGCCGTCCAGCGTGTAGCGACTCGGTGGACCCGCGTAGTCGCGTGCCGCCTCGTGGATGTGGGCCAGCGTACGGCCAGTTAGTTCGAGTTCTTCCAGCGTGTCGGGAACGGCGCCATCGGCATGCCGGAACAGCGCCAGGGCACGCGGCCCTTCGGGGAACTGCAGTTGGATGTGCGCGCGCCCGTCCGCCGCCGGCACCGGCGCGGCAACGCCCGCACCTTTGGCTTCCAAATGCGCCAGCAGCGAGACTTCGAAATGGATGTTGAAGCCGCCGCGCGGCCGGATGGAGTACAGGCGCGCCACGTAGCGGATTCCGTCGGCCGAACGCAGCGCGTAGTTGTCGTTTAGGCCGCGGCGAATCAGGTGGCATTGCTGCACCGGAATGCCATGGTGCTGCGCCACCCAGTGTGCGATGGAGGAGGTGGCCGCGGTAGTGTGGGTGGGTACGAGAGCGGGGTCGAGTTGCTGGGTATCGGGCATGGCTCATTTTCCATGCAGCGCGGCCGATGAAGCCTCCCGGCGCTTTCTCAGGTCATCCATGCGAGCCTCCCGTTCGGCACGCCTGACTGCAGCCTCGCTGGGCGGGCTGGCGGAGATGGTCATCCATCACGGGACCACCGTGAACGGTCGGACCGTTCCGGCCTGGTGGGATGCCGCTCCGAGTGACGCGGCGTGCTACCGAGCCGACGCGGGGCGGCCCTCGCATCACGTCTTTGGAAATTTGCTTTGAGCGACGCATCCCATGCGAAGAGTTTGCGCCTGGAGCGCATCGTCGCGTTAGCGCAGTGCCGCGACAGCATCGGACATTGTTCCCATCAGCGATGGCGCGCGCCAGGCTCACTGAGTTGGCGGAAGATGTGGTGGGTAATGGTTCGGAGAAAGTGCTGACCAAGGACGGCGCGAGCTACGTGGCTCTCGTCGACGCGCGCCGACTGGACTACTACCATGCCCTCAAAGTAGAGCATGCCAGTCTCATGCTGGCAGACGGTGCCATCACCGGCCTTCAGCAAGCTCTGGCGGGACAGTTCGTGTCTGATGAGGAATTGGACCGGGCCCTCGGCGTCACTCCGGCGCCGTGAGCTGTCTAGAGCAACTACCGCCAGAACTGCCCGGGCGGCCCACGTGGTCCCACCGCTCGGTTTGGCACGAGCACGAACGAGGACGAAACCGCAGTACAGTGCGGGTGCCTTATATGCCCAGCGAGGTGTAATCACATGCCGCTTGCTGCAGGCAGCTGCGGCAAACGGGCGCTAGAGGTGTGTGATGACCGAAATGGTTGTACATGTTGAAGGTTCAACCCCCGAACAGCGGGCGCGCGGAGTGGCGGCCGCCCAGGAAGTGTTCAAACGCGCCGGCGTAGACCCCTGGGACACTGCCAAGGCCCATTTCAAGCGAGCCGGCGAATGTCTTGCGCTGTCCGACGCCGAAGATTGCCTCTCGGAGGAGGAAGGTCGGCTGGCGCACCTCTTTGACGAGGCCGAAGAAGCTGCTCTGGCAGCATGCTGCGAGGGACGGGATGCAGTTCCCCCGGATTCGTACTTCCAACTGCTCAGGCCGCCCGGCGGATAACCTTGGCTCCGGCGTGCCCTCCAAATTTCTGAGATTGCCAGCGAGCCGTCTATTCCTGGCTCTATGGCCAGGTGGAGGTGAACTGGACGCCGTCGCGAAGGTGCAGCAGTCACTGCCTTGGCCCGCTACTGCGCGTCTAACGCCGCGAGAGAACATCCACGTCACGCTGCACTTCATTGGGCAGATGCCTCGAGGCCGACTGCCGGAGTTCATCGGCGCGTTTGCCGTCGCCTCTCGACCGGTCCAGCTCACCTTTGACCGCATCGAGCTCTGGGGCCGAGGCCTCGTGGCGCTCACCGCGAGTCACACGCCTGCAGCGCTCCTCGACCTGCATGCGGCGCTGAGCGAAACGCTCGTTCGCAGCGGACTGCCCGTGGATTCTCGGCCGTACCTTCCGCACATAACGCTTGCGCGCAACGCGGGCAGCTCTGCTTCATTCCTGATGCGAGCGCATGAACCATTGGAGGTGAAGTGGCGCACCTCGGGTCACGTCTTTGTGAAGTCGGCGGGAGGCCGCTACAACGTCATTTCGCGCTACTGATGCGCGAGCTACGCGCGCTGAGCGCACGGTCCTTCATCGGCACCTAAGAGCAAACTGACGGTCCCTCGCACGCTTGCGTTCGGTCCTGAGCCTGTCTTGTTCAAAGCCGGTAAGCGGCTGCCGAGCAGCTACATCCAGAGAGGCAATCAGCGATTCAAGTTGGCTGCACTCGAAAACGGTGCTGTCAACATTCATCGCCACGCGTCGCTCGTGGGCCGCAAGCTCCTGAGCGGCAACCCGGTTCTCCCGCATTGATACCTCGCGAGCGCGAGAACTCATGCCGTCCGCCAGATTGATGTCAGGCCGAACCTCCACCAGGGTGGCGCGTGCGCCTGCGGGGCACGGGCCGTCGGAGTACGTTGCTTGGCCCGTGGTTGTCACGCACCTAGTGACGTGCTGGATGCGAGGCGCTGGTCCTTGCCGCGACACGGATGTGCTCGGCAAAGGAGGGACTGCCGCTGGAGCGACAGCGTCAGGTGGCCGTGGAACGGGCGCGCCTTGCCGTGCTTCGGTCCGGGCTTTGGATGCGAAGGTCAGCCATCCCTGTGACCAAGCGAGACCTAGGAGCGCGGCCGCAAGCGCAAGCGGCAAGAACAGAACCCGATTTGAGGTTTTCGCTGGGCGCAGACCGCGTTCCCAAGAATCCAGAGGCTCCCGGCGTCCGTTCATCAGAGAGTCGAAAGGGTCCTTGGGGTGCATGGTCATGGAATGTCCGCGACTGTCGGGTTCTGCGACAGGGATGGCCAGGCTCAGGGGCGCACTTTCGTGAAGTTCTTCATGGTTGCGTGGCGAGAAGCCGGTGAGACATCAACCGGCTGAACTGCTCGCCTGCGCGCGGGTCTCCGAAGTTTTCCTAAAAATGCGAAAACCTGGTGGTGTGATGGTCCGTGAGCCGAGCGCTTTGAGTAACTCTGGAATCTCGCGCCTGCCCATTTGAGAACAACAAAGTTGCTGCGGCGAGTGCGCCGGAGGCGACGAGTAGCCCGAAGCCAAACGTGTAGACAAGCGAGAACGCGGCGAGGGCACCAACGAGAAGAAGCAGCGGCCTGAGCATGTAATCAGTTTGCCGTAACCAGGTCGGCGTGTCGCGTGACGAAATCGACGTAGCACGGGAGAAAGTGAGCCCTCCGTGTGCTCATCAACTCGCGCGATGCTCATCTCCACCGATACCGGTCTCCAAGCTGACGTTGCTTGCCGGTGCTTATGCTCTATAACGTTCTGAACGTGAAGTAAGACACGTGGACCCCGCTCATCGAAGCTTGAGGGGCCCGTCCGATGTGTCATCCTCATCAGAAATACAGCCACGGAGAGCCTGGGAATCGACCCCCTGATGAATCTTGACCTTTAAGAAACTGCACATCGCAGGCGCGGACCTGTTGGACTACCAACTGGGCGAGCCAATGTTCGTTCATGACCGGAGCCGCTTCCTTGGCACGGTTGAGCCGGTCGAAGTAAGCCCAGATAGGTCGGAAGTTCGCGTCAGTCGCTTTTTGCCTGTGCCGTCTGTCATTGCTGAGCACCGCCACCTCGGTCCACTCTTGCTTGTCGAGGCCACGATGTTCCTGGCCGAGCGCTTCTCGAGTATCCAAAACGTGCACTTCATGCTGGCACGAGAGGTGGAAAACGGCGATGGCACGATGGTCGCTGCGGCACGAATCGAGCTGCTAAGGAGCATCGGTGCGACAGATGTTCATGCGGTACCGAAGCCGGACTCGAGCAAGCCCGGCAACTTCGTTGTCCATGGCGTCTGGTCGTACGCAGAGCACAACCTTGTCGCTCTCCGGTCAGCACTGGCGATGCAGCGCGAGCTCTATCGCGAGCACCTGGCTCGCAATCCGAAGGAAGACCGTCGGGTGGCGCCGTTGCGACGCTTGGAGCAGTGGTGGCGGCGCGATGACACATGAGGTGGGCGGGTCGCTCGCGGGCGAACGCCTCATTCGACAGCAGGCGCTCTTGACCGCCTGAGCGACCAGCCGAGGTTCATCCCTGCGGCCGCGAGCAGGATGGCGGCCACGCCAACGAGCTGCAGCAGATGCAGCCGGTGGTCGAAAGCGACGAAGTCAACCACGATTGCGACGATGGGGTACAGAAAGGACAGCGCGCCCGCCATGTGCGTCGGCAGCTTCTGTATTGCCCCGTAGAGCAGCACGAACACCAGTCCGGTATAGACGACGCCCATGATGACGAAGCTTGCCCATGCCCGGCCATCGGTGGGTAGCGTCGACAGGTTGGCAAAGGGCGCGAGCATGACGGTGCCGACGCACACCTGGGCGAGAGCAATCATGTGCGGCGGCGTGTCGCTGAGCTTCTTGGCGATGATGGCGGCCAGCGCATAGAAGAACGCCGCGCCGAGCGCCATCAAGATGCCGGCGACATAGTCGGTGCCGATGTAGTCCGCGTCGGACTTCGCCAGGGCGATGAGCACCACGCCGATGAACGCCAAGCCCAGCCACATAAGCTTGGCAGCAGTCAGCTTCTCGGAGAAGAAGAGCGCACCCAGGGCGAGCAGCATGAAGGGTTGCGTGTTGTAGACGGCTGTCGAGATGGAGATGGACGCGCGCGAGAACGCCGCGAAGATGAGCACCCAGTTGAGCACGATGGCCGCGCCACCCAGCGCCGCCCAGGCGAACAGGCGAAGCGAGAGCTGGCCGCGCAGCATGCCCTTTGCCGCGCACACAATCAGAAGCGTCGCCGCGCCGAAGGCGCAGCGCCAGAACAGCAGGTCGATGATGGGCTGGCCCGATTCCACGACGAACCACCCGATGGTTCCGGAAATCACCATGGCGGCGGTCATCTCGATGGTGCCGCGCTTCTTGTTCTTCATGAAACGCTGAGAATGCCACGGGATGCGGGTGCTGACCACGCACCACGAAAGTACTACAGCTGAGGCAGGACTCTCTCCTTAAGCTGGTCGTCTGCGGCCCGAACGAGCGCTAAGGCAGCGTCATGCTTGGGAGCTTCAAGACAGTACGCAAAGAAAGCCTCGAGCTCGGTCGACTTATCAAATAGCGCATCTGCGCCAGCCGCCAGACAGCGCCGGCGCATGTCGTCCGTTGCGTAGTTGGTCAGCACGGCGACGTGCTGGTCGGGGCGGCGCTCCTTGCACTCCCTCAGGACGCCCAATCCGGAGCCCTCTGGACAGAAAGAGGTCGACGACTGCCAGTTGCCACTGGCCGACATGCTCCTTTAGCCAGACAGCCGCCTCGCGCTCGGAGCCCGCAACCCCGACCACCTGGATGTCGGCAATGTCTTCCATGGCCGGAACCAGGTTCTTCCGGATGGTGAGGCTGTCTTCGACGAGGAAAGTGGCGAGGGACACTTGGCGGACCTTACGGGTACTGTCGCGTTCGCTCGTGAGGTCAAAGCGTGCGCGTCGGTAGGAGAACCTCCATCATCCCTTCGCGAGCTACAAATCTTGGAAAGTCGTGTCCCCAGTCCGAGGTCTCATCGTCCATTCGTCGATGAAGTTCCGCGCCTTCGAGTCGAGCGCCCAGCAGGCGCTGCTCGAATCCTTGCGATTCGTGGAGAGAGCGAGTCGGCACTTGTGGTCACCATTCAAGTACAACTCGGCGTGTCCAGACCACACCTCCCCGCTGCCGGTGGTTTCAATCCTCACCAGCCATCCGCGATACTCAAATTCACTGGAACCGCCGCTAGCCATGCCTCATTCTCGTTGAGCCGAACGGGACCACCGCCATCTTCAGCTTATCCCTTCCAAAGCGAAGTTAGCAACTATCGCACCAGAGCGTTGCCTCGCCCGTCCACGCCTCGTCGAGAAGCTCCAACCGACTTTCTGCACGAACACGTGAGAAAAGCCACCTCCTGATGTATGACAGATACCACCGCGCACTTGGCTTGGGAACTGTGCTCGGTGGAGCCTCGCCGATACGGACAACCATCTCTTGGCCCAGCTCTACGTGACCAGAGAACCAATTCTTGCTTCCATGCCTGGCAAGGCCTTCCGCAAGCCGCCGAGGCAGCCAAGGAAAAAGGGGGCGCACGGACTAGGGTTCACGCCACGCGGTCAGTCGTTCGATCGCGGCCGAAGCGCTTCGAACGATGTCGGCGACGATCTCGGCGGCCGGCTGGACCGCATCGATCAGGCTGCACGACTGGCCCGCGTAGAGCGCCATCTGCTCGATGTCGGCGGTGACGTCCGCCTCCGGCAGGTATGCGGAGTACGCCGGGATTTCGACCGAGGTGCCGCCGCTTCGCATCGTGCCGAGCACAGTGCCCTCACCCGGCCGTTGCCCGGTGGGCGGGCGTCCCGCGCTCTCCCAACGCTCGACGCTTGCATTGCGGAGCACCCGGTGCGGAGCGTTCGACCAACCTACACCGAAGTGCTCAAGGTATACCGTGTCTTCAGCCTTGGCGGCGATCACGCGCTCCTTGTACGCAGTCGACGCGTTCGCCTCGGCACTGGCGAGAAATCGTGTTCCGATCGACACCGCTTGCGCCCCCAGACTCAGCGCCGCGACGAGGCCGCGGCCATCCGCGATTCCGCCCGAGCCGATGACAGGCAGAGGCCCGACAACATCGACGATCGCCGGCAGCAGCACCGTCAATGACGTCGTGCCCTTGACGTGCCCGCCTGCCTCGACGCCCTGGGCGATGACGGCGTCGACGCCGGCCTGCGCCGCGGCGACTGCCTCGTCGACCGAGCCGATCTGAAGGAACACCTTCATGCCGCGCCGATGCGCATCGGCGACGTACGGCGCGGGGTCGCCCCAGAACAGCACCAGGATCGGAACGCGTTCGTCGAAGCAGGCTTCTATCTGGCCTTTGCGGAGCAAAGTCAAGACGATGTTGACTCCGACCGGTTTGGCAGTCAGCTCCTTCAGCCGCTGGATCTGGGCGCGAACGAACTTGCCGGGCAGCGACGCAGTACCGAGGACGCCGCATCCGCCCGCATTCGAGACAGCGGCCGCCAGCGCGGGACCTGCCGCTGCACCGATTCCCGCGCTGAAGACGGGATGCTCGATGCCCAAAGCGCGACAAAGCGGAGTGGTGAACATGTACTTTTCCATGCCCGCATCGTGGCGGCGGGGTCAACCGCCGTCAATCGTTGCGCCTCACGTGAGAAGCTGCGCGAAACGCGCAAGGTCGACGTTGCCGCCGCCGATCAGCACCCCGACGCGAGGAGCAATGAGCACGCACACACACGAAGACGTCTCGGCGAAATCAGGAGGCAGCGACGTCGCACCGATGCGTATCGTCCCCGAAAGTTCAATTGCTTCGAGGCTAGGCGTCGAAGTTGGGTTGCTACATCCATCCCCAGAGACCCGACGCAGGCGGTAGTACGGTCTGGTGGCCAGCGCTTCGCACATGACCGCGGCCCGCAATTTTGTTGGCATCGCACCCCACAGCCGTCAGCCGCGGGCGCCTGCTCTTGGCCGCATCCGGCCGTCGACTTCATTCTGCCGCCCAGCGGCGGCATCGAGCGCATCGCTAGCTGCTCTGACCAGCTCAAAGACCGGTTGCGGAGCGCTTCTGCACCTTCGGGCCTAGAACCTACAGCCATCCTGACGTGCACCGCAGGCGCCATCCGACGTTCGCGCAGTGGCCATTGAACCTTCGCGAATTCTTAGTTTGCGCCATTGGACCGTCGCTTGTGTCCACTCCTCGGGCGCATGCAGAACGCCTGGTCCCGGCATAGCACCTATGCCAATCCGTACCCTGTTCTCGTTCCTAGCAGGCCCTTATCTTCAATACCTGAACACAGGTTCAGAACTGTGAAACCTTAAAGGATAGATATGAGCAAGCTGAATGGGAAAGTCGCGTTGGTAACCGGCGGCAGCAGTGGAATCGGCCTCGCAACGGCGCAGGCGTTTGTCAACGAAGGAGCTTTCGTCTACATCACTGGTCGTCGTGAAGACGAGTTGGCGAAAGCGCGTAAGCAGCTTGGCGACAAGGTTGCAACGGTACAGGGCGACATCGCCGATTTCGACGCTCTCGACCGCCTCTACGCCAAGATCGGTTCAGAGAAGGGCCATCTCGACATCATCGTGGCCAACGCCGCCTTTGTCGAACTGCAACCTCTTGCAGCAGCGACGCCCGAGCATTTCGACAAGACGTTCAACACCAATGCGCGTGGCACGTACTTCACCGTTGCCAAGGCTCTGCCGCTGCTTCGCGATGGAAGCTCCATCGTTCTGGTCAGCTCGGGCATGAACGTGAAGGGCTATCCGGCCTACGGTGCCTATGCAGCGACGAAAGCGGCAATCCGCTCGTTCTCGCGCACTTGGGCACACGAACTGAAGGACCGCGGCATCCGCGTCAACACCCTGAGCCCTGGTGTGATCGAAACGCCCATTATTGAAGTCCAGTTCCCGGATAAAGAGCAGGCCGACGGGGCTCGCACGATGTTCCGAAACATGACGCCGATGGGTCGGATGGGAAGGCCCGAAGAAATGGCCGCAGCGATCCTGTTCCTTGCCTCCAACGACAGCAGCTATTCCACCGGAATCGACCTGGTCGCCGACGGTGGCATCACTTCGCTGTAACTGCGGTCGCAACGCTGCATAGCTCACGCGAGTTGTGCGACTGCGCCTACCCACACGTCTCAGTACCTCGGGGGCATCCTGCCCTCCGACCACAAACCCCCCCCGCTATGAACATGTTTGACCTGACCATTCCACCGCTGCGGCGGGCACTGCGCGTCATGGATTTTTATATGGCGACCGCCGACCGATACGCCTTGAACCGAGGTATCGATCCAGCCCTGCTGATTCAGGCCCGCCTCGCACCCGACATGCTGAACCTGGCAGGTCAGGTTCAGCGCATCAGCGACAACGCGCGATACGGGGCCGCACGGCTGCTTGGCGGGCATGCTCCGTCCATGGAAGATAGTGAGGAGACCTTTGTCGAGCTCAAGCAGCGCTTGGCCAAGACGGATATCTACCTTGCGGACATCGATCGCGCGGACTTTGAGGCATCAGCGGATCGGGCGGTCACGCTGTCGTTCCGAAGCGTCTTCCGTTCGATGAACGGGTTCGAATACCTGTCAGAAATCCTGATGCCAAACGTTTACTTCCATCAGGCCACTACCCACGCCATCCTCCGGGGCCAGGGGCTGCCGGTGGGAAAGCGGGACTACCTGGGTGAAACACTGCGCGAGGCAGCGATCACCTGAGGCACCTCCACACCTGGGCTGCGACGCTGGGCTGAGACGCTCAGTTCAGCATCGCTCGCGCGACGTCAACGGGAAGGTCGTACTGCGGCCAATGCTCTGCCTCAAGCTCCGTGAGGACAGCGTTGGGAAAATGAGCTGCAATGTCCTTTGCCACAGGGATGTTGAGGTACTTGTCCCATTTTCCCCAGACCAGTTTTACGGGCTTGTCGAAGCTCGCAAGCTCCTTGAGCTGGCGAGTGTTTTCGGCCAAGTTCGCATAGGCATCGCCAGTCATCGCCAGAAAAGCCGGCATCGCGCTCGGCGTCTGCGTGAAGTTGCTGGCAATGATCGGCTGGAGCTTCTTGTCGAACTTGTCTCTGATGGACGGCGTCATGTTCTCGCGCAGCAGGCCTTGTTGGAAGCCGAAGAGGTATTCGGCTTGCTTGGGGTCTGCCATCATGGCGCGCGCAAGCAAGCGGGTTCTTGGATTGCTGCAGAGCTCGATGAAGTCGGGAAAACTGCGCACATCCGAATCGGCGTAGTAGCAGTTGAGAAGCACTAGCCCTGCGACCCGCTTGCGGTTTCGCACCGCGTAGTTGATTGCAGCTGGTCCGCCTGCATCGTGCCCAACGGGCACGACCTCTTCCAAGCGAAGTGCATCGATGACCACTGCCACGTCCTCTAGCTGCTGGGCAAAGCTGTACGGGTAACCCTGAGGCTTGTCTGAAGCACCAAACCCAAGAAAATCGAAGGTGACAACTCGGCGTCCAGCAATCGACAGTAGCGGCGCCAGCTCTTCGTAGATTCGACAGTTGTCCGGAAAGCCATGCAACATGACGAACGCTGGCCCCGTACCTGGATAGTCGCGAACGTAGAGACGGTGAGCGCCACGTGCGACGTAATGCTCTTGGAATCCGCGCGGCGGGTCCGCAGCCCATGCACGAGGCGCGACCATCAAGCCTCCGAGCGCCGCTGCGGCCAACAAGCCTTCGCGCCTCGAAAACGAATGTTGAGAGTTCGACATTGCAGCTCCTGGTTGTGCGGACGCTCGAAGGATGCCGAGCGTGGGCCTGCACGGTTCCAACGTCAAGCGGCTCGGCGCGGACAACCTATGCCTCACGGCCGAGGCGCAACTTCCACTGCATGCCGCTTCGGTGGAGAGCGGCAGAGGGCAGCATTAGGTGTGGAAAGGTACCCACATCATCTTCACTTCCACGTTTAGCATGCCCGACTTCACCGTTGGATCGTCGGTACCGATCTTGGTGGCCTCTTCAAGATCTGCGGCCTTGAAGATGGTCATGCATGGCCTCTTCAAGATCTGCGGCCTTGAAGATGGTCATGCCGCCGTCTGCGAGCACACCGTTGAGGCCTCCGGCCTTTTCCATGAAGGGGCCGCTGAGAACGGTCATCCCCTTCTCCTGCATCTTCAACATGTAGCCCACGTGGTCCATGAACTCCGGTTGCTCGTTGTACTTCACCCCTTTCACCCATTTCGGGCCGGGGGACTGAAAGGCAACAAAGTAGTGAGGGCCGTTTTCGTCAATCATTTTTTACTCCATGCGTTGTGTCAAAGCCTGGCAGATGAAGGACGTTGTTCTCACACTGCCTGGGTATGGAAGATAGAGACTGAAGCGCAGTTGGGGTAGATGGGCCAGTGGCATATGACCTATGCCGTGCCCGCCATGGACAACGTTGAGGAGGGTGCTACCGCACCTTCAACACTGGGTTCGCAGCGAACAGTTCGGCCAGGTAGTCCACCACCGCGCGGGTTTTGCCAGCTAGGCGACGGCTGCCGGGCCATACAGCATGGATCGGGAACGGTTCTGGCGCGTATTCGGCCAGCAATGGCACCAAGCGTCCGGCAGCCACGTCACGCACATACAGCCAGCCCGCGTTATGCCCGATGCCGAGGCCGGCAAGGACTGCGGCACGCACGTATTCGGCGTCATTGCTGCTAACGGCCCCTTGAGGAGAAAACTTCACCGGTTCGCCAGCGTCCCTGAACTCCCACGGCCTGGGCGCGTCGCGAGCCATGAACGCGATGCATCGATGCTGCGCCAGCTCCTCGACTCGGGTCGGAGTGCCTGCCCTGGCGAGGTAACCGGGGGTTGCCACCGTCAGGTAGTCCATGCTGCCAATGCGTCGGGCCATCATCGCCGAATCGGTCAGCGGGCCGACTCGTATTGCCAAGTCCAAACCCTCTTCCACCAGATTCACATATCGCTGTGAAACGTTGAAGTCGAGACGGACCTCAGGGTAGCGCTCGAAAAATGCACCCAAGTGGGGCACGATCTCCATTCGACCAAAGGCCGGCGAAATCGCGATCTTGACGATCCCGCTTGGGGAGGCGTCGCCTGTGCCGACGCCGCTTTCGAGCTCGTCGACGCGTTCAACGATGTCGATTGCTGACTCATAGAAGCGCTGGCCAGCGTCCGTAAGGGTCAGGCCTCGCGAGGTGCGACGCAGCAACTGTGCACCGAGCTTGGCTTCAAGCCCGGCGACGACTTTGCTTACCGTCGGCTGCGTTACGCCGGTAGAGCGTGCAACCTTGGAAAAATTGCCGGTCTCCGCCACTCGGATGAACAGGCGCATGACGTCGATTCGATCCATTGGGCTTGATACCTGTTGCGGTTTGCCGGCTGACAGTGGGTCTGAGTGCTGTTAACGCGATTCTGGCCGCTGCCTCGTTCGGTGCGCACGGCTCACGAACTCACCGTCGCGAGGCAGCGACGACCGTCTGCTTCTGGGCCGTTTCCGGCTGTCGGCCGCATTCTGCCCTGCCCCGCCGGCTCCGGTGCGCCAGCCCGGGTTCGGTGCCGCGAACCACCGCGCCCGAAAGTTAAGTGGCGAGCAAACTAAGGTTCAGTGGCGTTCCGCAGCTGCCAAGGCAACGTCCAGTGACGCAAAAGGCAAAGTCCGGTGACGTTCCGCAGCATCGCCTCGTATCGCTCTCTGCTCATGCCAGGGCCGGCCATAGTGACGCTCCAAGTTCTCGTGATTTAGAAGGGATGCCGGAAGGTCCGGTTGGCCGGGTCCGGCCGCCGACCGCATTCTGCCCTGCCCGGCGCCCCAGAAGCACGCCGTCTCCGGCGCCGTCGAACCCCTCCAGCTCCAGCTCCGCCTCGGGCTCCCGAACGAAGGTTCAGTGGCGCGTTCGCGCATGTCCAGTGGCGTTCCGCAACGACCAAGGCAAAGTCCAGTGACGCGAAAGGCAAGGTCCACTGACGTTCCGTGTCGGTGCTCGATTGAACACGGGATTACGCTCAATGCAGATCAAGGCCTTGCATGCAGATTGACCAAGCTACCTTGAACGCATTTTTCAACACAGGTTGAATTTCCCGGTGCGATGTTCACGATACTTTGAATTTTCCCCCAACTCGTCCGGAGTGTGAACGGCCATTCTGGGGACGGTCTTGCTGCCCTCCCCCGCAAAATGGCGCCTTGCCGCTGCCTGTAGACGGTCCGATCCGCGCCTCTGGAGGCTAACTGGCGCCCTCAGGTCCTGCGAAACTTGAGTAATTTTTTAGCCGCTAAAAAACCGTTCGGCGGCAGCGACGCTCTTGTGGCGGGGTCTTTGATGCGCGCGGCGAGCGGCAGCTATGCTTTAGGGTTGTCGGATACCTGCCCGCGCGCAATGCGGCGTGGAAGGCACCACTGTCAGAGGGCAGGTGTCGGACAAGCCCGCAGGGAGGAAACCGCGGAATGCACCGCGACGGTCTGAGTAGGCTACGAAGCTATGGGGATTCGGGCGATGGCGGTCGAGCTGTCGACGTCGATGCGATCGATGAGACGTCCGGGAATGCCCATGAGACAGCGCGGATCGGAGCCAAGGCGTTGAGTTGAATGGGGACGTGGCGCGCAGCAACGGTGCCTGGCGAGCGCGATGGCAAGAGCGCCCCGCATCGGCTCTGGAAGACGAGGAGCCGAAGCTTGGTGTGGAGGTCGGCGCAAGTTGGCAGTCATGGCGGCCGAGGCTGTTGAGGCGACGCGCGAATCAGCTGCCCGCGGGCGAAGGTCTCCAGGATGATCATCGGCCGCCGCAGTGCGGGCAGAAGAAGCTCGGTTGCGTGGACTGGGTATCGACGCTCGAAGTCTGTGCAGTGGCATCGATTGCTTGCAGCAGCTCGCGAACTCGTATGAGGTTGGCCCGGCGACTGCCGTTGGCCAACAGGCCATAGTGGCGGATGCGATGGAAGCCGCCCGGCAGGACATGCAGCAGGAAGCGGCGCATGAACTCGTGGGCATCGAGCGTCATCGTCTTGCGGCGTGTGCGGCCCTTGGCCCGGTAGTCCTTCCAGCGGAAGGTGACACCTTGCTCGTCCATGGCTACAAGCCGGCTGTTGGAGATGGCGACCCGGTGCGTGTAGCGAGACAGATAGGCCAGCACCGCCTCGGGACCGGCGAACGGACGCTTGGCATAGACCACCCATTCGCACTTGCGCAGTGGGGCGAGCCAGTCGGCGAAGGCGTGCGCGTCGGCCAGTGCGGCGTGCTCGCCGAAGAACTGCAGCCGACCGTCGCGATGGGCCCGTTCGAGGTCTTCGAGGAAGCGTCGCCGGAACAGCCGCGAGAGCACACGCACGGACAGGAAGAAGCCTGGCTTGCAGGTGACCCAGCGCTCGCCATCCGGCGACAGACCGCCGCCCGGCACGATGCCGTGCACATGCGGGTGATGCGTCAGCGCCGAGCCCCACGTATGCAGCACCAGGGTCGCGCCGATGCTTGCGCCCAGTTGCTTGGGATCGGCTGCGATGGTCAACAAGGTCTCGGCGGCCACGTCGAACAGCAGCGCGTAGATCGCGGCCTTGTTCTGGTATGCGAGCGCGCTGATTGGCGCGGGCAAGGTGAAGACGACGTGGTAGTAGTCCAGCGGCAGCAGATCGGCCTGCCGCGCGTCGAGCCAGCGCCTCGCTGCGCTCGCCTGGCACTTCGGACAATGCCGGTTGCGGCACGTTCTGGAGAGCTCTCCAGAAGCTGCCTTATGGAGAGTCTCCCG
>NZ_JAGGNV010000079.1 GCF_018614955.1 Variovorax paradoxus
CTGCCGCGCAGGCTCCTAGCCGGAGGTCAGCGCTGCGCGGGCGCGTCACGCGCGTCACGTCATCCTCGCTACATCGCGGTGTCACCGCCGTTGCCTAGGCTTGGCACGCCTACAACGAAGACGCCCGCCATGACCACACGTCGCAAGTTTCTCCAAAGCACCACCGGGACCGGCATCGCCGCCGCCACGCTGGCCGCCTTTCCGCCCAGCATCCGCCGCGCGCTCGCCATCCCGGCCCACCACGAGACCGGCACCATCAAGGACGTCAAGCACGTGGTGCTCCTGATGCAGGAGAACCGCTCCTTCGACAGCTATTTCGGCACCTTCAAGGGCGTGCGCGGCTTTGGCGACCGCTTTGCCATCCCTGCGCCCAATGGCAAGAACATCTTCCATCAGACCTATACCAAGACGACGCCACCCAGCACCTACCTTCCCTACCACCTCGACGAGGGCAAGGGCAATGCGCAGCGCGCTGGCAGCACGCCGCACGCCTGGTCCGATTCACAGGCGGCATGGGATCACGGCCGCATGTACAAGTGGCCGGACGCCAAGAATCCGCTGTCGATGGGCTACTACGACACGGCCGAGGTCCCGTTCCAGCGCGCGCTGGCCGATGCCTTCACGCTGTGCGACCACTACCACTGCGGGATGCATACGGGCACCATCGCGAACCGGCTGTTCTACTGGAGCGGAACCAATGGCCCGAACGGCATCAGCCCGGTCGACGGCAGCAAGGTCCAGGTTGCGGCCCTGAACAACCAGTTCAACGGCGGCAACGACATCGGCCCATCCACCCAGGGTTGGACCTGGACCACCTATGCCGACCGGCTGGAGAAGGCCGGCGTGAAGTGGAAGGTCTACCAGAGCCTGATCGACAACTTCGGCTGCAACGAGATGATGGGTTTCCGCCACTGGCGCGCCGCGATCGAGCAGATGCCGCCGGCGCGCCGTCCGGTCTATGTCCCGGCCACGGACATCACGCAGCCGGTCACCGCCGCCGGGCCCTTCTATGACCCGGTCGTCGACGACGCGCTCAGCCCGCTCGCCAAGGGTTTCGCCAATACCATGCCGCAAGGCTTCCTGGAGACCTTCCGCGAGGACATCCGCAACGGCACATTGCCCGCGGTGTCCTGGATCATTTCGCCATCCGCCTACAGCGAACACCCCGGGCCGTCGAGTCCAGCGAAGGGCGGCTGGTATGTGCAGGAAGTGCTGGACGCGCTGACCGCCAACCCCGAGGTCTGGAGCAAGACCGTGCTGCTGATCAACTTCGACGAGAACGACGGCTTCTTCGACCACCTGCCGTCGCCGGCGGCGCCCTCGCGCAATCCCGACGGCTCGCTGGCCGGCGGCTGCACGCTGGCGGAGGCCGACGTCGCCGTCGAGTATCACAACTACACGCCGGCGACGTCGAACCAGCCCGCGATCGACGGCCGGCCCTACGGCCCCGGCCCGCGCGTACCGATGTGGGTGGTCTCGCCCTGGAGCCGCGGCGGCTGGGTCAACTCGCAGGTCTGCGACCATACCTCGACGCTGCTGTTCCTGGAGAAGTGCTTCGGCGTGGCCGAGCCCCAGATCAGCCAGTACCGCCGCCTCGTCTGCAGCGACCTCACCAGCGCCTTCAACTTCGAGCGCCCCAACGACGAGCCTCTGCCCACCCTGGCCGGGCGCAAGACCAAGGACCAGGCCGATGCGCTGACCGCCGCCCAACAGGCACTGCCGAAGATCACCCCGCCGACCGACTCCAGCCTGCCGGTGCAGGCGCCCGGCGTGCGTCCCTCGCGCGCCCTGCCCTACGAGCTGCACACCAGCGCGCGCAGCGACTCGCGCAACGGGCGCGTCCAGCTGCTGTTCGCCAACGGAGGGCGCGCTGCCGCCGTGTTCCACGTCTACGACAAGCTGCACTTGTCGGACCGCCTGCCGCGCCGCTACGTGGTCGAGCCCGGCAAGCAGTTCGACGACCACTGGGCGGCCATGACCGACAACGCCGGCCTCTACGACCTGTGGGTGCTCGGGCCCAACGGCTTCCACCGCCACTTCAAGGGCGACCTGAACCGGCTGCGTGCCGAGGGCGCGCCGACTCCCGAAATCCGCGTGGGCTACGACACGCGCCGCGGCGACATCCATCTGCAGTTGCGCAACGACGGCCGGCGCGATTGCCGCTTCACCGTGCAGTCCAACAAGGTCTACGCGCGCCCCGAGGCCTACCAGGCGGGCGGCAAGGACCGCCATGACGACCGCCGCAGCAACGACGATCACGACGACCACCATGGCGTCTACGGCCGCAATGCCGATGGCTCGTGGGGCATTCGGGTCAAGGGCGGCGGCGACACCAGCATGCGGTGGAGCTTGGACGCCAGCGGCCAGTGGTACGACTTCGTGGTGACCTGCGATGCCGACGCCGCCTTCTACCGGCGTTTCGCCGGCCGGGTGGAGACCGGCAGGCACTCGGTGAGCGATCCGGCGATGGGGCTGGCAGACCGTTTCTGATCGCGTTCAGGCCTTTGATCGACCGCCCGTGCGGGCCTGGTCGCACAGCTTTCTGATCCGATCGTGGCTTTCCTGCGCGGCCGCAGCCTGGCGGGCGATCAGGTCGCGGACATCGGGTGGCAGATTCCGCTCCATCGCTTCAAGGCAGCGCACCACGGCTGCCTCTTCGCCGCGCTCGCACTCTTCGAGGATCGACAACTCGCTGTTGGCGCCAATCGCCCCCTTCACATGCACCCACCCCCGGTGAATCGCCGCGCCGGTGGTGCCGCCCTCGGCCGGCAAGCCGCCGTGGCGCCGTATCAGTTCTGCCAGTTCGTCGCAGACTTCGTGGTACTGCGAGGCGCGCTGGTTGAGCGCTTGCCTCTGGCTCGATCCGGCAGGCAGCTCCTTCGCACAAGTTCGAAATCCGTATTCCCCGTTGCGCGCGTTCTCGAGCAGATCGCTCAGCACCTCGACCGGCTCATCGTCGCAGCCCATGGCGGTCGGATTCGCGCCTGCGGCGACTGGTCCGTCAGCGAGGACGGGAAGATCGTTGCTGTTGGCCATGCTTGCCTCCCTGGGGCTATTCGATTGCAAGGTCGATAGGATCATGGTCACGGCAGCGGCCGCCGTTCGCGTCGTCCGCTCACGGAGGCGCCTGTAAGCGCAGGCCGAATCCAGCAGCGGGCGTCTTCCGGCAGCCTTGCCCTACCGCGAACAGCGCCTCTTTCTCACTTGCCGCGGAAGCGGCACTGCTACGGTGACCGGTACCCCAACCACCGAACGGAGACTCACATGAAGAGCATCATCCTTTGGCTCTGCGGCGTCCCTATTGGCGTCATCATCCTGTTGAAGCTATTCGGAGTCTTTTGAAGGCCCCGCAGAGCGCAGCCAGACCTCCACCCGCTCGGCTTGTCGGTGCGACGCTGGATACCTAATATGACCTGAGCCCGGCGAGGGGCTGGGCATGGGGAGCAATCATGACCAGGTACTTGGCCGTAGTGGTGTTCTTCCTCTCAGGCTTCGGGTCGACCGGTCTCGCGCAAGCGCAACTTGCGCCAACGCCTCCAGCCATCCTGAGCCCGCCGGGTACACAGGTGCCAGTCCCCAGACGGGCCAACGCGTCAGCGCGACAGGTCCAAGATTTCCTGAAGGCCAACCCGGAACTTCAAACAGGGATCAAGTTGCCCGACGGTGCAACGGTCAAGGCTCTCCGCGCCATTCCAGGCGGCGTGCGCTACCAAGTGGAAGGTGCAGCTCAGGCCGAGGTGGTCATCGTCGATGTGAAGGGACCGCCTCAGGTCCTGGCAAGAAGCTTCTTGGAGACAACCTGGGAGGGCGTGAAGAAGGCGGTTGCTGCCACCAATGAAATTCTCGGTGCGATCCCAGGGGCGGGCAGCAGCACTCAAAAAGGATGCACGAATGTCAACGTCGACGGCGGGGGGAAGGTGGTCATCGTCAGCACAGGGCAAGACAGCAAGCGGATGTGCGACGGCGTCGAATAGGCGCTGGATGGGCATCGCCGGACGCAAAAAAGCCCAAGAGCTTTGATTCTCTTGGGCTCTTTTCAGCTCCATGGATATTCATGGAAGCATTACTGGCGGAACCGGAGTCCGCCTAAGCGCTTGTTTCGGACAACACCAAACAAGTTCAAAAGTTGCGATAACTTCATATAAATCAACAATGTAGCCAACCATCTGCTGTTTCAAACTCGCCCAGTGAATTTCAATCCATCCCCCCTTTGAGGGGGGTATAAAGGGGGGTTGAAACTTTTGGCGGAACAAATGCGGAGCACCCAGAAACTGAGCGCGCACGGCATCGCGCGCATCAAGGAACCGGGCTACTACAGCGACGGCAACAACCTGTTTTTACAGGTCGCGGTAGGTGGCGGGCGGTCATGGATATTCCGCTACGGCGTCGCAGGCAAGAAGCGGGAGATGGGGCTCGGCCCCCTCTCACTTGTCTCGCTCGCCCAAGCGCGTGAGAAGGCGCTGCAGGGCCGTCTGCAGTTGCTGCAGGGCGTCGATCCGATAGAGGCACGCAAAGCCGCTGGGATCGCCTTGAACAAGGCCGCCGCACTGCGCATGACCTTCAAGGAGTGTGCCGGGAAGCTGATCGACAGCAAGCGCGCGGGCTGGAAAAACGCGAAGCACGCTGACCAGTGGACCAACACCTTGACGACCTACGCCTATCCGTCCATAGGCGAACTCGCGGTCTCCGCGGTCGACACGGCCGCGGTCCGCAAGTGCATCGATCCCATATGGACCACTAAGACGGAGACCGCGAGCCGCGTGCGCCAGCGCATCGAGGCCGTGCTCGACTGGGCGAAGGCGCACGGCCACAGGACCGGCGACAACCCGGCCACGTGGAAGGGCCACCTCGAAGCCGTCATGGCATCCGCGAAGAGCATCAAGAAACCGGAACACCACGCGGCTATCGATGTGGCCGAAGTCGCGGGATTCACATCCTCGATTCGATCTCGGGAAGGCGGCGCTGCGAGCGCGCTGGAATTCGTGATCCTGACCGCGACGCGCACTGGCGAAGCGATCGGCGCCCAGTGGAGTGAGATCGACTTCAAGAAAGCAACTTGGACCGTGCCAGCCGCCCGCATGAAGGCAAGGATTGAGCACATGGTGCCGCTGAGCCCCGCCGCGCTCGCCTTGCTGACAACGGCAAGGAAGGCAGCCGGAGAAAGCCCATGGGTGTTCCCGGGCGCGAAGGAAGGCAGGCCGTTGAGCAACATGGCGATGTTGGAACTGCTTCGCGGCATGGGTACCAAGGATGCCAAGGGCGAGCCTGCGACCGTTCATGGGTTCCGCTCCACGTTCAGGCAATGGGCCGCCGAGATGACCACGCACCCCCGCGAAGTCGCCGAACACGCTCTCGCTCATCGATTGCCCGATAAGGTCGAAGCCAGTTACCAGCGGTCCACTTTGTTCGTGAAGCGGCGTGCCCTCATGAACGATTGGGCGGCCTTCCTGGCGAAGCCGTAGCGCAGTGACAGCCGAGCCGTTTCATGCTAGCCCAAGCGCAAAGAAACCCATTCAAGCGCAGGAATGGTCGCGTGCGGATGGATTGAGCAGGCCGCCCCCGGGCCCTTTAATGATCTGAAATAGCCACCCTCGGCCGCTTTTTGGCGCGAAGGTGAGCCGCAGCGCGATTTGCGATCAAACGCCGAGACTCCGTTTCAAGCCCCCGCAAATCGTGGCGGCCCTGAACAGGAGTTTCACGTGACCACCACACAAGACCCCCCGGCCGGCTCGGCTCGGGCAACCCTCGAAACCTTCCACGTCCTGCCGAGCGACGCGCGGGTCAAAACGGAAACGATCTGCACGCTGCTCGCATGCAGCCGGACCACCTTGTGGCGCCGAGTCAAGGCGGGCGCCTTCCCTGCGCCGATCCGTCAAGCCTCGAACGTAGTTCGCTGGCGTGTCGGCGACGTGCGTAAACACCTGGCGGGCAACGCCGCATGACCACAGCGCAGCAGATGGTCGGTGCATCGCCTGATGCGTGGTGGTACTTGGACGCGTTTCTCGGCCTCGCCCCCGACTTGCTACCCGTCGTCTCTGACTCTCGCGCGCGGGTTCGACCGAAATCAAGCGTCGATGGAAAAATTGGAAAGGTGCCGAGCCTGTTTGACCAGAACGGCCTGGTGATGGGGTTCAAGAACTGGACGGACCATCGAACGAGCGATGCGGACATTGCCCGATGGTCCGCTGAGCGGCGCTACAGCATCGGCGTCCAAACTCGCGAGCTCGCGGCGATCGATATCGACATTGAACAGCCGGAGCTCGTCAGCAAAGTGGTCCACCGCACCGAGACCCTGCTCGGCGTGACGCTGCCAAAGCGGTCGAGGGCAAACAGCGCACGCTGCCTGCTGGCCTGCCGCGTCGTAGGATCACGTGACAAGGTCATCATCCCGACCGGCAACGGGAGGATAGAGATATTGGGGCACGGACAGCAGTTCGTTGCATGTGGCATGCATCCTTCAGGGTCGGCGTACCGATGGGACGGCGACGGACCAAGCGGCCTGCCCGCGCAAATCCCCGAGGTGTCGCTAGAAGCGTTCAACGCGTGCGTATCCACCCTAGCGGCCGAATTCGGCGCACGCCCGACCCCGCTGCCGGTCGACGAGTACGATGAGAGCGACGCACTCGACACCCTAGATCTGGTGAACGCCGAAACCCTGGCGGACCTGGAGAACGCGACCTTGCACCTCGCGTCTGTTGGCTACGGCCTGGAGTATGACGATTGGGTGTGGGCCGGAAACATGCTCAAGAGTCTCGGCGACCCGGGACAGCCGTTATTCGTCGCCTACTCGGTAGCGCTCGGCAACGGGAAGCCCGGCGAGGCCGAGAAGAAATGGCCCGATCTAAGCGCAGATCGCGCCGGGTATCGCGCCATCTTTGCCAAGGCGCAATCTCTCGGATGGGTCAACCCACAGAAGGCGCTCACGGTCGAAACCGCAATCGAGCGCCTACGCAAGATGCCACGTGATGAAGTCCTGAGCGAGTGGGCAGAAATTGCGGCGCCCATGCCGCGGCACGAGGCCGACGCGCTGGTCGATGAAGTGCAGCGGATGACCGGCACGGGGCGAAGATCGCTCACCGCAGCCCTGGCAGATGCACGCCACGAACTGAAGCGCGAGCGGCGACGCAAGAGCGCAGAGCAGCGCGCGGCCAACCGAATCATGATGGTCTATCGGCCTGAAGACACAGCGCGACAGTCCGCGCAGATCGGCGCCGCCATCCTGGACCGCGAATCGCCAGAAGCGCTGCTCTCGTTCGGCGGCATCGTCTCGCAGATTGTCGAAGGGCATCTCGCCCATGCGCACTTGGCCGACCATGAAGACCTAGACCCGCCTCCCACGCTGCACGTCCGCCCGCACACCGAGACGAGCCTGCGCGGCCTGATCGAGAACAACGTGCTGATATGCGCCGGCGAGGACGATGACCCTAAGCCTATTGCAGTTCCAAAGCTACTGATCGATCCACTGTTGGAAGAGAACACCGCCGATGCCCCCGCCCTTAGCGGCCTTTTGACGCATCCCATCGTGTTGTCTGACGGCACTATCTTGAGCACGAACGGGCTGCACAAGCGAACAGGGCTGTTCCTCTGCGGAGTGGTGGGCGACGACTACCGACCGTACACACATGAAGAGGCGAAGGCAGCATGGCGACGACTTCGCGCGACCATGCTAGAAGGCTTCGAATTCGGATCGGGGCTCAATGAGTCGATCGCCTTGTCCGGGCTAGTCACGGGCGTTCAGCGGCGACTACTAGACATGGCCCCCGGCCTCGCGCTGCTGGCGGCTGCGCAGTCGAGCGGCAAAACGACGTACCTGCGCGTCGTGCACGTGATTCTCACCGGCCGAGACATTCCAGTCACCACGCTGCCCCTCGGCAACGAAGCCGAGATCGAGAAGCGGCTGCTGTCGCTGCTGATGCAGTCGCCCGCAATGATCGCCTTCGACAACATCCCGGACGGATACACGGTTCACAGCGGCAGCCTATCTGCATCCATGACCTCTGCAACGTTCGAAGGTCGCATCCTCGGCGTGTCCCGCATGGCGAGCGTGCCGACAAACGTGCTCGTCTCGCTAAGTGGCAACAACCTAACGTTCGGCGCCGACGAAATATCGCGATGGCTTGTTGCGCGCCTGGCGCCACAACATGCGCGGCCAGAAGAGCGCCAATTCAAGCATCGCGACATCCTCGCCCACGCGCGGGCAAGCCGGGCGGCCGTGCTGCGCGATGTCGTGGGCATCGTGGCGGGCTTCATTCGAAGCGGCGAGCGCATGCACCTGAGTGGCACGCGCTTCCCAAAGTGGGATCGCATGGTGCGCCAGCCGCTGATATGGGCAGGCGCGGATGACGTCGCCCAGTCATTCCGTGTGAATGAAAGCGAGTCGGAGCACGCGCAGGCGCTGCGAGCTCTGCTACTGGCACTCCGGGAGGTTTTCCCAGATCAAGCGTCGTTCTATGCCAAGGACGTCGTGGATGCGGCCTCGGGTTGGAATCCCGACCCATCGGTCTCATCGCGACTCGTTGAAGCGCTTCAGGGTTTGGGCGTGAAAGACGTGCGAGGGGCGAAGAGCATCGGGCGAGTGTTGAGCGCAAAGAGCGAGCGCACCGTGCTGATCGAGGAAGAGACCGGCGAGAGCCTCAGGCTGTGCAAGCAGGTGGATCGCAACTCTATGTCCACGTACATGCTGGTCCGATGATCGGGCAGGTGCGGGCTTTGAAACCCCGCATCCCCTTCTGTCAGCAGAAAAAAGTTGCTATTCGGAATTTGATGTTTTTTACCTGGATGGGCCGGCGTGCGGGGTTTCAAAGCCCGCACCTGCCACTGCAAGTTACGAACACAACACGAAAACGTATATGGATCGACACACCCGACACCTCACCACACTCGCTACCCTGCGCACCATGTGCAGCGCCTGGCATCTGCAGGCCCGCGCGTTGTCGGCCGACGCCTTCGCCGTGGCTAGCCCGCTGTCGGCCCCCTTCGCGCCCCTGCCCGCCAAAACGTGCGATTCCTTGCAGATTGCGCGACACCCGGGGACCCTGGAAGGCCGCTTTTACCGTGCGGGGTCATGGAGGCCCGTGCAACACGCAGCCCTGCTATTCGCAACTCGAATTAACTATCAACTCGCCCTTAGCGATGCATCCGCAACAGAAAGGGACTTCTTCCGATGAGCACAGACACCCCGCGGCGCCGTGTGCCCCGCCCCGCCGCGCTACTGCAGACCTCCGCCGAGGCCGGCACCCACGGCGGTGCACGACCCGGCGCCGGCCGGCCACGCAAAACGGCGGGGGCCGCGCCAACCACTATTCAAAAGGCCGGCACTTCCTTTCAAGAGCTTCGGGCGCAACATGAAAAAGTGAAGCTCGAAGAGCGCCAGTTCAAGCTTGCTGTAGCACGGGGCCAGTACGTCGAGCGTGCCGCGGTGCGAAATGCCAGTGCAGAGCTGCTCGCGGCGCTGGCGCAGGGCCTGCGCTCGCTGCCCGACAACCTCGAGCGGAAGTTGCACCTGCCTGCGGACGTGACCGCCGAAATCGAAAAGGGGATCGACGCCTGCCTGGCCGATGTCTCCGAGGGGCTCAGGAAGTACGTCAAGGCAGACCCCGATGCTTGAGGAGCGTCTCGACGAACAGATGATTCGTGTCCTAGACGGGCGCATGGATCGGTTGATCGCGCAACTTCGCGACCTCGGGCTACCGCCCGACGCGCTGGCTCTTGCCGAATCTCAGATTCGCGCCGCAGCGCTGACCACTGCCCGAACACTACGACGTGACCTGAACGGCGGACACGAGCACTGATGCCGCCGCCGCCCCGGAAGGCTCTATTTCTGCGCTGTCCGTATCGCTGCGTCGCTGAGGTCGGCAAGCATCAGCGCTGCCTCCTTCATGAAGCGCCCAACAATTAGAAAGAGCAGGCCTGCAAATATCCCGGCGATGGGCGCCATCGCACCGCTAGACCAGATGAGCGAAGACGCGCCGCCGAGGAACGAGCAAACGGCAAGAAATATCCAAAACCAGTAAGCCAGGTTCACCACGCCGCGGAACGTTGGGTAGTGGCTTCCTATGGCGGCGAAGCATAGCCACACCCGAGGGGCATCGACTGAGCAGAAATGCACACAACCGCGCAGAACCAATCGCAACTTGCCCGGCGATGCGAAATTGGGCCGCAGTGCCGTTTTCTGACTAACTGAGAGCATTTGAGCCTTCCTGAACGAAAGGCGATAAATGGTCTCTCCCAACACCGCCGCGCCGCACGCTGTCGGCGTCGTGCATGTCCTGCTGCCGGTCTCGCAGGCCGCGCGTCACTGCGGCATCAGCGGCAAGCTCTTCCGGGCCGCCGCCGCGCGCGGGCAACTCGGCTCGGTGCAATTACTGCAGGTCGGACAGCGGCAATATGTCCACGGGGGCGCCTTGTTTGATTTTCTCGAGGAATCGAAGAAGGCTAAGGCGTGAAGCCGTTTTTCCAAGTCCGCGCATCAGCGGGAGGCGGGTCCACCCTGTCCATCTACGACGAAATCGGATTCGAGGGTGTGCAGGCAAAGGACTTCCGGGCCGCGCTGGCCTCCGTCAAGGCCCCGACGCTCAATCTCGAAATCAATTCCCCTGGCGGCGATGTGTTCGCGGCCGTCGCGATCTACAACATGCTTAAGGGCTCGGGCAAGACCATTGCCGTCAAGGTCGTGGGCATGGCCGCCAGCGCAGCGTCGTATGTCGCGATGGCTGGCCACTCGATCGAGATGCCGAAGAACACATTCATGATGGTTCACAACCCCATGACGGCAGTCCGCGGCAATGCCGAAGACTTGCGCGGCGCGCTCGCCTTCATCGAGAAGGTTGAGGCGAGCATAACGGCCACCTATGCAGCCCGCACCGGCTTGTCGCTGGACAAGCTGAAGGCCATGCTGTCGAAAGACACGTGGCTCACGGCCGACGAAGCGCTCGCGAATGGCTTCGCGACCAAGGTCACCGGCGCGATCCAGATCGAAGCCAAAGCCGCAGCGATCGCAACGGCACGAGCCAACCTGCCCGCGCCAGTCCTCGCGGCGCTTCGACCAACAGCCAGTTCCCTCAGCACGTCCGCTCTCTGGCACGCGCACAACAACCAAGGAAAAACGAAATGACCATCGATGTCGAAAGGCTCGGCGTACTGCTCGACCGCGGCGAGGACGTACAGACCGCCGCGCGGCAAGCCCGCTCTGATCTTCAAGAAGCCGAGCGGGCGCTGCGCCAGCACACAGGCGACGACACCGCGCGCTCTGCGCTCGCGTCTCGCGTCGACCGCCGCCGCGCTGCACACGACGCGCTCGCCCGCCGAAGCCACGTGTGGCTGGAGTACTGCACAACCCTTCGCACCTGCGCCCAAAAATACGGAGTGACTGATCTATGAGCACCATCGCCCAGAAGCTCGCCGAGGCGGGCAAGCACGTCGTTTCCCTGCTCGCGGAGCGAGACGCCCCCGCATGCACGAACGTGTCGCGCGCCGAGGCACAGGCTGCACTCTCCGCACAGGTCGACTCCTGGCACGAACGCGCTGCCGAGCGCATCAGCAACGACCTGCAGCGACTGGCCGCAGGTCAATCGATCGACATGATGGCCCCCGCTGACACCTTTGGTTATCAGATGTCGGCCGACGTGCTCTTGAAGGAGCATGCCGAAGACGTCCGTGCATATCTGACCTTCGGCATCGGAAAGGCCGCGATGCTGAAGCGGTTCGCCCCGCTGATCGAGCAAATGCCCGAAGGTCTCGACGCATCGGCGCGCACCGCGCACCTGGCGGATATCGAGGCCCAAATCGTTCAAGCGGAGGTGCTCGAAGAGTCGCTCATCCGAGAAGCGGAAGCCGAGGGCATCGAGATCGACCCGCGGCCCGGTCAGCGCGCGGAGGCCGCCATCCTGATCGGCTTCGGAGAACTGTGATGTCGACCACCGGCAATGCCTATGGCCGCGCGCGCCCCACGCCTTGGATCGGCTTCCATGAGGATGTCTATCGCGTGTGGTGCGAGCACCCGAATCTCGGCGTGCACGGCTTCGCAGTGCGGCCGCCGCTACGCCAGTGCGACGACCTGGTCGACCAAGTAGCCGATGTGGTTGCCTGGATGTCCGAGTCCGAGAACTCGGAAAGATTGGTCGAGAAGATCAGCAGCTACCGCCTGAAGCACCTAGTTGAAGCCCGCACGCGGCGGTACTGCAGCAACGGCGCCGCGCTGGTCGCTTGCCTAGTGACCGGGCTGGAGCCACTGCCGCCGCGTGATCCGTCCAGCCCAAACCGGCGCTTTCGCAGAAGTTCTCGCAACTGCGGGTTCGTGCGCTGATGAGCACCGCCACCAGCGAGCGCAGGAAGCTGCAGCGCATCCGAGCCGCGATCAAGGCACGGGGCTTGCGCGTCGAGCAGATCGGCACAGGCGCCGCGGTTCGCGTTCGTGGCCCCGGCGTGCATGTCATCGCCGCATCGCTCTCCGACCTATCCGAGCACGATCTAGCGCCCGCGACGCAGCAAGACGAACAACCGAACATTCTTTAAGGATTCACAATGACTTCTCCCGTAGATACCAGCGTCAAGTTTTTCACCAGCCAGATGGTGAACGCGCCGGCGCTTAGCGGAACGGCCGGCGCGATGGTCGCGCTGCTGGACGCATGCCTTGTCACCGGCTTCGACATGAAGGCGCTGACCTCGCTTGTCGTTGCTGGCGGCATCGCCACCGCGACCTACACCGGAACGCACAGTGCGGTTTCCGACAGCGTGGTTCTAATTGCTGGGGTGACGGGAGGTTTGACCGCCCTGAATGGCGAGCAGAAGATCACTTCGAAACCGGGCTCCACATCGGTGACATTCGCGACGGCTGCAGCAGACGGCACTGCCGCGGGCACGATCACCATGAAGATGGCACCTGCCGGTTGGACTAAGCCATACAGCACGACCAACATTGCTGCCTTCAAGTCGGGCGATGTGACATCAACGGGATGCTTGCTGCGGGTGGATGACACCGCAACGCTGTTCGCGCGCGTCGTTGGCTACGAGAACATGTCGGACATCAACACCGGCACCGGCCCATTTCCCACCACGGCGCAGATGTCGGGCGGCGGCTACTGGCCGAAGTCCATTCAGACGACAGGCGCCGTGGATTGGTATCTTTTCGCCGATAGCAAGATGTTCTTCTTTGCGCCGGTGCCAGGCCGTTCGCAGAGCAGCACGTTTTTATGCGGCACGCTGCGTGGCTTCGGCGACATCGTGCCCTACAAGCCAAGCGGTGACGCATACGGGTGCGTGCTCTCATACAGCATCAACGCTGCGGTGGCATCGCAGTTCGACGGTAGCCTGTCCAACAGCCCGACAGCACAGGTCGCCATGCCTCGCGCGTTTACAGGTGTCGGGAGCGCGACCTTCCATTTCACTCGACCTTACGTGGGCCTCTTTACCGATCTCTCGGGGATCACAGCCTCGGTAGGTCCGTTTCCAAACCCCGTGGACGGCAGTCTTATGATGTGCCGCCGAGCGATCTCACCCGGTTCTCAGCCTTACCTACGTGGCGAACTGCCGGGCTATGTGCATTTGCCTCAATCCAATGTCTATGACACGTTCAAGCCTTTGGACGTGATCGCCGGAACCGGGCTGTTCTCTGGCAAGCGATTCATGCTTTTCACGGTTGGCTCAGAGGTGTCGTTCAATACGACGGTCGTCGGCTCCACTAACGTGGCCCTCGGCGGCATGGACGTTGTTGGACCTTGGCGGTAAGCGATGGCTGTGCATCAATTTTGGCGAGCCACCGGATTCAGCACATATGCGGGCGGCGCACTTGAACTCACCGAGTTCCAGTTGCTTTCGGGCGGCAGTCGTGTTGATGGCCTGGCAACTCTCACCTCTTCTACACCCCCGACATCAGGCTCGATTGCAGACCTGAAAGACGGTTCGACCGCGACCCCCGCGCGCTGGGCGGCCGATGTGGTAAGTGCACTGGTGCTTAGCTGGGACTTTGGCTCCGGAGGCGATGTGGATGTCACAGACATTCGTCTCGGCTCTTCGGTGTCCGCGCTTGAGTTTCTGCTGTCAGCGACCGTCCAATGGTCTGATGACGGTGTCGCGTGGACTACATCGAAGGTGGTCTACAGCGCAGCATGGCCAGGTGCTAGTTCGCTGACGCTTTCGAGCGGCGGCGGTGCGCCTTACTGCCGATCCAGCGCCTACTCTATCAATGCGGGTTCTGCCTCAACGGTACCGATTGTTTTGCCGTTGAATTTGCAAGCGGGCAGCCTTCTGCTTATCGGCATTAACTACCGAGGCACGCCTACTGCAGTGCCGTCCGATTGGATTGTGCTGTCAACAACCGCTGCCACTTCGCCGTCCGCGCAGACCGGTGTCGTTTATGCGAAGGCGGCAACCGAAGCGGACTCGGGCACCACTGTCACATTCAGCCAAACGGCCGCGTCGTCCTTTTTGTCCGGCTACATGATCGAACTGGCTAGCCCTAACGGCCCACCGGTGGTGGATCAAAGCGCCACAGGAAAAGTGGACGGCGCGACTTCCGCGGCGATCACCGTACTCACTAGCGGAGGCGATGGGCGGATGGCCGTCCTCTACGGATCGACAACGACAGCGTTTCCAGATTCGAGTGCCACCATGACTTTGTCCCCGGCCTCGCCACAGGAATGGCTGATGCGGACGGTGCAGGCGATCGGAAATCTGAGAGGCGCATTCTTCACGCGCACTTTGTCGATTGGCGGCGCCGCGGCTGGCACGCTCACCTCCGCGGGTAGTTCGGAGGGTACGTCGTTCACATGGAATGCCTTCCTCTTCGTCTCCAGTGCGGGCATCTTGCAGAACCGCACAAACCGGACCCGTTCTGCGCAAGTCGGTAACGCGCCATCGCTCGGGGTGACCGACCTTACGGACTACGCTTTGACGCGCACAGTTCCGTTCGCCATATCCCGCAAGGATTTCATCAACGGGCAGTTTGGGCTTGGGATCGGCCGCATCAGCGGCACGACCAAGGAGCACGGTTCGCCAAACACGCCGGTGCGCTGTCGCGTCCGCCTCGTGCGCGAGCGGGACTTTCTCGCGGTGCGCGAGATGTGGAGCGACGCGACCACCGGCGCGTACTCGTTCGACTACGTCGACGAGCTTGAAAAATACACCGTGGTTGCGTTCGATCACACGCACAACGAACGCGCCGTGATCGCCGACAACCTGACGCCTTCCATCATCGCTTAGCCGCTGCAACATAGGAGCATCGCATGCCATCAGTCGACCTGGTCCATTCAGAACCCCGCCCCAAGAAAGCAGATGGAACGAACTCGGCGCACCTAGTGTTTTCGGAGCGGGCTTGGAAGCCTGCGACGCCAACAGCCGACGACACCGCCGCGCCTGACGACAAGCCCGCCGCGCCTGACGACAAGCCCGCCGCGACAGGCAACCAATTTCAAAATTGAACGGGCGCCCCTCCCCACCCCCCTGCTCTTGTTGAGTCGATTAATGACGACTGATTTTGTCGGAGCAATTCTCTACGAATCTATAAAATGCGCGGGGGGTCGAAAAATTGTTTCGCAAAACTCGAATTTTTTTCTGAGGGTGCAGGCGAACTTCGCCTACCATCGGCGCGATGCAAGTTGATACCAGCTCCGCAAGGATTTGCGCCACGTGCGGCACCGCTTCGACGACTACAGCCCTTCCCGGCAGTGGGTGGATCGAGGTGGTGCTATGGCTTTGCTACATTGTGCCGGGCTTGGTTTATTCGATTTGGCGCAGGTCCAAGAAAAGCGCAGCTTGCCCGTCCTGCGGAGCTCGCACGATGGTGCCGATCGCGACACCGGCCGGGACGCGATTGGCGCAAGAGCACTACCCAGATGGAATTCCCGCGCCGGCCCCAATCACCAAAGCGCTGGCGCCGAAGACAGCACTCTCGCCAGTTCTCATGGTCGCCCTCGGCCTGGTTTTGGCCGCGTTTCTGGCCTACATCACGCGCAGCCCCTAACGCTTCGTGGGCTGGGAAGGCACACGGCGTCTTCTGCGCACCGAGTCAGCCTCGACCGGCGCTGCGCCCGTTCGTGACTTTATGCACGCCGCACAATAAATATTTGCAAGGCGTTCTTCCTCGAAAATTTAGCAAATGCGAAACGTCTTTTTGCGAAGGCCCGAGCGGAATGAAAACCAAGGTTAGCCCGCTAGCCGCGAAATTCACGCAATTGCGAAATACACCCGCACAAAAATTTGTTGTTTGCTTTATTGTTTCGCGATTTAGCAAATAGGCGCTGCTAGAAATTAATCCGCGTCTCGGTTATTGTTCGTGCTCCATCACCACCGGTACACGCAAATGCCTGAGATTTCATCAATTACTCGCCCCGTAGCTGAGAACGCGATGTTTGACGTTCTTTGCGCGGGCTTTGAAGCACGCTACCCATTCGAAGTTCGCGCCTTGGTCGAGATGGTGTCCTGCGCGACGGTCGGCGATGGCCGAGAGTTTTTGCAGTTCGACCCGGCTGAGCCGCACGGTAGCTCATGGGGCGCCGCGGCCTTGCATGAGTGCATCAATCTTTACTGCGACAAACATGCGATCACGAAAAGCGAGTTCACACGCGCGCTTCACGACTATCGCGAGATGAACAGTTTTCCGCCCGAATTCGCGGAAGGGTTCGTGGCGTACATTGAGATGCGCTTAGGCAATAGCGGTCCGGCTGTCCCGCTTCGCGTGCCTGCACCGGAAGAGCCGGCCCCGGATCAACAGCACGACGCGCAAAACTCGGCGTTGTTCGATGCGATGAAACAGAAGGCGATGGCACTGCGTCAAAAAGCGACCGAGGCGACCCTGCAGGCGATTCACGGCGACCTTACCAAGGCCGCGGCCATTGAGCGCCGCGCCGGGGCGCTGCAAGACCAAGCGGCCGCCTTGGCCGTGGTGCGTGGCACCAATGACGAAATCAGCGCGCTGCGTGCCACACGCGGGACCAACGGAGCGCGAACACCAGCAAACAAGCACGCCGTGCTCGCGCTGATCGTGCGCCAGCAGGCCGAGAAGGGAGTCCTCGACGCCGCAAACTTCGCCGTTCGGGCTTGCAAGGAAGCCATCAGGGAAGCCGCCATTGTCGAGCGGCGGGTGCGTGTCTGATGGACGACTTGCCCGTACCCGTCTACCTCGCGCCGGACCGCTACGTGACGATCGCGCTCGCCTCCGTGGTCGGCGGCTACTCGCAGAACGCGATCCGCTGCAAGATCAAGGCGGGCACATGGATCGAAGATCGCGAGTACATCCGGGCGCCGGACGGACACGTGATGATCGACCGCGAGGGTGTGCAGCGCTGGATAACACGCCGAATGTAGGCTGCTTCATGCGGCCCGGTCTCGGCATACCTAGTGCTGAAGCGCATTCGAACGGCAGCCGGGGACTTTCCCAACCCGCCTCTCGACATCATTCCTCGTTGAGCATCCTGAAATAACTGTATTCCGATATCAAGCAGCGCTTGATGGCTTTCGTAAGTCATTGAAATCAGAAGACTTTTTCGTATTTCTGAATCTTGTTTTTCTTGTTGCAGGCGACGTCAACTATCGTTGTCGAGAAAAATGTTGCGACAAGTTCACGAGTACGGCTAGAATCCCGTGCGGCATCTTGTTGCACCATCAAGGGTTCACATGGCATCCACTGCAGAAAAACCGAAGCTGTCTCCTGCCTACGCTTCTCATAAGTCGTTCAACTCGTTTTTCGACGCGCGTCGAGAGGACGGGCATGTGACGACCGTCGTCGACCGGTCACTCATGAGCAACTTCGCGGGCTCCACAAAGGGCGAACTGCTGGCGACGCTGAAGTTTCTCGGGATGATCGACGACAAGGGCACGCCGAGTAAGCGCTACGAGGAATACGTCGTGGCTGACGACGAAGCCCGCAAGGAGCTGCTCGAAGCCATGGTGCGGAACGCGTACGCGTTCCTTTTTGAAGCGCCGGGCTTCTACATCGAGCGTGCGACTAGCAATCAAGTCGCCGACCTGTTCCGGAATCAAGGGATCAACGGCAGCACCCTGGTGCGGGCAGTCGCGTTTTTCCTGGCCGCGGCGAAGCAGGCAGGCATCAAGGTATCCCCGAACATCAAGCCGCCGCCGATGGCCGCGCGGGGGGCCAGCAAGCCCAAGAAGGAGGTGCCGCCGCCCCCTCCCCTCGTGCATACCATTGCGCCACCACGGGAAGCACCGCCGACTGACGTAGAAAACTTCGACATCCCGATTCCGATCGGGCGAAAGGTCACGGTCTCTATCCCGGCAAATTTCACTTCGGGTGACTGGGACCTTTTCCAAACCATGCTTACCCCTTACGTCGAAGCGTGGAAGGCTCAGATCGCAGCGCGGAAAACGTCCAAAGCGGAGGTCGGCGTCCAACCCGGCGACAAGCCATGAGGAGATGATGCAGCGGACGGGTTAGCCATCGCCGCCGGCGCCCGCCCCCAATGAAAAAGGCCTGCAACAGTCCAAACTTGATCGTGGACGAACTGTATGCAGGCCGGAGTGGCGTAGTACCCGGTGGGGCTCAGGCCCCACCCATTTTTGATTTTATCTAGCCTTAAATTATATGACTACCAAGAAACCCAACGAAACCACGTCAGCGCGCGTGGCGACTGTCGCGAGCAACTTGCTGCGCAACCCCTCAACGCCCAAGCCCGTGCGGACTGTGGCAGCGAGCGTGTTGACGCAGCGCGTGAAGCCTGCCAGCAAACGCTAGGCCGCGCGGAGCAGCACTTTTATGCCCAGCACCTGCTGGGCTTTTTTTTTGCAAGGAGCATCCATGGCATCAATTCAGGTCCTGCGTACATCCAAGTTCGGTCTCCAGCCCGTGCTTGTCGAGTGGGAGATACGAACACGTATGAACCAAGTTTTCTTGACGGCCATCGTCTGGCCCGAAGCCCAACAAACAGGCGTTGGCTACGAGCTCACAGCGCGCCATACCATCCGGTCGATCGCGGACGCGGAGGATGACGACCAAACGGACGATGAATTCTCACAAGTGGCCCGCGTCGCTGCGCATGAGCGGGCAATGCTACGTGCCGCCGACCTGGCAGCGGAATCGGTGCACGTTGTGGACAAAGTCGAACTGGAACCTCTGCAGACTTTGACGCTGCGCGCCTGGCGCTCCCTCGGGTTCTATCCTGGATTTCGCGCGTTCGCGAATCAAGGCGGCGACGTCGGCGAGCTCGCACGTGAAGTCGCTCCGATTGAGTTCGGCGACGAGACAAATCGCTAGGGTCTGGCGGGTGGGTACGAAGGGGGGTAGAAAAGCAAAACGGCCCGCGAAGGGCCGTCTTTACTAGCTATCTGGCGGAACCGGAGGGATTCGAACCCTCGATGAGGCTCTACACCCCATACTCCCTTAGCAGGGGAGCACCTTCGGCCACTCGGTCACAGTTCCTGGAAGCCGCAATTATGCCAGCTTAGGCGGCCGGTTGATCGAGATCGAAGGCCTTGTGCAGCGCGCGCACCGCGAGCTCCATGTACTTTTCGTCGATCACCACCGAGGTCTTGATCTCGCTGGTCGAGATCATCTGGATGTTGATGCCCTCCTCGCTCAGCACGCGGAACATGTTGCTCGCCACGCCGACGTGGCTGCGCATGCCGATGCCGACGATGCTGACCTTGCAGATCTTGGTGTCGCCGACGATGTCGGCCGCGCCCAGCGTTGGCAGCACCTTGGCCTTGAGCAGGTCGACCGCCTTCGCGTAGTCGTTGCGGTGCACAGTGAAGCTGAAGTCCGTGCGCCCGTCCTTGCTCAGGTTCTGGATGATGACGTCGACCTCGATGTTCGCGTCGGCGATGGCACCGAGGATGTGGTACGCGATGCCGGGCTTGTCGGGCACGCCGAGCACGGAGATCTTGGCTTCGTCGCGGTTGAATGCGATGCCGGATACGACGGCTTGTTCCATGTTTTCGTCTTCCTCGAATGTGATCAGGGTGCCGGAGCGGGCTTCTTCCTTGATGTCGATGTCCCACGGCGTGAAGCTCGACAGCACGCGCAGCGGCACCTTGTACTTGCCGGCGAATTCGACCGAGCGGATCTGCAGCACCTTGGAACCGAGGCTCGCCATCTCGAGCATCTCTTCGAAGCTCACGGTGGTCAGCCGGCGCGCATCGGGTTCGACGCGCGGGTCGGTGGTGTAGACGCCGTCGACGTCGGTGTAGATCAGGCACTCGTGCGCCTTCATGGCCGCCGCGATCGCGACCGCCGAGGTATCGCTGCCGCCGCGCCCCAGCGTGGTGATGTTGCCCGCGTCGTCCACGCCCTGGAAGCCGGTGACGACAACGACCTTTCCGGCGTCGAGGTCGGCGCGCACGCGCTCGTCGTCGATGCTTTCGATGCGGGCCTTGGTGAAGGCGCTGTCGGTCTTGACCTGAACCTGCCAGCCGGCATAGCTGACCGCCTGCATGCCCTCGGCCTGCAGCGCGATCGCCAGCAGCGCCGACGAGGCCTGCTCGCCGGTGGAAGCCAGCATGTCGAGCTCGCGGTTGTGGTCGTCGCCGGGTTTGGGCGGGGCCAGCTCTTTGGCGAGGCCGAGCAGGCGGTTGGTTTCGCCGCTCATGGCGCTCGGCACCACCACCATCTGGTGGCCGGCGCGTGCCCACTTGGCGACGCGCTTGGCGACATTGCGGATGCGCTCGGTCGAGCCCATCGACGTGCCGCCGTATTTGTGAACGATCAATGCCATGGGTGAAGTCAGGACAGAAGAATTCGGATGCCGCAATGCCGGCATCCGTGTTCCGCCGGGCGCCATTCAGCGCAAGGGCTGGGGGCTACGGCAGGGGACGGGCATTGTACCAACGCAGAAACTCGCCCTCGCGCAGGACGTAACCGTCGGCAACCTTGAGGCGGATGCGGTGGCCGCGCGTGCTGCAAGCCTCGATCTGGTCGAGCAGCTGCTCGAGCTGGGCCTCGCTCGGCACCGCGCCGTGTTCGCGCTTGAGCCAGTGGCGCAGGGCGTTGGCGAGACGTTCGCGCGGCAGCGCGCGCAGTGCGGCCAGCGCCGGCGGCGAGCCCGCGGCGGCGATGTCCTCGGCGGCGACCTCGGCCAGCAGGCCCGACGCCTTGGCCGCATTGCGCGCCGAGCGCGCGAACGTTTCGCGAAACTGCGGCAGGGCCGCGGCGATCGCCGGCAGCACCTGCAGTCGAATGCGGTTACGCGTGTAGCGCAGGTCGGTGTTGCTGGGGTCGTCGACGTGCGCGGTGGCGCTGGCGGCGATCCATTCGCGCAGCGCGCTCGCATGCACCTCGAGCAGCGGACGGTGGAAGTCGACGCCATGGCGCTCGATCCGGCGCGGCATGCCGGCCAATCCGTCGAGGCCGGCGCCGCGGCTGAGCGCGATGAGCATCGTCTCGACCTGGTCGTCGGCATGCTGGGCCAGCGCAACATGCTGCAGGCCATGGGCTTGGGCGAGCGCAGCCAGCGTTTGGTAGCGCGCCCGGCGCGCCGCATCTTCGGGGCTCTCGCCGGGCGCATGCCGGGCATCGACACGGCCCACGTGCAGCGGCACGCCCAGCGCGCTGCAGGTGGCGGCGCAATGGTCCTCGAAGTCGTCAGCGGCCTCTTGTAGGCCGTGATGCACGTGCAGCGCCTGGATCTGTCCGGGCCAGCGTTGCGCCGCGGCATGCAGCAGCGCCGTGGAGTCGGCACCGCCGCTGTAGGCGATGCCCAGCGGCAAGGGCGCCGCCCAGGACGCGAGCGCTGGGGCGGCGGGGTTCTCCATCGGGGGTAGCAGGCCGGCGACGGCCCGCGCGGGCTACTTGGCGCTCTCGGCCTTGGTGTCGGCGAAGCGGCCGTAGCTCTGCAAACGCTCGTAGCGGCGGTCGAGCAGTTCCTTCGGCTTCAGGTCGCTGACCTGGCGGAAGGCGTCGTTGAGCGCGCGCTTGAGGAAGGCGGCCATCTGCCGGTGGTCGCGGTGCGCACCGCCGACCGGCTCGTTGACGATCTTGTCGACCAGGCCCAGAGCCTTGAGCCGGTGTGCCGTGATGCCTAGCGCATCGGCCGCTTCCTGGGCCTTGTCGCTGGTCTTCCAGAGGATCGAGGCGCAGCCTTCGGGACTGATGACGGAGTAGACCGAGTACTGCAGCATCGCCACCTGGTCGCCGACCGAGATCGCCAGCGCGCCGCCGGAACCGCCCTCGCCGATGATGGTGACGATGATCGGCACCTCAAGCTGTGCCATCTCGAAGATGTTGCGGCCGATGGCTTCGGACTGGCCGCGCTCCTCGGCATCGATGCCGGGATAGGCGCCCGGCGTATCGACGAAGGTGAACACCGGCAGCTTGAATTTCTCGGCGGTCTTCATGAGCCTGAGCGCCTTGCGGTAGCCCTCGGGCTTGCTCATGCCGAAGTTGCGCGCCGTGCGCTCTTTGGTATCGCGGCCCTTCTGGTGGCCCAGCACCATGCAGGGCGTGCCGTTGAAGCGCGCCAGGCCGCCGACGATCGAGAGATCGTCCGCGAAATGGCGGTCGCCATGCAGCTCGACGAAGTCGGTGAAAATTTCGCCCACGTAGTCGAGCGTGTAGGGCCGTTCCGGATGGCGCGCGATCTTGGTGATCTGCCAGGGCGTCAGGTCGCTGTAGATTTCCTTGGTGAGCTGCTGGCTTTTCTTGCTGAGCTGATCGATCTCTTCCGAAATGTCGACCGCCGATTCGGTCTGTACATAGCGCAGTTCTTCGATCTTGGATTCGAGCTCCGCAACGGGTTGCTCGAAGTCGAGGAAGGTTCGTTTCGCCAACGTCTTCTCCTGTTGTCAGTATGCGACCGGTAGCGGGTCGAGCGATCGCCAAATATACCAAGTCGCGACGCTGCAGTACGGCGCCCAGGCCACCGCGACCTCGCGGGCATCGCTGCGGCTTACCGGGTCGCCCGAGAAATAGCTCTGACTGATGCCGTTGATCAGCCCGGCGTCGTCCAGCGGCAGCACGTTGGGCCGCATCAGGTGGAAGATCAGGAACATCTCGGCGGTCCAGCGGCCGATGCCCCGGATCGCGACCAGCTCGGCAACGATCATCTCGTCGGACATGTCGTCCCAGGCGTCGACGTGCACGATGCCGGAATCGAAATGCAGGGCCAGGTCGACCAGGTACTCGATCTTGCGCGCCGACAGGCCGGCGGCACGCATGTCGTCGACCTTGAGCTTCAGCACGTTGGCGGGCGTCATCCTGCGCGGCAGCGTGGCGAAGCGATCCCAGACGGACTGCGCCGCCTTCACCGAGATCTGCTGGCCGACGATGCTGCGCGCCAGCGTGGTGAAGGCGTCGCCGCGCGACTCCAGGCAGGCGTCGCCGAATTGCGGGATCAGCCGCTTCATGACGCGGTCCTTCTTGGCCAAGTGCTTGCAGGCCTCTTCCCAGTAGTCGGGGGTGAAGACTTCGATGGTCGGTTTCTTGGCGGCAGGCATTTTTTCTTCTTGGCCCCTTACTTGGACACGGTCCATGTCGTACCGGTCGGCGAGTCCTTCAGCACGATGCCCTGGGCGAGCAGATCGTTGCGGATGCGGTCGGCCTGCGCGAAGTTCTTCGCCGCCTTGGCTTCGGCGCGCTCGGCGATCAGGACCTGGATCGAGGCATCGTCGAGCGTGCTGCCGGCCTGCAGGAATTGCTGCGGATCGGCCTGCAACAGGCCGATGCAGCCGCCCAGCGCCTTCAGCAGCCCGGCGGCCTCGGCCGAGCGCGTGCGGTTCACCTCGCCGGCCAGGTCGAAAAGAACGGCCACCGCTTCGGGCGTGCCGAAGTCCTCGTCCATCGCCGCCTTGAAACGTGCGGCATAGGGCTCTCGCCAGTCGATCGCGACCGCGGCCGGCGCCACCAAATGCAGCGCCGTATAGAGCCGCTTGAGCGAGGCGCGCGCATCGTCGAGGTGCACGTCGCTGTAGTTGAGCGGGCTGCGGTAGTGCGCACGCACGACGAAGAAGCGCACGGTCTCGGCGTCGTACTGCTTGAGCACATCGCGGATCAGGAAGAAGTTGCCCAGGCTCTTGGACATCTTCTCGTCGTCGATGTTGATGAAGCCGTTGTGCATCCAGACGCGGGCCAATGGCTTGCCGCTCGCGCCCTCGCTCTGCGCGATTTCGTTCTCGTGATGCGGAAACTGCAGGTCCATGCCGCCGCCGTGGATGTCGACGGTCTCGCCGAGCAACTGGCAGGCCATGGCCGAGCACTCGATGTGCCAGCCGGGACGGCCGGCGCCGAAATCGCTGTGCCACTTGACCTCGTCGGGCTCGGTGGGCTTCGCGCTCTTCCACAGGACGGGGTCGAGCGGGTCTTCCTTGCCGTCCAGCACGGCCACGCGCTCGCCGGCGTGAAGCTCGTCCAGCGTCTTGCCGGAGAGCTTGCCGTAGCCCGGGAACTTGCGCACCGCGTAGTTGACGTCGCCGTTGGTCGAGCGATAGGCCAGGCCCTTTTTCTCGAGCGTGGCGATCATCGATAGCATCTGCGGAATGAACTCGGTCGCGCGCGGTTCGTGCGCGGGCCGCTCGATGCCCAGGGCATCAGCATCCTCGTGCAGCGCGTCGATCATGCGGTCGGTGAGCGCGCGGATGCTCTCGCCGTTCTCCACCGCGCGGCGGATGATCTTGTCGTCGATGTCGGTGATGTTGCGCACATAGTCGACTTCGAATCCCGACTGCTTCAGCCAGCGCTGCACCACGTCGAAAGCGATCATCGAGCGCGCATGGCCCAGGTGGCAGTAGTCGTAGACCGTCATTCCGCACACGTACATGCGCACCCGGCCGGGTTGCAAAGGAGAAAATTCCTCCAGCTCACGCGAGAGCGTGTTGTAGATGCGAAGACTCATGAGGCTAGGAACGCGTCGTTTCGCACCCATGCGATACGGGTGGCGACAGGGGTTTTTCAGGGGTGTGAATGCTGTGGCGACAAGGGGTTGAACGCGGCCCCTCGGCTACAATCCACCCCAGTATAAACGGCCGCCGCCGGATATTTTCCGGGTGTTTTCGAGGCCCGCGTCCCCCATCTCTCGAGGCTTCATGAAGCACGCCGCTCTTCCCTTCCCCATGGTTCTGCGCATTCTTTCGGCCCTCCTGTTGGTGCTCGCCGCCGGTGCGGCGCAAGCCGACGACTATGCCGATGTCAACGCATTGCTGCGTCAGGGCAAGTCCCAAGAAGCGTTGGCAAAAGCCGATGCCTACATCGCAGGCAAGCCGCGCGATCCGCAAATGCGCTTCCTGCGCGGCGTGATCCTGACCGAGCAGGGCAAGCAGGCCGACGCGACCGCGGTCTTCACGCAGCTCACGCAGGACTTCCCAGAGCTGCCCGAGCCCTACAACAACCTCGCAGCGCTGTACGCCGCCCAGAGCCAGTTCGACAAGGCCCGCGCCGCGCTCGAAATGGCGATCAAGCTCAATCCGAGCTACGGCACCGCACACGAAAACCTGGGCGACGTCTACGCCCGCCTCGCCGGCCAGGCCTATGGCCGCGCGCAACAGCTCGAAGCCGGCAACACCACCGTGGCGCCCAAGCTCGCGCTGATCCGCCAGCTCTTCACGACGCCGACCTCCGGCGCACTGCCGCCCGCGACGAGCGTCATCCGCAAGCCCGTTCGCCAATAAGCACCCGCTGCCTGCCGCGAGAGCGGCACAGGGCAGCGCTCTTCCTTCGAAAGCGAGTCTTCTCTTGAACATGCACGTCTTCTCACGCCGCACGGCACTGGTCCTGGCCGCGAGCCTGGCCATCGCGAGCCCCAGCTGGGCGCAGAGCGCGCCGCGCGTCAAGCTCAGCACCTCGGCCGGCGACATCGTGATCGAACTCGCGCCGGACAAGGCGCCCAAAACGGTCGAGAACTTCCTGCAGTACGTCAAAGACAAGCACTACGACGGCACGGTGTTCCATCGCGTGATCGACGGCTTCATGATCCAGGGCGGCGGCTTCACGGCCGACCTGCAGCAGAAAGCCACGCGCGCGCCGATCCCGCTCGAGGCCGGCAACGGCCTCAAGAACGACAAGTACACGATCTCGATGGCGCGCACCGGCAACCCCAACTCCGCCACCTCGCAGTTCTTCATCAACGTGAAGGACAACGCGATGCTCAACGCACCCAACCCCGACGGCTACGGCTACACCGTGTTCGGCAAGGTGGTGGCGGGCACCGAGGTGGTCGACAAAATCCGCGCCGCGCGCACGGGCAACAAGAACGGCATGCAGGACGTGCCGGTCGAAGGCATCACCATCCAGTCCGCCACCGTGGCGAAGTAACCCAAGGAGCAACCCCATGAGCAATCCCCAAGTCGAACTGCACATCAAAGACCAGGGCGTGATCACGCTCGAACTCGACCAGGACAAGGCGCCGAAGACGGTCGAGAACTTCCTCGCCTATGTGACCAAGGGTCACTACGACAACACCGTGTTCCACCGCGTCATCCCTGGCTTCATGGTGCAGGGCGGCGGCTTCGAGCCGGGCATGACGCAAAAGCCGACCGGCGCCGAGATCCAGAACGAGGCCAACAACGGCCTCAAGAACGACAACTACACCGTCGCCATGGCCCGCACCAGCGCGCCGCATTCGGCCACGGCCCAGTTCTTCATCAACGTGGCCGACAACGGTTTCCTGAATCACACCGCGCCGTCGGCGCAGGGCTGGGGCTATGCGGTCTTCGGCAAGGTCGTGGGCGGCAAGGAAGTGGTGGACAAGATCAAGGCCGTGAAGACCGGCCGCAAGGGCTTCCACGACGACGTGCCGCTGGAAGACGTGGTGATCGAGAAGGCCGTCGTCAAAGACTGACCCATCGATGACGGCTTTCGCCGAGCTCGTGGCCCCTGCGGCGTGGCACACGGTCGACCTTCTCTCCGACCTCCACCTGCAGGCCTCGGACGCGGCCACCTTCGACGCCTGGCGCGGCTATCTGCAAACCACGCCGGCCGATGCGATCTTCATCCTCGGCGACCTGTTCGAGGTCTGGGTCGGCGACGATGCGGCGGCCGAACCCGGCTTCGAAGCGCAATGCGCCGAATTGCTGCGCACGGCGGCCGAGCGCCGGCCGGTTTTCTTCATGCACGGCAACCGCGACTTCCTGGTCGGTGCCGCGTTCGCGGCGCAATGCAAGCTGACGCTCCTCGACGATCCGACCGTGCTGGTCCTGCATGACAGGCGCTGGCTGCTGAGCCACGGCGACCTTCTCTGCCTGGAAGATACCGAGTACTTGCAATTCCGCGCCCAGGTGCGAACGCCGGCCTGGCAGAGCGCTTTTCTCGCGCGCCCGCTGGCCGAGCGCCGCGCGCTTGCCCGCTCGATGCGCACACAGAGCGAAGACCGCAAGCGCAGCCCCGGGATGGTCTGGGCCGATGTCGATGCCAATGCTGCGCGCGCATGGCTCGCGCAGGCGGGCGCGGCGACGCTGGTCCATGGCCACACGCACAAGCCCGCGACGCACGCGCTCGGCGACGGGCTCGAGCGCATCGTGCTGAGCGACTGGGACCTGACAGCCCACCCGGCGCGCGCCCAACTGCTCTGTCTTTCGAGCGCCGGCGCGCAGCGCGTCGACCTGCGCTGATGTTCGGCTGGCTGCGCGGCCTGCGCGCGCCGCCCCCGATTCCCGAGCCTGCCTGGCAGGCCACGCTGGCGCGCTACCCCTTTCTTGCCGAGCGGCCGGCGGCCGATCTGGAGCGACTGCGCCGCCTCGCGGCGGAATTCCTGCGCGACAAGGAATTCCATGGAGCGCACGGTTTCGTCATCACCGACGAGGTCGCCCTCGCGGTGGCGGCGCAGGCGGTGCTGCCGGTGCTGCACCTGAGAGGCGGCCTGCGCTGGTACGACGATTTCGTCGGCATCGTGGTGCATCCCTCCGAAGCCGTGGCGCGCCGCAAGACGACCGACGAGACCGGCGTGGTGCACGAATACGAAGAGGTGCTGGCCGGCGAGGCCATGGACCGCGGCCCGGTGATGCTGAGCTGGCAGGACGTGCTCGCGAGCAGCATCACGCGCGACGCCGGCTACAACGTCGTGATCCACGAGTTCGCCCACAAGATCGACATGCGCGGCGGGGCCGCCGACGGCTGCCCGCCGCTGCCGGCCGGTTTCGCCGGCACCTCGTCGGCGCGCGATGCACGCGTCGCCTGGTTCGCGGTGCTGCAGCCGGCCTACGACGCCTTCCGCGAAAAAATCATCGTGGCCGAGCGCTTCGGGGGCGAGCCGCCGTGGCTCGATGCCTACGGCGCCGAATCGCCCGGCGAATTCTTTGCCGTGGCCTGCGAAGCCTACTTCGTGAACCGCACGAAGCTGGCCGCAGAGTTCGCCGAACTGGTGGCCTTGTTCGACGAATTCTTCGGCAAGCGCTAGGCGCCCCTTATTTGCGCAGCAGGGCCTTGAGCGCGTTCTGCAGCCGGCGCGCCGATGCCGCATCGTGTTCAGCGGCCAGCACTTTGCCGGCATCCTGCCCCCAGGTCTGGGCCGGCGCCGGATCGCCGCGCTTGGTCAGCAGCTTCAGCTGCAGCGCACGGCGTGCATCGAGCTGCTCGGCCGGCGTCGGCACTTCGGCCGCCATCTCGAGACGCAGCAAGGCTTCGGCCGCATCGACGGCCGCGGCCGTCGGGCCTGCGGACAGGGCCTGCGACCACTGGCCGCGCACCGCCGGCGTGACGGCGCGGCCCAGTTCCTGGGCACTGGGCAGCTTCGACGCATCGCGCTGCTCCCAGGCGCCGAGCACCTGCGTGAGCGCTTCGCCGTGCGCCTGGGCCGCGAGCTTGCGCAGCGACAGCTCGGCGCGTTCGAGCGCTTCGCGCTGCGCGCGGAAGGCAGCGTCGCCGAGGCGCGGACCGCGATCCTCGAAGCGCGGCGGACGGTCGCCGAAGCGGCCTGCGCCGGCCGGCGCACCGCGATCGCCGGCGCGCGGCGCGCGGTCATTGGGACGGCCGCCC
>NZ_JAGGNV010000080.1 GCF_018614955.1 Variovorax paradoxus
CGGCTCTCGTCGTCGCTGCAATCTCCATTGGCGCGATGGCGAACGCACAGCCATCGTCGACGAAGCCGATTCGTCTCGTCGTGCCCTTCGGCGCCGGCGGCGTTGCCGACCTCACGGCACGCAGCGTCGCGCAGAAGATGTCGCAGTCCATGGGGCAAAGCATCATCGTGGACAACAAGCCGGGCGCCGGGGGTGTCGTCGCGTCCGATACCGTGGCCAAGGCGCCGCAGCAGATAGCGCCCTTCACGGCGGCGCACCTGGCGCAGCCGGGCGCGATCGAGCTCGAACTCGAAGGACGCTGTCTTGCAACCGCTGCTGGCCTCGGGCAGTTGAACCTTGATCAGGTGGGCGGCTCGCCCGGCGTCGTGCTTGGCCGCGCCGAGCTTCATGAGCAGTTGATCGCGCGTGAGCGTCTGGCCCTGCAAGGCCTGCAGGCGCTGCACGTAGCGGCGCAGGCGGCGTTGCCGCATCGCACGCTCCTTGTCGATGCGTGCCGCACTTTGCGCCAGCACGTAGGTGTCTTCGTCAGCGGCCAGGCGCTTCACATCGACGCCTTCGCGCACGCGCTGCCACGGCTGTGCGAGGAACCCTTGCTCGAGCTTGGTCAGCCGCCCCTTGGGTGTGCCCACGAGATAGGACGCACCCATGCGGCGCATCTGCGCCAGGCTGTCTTCGGTGGGCACGCCACGGTCCATCACCCAGATCCGGTTGGCTCGCCCGTAGCGCTGCTCGATGCGATGGAGGAAGTCGCCAAGCGTCGTGGCGTCGGCCGTGTTGCCCGAGAGCACCTCGTAGCTCAGCGGGAAGCCCTCGGGCGTGACGATCAGCGCGATCACCACCTGGCGGCAGTCGCCTCGCTTGTCGCGGCTGTAGCCGTACTGGCGCTTGTCGTGTGCGCTGCGTTCCACATCGCTCTCGAAGTAGGTGCTGGTCAGGTCGTACAGCAGCACGTCGAACTTCGCCCCGAACAGCTCGCCCCAGCGCTGGCACAGGAACTTGAACAGTTCGTCCTTGTGCGCTGCGAGCTTGTCCAGGCAGCGGTACAGCGTGTTCTTCTCGGCCAATGCGAAGTCGGCGTGCAGCAGGTCGCCCATCGCGCTGGCGTCGAACCAGTGACGGTGCAGGCGCCATTCACTGCCGGGGTCGATCAGCCGGTAGGCCACCAGCGTTTGCAGCACCTGCAGCCACGGCGTGCCTTCGCGCGAGGGCGGCAGCCGAGCGCTCCAGAAGGCGTCGAGTTCGAGTTGCTGCCACAGCACGCATGACAGCCAGCACGCGCCCCACTGGCGCGGGCGTTCGAGGCGCAGTTGGTCCAGACGGATGCCGATCGCATTCGCGTCGTCGGCAGGCATCGAGCCGGCCGGGAACAGTGCCACCTGGCGCCTCGTTCCCTCGTCGTGCACTTCGATGGTCTTGCGCCAGGCTTCGCGCTGGCTCGCGTTGATCTCGCCCAGGTAGAGCACCTGCCTTTGCACCACACGCCCGTCGGCCAATCGGCGGTTCTCCACGACGCTCCAGTACTCGTGCGTCTTGCCGTCCTTCAGGCGTCGGTTGCAGCGCAGAAACATGCGCCGCAGTTTAGGAACCGCTCGCCCGCACGCCAAGGACCAAGGTCTCCACCACAAGCGTTTTGCCGCGTCACCCCTATACGCATCAAGCACTTGCGTCGCTCAACACTCGAAAAATCGTCGAAATCGGGCTTGAGTTGAGAAAGATGGGCTAGGGACGCGGAAGCATCGCCGCAGCGCGTCGGTAGGCCGGCGACTGCATGAGCGCGTCCCAATCGAGCGCCGGTGCCCGCGGCAGCAGGCTGCGCCGGCGCGTCTCGCTGGCGGCATCCGGCTTCCAGCGGCCGCTGCGCCGGCCGGCGGCGAAGCCATCGAGCACCTCGTCGAGCACCGTGCCCCCGCCCACGCTCTGATTGCACAGCAGCGCGAGGTCGCAGCCGGCCTCGAGCGCAGCGAGCGCCGCATCGGTGTAGCCCAGCATCTCGCCCTCGATGCGACGTGCCGCCTCCATGCTGAGGTCGTCGCTGAACACGGCGCCATCGAAACCCAGCTTGCCGCGCAGGATCTGCTGCAGCCATTTCGACGAAAAACCTGCGGGCCGGCCATCGACCTTGGGGTAGATCACGTGCGCCGGCATCACCGCCGAGAGTGTGCCGCCCAGCCAGTCGTAGGGACGCGCATCGTCCGCGAGGATGGCCTTGAGGCTGCGCCGGTCCACTGGGATCGCGACATGCGAGTCGGCCTTGACGAAACCATGGCCGGGGAAATGCTTGCCGCAGTTGGCCATGCCCGCTTGCAAAAGTCCGTGCGCCAGGCTGCGCGCGAGCAGCGCGACGACGCGCGGATCGCGATGGAAGCTGCGATCGCCGATCACGCTGCTTTCGCCGTAATCCAGATCGAGCACGGGCGTGAAACTGAAGTCGACGCCGCAGGCGCGGAGCTCGGCCGCAAGCACATGGCCGCAGGCGACCGCAACCTGCGCCGCGCGCAAGGGTTCGCCCATCCACAGCTCGCCCAGCATGCGCATGGACGGAAGCCGCGTGAACCCGTCGCTGCGAAAACGCTGCACGCGGCCGCCCTCGTGATCGACGCAAATGAGGATGTCTGGCCGGAGTGCCTTGATCTCGGCATTGAGCGCGCTCATCTGCGCGCGGTCCTGCCAGTTGCGCGCGAAATGGATCACGCCGCCCACCAGCGGATCTGCCAGACGACGGCGATCGGCAGCGTTCAATTCAGTGCCCGCGACGTCGATGATCAACGGGGCATGCAATGCGTTCTTCTCTGTCATTCCTTGCGTTCGACCACGACGAAGCTCGCCGCGTAGTCGGTCTCGTCGGTCACGGTCACGTGCGCCGTCAGATGCTCGGCCTCGAACCACTCCTTCAGCACGCCGTGGAGCACGATCACGGGCTTGCCGCTGCGCTGATTCGCGATCTCGCACAGCCGCCAGCTCATCGGCATCCGCATGCCCTTGCCGATCGCCTTGCTGAAGGCCTCCTTGGCGGAGAAGCGCGTGGCCAGGTAGCGCAAGCCGCGCTTCGGCCAGCGGGCGCTGCGCGTGCGCCAGACCGCGAGTTCGGCGTCGCTCAGCACGCGCTGCGCGAATCGCTCACCCTGGCGCTCGAAGGTCGCCTCGATGCGGCGGATGTCGCAGATGTCGGTGCCGATGCCGTAGATCATTTCAGCACCCGCTCGGCCGCCCGAAGGGTGCTGAACGCCCCCTCGGGGGGCAGCGAGTACACGAAGTGACGAGCGTGGGGGCCCATTTACCTGGCTTCTCGGATGCAGCGAAGATAGTCTTTCGTCGCCGCGGCGTAGCCGAGCTCCAAGGCATCAGAAACGAAGGCATGGCCGATGGAGACCTCGCGCACGTTGGGCACGGCCCGCAGGAAGTCCGTGAGGTTGTCGCGGCTCAGGTCGTGGCCGGCGTTGACTTCGAGGCCGGCAGCCTGCGCGGCGCGGGCCGCCTGCACGTAGAGCTGCAGCACGGCGTCCGCCCTGGAGGTGCCGCGCGAAGACGCATAGCCCTCGGTGTAGAGCTCGATGCGGTCGGCGCCGGCCGCTTTGGCGGCGGCCATCATGTCGGGTTCCGGATCCATGAACAGGCTCACGCGAACGCCCAGCGTCTTGGCTTCGGCGATCAGCGGCCGCAGGCGCTCGGCGTCGTAGGGAAAATTCCAGCCGTGGTCGCTGGTCGCCTGCGTTTTGCTGTCGGGCACGAAGGTGGCCTGGTGGGGCCGCAGCTCGCGCACGAAATCCATCAGGTTGTGGAAAGGGTTGCCCTCGATGTTGAACTCGGCCTGCGGCCAGTCCTTGGCCAGCAGCTCCGACAGGTCCTGAACGTCCTGCGGGCGGATATGACGCTCGTCGGGCCTGGGGTGCACGGTGATGCCGTGCGCGCCGGCATCCAGGCACAGCGCAGCGGCGAAAAGCACGCTCGGGATGCCGAGAGGCCGCGTGTTGCGCACCAGCGCAACCTTGTTGAGATTGATCGACAGGGAAGTGCTCATAGGGCTTGCAAGTCTCTCATCATCTGGCGCGTGCGCAGCATGCTCACGCCGCAATGGTAGTTGAGCAGCGTGCGCAGCTGGTTGCGCAAGGCACTGTTGGTGCCGCCGTTCATCAGGGCAACCAGGCGCAGCGTGGCGGGGAACGGCGCCCGGTCCCCGAGCGAACGCTCCAGAGCCTGCCATTCGGCGCCGTTCAGCGCGGCTTCATCGTCGACAGCCTGGCGCAGGCCCGCTTCGGGCACCAAGGTGTAGCGCGCGTCCGCCTCCAGCGGCGCCAGCGTGAGGGTCTGGGCATCGAGCGCCGGCAGCAGCCCGACCTCGCGCAGCAGCAGAAGCTCGAAGGCGCGCAGCGCCGCCGCCTGCGTGGCGGCCTGGGCGTGCGCATGGTCGCCCGCCAGCACCTGCACCGCGCCGGCATAGGCGTCGAACAACGCCTCGTGCGCGTCGTCCCGGGCCAGCAGGCGCAGCAGAAGCTCGTTGAGGTAGTAGCCCGACAGCAGCGCCTCGCCGGTCGGCATCACGTGGCCGCCCATCCATTCGGCGGCCTTGAGCGTGCGGATCTCGGCGTCGCCGCCGTAGGAAAGCTGCAGAGGCTGCAGTGGCAGCAGCACCGGGCGAAAGTTGGAACTGGGCCGCTTGGCGCCTTTCGCCACCAGCGCGATGCGGCCGTGATGGCGGGTGAAGACCTCGAGGATCAGGCTGGACTCGCTCCAGTCGTAGCGGTGGAGCACGTAGGCCGGTTCGTGCGAAATGCGGTGCGCGGCGGCCATCTCAGCCTCTCACGCTGGCCAACGGACGGCTCACTCGTAGCCGAAGGAGCGCACGCGAGCCTCGTCGTCCGCCCACCCCGAACGTACCTTGACCCAGAGCTCGAGGAACACCTTGGCATCCGCCAGCTTCTCGAGCTCCTGCCGCGTTTCGGTGCCGATGCGCTTGATGCGTTCGCCCTTGTCGCCGATGACCATCGCCTTGTGGCCGTCGCGCTCGACGACGATCGTGGCGGCGATCCGCAGCAGGCGCTTCTGGCCCTTGCGCGCCGGCGGCTCTTCCTCGAACTTGTCGATGACGACGGTCGAGGTGTAGGGCAGCTCGTCGCCGGTGAGGCGGAACAGCTTCTCGCGCACCAGCTCGCTCGCGAGGAAGCGCTCGCTGCGATCGGTGAGTTCGTCTTCGGCGTACCACCAGGCCTGCTCGGGCAGGTACTTTTCGCAGATGCCGAACAGGCGCTCGATGTCCTTCGGGTTCTTGGCCGAGATCGGGACGAACTCGGCGAAGGCGTGCTTCTGCGGCATTGTCTGCAGCCAGGGCGCGATGTCGCCCCGGCGGTGCACGTTGTCGAGCTTGTTGGCGATCAGCACCGTCGGGATGCCGGCGCCAAGCAGCTTGAGCACGCGCTCATCGGCCGGCGTGAAGCTGCCGGCCTCAACCACGAACAGGATCAGGTCCACGTCCGACACCGCGCCCACCACGGTCTTGTTCAGGGACCGGTTGAGCGCGTTGGCGTGCAGCGTCTGGAATCCCGGCGTATCGACGAAGACGAACTGCGTCGCGCCCAGCGTGCGCATGCCGGTGATGCGGTGGCGCGTGGTCTGCGCCTTGCGCGAGGTGATGCTGATCTTCTGGCCGACCAGCGCATTGAGCAAGGTCGATTTGCCGACGTTGGGCTTGCCGACGATGGCCACCAGGCCGCAGCGCTGCGAAGGATTCGGCCCCGCGGCGTCCTCGCCCTCTGCGGGAGGGATGGTGATGGAATCGATGGGGTCGTTCATGAGGGTGCCTTTGCCGCGCTGCGCGCCTTGAGCCGGATCAACATGGCCGCCGCGGCGGCCTGCTCACCGGCGCGGCGCGAGCCGCCGATGCCGCGTTCGCTGAGACCCAGATCGGGGACTGCGCATTCGACATCGAAAGTCTGCTTGTGCGCCGCGCCCAGCGTGCCGACCACGCGATAGACCGGCAGCTTCATTTTGTGACCCTGCAGCCATTCCTGCAATTCGGTCTTCGGGTCCTTGGCCACCGCCTCCATGCGCGGCGTGATCGCCACCGATTCGTAGAGCCGGCGCACCAGCGCCTGCGCCGGGCCATAGCCGGCGTCGAGGTAGACGGCGCCGATCAGGGCCTCGAGCGCGTCGGCCAGGATCGAGGGACGGTTCGGGCCGCCCGAGCGCGCCTCGCCCTCGCCGAGCCGCAGCAGAGGGGACAGCGCGAGCTTGAGCGCCAGTTGGTGCAGCGTCTCCTGCTTCACCAGGTTGGCCCGCACGCGGGAGAGATCGCCTTCGGGCAATTCCGACAGGCGCTCATAGAGAAGGTGGGCGACGGCGAGGTTCAGCACCGAATCGCCGAGGAACTCGAGCCGCTCGTTGTGGTCGGCCGAAAAGCTGCGATGCGTCAGCGCAAGCTGGAGCAGCCGCGCGTCCGAGAACGAATGCTGGAGGCGCGCCTGCAGCGCGGCAAGACCACCTTCGTTCACAGTGCGGTCGACGCCGGGCCGGCGTGGGCGTGGGGGCGTTTCATCCTAGCGGGACTGGCCCTTGTATTTCAACACCAGGAAAGCCGGGCCAAACAGATGAATTTCGCGCTCGTAGGAATAAGACACCACGACCTTGTCGCCGACCTTCTGAACGTCGAGGTCCTTGCCGGCGACCGATTTGAAGTCGTCGATGGCCTGCGCACGATCGAAGATGGCACGGACTTCGGGCACCGTCGTGCCTTCCTTGGCCTTGTTGGCGGCCTTGTCGATCGCCTGGTATTCGATCAGGGTCGGGATCACCTGCGCGGCAACCACGCCCAGGCAGGCCAGCACGCCCGCGACGAACAGCAGCCCGATGAACGAGATGCCGCGCTGGCCCCGTTTGGATTGACTTCTTGCTCTCATGCCCTCTATCCCTCGAATGAAAAGCTCGATTATTGGAATCCGCCGATGCGCTTGAGATTGCCGAAATTCATCCAGACGAAGAAGGCCTTGCCCACGATGTTCTTGTCCGGAACAAAACCCCAGTAGCGCGAGTCGAGCGAATTGTCGCGGTTGTCGCCCATCATGAAATACTGGCCCGCGGGCACCTTGCACACCACGCCCTCGACACTGTAGCGGCAATTTTCCTGATTCGGGAACGCCATGATCTCGACCTCCGAGAGTCCCGCGCGGCGCGTATCGTCGTTGAGCAGCCTGTGCTCCTTGCCGCCCAGGTTCTCGGAATACTGCTTGAGGTAGCGCATCGCCTCCTCGTCGAAGTAGTCGGGCACCGGCTGCTTGTCGACCGGCTGGCCATTGATGGTGAGCTTCTTGTTGAGGTAGGCCACCTCGTCGCCGGGCACGCCGATCACGCGCTTGATGTAGTCCATGCTCGGCTTGGGCGGGTAGCGGAACACCATCACGTCGCCCCGCGCCGGCGGCGTGCCGTCGGTCATCTTGGTGTTGATGACCGGCAGCCGCAAGCCGTAGGTGAACTTGTTCACCAGGATCAGGTCGCCGGTGAGCAGGGTCGGCATCATCGATCCCGAAGGGATCTTGAAGGGTTCGAACAGGAAGGAACGCAGCAGGAACACGGCCAGGATCACGGGGAACAGGCCCGCGGTCCAGTCGAGCCACCACGGCTGCATGACCAGACGCTCGCGCGCCTTGGTGTCCACGGTATCGACCTGCGTGATGCCCTGGCGAGCCAGCTCTTCGCGGCGCTGGGCCAGCGATGCATCCAGCGCGTCGGCTGCCTGCCGGCGTTTCGGCAGGAAATAGAAGCGCTCCGCCAGCCAGTAGAGACCGGTGACGACGGTGGCCAGGAACAGCAGCAGCGCGAAATTGCCTTCGACCGCGCCGAAATACCAGGCGCCGATATAGCCGACAAAGGCAGCGAGAATCAGGGAAGTGAGGAATGCCATTCTTCTTAGTCTTCGACTTGCAGGATGGCGAGGAAGGCCTCTTGCGGGACCTCGACCGAGCCGATCTGCTTCATTCTTTTTTTGCCCGCTTTCTGCTTCTCGAGCAGCTTCTTCTTGCGGGTTATATCGCCGCCATAGCACTTGGCGAGCACGTTCTTGCGCAGCGCCTTGATTGTCTCACGCGCGATGATGTTGGCCCCGATGGCGGCCTGGATCGCGACGTCGTACATCTGCCGGCTGATGATCTCGCGCATCTTGGCAACGACCGCCCGGCCGCGGTACTGGCTCTGGCTGCGGTGCACGATGATCGACAGCGCATCGACCTTCTCGCCGTTGAGCAGGATGTCGACCTTCACGACATCCGAGGCGCGGTATTCCTTGAACTCGTAGTCCATCGACGCGTAGCCCCGGCTGACCGACTTCAGCTTGTCGAAGAAGTCCAGCACGATCTCGCCGAGCGGCATCTCGTAGGTCAGCATGACCTGCCGGCCGTGGTAGGCCATGTTCATTTGCACGCCGCGCTTCTGGTTGGCCAGCGTCATCACGGCGCCGACGTACTCCTGCGGCATGTAGAGGTGGACCGTGACGATCGGCTCGCGGATTTCCGACATCTTGCCGACGTCGGGCATCTTGGACGGGTTCTCGACCATGATCACTTCGCCGTCGTTCTTCATGACCTGGTAGACGACGCTGGGCGCGGTCGTGATCAGGTCCTGGTCGAACTCGCGCTCGAGCCGCTCCTGCACGATCTCCATGTGCAGCAGACCGAGAAAGCCGCAGCGAAAGCCGAAGCCGAGCGCCTGCGACACCTCCGGCTCGTAGTGCAGCGACGAATCGTTGAGCTTGAGCTTCTCCAGCGCATCGCGCAGCGAGTCGTACTCGCTGGCTTCGGTCGGGTAGAGGCCGGCGAACACCTGAGGCTGGATTTCCTTGAAGCCGGGCAAGGCCTCGGTGGCCGTGGCGGCCGCGCCGCCCGTCCCGGACTTGATCAGCGTGACCGTGTCGCCCACCTTCGCGGCCTGCAGTTCCTTGATGCCGGCGATGATGAAGCCCACCTCGCCCGCTTCGAGCGACTGGCGGACTTCGATCGCCGGGGTGAACACGCCGAGGTTGTCGGCGTTGTAGGTCGCGCCCGACGCCATCATCTTGATGCGCTCGCCCTTCGCAAGACGGCCATCGACCACGCGCACCAGCATCACCACGCCCACGTAGGCGTCGAACCAGCTGTCGACGATCATCGCCCGCAATGCTGCGTCGGGGTTGCCTCGCGGCGCCGGCACCTTGGCCACGATGGCCTCGAGAATCTCGTCGATGCCCATACCGGTCTTCGCCGAGCACGGGATCGCATCGGTCGCGTCGATGCCGATCACGTCTTCGATTTCCGATTTCGCGTTCTCGGGATCGGCCTGCGGCAGATCCATCTTGTTGAGTACCGGCACCACCTCGACACCGAGATCGAGCGCGGTGTAGCAGTTGGCGACCGTTTGCGCTTCGACGCCTTGGCTCGCGTCGACGACGAGCAGTGCGCCTTCGCATGCCGAGAGCGATCGGCTCACTTCATAAGAGAAGTCGACATGGCCCGGCGTGTCGATCAGATTGAGGTTGTAGACCTGTCCATCGCGTGCCTTGTAGTGCAGCGCGGCGGTCTGCGCCTTGATGGTTATCCCACGCTCTTTCTCGATGTCCATCGAGTCGAGCACTTGCGCCTCCATCTCGCGTTCAGCGAGCCCGCCGCAGCGCTGGATCAAGCGGTCTGCGAGCGTCGACTTGCCATGATCGATGTGCGCAATGATCGAAAAATTTCTGATGTGATTCATCAACGGGAACGCTTAAGTACTTGAATTGGCTCGTGCGCAGAAGGCGACAGGCAAGAAAAAAGGGCGCGTCCACAAGAGACGCGCCCTGAACCAACAAGCAATGGCAACTGCAGTAGTTGGAACTTCATTGTAGGCAAAAAGGGGGGCGCGTACAGTCGGGCCAGAGCCCCGGAACGGTCGTTGCAGGTCAGCAACATGGAAGTTATGAACAACTTATCAACAGAATCGGTGGAACGATTACTTAACAACTTGTGGGCGATCTGTGGAGCATCGGTGGACGGCCGCAAGGAATCTCGCATCGTGAAGAAGCGCGTCCGGCTTATGCGCCGACTTCCGGCCGATGGGGCCCTATTCTACTGAAAATCATCATTAGCCTCTCAATAAGTTAGTGAATGCCAACTAATTTAACTGCCTTGAGGCGCCAAAAATTTTTTGTTTCGGCGGTTGCCAGAATGCGAAAACAGCCGAAAAAAAGCCCCAAACCCGACTACCGGGTGGGGCCACTTGACGCCAGGCGCCAGATCAGCGTGAGGGCCGGATCAACGCATATTGCGCCCAGTCACCCCGGCGGAAAAGCACGCTGACCGGCTTGGTCTTGTCTGCCTTCACCAGTGCGGCTTCGAACTCCTTGGCGTTGGCTACCTCGGTGTTGTTGATGGCCAGCACGATATCTCCCTCGCGCAGGCCAGCTCGCGTGGCCGCATCGGTGGCGGAGTCGATCTTCACACCGCCCTTGAGTTTGAGCTCCTTCTTCTGCGCCTCGGTGAGGTCGCTGACCGCGAGGCCCAGGGATTTGGCGGCGGCAGATGCCTGCGGCTTGGCTGCAGGCTCCTCTTTCTCGGCCGCCCGCTTGGCGGGCTTGTCGGGCTCGATCTCCGCGATCGTCACGGCCAGATCGCGCGAACTGCCGCGACGGAACACGGTGAGCGAACTCTTGGTGCCGGGCTTGGTGTTGCCCACGAGTCGCGGCAGGTCACTGGGCTTCTCGATGGCCTTGCCGTCGAACTTGGTGATGATGTCGCCCGGTTCGATGCCGGCCTTCTCGCCCGGCGAGCCGGCCTCGACCCCGCGCACCAAAGCACCTTGCGCCTTCCCGAGGCCGATGGATTCCGCCACGTCCTTCGTGACCTGGTCGATCTGCACACCGATGCGTCCGCGCGAGACGCGGCCGTTCGCGCGCAGCTGATCGCTCACCCTGATCGCTTCATCGATCGGGATCGAGAACGAGATACCCATGAAGCCGCCCGAGCGCGAGTAGATCTGGCTGTTGATGCCGACCACTTCGCCGCGCATGTTGATCAGCGGTCCACCGGAGTTGCCGGGGTTGATGGCAACGTCCGTCTGGATGAAAGGCAAATAGTCGCCGGTGTCGCGCTGCTTGGCGCTCACGATGCCCGCAGTCACGGTGTTCTCGAGGCCGAAGGGCGAACCGATGGCCATCACCCATTCGCCGACGCGCAGCCTGGAGATGTCGCCGACCTTGACCGCCGGCAAGCCGGTCGCTTCGATCTTCACGACCGCGACGTCGGTACGCTTGTCCGCGCCGATCAGCTTGGCCTTGAATTCGCGCTTGTCGACAAGCGTCACAAGCACCTCGGATGCGCCATCGACAACGTGTGCGTTGGTCATGACGAAGCCGTCGGTCGTGAGGATGAAACCGGAACCCACGCCACGCGGGCGCTCCTCTTCCTGAGGCTGCTGAGGCCGGTTCGGACGCGGCCCCTGGCGCGGGATGTTCGGCATCGGCTGACCGAAGAAGCGGCGGAAGAATTCCTGCATCTCCTCGTCCATCTCGGCGTTGCCGCTGCGCTGCGCCACCTTTTCGACGGTCCGGATATTGACCACCGCAGGCCCGACCTGATCGACCAGATCGGTGAAATCCGGGAGGACGCGGGCGGCTTGCGCATGCGCGGGCGCGATGGGCAGTAGCGCAGCGCCGGAGGCCAGCGCGAGCACGCCGGCCATCAGGAATGAACGGATTTTGTTCTTCTCGAACTTGAACATCATCGGTTTCCTTCGTTTGAGAGATCTGTGAACAACGATCAATATGGCGACTCAACGCGCACGAACAAGACTTTGCGCAAACGCATCGAGCGTTTGCGGCGGCACTTCGCCGACGGCAGTCAGCCACCAGTCGCCGTCTTTGCCCGGCAGCCGTCGCGTCAGCGTATAGGTAGCGCCGAGTGCCAGCAGGACTTCCCGCGGCTGGCGCTGCGCGTCGTAAGGCTCGACGAACAGCGAGACCGACGCAAGGCCATCGGAAAACGTCCACTGCATCGTGTGCCCCTGCGCACCGCTCCCTGCTACCCCCGTGGGGCGCCGATAGCAGCTGACCGGCTTGAAGCCGGCGATGGGCGCACGCAGCGACCAACCTTCTTTCGCGGCCGTGGTGCGCTCGAGCTCGGATTTCTCTACGCGATAACCCGCGGTGCTGCCCATCATCTGTGCAAGGGCTTGCGCTTTGACCGGCGGGTCGAGCTGAAGTTCGGAAAATGCGGACTGTTCGATCACGCGGCTTTCGCCGTCGATGGTCTGCAGCTTCACCACCAAGCCCGATCGGCGCTCGCTCCAGACGCGGTAGCCGAAACGCAGCCCGTCGCGCGGCTCCAACTGCACCACGTCGGCATCGAAGCCCGCGACACGGTCCTTGCCCAGCACGCGCGCACCGTAGAGGTCGCCGATGGAGGAGTCGGGGGTACCGAGCAGGTTCGGGAACAGCTCGAGGTTTTCGCGCTTCTCGCTCTTCACGACCTTTGTCTCGGGCAGAAAGGTCATCACGTGGTCGTTGCGCCTGAAGGTCGAGCGCGGCGGTCCGGACAAGGCCTCGATGCGCTCCATCTGGAGCTCGCCCTCGCACACATGCCAGATGCGGGCGCTCGACAAACTGCCCGTAGGCGCCGATACGACGAAAGTTCCGACGTAGGACCGCTGCCGCGAAGCGGCATGCATACGCTGCAACCACTCGACCACGCCCAGGGCCGGCGTCTCGCCGCCGGCCGGGCTGATCGAACTCTTCACTGACGGCGAGGGTGTCCGGTTCTGAGCCGTCACGGCCTGTGCCACGCACAGCGCGGCAACGAGAACCACGGCACCACGCGCGGAAATCGGCATCGGAACGGTCATTGCAAGGGCTGCGGACGCGCGATCAACGCGATGGCCCATCGAAGGTGGCGTTGCGCAGGAAGCCGGAAGGCATCTGCGAGGCGCCGCCCGCCTGCTGGTGCGCTTCGAGCAACTGATCCAGCCGCGGATCACGCAGCATGACCTGCGGATTGCCATTTCCGACGATGACCCGCATCGGCGCGAGGTTGGAAGGTGTCTGCTGTGAAGAATTCGACGCAGCGAGCACCGAACTCGAGCTCTGCTGCTGCGCCAGCTGTGCCGCGGCCGGTTGAGGACCGGTGCTCCCGACCCAGTTCCAGCCGATGGCGGCCGCAGCCGCCAGCGATGCCGCACCGGCGACGAGTTTCCATCGGAATACCGGTTCGTTGGCGGCTTCGACATGGTGCACTACGGTCTTTGCCGCCTCGGGCGCCAGCGTCGACGCGGACGGTTCGGCCGCCAGCCGCTGCTGCAGCCGCGACAGGAACAGCGAGGTATCGCTGCAGGCGGAGTGCACGCCCGAACGCAGCACTTCCCCGACCAGATGATAGGTATGCCAGGTCGCACGCAGATCGTCGTCCGTGCAGACCTTCTCGATCACCTGTGCGAACTCGTCGTCCCGCAGATGGCCATCGGCCAGCGCGGAAACCTGCTCGTGGACTGTGCTTGTGTGCTTCATTTCATTCACCTGCTTACCAGCGCTTGCCGGACTGGTTGTCCAGCAGCGGCTTGACTCTTGCCGAAATAGCTTCACGGGCCCGGAAAATCCGCGAGCGTACGGTCCCGATCGGGCAATTCATCACCTCGGCGATCTCTTCGTAGCTCATGCCTTCGATCTCGCGCAGGGTCACCGCCTGCCGCAGCTCGGCCGGCAGTGCTTCCATTGCAGCTTCGACGGCGGCCGCGATTTCGTTGGCGGCCATGACGGATTCGGGCGTCTCGTCGCTGATTGGTTCGTTTCCGGGCCGGTAAGTTTCATCCTCGTCCTCAGAAGACGAACGCAATGCGCTCTCGGAGACGGTCGGGTCTCGCTTCATGTCCACCAGGGCCTTCTTGGCGGTATTGACGGCGATGCGATAGAGCCAGGTGTAAAACTGCGCCTCGCCCCTGAACTGGTGCAAGGCGCGGTAGGCGCGGATGAAGGTCTCCTGCGCGATGTCCTCTACCAGGTTCACGTCGCGCACCATGCGGCCGATGAGGCGCTCGATCCGGCGCTGGTACTTGATGACGAGCAGTTCGAAAGCCTTCTGATCGCCTGCGACCGTGCGCTGAACCAGCTGAAAGTCGACCTCCCCGGGCCTCACCTCTGCAGGGGGCGCATCGGTCAAGCCGGTGTCGGGCGGCACGGGCGGCGGAGAGGCTGTCATGAAAGAGGATGGTGCGAGCCGGATGCCGACGCTTGCCGCGAGTCGGCAACCGGGCTCGCCAGCGGGGCGCGCGAATATACCGCACGGCGCAAATCCTGCCAGCGCTCCGGCAGGGTGCTCCGGTCGAGCCAGACCCAGCGCCGCGCACGACGCGCATCAGTCAGGCACACGAGCAGCGATTGAAAATCCAGGGCGACTTTTATCCCCGCCGCTCGCACCCCGGCAGCGCCCGCAAGCGACCAATGCCGGCCGTCGAAGCTCAGTTTCGCGGATGCGGTGCGTCGCAGCGCGCTCCGCCATGCCGCAGCACCGGCCCCGACGACGCTGAGCGCCAGCAACCCGACCCGCCAATCTGCGCCGTCGAACCGAGAGCACGCTGCGGCCACGCAGCACGCGCCGCAGGTCCAGCCGATCGAGAGCAGCCGATCAGCGCTGCGCGAACGCCCCACCGGATAGCTCACCGATGGGGCGCTGTGCATGGGTCAAGGAAAATCAAGCGCGCCTGAACACCAGCGTGCCGTTGGTGCCGCCGAAACCGAAGTTGTTCTTGACGGCGACATCGATCTTGAGATCGCGCGCCTCATTGGCACAGTAATCGAGATCGCACTCCGGATCTTGATTGAAGATGTTGATCGTCGGCGGGCTCTTCTGGTGGTGCACCGCCAGCACGGTGAACACCGATTCGATACCACCGGCACCGCCGAGCAGGTGGCCGGTCATCGACTTGGTCGAGTTCACCACCAGCTTTTTGGCGTGGTCACCAAAAGCGTTCTTGATCGCATTGGTCTCGTTGACGTCACCGATCTGCGTCGAGGTGCCATGCGCGTTGAGGTATTGCACCTGGTCGGCATTGACGCCGGCATTCTTCAAGGCCATATCCATCGAGCGGCGGGGCCCATCGACATCGGGCGCTGTCATGTGGAATGCATCGGCGCTCATGCCGAAGCCGGACACTTCGGCGTAGATCTTGGCGCCGCGCGCCTTGGCGTGTTCGTATTCCTCGAGCACCAGTACGCCGGCACCCTCACCGAGCACGAAGCCGTCGCGGTCGCGATCCCAGGGGCGGGAAGCGGTGGCCGGATCGTCGTTGCGCGTCGACAGTGCGCGCGCCGCGGCAAAGCCTCCGATGCCGAGCGGCGACACCGTCGATTCCGAGCCGCCCGCAATCATCACATCGGCATCGCCGTACTCGATCATCCGAGCCGAGGTACCGATCGCATGCAAACCGGTCGTGCAGGCAGTGACGATCGCGATGTTCGGGCCTTTGAAGCCATACTTGATGGACACATGGCCGGAGATCATGTTGATGATCGATGCCGGCACGAAGAACGGAGACACGCGGCGCGGGCCGCGGTTGGTCAGTTCACCGTGCGTGGCCTCGATCATGGGGAGCCCCCCGATCCCTGAGCCGATGTTGCAGCCGATGCGAACGGCTTCTTCATAGCTGAGGGCCTCGCCGGTCGGCAAGCCGCTGTCCTGCACCGCCTGGATCGCGGCAGCCAGCCCGAGGTGGATGAAGCGATCCATGTGGCGCGCCTCCTTCTCGGGGATGTATTGCGTGATGTCGAAGCCTTTGACCTCGCCTGCGAATTTGCAGGCAAAGGCACTCACATCGAACTTGGTGATGGTGTCGACGCCCGACTTCCCGGCCAACAGATTGGTCCAGGACTCGGCAACGGTGTTTCCGACAGGGGCAATGCAACCGAGCCCAGTGACGACGACGCGGCGTTTGGTCATGCCGGCAAACCTTTCTGGAAGCACTGAGGCCGTTGTGCGGCGCGTGCAGGCTTGGAAGCCGCTGGCCGGAACGGAAACTCAGCGTGGCCGATATCAGGCCTTTTGATTCTTGGTGGCGTAGTCGACGGCGTTCTGGACAGTCGTGATCTTCTCGGCGTCTTCGTCCGGGATCTCGATGCCGAATTCGTCTTCGAGTGCCATCACCAGTTCGACCGTGTCGAGCGAGTCAGCGCCGAGGTCTGCCACGAAAGCCTTTTCATTGGTGACCTGGGACTCTTCAACGCCGAGTTGTTCGGCAATGATTTTCTTGACACGTGCTTCGATATCGCTCATTTGGTTCCCTCTGAGGGTTGTAGGTAATCGGTGGATTTTAGCCGGCCGCATTGTGGCATCCGCCCCAAGGCCGTACGACAAAAGAATTGCGCCTTGCACTTACATATGCATGCCGCCGTTGACGTGCAGTTCCTGGCCCGTCACATAGGCGGCCTGGGGCGAAGCCAGGTAGGCGACGGCATGCGCGATGTCGGCAGGCTTGCCCAGATGACCGAGCGGGATCTGCGACAGCAGCGCTTGCTGCTGGGCCTCGGGCAGGCTGGCGGTCATGTCGGTTTCGATGAAACCCGGCGCGACGCAGTTGACCGTGATGTTGCGGCTTCCGAGTTCGCGTGCCAACGCGCGCGTCATGCCCGCCACGCCGGCCTTGGCGGCCGCATAGTTGGCCTGGCCGGCGTTGCCGGAGGCACCCACGACGCTGGTGATGCTGACGATCCGGCCGTAGCGCTGCTTCATCATGGGGCGGATCACCGCACGGGAAAGACGGAAAACGGCCTTGAGGTTGGTGTCGAGCACCGCATCCCAATCCTCGTCCTTGAGGCGCATGGCGAGCATGTCGCGGGTGATGCCGGCGTTGTTGACCAGCACGTGGATCGCACCGTAGGTCTTGACGATCTCGTCGACCAGCGCTTCGACTGACGGCCCGTCGTTGACGTCGAGTGCGCACCCCCGCCCGCCATGCGCGGCGAGCGCGGCCGTGATCTTTTTCGCGCCTTCTTCGGTGGTGCCGGTCCCGACGACCGTGAGACCGCGCTGCGCCAGTTCGAGCGCGATTGCGGCACCGATACCGCGCGAAGCGCCGGTGACCAGGGCGACCTGGCCTTCGAATTTTGGAATGCTCATAAGAGAATGATGTCGGGGCCCGGCGTTCAGCCGCCGAGCAGTTGTCTTGTTTCCGCCAGTGTCGCCGGGTCATACACCGAGGCCGCGGCAAGTTCGGGCGCAATGCGTTTGGTCATGCCGGCCAGCACCCTGCCGGGACCGCATTCGACGACGACTTCCACGCCACGCGCCGCCAGAGCCTGCACACCTTCGACCCAGCGCACCGGGCCCGCGGCCTGACGCACCAACGCGTCGCGAATCCGGGCTGGGTCGGTTTCGACCGCCACATCGATGTTGTTGAGGACGGGAATCTGCGGCGCAGCCAGGCTGAGAGATGCCAGCCGCTCCCGCAGCGCTTCGGCGGCCGGCTTCATCAGGCTCGAATGGAAAGGGGCCGACACCGGCAGCGGCAGTGCCCGCTTGGCGCCCTGGGCCTTGAGTACTTCACAGGCCTTTTCGACCGCGGCCTTGCTGCCTGCGATCACGGTTTGCATCGGATCGTTGAAGTTCACCGCTTCGACGATTTCGGCACTGCCGGCGCCGAACGAGGCCGTCGCTTCGGCACAACCTGCTTTCACCTTGCCGGCATCCATGCCGAGGACCGCCGCCATGGCGCCCGCCCCCACGGGCACGGCCTGCTGCATGGCCCGCGCGCGAAAACGCACCAATGGCGCCGCCTGCGCGAGCGTCAGGACGCCGGACGCGACCAAGGCGGAATATTCGCCCAGCGAATGACCGGCAACGACCGTAGGCTTGGCGTCGCCTTCCGCCAACCAGGCCCGCCACGCCGCGATGCCGGCGACCAGCATCACGGGCTGTGTATTCGTCGTGAGCGCCAGCGCCTCCTTGGGGCCGTCGTGGATCAAGCGAGAAACGTCTTCATCCAAGGCATCGGATGCTTCCCGCAGGGTCTCAGCCACGGCCGGATGGTCACCCCATGCGTCGAGCATGCCGACCGCCTGCGAGCCCTGGCCGGGAAATACGAAAGCGAAGGATTTCATTGTTTGCGTCTCCAGTCGCGCGCCACTGCCCTCTTCGGAGCAACGCGCTGCATTACATGGTCAACAGTACCGCGCCCCAGGTGAAGCCGCCGCCAACGCCTTCCAGCATCACCGCGTCGCCCTTCTTGACCTTGCCTCCGCGCACCGCTTCGTCCAATGCCAAGGGGATGGAGGCCGCGGAGGTGTTGCCATGCTCATTGACCGTCACGATCAGCTTCTCGAGCGGCATCTTCAGCTTCCGCGCGGTGCCTTCCATGATGCGGATGTTGGCCTGATGGGGAATCAGCCAGTCGATGTCGGCTTCGGTCTTGCCCGCCTTCTGCAAGGTGGCGCGTGCGGCCTCTTCCAGCACGCGTACGGCCAGCTTGAAAACGGCCTGCCCGTCCATGTGAAGCAGCGGCGTGCCGAGCACGTTGCCGCCCGAGACGTGGCCCGGCACGCAGAGGATCCCCACGTGCTTGCCGTCGGCATGCAGGTCGCTGGCAAGAATCCCGGGCTCATTGCTGGCCTCGAGCACGACGGCGCCGGCGCCGTCACCGAACAGGACGCAGGTGGTGCGGTCGTTGAAATCGAGGATGCGCGAAAACACCTCCGCGCCGACGACCAATGCGCACTTGGCGCTTCCGGTGCGGATCATGGCATCGGCCACCGTCAGCGCATAGACGAAACCGCTGCATACCGCCTGTACGTCGAACGCAGGACAGCCTGCGATACCCAGCTTGTTCTGAAGAATGGCTGCCGACGACGGGAACACCATGTCGGGGGTCGAGGTCGCGACGATGATCAGATCGACGTCGCCGGGACTGCGGCCTGCCGCTTCCAACGCATTCCTTGCCGCTTCCAGCCCCAGTTCGCTGCTCGTGACTTCCGGCGCGGCAAAGTGCCGGGCGCGAATGCCCGTGCGCTCGATGATCCATTGATCAGAGGTCTCGATGCCACGCGTGGCCAGTTCGCGGGCGAGGTCGTCGTTGGTCACTCGGCGCGGGGGCAGGTAGCTGCCGGTGCCGGTGATGCGGGAAAAAGGAGTCATCAAACGTGGAGCGCCGCCGTGTCGACCGGCGCCGCCAGTTCTTGTCGCGCGAGGAGTGGCGCGGCGTGGGCGATGCGGGCCCGCACGCGATCGAGCAGGTTGTTGCGAGCGGCATCATAAGCGCGATCGAGCGCATGACCGAAGGCCACTTCGTCAGCCGAGCCATGGCTCTTGAAAACGAGTCCCCGCAGGCCAAGCAAGGCCGCGCCGTTGTACCGCCGATGATCCAGACGGCGTTTGAGCGCTTTTAGAACCGGATAGGAGACGATGGCAGCAAATTTGCTGAAAACGCCGTTCGAATATTCGATGCGCAGGAAGTCGACGATCATCGAAGCCACTCCTTCGGTTGCCTTCAATGTGACATTGCCGACGAAACCGTCACACACGACGATGTCGGTCGTCCCCTTGAAAATATCGTTGCCCTCGACGTTTCCGTAGAAATTCAGATCCTGGGAATTGGCTGCTTTTCGAAGCAGTTGGCTCGCTTTTTTAATCGTTTCGCTGCCCTTGATCGCCTCTTCGCCCACATTGAGAAGTCCGACGGACGGCGACTCATTGCCCGTCAGAGCCGATACGAGGGCGGAACCCAGCACGGCGAACTGCAACAGATCTTCGGCGTCGCAATCCACGTTGGCACCGAGGTCGAGCACGGTGGTCGCCCCACCTTTGCTGTTGGGAAGCTGAGGAGCGATTGCGGGCCGGTCGATTCCATCCAGCGTCTTGAGCAAGTAACGAGCGATCGCCATCAAGGCACCAGTGTTGCCGGCGGAGATCGCGGCCTGCGCGGCGCCGTCTTTCACTTGCTGGATCGCGACGCGCATCGACGAATCTTTTTTCTTGCGCAGCGCGATCTCGATCGGGTCGTCCATTCCGACCACCTCGCTGGCGGGAATGACCCGGGCACGCGGATGCGAGAAGCCGGCCAGCGCTGCGGGGGCACCGACCAGCAGCAACGACGCTTCGGCGTGGCGATCGAGAAATGCACGGCAGGCCGCAAGCGTGACGCGCGGACCGTGGTCGCCTCCCATGCAATCGACGGCAAGCGTGATCGCGGAGGGGGCAGGAGCGGATTCGGAAGGCGTGACCATCAAAACAAAGGCCCGACGCTACAACAAAAGTAGCTTCGGGCCTTTGGCCTTGAAACTGGAATCAGGCTTCAGACTTGGTCTTGAGCACCTTGCGGCCGCGATAGAAGCCGTTCGGGCTGATGTGGTGGCGCAGATGCGTTTCGCCGGTGGTCGGCTCGACGGCAATGCCGGGCACGCCCAAAGCATTGTGGGAACGGTGCATGCCGCGCTTGGACGGCGACTTCTTGTTTTGCTGGACGGCCATGCTGGCTCCTGAAAGTATTCGGGTGAGTGGGTAAGCACGCGGGGCGGCCGTGAGGCCCTGTAGAACGCTCTAACGTCGACGGCGGCGCGCGCGAAGCCCATGATTATAGCCCAAGCTGAATAAGGAGCGCCAGCTCGATGTTTCGGGGCCTACTCCGGCTTGCGCGAACGCAACGCGCCGAGCACAGCGAAGGGATTCGGACGCGCGGCCTCGGCCGCCTCGAAATCGGGATCCGCAGCCGATAGCTGCACCGGCTCGGGACAACGTTCGTGCCGCGGCGTGACCGGGAATTCCATGAGGAGTTCATCCTCGATCAAGGCATGGAGGTCGAAATCGCGGCTCGCGACCAAAACATCCTCCTCGGAATCCTCGTCCTCGGCCGCTGCAATGGCTTCGTCCGCCGCGAAGCGGAACCAGCGATCGACTTTCAGTTCGACCTCGACCGGGGTGAGGCAGCGCTGGCAGACTAGGGGCACCGTGGTCCGCGCTTCCAGGTGCAGCCAGGGGACTGGCCTGCCATCGGGGCCATCGCGGCGGGCGCCTTCGGCCTGCCAGCGCACGCTCGCGTCGGTGGCCGGGGCGGCCACTTCAGCGCTCAAGCGCTGATAGGTCTGAAGGGGCTCGTTTCCCGAAACGGTGGCGGCCGCCTCGGCAAAGCCGTTCACGTCGAGCCGGCCTGGGGCAAATTCTCTGGTCATCGGCACCAGTCTAAACCGCTCGCGCACAATCGTGGCCCATGCAACGTACCGTGATCCTTGCCTCGACTTCGCGCTATCGCCGCGAACTTCTTACGCGCCTGCGCTTGGCCTTCGATGTTCAGGCTCCCGAGGTCGACGAAACGCCCCAGGCCGGCGAGGGGCCTCGCGCATTGGCCGAGCGGCTCGCACTCGAAAAGGCGATGTCGGTCGCCCGCCGGTTCCCGGAAGCGGTGGTCATCGGTTCCGACCAGGTGGCCGACCTGGCCGGCGAACCCCTGGGTAAGCCGGGAGATCACACGCGCGCCACCGCCCAACTGCGGCGCATGCGAGGCCAGACGCTGATCTTCCAGACAGCTGTCGCCGTGGTGTGCCAGGCGACGAGCTTCGTGCAGCGCGACCTGGCGCCGGTGCGCGTCGTGTTTCGCGAGCTCAGCGATGCGGCGATCGATACCTACCTGCGCGCGGAACAGCCCTACGACTGCGCGGGAAGCGCAAAGAGCGAAGGCCTCGGCATCGCATTGCTCAACGCGATCGACAGCGACGATCCGACGGCGCTGGTGGGCCTGCCACTGATCCGAACCGCCAACATGCTGCGGGCCGCAGGGGTGGACCTGCTGTGAGCAAGGGCAAGCTCTATCTGGTGCCCGCACCGCTGGATTTCGGCTGTGAGGCGGAGGTGCCGCTGCAGGACGTGCTTCCGCTCGGCACGCTGCGGATCGCGGCTGGGATCACGCACTGGATCTGCGAGAACGCGAAATCGGCTCGCGCCTATCTCAAGCGCATCGACGCAGTGGCGCCGCTTGCTGCGCCGCTGCAGGCCCAGCAGATCCAGGAACTGCCGCGCGAGGTTCACAAAAAGGGAGACCACGCTGGACAGTTCGATGCCCGACCACTCCTTGCCGCCGCGCTCGAAGGCAAGGACATCGGCCTGCTCAGCGAGGCCGGCATGCCTGCCGTCGCTGACCCGGGATCCTCTGTCGCACGGGCCGCGCACGAACTGGGCATCACGGTGGTGCCGCTCACCGGCCCGGTGTCGCTGCTGCTCGCACTTGCGGCGAGCGGACTCAATGGCCAAAACTTTGCATTCGTCGGCTACCTTCCGCAGGACGCCGAGACACGTGCACACCGCATCCGCGAGCTCGAGGCGCTTGCATTGCGCACCGGCCAGACGCAGCTTTTCATCGAAACGCCCTACCGCAATACAGCCCTGCTGCAGGCGCTCGTCCAAACGCTGCAGCACAACACGCGGCTCGCGGTGGCGCGCGGACTCACGCTCGCGGCCGCGAACGTGCGCAGCGAGACGGTGAAGAGCTGGCGCGCCAAACCATTGCCGGCCGACGAGCGTTCGCCCGCCGTGTTCGCGATCGGGCGCTGATCTTGTCCGGCACCGTGACGAGCGTTTCTGCCCGCATGCGCTGGGCTTCGCGCGCGCAATTCTTCGGCTCGGGCTTCATCTTCGCGACCTGGGGCGTTCATATCCCGACCGTGAAAATCCACTATGGCGTCGATGAAGCGGCGCTCGGCCTGGCCATGCTCGCAGCCGGTGTCGGCGCCTTACTCGGCCTCACACAGGCAAGCCGCTGGATCGGCCGCCATGGCGCACGCGGCACTGCCGGCCTGTGCGGCGCGATCTACTCGTTGCTGCTGGCCGGCTTGCTGGCGATGCCGAGCTACGGCGCGCTGCTGGGATTGCTCGCCGTGTTCGGCGTTCTCACCGGCGTCTTCGACGTGGCGATCAATACCGAGGCCGCGCAGCTCGAGCTGCGCAACGGCCATCCGCTGATGAGCGGCATGCACGGCATGTTCAGTCTGGGCGGCATGGCAGGCGCCGTGACCGGCGGCGCAGCGCTCGCCGCTGGCATGACGCCGCAATCGCACTTGACGCTGGTCGCCGCGACGATGGCGCTATCGATCGCCCTCTCTTCCAGGTGGATGTTGCCGAAAGAGGCGACCACATTCACCAGCACGGGCGACGGCTTTCGCTTGCCGCACGGCGCGCTGGCGATCCTCGGCGTGCTCGCCGCGTTGGGGCTGATTGCCGAGGGCGCGATCTACGACTGGAGCGTGCTCTATTTGAAGCAGGAACTGGGCAGTCCCCAGCAGCAGGCCGCGCTGGCCTACGCCAGCTTTTCGGCGGCGATGGCCGCCACGCGCTTCGCCGGCGACGCGATGCGGGCGCGTTTCTCGCCGGCCTTGCTGCTGCGCGGCAGCGCTTGGCTGGCTGCCGCCTCCATGACGCTGGTACTGCTGGCCGATGAACCCTGGCTGGCGCTGATCGGATTTGCAGGCGTAGGGGCGGGCTTCGCCAATGTGGTGCCGATCCTGTTCGCGGCGTCGGCGCGCGTCCCCGGCGTCGAGCCGGCACGCGGTATCGCCGCGGTATCGGCGGCAGCCTACCTGGGCTTCATGGCCGGACCGCCCGTGATCGGTTTTCTGGCCCAGGTCAGCTCGCTGACCGCCGCGCTTTATGTCGTGGTGGCCTTTGCCGCAGCGCTCGCGGCATCGGCGCGCTTCGCAAATCCGGCCTGATTCAACGCAGCGCCGGCGCGGTTCGCAGTGCCCGTACCGAGGCATCGCCGAGGGCAGCGCCGAATTTCTTGGCGAGCTTCTCGGCCACGTTCTCCCGGCGCGTGTAGTCGATCACTTCCTCGGCCTTGATCACTTCGCGCGCAACGAAATCGACGTTGCCGAGCTGATCGGCCAGGCCGAGTTCCACGGCCTGCTGGCCGCTCCAGAACAAGCCGCTGAACAGGCCGGGCGTATCGACCTTCAACCGGTCGCCGCGGCCCTTCTTGACCACATCGATGAACTGCGCGTGGATCTGGTCGAGCATCTTTTGCGCGTGCACCCGCTGCGCATCGCTCATCGGGCTGAACGGATCCAGAAAGCCCTTGTTTTCGCCGGCCGTCAAGAGCCTGCGCTCTACGCCCACCTTGTCCATGAGGCCGGTGAATCCGAAACCGTCCATCAGCACGCCGATGCTTCCGACGATGCTCGCCTTGTCGACGAAGACCTTGTCGGTCGCCGCCGCGATGTAATACGCCGCCGACGCGCAGGTCTCCTCGACCACCGCGTAGACCGGCTTGTTGTGCTTGGCCCGCAGGCGCTTGATCTCGTCGTTGATGATGCCGGCCTGCACGGGGCTTCCGCCAGGCGAATTGATCAGCAAGATCACACCTTTGGCGCCATCGTCCTCGAAAGCAGACTTCATCGCCGCGATCACGAACTCCGCACTCGCATCGCCACCATTGGCGATTTCGCCCTTGATTTCGACCACCGCCGTGTGAGACGTGGTCTTGGCGGTCGTCGGCGTGCCGCGGGACACGGCCAGCCACACCAGGAAAATGAAGAAGGCGAGCCAGCTCAGGCGAACGAAGGTCTTCCAGCGTCGCGTGGCTCTTTGCTCGCGCAGCGAGGCGAAGGCCAGCTTTTCGAGTGTTGCGCGCTCCCAGTTGGGTTGCTGCGTGGGATCGTTCCTCGACGTGTTTCGGGAGGGCGTAGCGCGCTCGAAAGGCTCGAAACCCTCGGGTTCCGTGCGGTTGGAATCGGTCATGTCAGAAAACCAGAGGTTGGAGGTTCCAGGCAGTATGCCAGTGCACCACTCCGTCCCGTTCGCTCAAGGCGATCTTCACCAGGCCGCCGCGACAGGGACCGCCGGCGCACTCGCCGGTGTCCGGCTTGTAGACGGCGCCGTGCGTCGCGCACAGCAGCCATTGGCCGCTATCGTCGAAGAAGCGATCAGGCTGGAAATCCAGCTCCATCGCGACGTGGCTGCAGCGGTTCAGGTAGGCATGCGGCTGCCCTTCAAAGCGAACTGCAAAGGCCCTGCACGTCTGGCCGCCATGCACCACGTCGAAGGGAACGGCGCGCCCGCCCTCGACGAGGTCGGCCGTATTGCACAGGGGAATGCATCCGCTCTCGCTCATGCGCGGATTTTCATGCGTTCTCGAGAAGCCATTGCGTCAGACCGGACACCGAGTGCGCCACATGCAGCGGCCCAAGCGCGTCGAAGGTATCCGGCTCGTGCGCGCCGTAGCTCACGCCCACGCTCGCACAGCCGGCGTTGAGCGCGAGCTGGAGATCGTGCGTGGTGTCGCCGACCATCAAGGTGCGCTCGGCCGGCGCGTCCAGCTCTTCCATCAATTCGAGCAGCATGCGCGGATGCGGCTTGCCGAAGGTTTCATCGGCTGTTCGGGAGGCATCGAAACGGTCCCGCAGGGCAACCGTCGCGAGCGCCTCGTTCAGCCCCCGGCGCGACTTGCCCGTGGCGACGGCCAGCTTATGGCCGCGCGCGTGGAGCGCATCGAGCATCGGCAGGACCCCGTCGAAGAGCACCAGGTCGTCCTGATGCTGCAGGTAGTGGTACCGGTAGCGCGCACCGAGCTCGGCGTACTTTTCCTTGGGCACGTCTGGCGCCGCGCGCGCCAGCGCTTCGGCAAGGCCCAGGCCGATCACCCAGGCGGCGTCGTTCTCGTTCGGCTTGGCGCCGCCGACATCGACCACCGCAGCCTGGATGCAGCGCACGATAAGCCGCGTCGAGTCATAGAGCGTGCCGTCCCAATCGAAAGCGATCAGGTCGAAGCGGCGGGGGCGAATGTCAGTCATGAGTGAGAAGCTGTCGAGGGATGGGCCGCGAGCGCATCGAGCGCAGCCTGCGGCATCAGCGCATGCAGTTCCGGCGGCAGGTCGGCCTGCAGCGCCATGCGCTCTCCGCTCGCGGGGTGAGTGAACTGCAAGCGCCAGGCGTGCAGGAACATGCGTTTGAAGCCGAGCTTCTGCAGCGCCCGATTGCGCTCGAAGTCTCCGTACTTGTCGTCGCCCGCGATCGCATGACCTCCGGAGGCGAGGTGGACGCGAATCTGGTGCGTGCGGCCGGTCTTGATCGTGACGGCAAGCAGCGAGAACGCAGCGGCGTCGGCAGGAAGACTGACGCGGGCCAGGACCTTCACGAGCGTCACGGCGCGCATCGCGTCGGGATGGTCTTTGGCCACCACGCGCACGCGCCGCTCGCCCGGATCGGCCGAGCCCGGCTGGCTCGGAAGAAGGTACTTGGCGAGCGGCGCATCGAGCACCTTCTTGTTCGCCGGCCAGCTGCCTTCGACCAGTGCCAGGTAGGTCTTGCCGGTCTCGCGCTCGCGAAACTGGTCTTGCAGCGCCGTCAATGCGCTGCGCTTCTTGGCAACCAGCAGGATGCCCGAGGTCTCACGGTCCAGCCGATGCACGAGCTCCAGAAAGCGCGCGGTGGGGCGCGCGGTGCGCAACTGCTCGATCACGCCGAAGCTCACGCCGCTGCCACCGTGAACCGCGACGCCGGCCGGCTTGTCGATCGCCAGCAGCGCATCGTCCTCGTACAGCAAGGGGAATTCGCGCGCGGGCGCCGGCGGCGAGCCGCCCTCTTCCGATCGCGCCGACACCCGCACCGGCGGCACCCGCAATACGTCGCCCTGCGCCAGCCGGGTCTCGGCCTGAGCGCGTCCCTTGTTGATGCGCACCTCGCCCGACCGGATGATCCGGTAGACATGGGTTTTGGGTACGCCCTTGAGCTGCCGGAACAGGAAATTGTCGAGTCTTTGGCCCGCAGATTCCCCATCGACCGTCAGAAAGCGAACTTCTGCTGCCGCGGGGCTTGGCTTCGCACCTATAATGTTTTTCACCAGCGCGGTCTTGTAAGTGCTTGATTAATCAGAAGTTTAGAGCACTGCCGGAGGCGCTGTGAGGTCGATGCCGCTTAGGCGTTGAGCCCGCAAGCCACGCGCCAACGCGCAAGGCGGCGGGCGCTACATCAAAGTCAAGCCGACGCCCACGAAACACCGATACGGAATACCCAGCCGGCAGGCCATAAGCTGCCGGCGGATCGAAGCGAGTACCTTGTGTTGATACTGCTGATTCAACTTTGCCTGCGCTGGCTGATGCCAGCGGCTACAGGCATTGAATCGTCGGCAGAGCGCGCCACCATTGCGCCAATTGCTATAGAAAATATAGCGCGTCAACACCATATCGGGCTCGCGCCCATCCACGCGCCCCCACCCCGGCTGTCATTGAGCTGACGCTCGATACGGTTGTTCGCGTCCGCGCGGCAACCCAGCAGCAGCCGGGGCACAGCGGCAATTCCTTCGTTTCGCGACGCGTCGTCCGTGCATCGTTAGGTCCGTTATGGACCGGTTAGAACGATAGAACAGACAAAGGAAACGCATCATGAAGCGGATGCTGATCAACGCCACGCAGGCAGAAGAACGCCGCCTGGCCATCGTCGACGGGCAAAAGCTCCTCGACTACGAAATCGAAATCGAAGGGCGCGAGCAGCGCAAGGGCAATATCTACAAGGCGGTCGTGACGCGGGTCGAGCCGTCGCTGGAGGCCTGCTTCGTCGACTACGGCGAAGACCGCCACGGCTTCCTGCCGTTCAAGGAAATCTCCAAGCAGTATTTCGCCGAAGGCGTCTCGGCCAGCCAGGCCCGGATCCAGGATGCGATCCGCGAAGGCCAGGAACTGGTGGTCCAGGTCGAGAAGGAAGAGCGCGGCAACAAGGGCGCAGCCCTGACCACCTTCATCTCGCTGGCCGGCCGCTACGTCGTGCTGATGCCGAACAACCCGCGCGGCGGCGGCGTCAGCCGGCGCATCGAAGGCGACGACCGCGCCGAGCTCAAGGAGGCGATGGACCAGCTCGAGTACCCCAAGGGCATGAGCATCATCGCGCGCACTGCCGGCATCGGCCGCTCCGCGCCCGAACTTCAATGGGACCTGAACTACCTGCTCAAGCTCTGGGCAGCTATCGACGGCGCTGCCAAAGGCGGCAAGGGTGCCTTCCTGATCTACCAGGAGTCGTCACTGGTGATCCGCGCGATCCGCGACTACTTCAATCACGACATCGGCGACATCCTGATCGACACCGACGACATCTACGACCAGGCGCAGCAGTTCATGGCGCACGTGATGCCGGAACACGCCGCGCGCGTGAAGCGCTACCGCGACGACGCGGCCCTGTTCAGCCGCTTCCAGATCGAACATCAAATTGAATCGGCCTACGCGCGCACGGTGCAATTGCCCAGCGGCGGCGCGATCGTCATCGATCACACCGAAGCGCTGGTCTCGGTCGACGTGAACTCGGCGCGCGCCATCAAGGGCGGCGACATCGAAGAGACAGCCACGCGCACCAACCTCGAAGCGGCCGACGAAGTGGCCCGTCAGATGCGCCTGCGCGACCTGGGCGGCCTGATCGTCATCGACTTCATCGACATGGACGAGTCGAAGAACCGCCGCGAGGTCGAAAGCCGCCTGCGCGACGCGCTGCGCCAGGACCGCGCGCGCGTCCAGTTCGGTTCGATCAGCAAGTTCGGCCTGATGGAAATGAGCCGCCAGCGCCTGAAGCCGGCGCTCTCCGAAGGCTCGTCGATCCCCTGCCCCCGTTGCGGCGGCTCGGGCCACATCCGCGATACCGAGTCGAGTGCGCTGCAGATCCTGCGCATCATTCAGGAGGAATGCCTGAAGGACAACACGGCCGCAGTGCACGTGCAGGTGCCGGTCGAAGTCGCATCCTTCCTGCTCAACGAAAAGCGCCCCGAGATCGCCAAGATCGAACTCAAGCAGCGCGTGACCGTGCTGATGGTCCCCAACAAGACGCTGGAAACGCCCAACTACAAGCTGGAGCGCCTGAAGCACGACGACCCGCGCCTCGACCACATCGAGGCCAGCTACAAGATGGCCGACGAGATCGAGGATCCGACCTCGGTCACGCGACGCTCGCAGGAGCCGACCAACAGGCAGACGCCGGTGATCAAGGGCGTGCTGCCCGACGCGCCGGCACCGGCGGCGGTGCCGAAGCCCGAAGCGGTGCGCCCGCCGGTTGTCGCGCCGGCGCCCGCACCTGCTGCGGCTGCACCCGTTGCACGCGCGCCCGCCGAATCAGGACTCTTCGGCTGGATCAAGAGCCTGTTCGGCGCCGCGCCGGCACCGGCACCTGCCCCGGCCACGATTCCGGTGGAAGCGCCCAAGCCGCGCCGGGAAGGCCGCAGCGGCCGGGACGGCGAGGCACGCACCGCGCGCGACGGCGAGCAACGCCGCGGCGGACGCGGTGAAGGACGTGGCGGACGCGATGGTGAACGCCGTGGCCCCCGCTCCGGCGAACGTCGCGAAGGCGAACGCCGCGAGGGACGCGAAGTCCGCGGCGAGGCGCGCAATGACAGCCAGGTCCGTGAACCCCGCGAGCCCCGTGAAGCGCGTGCGCCGCGCGAAGGCGAGCGCCGTGGCCGCGGCGAGCGTCGCGACAGCGACCTGCGCCAACTGCCGACCGAAGCAACCGACGTCCAGCTGGACGCGCAGGCGATCGCACCGAATGCGTTTGCAGGCGACGAAGGTGCACGCCCCGCGGAACGCGCACCGCGCGGACGCGGCGAACGTCGGGAACGCGGCGAGCGCGGCGAGCGCGGCGTAGACGCAGCGCGTGAACGCACGGGCGACGCCGCCCGCGCAGCGAACGCCGACAGCTCGCAACAACAGGATGACGCTTCGGCCGATCGCGGTGCGCGCGGCGGGCGCGAGGAACGCGCGCCTCGCGGCGAGCGCAACGAAGGCCGCCGCGAGCGGCGCAACGACGGCGCGCCGCGCGCCGTCGAAGCACCTTCCGCCGCAGAAGCCCAGCCGCTCGCTGCCGAGGTCGCCGAGATCGGCAACGCCGGTGATGCATCGAACGAGGATTCCGCACCGCGGCGTGACGGCGACGAACGCCGAGGACGCTCTCGCGATCGCTACGGCCGCGATCGCCGCGAGCGCGGAGCACGCGAAGAGGGCGAGGCGGCTCCGACCGCGTCTGCACTCCCGCCCGCGCCCACCGGCGCCTACGACGGCATCGAGATCGACACGGCGCCGCCGCCAGTGCTTCGCACCGAACGGCCCGCAGCCGCACCCTCGACCCCCATCGTGGTCGAAGCCAAGGCCCCAAGCTCGCGCGCGCTGCCGAAGGTGCAACCCTTCGAGTTGCCGCTGGACGAGCTCGCCCAAGTGGCCGAGGGCTCGGGATTGCATTGGGTGAATTCGGATGCCGAGCGCGTGGCGCAAGTTCGTGCGGCGATCGCGGCGGAACCCAAGCCCGTTCATGTACCTCGCGAGCGCCCGCCCGCGATCGCGGTCGACGAGGGCCCGCTGGTGCTGGTGGAGACCCGCCGCGACCTCGGCAACATGATGCTGCCGTTCGAAGGCGCAGCGCACGACGCAAGCGTGCGCCAGTAAGCCGGTACCGGGGGAGGCAGCGCGCCTCCCTCGCGTTCGACACGGCAGTTCCTTCCTGCCGAGACCATCTCAAGGGCCTGCGCCAGCGCCAGCGCCGCCCGCTTCGCATCGCTATTGCCCGCCGTGCCGCTCATCGAGCGCGCCATCGCCCGCCTCAATAACCCAGTGCGCTGCTGCGGTAGCTTTTTGTAATCCTTTCGAATTGCTCCGGCACGCCATATGCTTGCTGCACTGCAGCAACCCCGTAGGCAAGAACTAAGTCACGAAATCGACGAACGGCGTTTGCAAACAACACTCAATCGTCAAGAAGCGTTAACATGTTGTCATACAAAAGGCCTACACTTCCGGCGACTATGCTGCATTGCACCAATCGGTGTGAGGGCTTATTCACCGAGTATGCAACTTACACTGCTTGACGAAGGGTGTACGTCTTTTGTTCACAAGACAACGAAGGAATCTTGTGTTCAAATTCTTGCGAATAGTAGTAAAGCGTTACACTGCTGCACTCTGACTCCGAAGTTGAGGGCAGCACCCGTTCTAGGGGATTTTTAAATGTTTCGTTCCGACTCGACCGCACACGGCAACGTGGTCCGACGCTTCACCCCTGATGGCGGTGGATCATCCGCGCCTCCAGCGTACGTACACCCGCGCAAACTCACTCGGCTCGAGCGCGCGACGAAGCGCGCCATCGATATCGTGGGTGCGCTGACTTTTTTCATCCTCTTCGGGCCCCTCTATCTGCTCGTTGCACTCGGCGTTCGCATCAGTATGGGCCGTCCGGTCCACTTCTGGCAGAACCGCCTTGGAGAAAGCGGCCAGCGGTTTCGCTTCTACAAGTTCCGCTCGATGGTGCACAACTCCGAAGTGGTGCTGGACGAATTTCTGAGCCGCAACGACATGGCCCGCACCGAGTGGGACACCTTTCAGAAGCTCGAGAAGGATCCGCGCATCACGCCCATCGGCCAGTTCATCCGCAAGCTGAGCCTCGACGAACTGCCCCAGTTCTGGAACGTGCTCAAGGGCGACATGAGCCTGGTCGGTCCGCGTCCCTGCATGGAGCGTCAACGCAGCCTTTACGGCAAGGGCTGGGAACACTATTGCGCCATGCGCCCGGGGATCACGGGCCTGTGGCAAGTCAGCGGCCGCAATCGCCTGTCGTATGCAAGACGCGTCGAACTCGACATGGAGTACGTCAGCAACTGGTCGCTCTGGCTCGACATCAAGATCCTGTTGAAGACCGTGCGTGCGGTCGTCACCGGCGAGGGCTCGAGGTGAGCGCGATTCAGCCGATCGTCCTCTGCGGCGGCAGCGGCACCCGCCTTTGGCCGCTGTCGCGCAAGACGCTGCCCAAGCAGTTCGTCCCGCTGATCGACAACAAGAACCTCCTGGTGCTCACGCTGGAACGCCTGCGTCGGCTGAATACCGAGGTGACTTGCGTTGCGGCAGAAGAGCACCGCTTCCTGGTTCAGGAAAGCATCGAAGCAGCGGATGTCTGCGGCAAGCAACTGCTCGAGCCGGTGGCACGCAACACGGCTGCCGCCATGACGGCGATCGCACTTCTGGCCGATCCGGAACAGCTGCTGCTGTTCGCGCCCGCCGATCACCACATCCCGGACGCCGATCGCTTTGTCGCCACGATTCAGAAAGGGATTCCCGCCGCGCTGGCCGGGTATCTCGTGACCTTTGGCGTGGAGCCGACTTTTCCCAGCACCGCCTACGGCTACATCCGCCAAGGCGAGAAACTCGAGGCCGCATTGGGCGAAGAGGCGGGTCATGCCGTGGCTGCATTCGTCGAGAAGCCTGCAGCGACCCACGCCGAGCAGCTGCTGCTCGCGGGCGGTCACCTCTGGAACGCCGGGATCCTCCTGGTCCAGGCCAAGGTGCTGATCGCCGCAGTCGAGCAGCACGCACCCGACATCCTCGACAGCTGCAGGCTGGCCACTTCAGCCATCGAAACCGACGGCGATTTCCTGCGCATGGACAGCGCCGCGTTCGGCCGCTGCCGTAGCCAGAGCATCGACTACGCGGTGCTCGAAAAATGCGACCGCGTCGCCGTCATTCCCTTCCAGGGCCGCTGGAGCGATGTCGGCAGCTGGAACGCGGTTGCCGAGCTGCACGATGTGGACGACGAAGGCAACCGGATCAGCGGCCAGGGTTTTGCCATGGGTGCGCGCAACACCTTCATCTATGCGCCCAACCGCCCCGTCGTGGCCTTGGGCACCAAGGACCTGCTGGTGGTGGATACGCCGGACGCGCTGCTGGTTGCGCACAGCGACTGCGCCGAGCAGGTCAAGGACGTGGTCGCCCTGCTCACGACGCAGGGCCACAGCCAGGCCACCCGCCATCGCCGCATCCCGCGGCCTTGGGGTGCCTATGACAGCATCGACGACGGCGAGCGTTTCGCCGTCAAGCGCCTGACGGTCAAGCCCGGCGCGCACCTTGCGCTGCGAATGCACCACCATCGCGCCGAGCACTGGGTGGTGGTCAAGGGGACGGCCAGAGTGGTATGCGACGACAAGGTGCTCCTGGTCAAGGAAAACGAATCGATCTACATTCCCGTCGGTGCCCGATACATGCTGGAAAACGCCGGCAAGACCATCCTCGAGGTGATCGAAGTCCAGACCGGCGGCTATCTCGGCGACGACGACATCGTGCGCTTCGACGATCTGCCCGCGGACGCCGCCGATCCGCAGCGACGACTCGCCTGAGGGCCCAGGTCCGGAGAGCGCCGGCCCTATCTTCACCCTCGTACCAAGGTCTATTTCAATGAACGAGTTTCAGAAGCGGATTTTCGTGGCGGGACACCGCGGCATGGTGGGCAGCGCGATCGTGCGCTGCCTGGTCGAGAAGGGCTATACCAACATCGTCACCCGAAGTCGTGCCGACCTCGACCTGACGGACCAGGCCCAGGTCCGGGCCTTCTTCGCCGAGGAAAGGCCGCAGGAGGTCTACGTGGCGGCGGCCAAGGTCGGCGGCATTCACGCCAACAACAGCTATCCGGCGGAGTTCATCTATTCGAACCTGATGGTCGAGGCCAACCTGATCCACGAGGCCTGGCGCACCGGCGTGAGCAAGCTGCTTTTTCTCGGCTCGAGCTGCATCTATCCGCGGCTTGCGGCGCAGCCCATGGCGGAGGATGCGCTTCTGACCGGCAAGCTGGAACCGACCAACGAGCCCTACGCCGTCGCCAAGATCGCCGGCATCAAGCTGTGCGAAAGCTACAACCGCCAGTACGGCTGCGACTTCCGCAGCGTGATGCCGACCAACCTCTATGGCCCCGGCGACAACTACCATCCCGAGAACAGCCACGTCCTGCCCGCCATGATCCGCCGATTTCACGAAGCCAAGCTCGCCGATGCGCCCTCGGTGGTGATCTGGGGCACGGGCACGCCGAAGCGGGAGTTTCTCTACGTCGACGACATGGCAGGCGCCTGCGTCCATGTGATGGACCTTCCGCGCGAAATCTACGCGGCCCATACGGAGCCCACGACCAGCCACATCAATATCGGCAGCGGCGAAGACCTGTCGATCGCGGAACTCGCCCAATTGGTGAGTGAAGTGGTGGGCTACCGCGGCGCCATCCGCTGCGATGCGAGCAAGCCCGACGGTGCGCCACGCAAGCTGCTCGACATTTCCCGGATTCGCCAACTCGGGTGGACGCCCAGGACGACGCTGCGCGCCGGCGTGGTGCGCGCCTACGAAGATTTCTGCAGCGAAGAACTCATTCCTTCCTGAGAGCCCGCCTTCCGTGCTTCGATGCCCAGCATGACCGTCTCCTCCGTCTCCCTGGTTCCACCCGGTTCGGGCGGCGTGCGGGACTATGCGACGACGGTGGGCAATCCGCTTCACGCGCCGCTCATGGAGCTGACGCGCAGCACCGATACCGCGTCGCTGAACGGGGAGTTCCTGCTCCTGCATTTCAGCGGCTACGGTTTCCAGAAGCGCGGGATTCCGCTGTGGCTGGTCAGCAGGATCGACGGCTTGCGCACGCAGTTCAAGGCGTTCGGCATCGTCTTCCATGAACTCTTCGCGACCGGCCCACCGTGGGGCTCAGCGTTCTGGCTCAGCGGCTGCCAGCAGCGGATCGCACGCGACCTGCTGCGCCGATCCGATTTCTGGCTGACGAACCGGGAGGAATCCGCGCGCTGGCTGCGGGAGCATTCGCGGGCCACGCCGCACCGGGTGCTGCCGGTGTTCTCGAACGTGGGCGAGCCCGCTTCGATCGAGACCGAACGGCAGCGCAAGCTGGTGGTTTTCGGCAGCACCGGCATCCGGGCCCAATCCTACGAGTGGTCGGACGGCGAACTCTTCCGCTGCGCCAAGCGCAACGGGCTCAAAATACACGACATCGGCCCGGCGATGCCGGAAGGTCCACTCGCTCGACAGCTGGCGCGGGAGGGCGTGATCGCGCACGGCAAGCTGCCGGCCGAACAGGTGAGCTTAGCGCTGTCCAGCGCGGATTACGGCGCCCTCGCCTACCCTCCGGACTACGTCTCCAAGAGCAGCATCTTTGCAGCCTACAGCTCGCACGCCGTCTGCCCCATCCTGCTGTCGGAAGAGTATGACGTGCACGACGGCTTGACGCCCAATGTGCACTATGCTCGCGGTTTCGACGCGGTCGACCGATCGGCCGTCGATCCGCGCGTCATCGGACGCGAAGCGCACAAGTGGTACGTACCGCATCGCATCGATGCGCACGTCGATGCGCTCCGGACATTGACCACCGAGGTGCAAAGGTGAGCGACAACAACGGCATGCAATCCGGCGGGGTGCGCCCATGAGCGCGATCGCCGCAAGCGTCCCTCGCGCGACGAACCGGGCCGCGTCGCTCAGCCGCGCCGGCCAGCTTTTTCTTGCCGTCTTCCTGATCGTCGTTTTCGAGGGGGCGGTGCGCAAGTGGGTGGCGTCCGCGTCCACGCTCCCGTTGATTCTTCTGCGCGACCTGCTGGCCTTCGCGCTGGTCGTCTACGCCTGGCGGCATGGTCACCTGAGACGCCACAAGAAGATCACGGCCGCCATGCTCGCATGGTCCTGCCTGGTGCTCGGCTGGGGACTGCTGCAGCTCGTCGGCGGCGAAAGCTCACCGGTCGTGTTTGTGATCGGCCTGCGTTTCTGGCTGCTCTACACATGGTTCGCCATCGCGGCGGCCGCCGCCATGAACGAAACGGACTACCGGACCGCAGTTCTTGCAGCCGCCGTCGTGATGGTGCTGCTGGCGCCGCTGGCCGTGCTGCAGCACTACTCGCCTCCCGGCGCCCGGATCAACACCCAGCTTGACGGCGACGAGGAAAGCGTCTTCGTCGCAGTGGTGGGCGTGGTCCGCACCACGGGCACCTTCAGCTTCACCTCCGGCTATGCCACCTACCTGACGATGGTGGCGCCGCTGGTGTTCGGCATCCTGGGCGCCAGGAAGCGAAACACCAGGCAGTTCCTGTTCGCGATCGCCGTGTTCGTGGCCTTCGTCACGGGCGCGCTGGTGAGTGGCTCCAGAACGGCGGCGATCACCTCGGGGATGATGCTCATGGCCTACCTGGTCGGCAGGCTGCTGTTCTCGAAAGCGCGCAACAAGGTGGGCGCTGCGATGGCGGTCGTCGTCGTGCTGGCGTTGACGGCGCTCTTCGCCTATGTTTTCCGCGATGCCATCGGCATCACGCAGACACGCTTCGAACAGGCGTCGGAGGCCGAAAACTTCGTCGAACGGGTTCTCACCGTTCTGTTCGGCGAACCCTGGGTCTACGACCTCATGAGCTGGCTGGGCTACGGCGTGGGTTTCGGATCCAACCTCGCGACCTACGTTCGCACCGGAGCGGCGGATGTCTTCGCGCTCGCGGAAGCCGAAGGCGGCCGCATCCTGATGGAGGGCGGTCTGCTGGGAGTCGCCTACATCGCGGTCAAGTACGTGGTGCTGGGCATCGGACTGCTGTGGAGTCTCAGAGTCTCGATCCGGACGAACTCCCCCTATGCCGTGCTGGTGTGGCTGACCACCACGCTTGCCATAGTCAGCTGGCCCGCGCTCGGCCAACTGACGGCCAATGCGCTGCTCGGCATCATGCTGGCCTACGCCCTCCTGGTTTTCCGCTATCCGAGGCTCGAAATCTTCCCAAGCCGCGCCTCGCGATCGTGAGACTGCTTCACCTCATTCCATCCGTCGATCCCCGGGGCGGAGGCCCCATCGAGGGAGTCCGGCGGATCCATGATGCACTGGCGGGCATGGGGCACGAAGGCGACCTCGTGAGCCTGGACAGCCCCGACGCCGGCTTCATCGCCGACTATCCGGGCAAGGTGATCGCGACCGGCCCCTCGATCTCGAGCTACGGCTACAACGAGCGCCTGGTGCCGTGGCTCAAGGCGCACGCCGGCGACTATGACGCCGTCATCGTCAACGGACTCTGGCAGTACGTCGGCTTCGCCGCCTGGCGCGCCCTGCACGGCTCGTCCACGCCCTATTTCGTCTACAGCCACGGCATGCTCGATCCGTGGTTCAAGCATCGCTACCCGCTCAAGCACCTGAAGAAGTGGCTCTACTGGCCCTGGGGCGAATACCGCGTGCTGCGCGATGCGTCCGCCGTGCTCTTCACCTGCGAAGAAGAGCGCCTGCTCGCTCGGCAATCGTTCTGGCTCTATCGCTGCCGGGAGGTGGTCGGCTCCTATGGCACCACCGTGCCGCCGCAGGATGCAAAGGCCTTGTCCGAGGCCTTTCTTTCGTCTTTTCCCGAGCTGCGGCAGAAGCGCCTGCTACTGTTCCTGGGCCGCATCCACGAGAAGAAAGGTTGCGACCTGCTGATCGAAGCCTTTGCGCGCGCGGCGGCCGAGGCGCCGGACGTCCAACTCGTGATGGCCGGCCCCGGCGACGAAAGCCTGACCCGGCAATTGCAAAGCCGAGCGGCCACCCTCGGCATCGCCTCGCGCATCAGCTGGACCGGCATGCTGTCGGGCGACTTGAAATGGGGCGCGTTCCATGCATGCGAGGTATTCTGCCTGCCCTCGCATCAGGAGAACTTCGGCATCGCGGTGGCGGAGGCGCTGGCCTGCAGCAGGCCGGTGCTGATCAGCGACAAGGTCAACATCTGGCGCGAGATCGCGGCAGACCAGGCGGGCTTCGTCGAGTCCGACACGCTCGAAGGCACGATCGCGCTGCTGCGCCGCTGGCTGGATTCGACCCCCGCTGAACTCGCGGCGATGCGCCTCGCCGCGCTGCGCTGCTTCGACAACCGGTTCCAGATGGAACAGGTGGCGGAAATGCTGGTCCGCACCATTCGCGAACACTCGCCGCAACCCGCCTGATCCATGAAGCTGCTCGTCTACGGAATCAATTTCGCCCCGGAACTGACCGGCATCGGCAAGTACACCGGAGAAATGGTTGCGTGGCTGGCCGCCCGGGGCCACGAGGTGCGCGTGGTGACAGCGCCGCCCTACTACCCCGACTGGGCGGTCTGGCCGGGCTACCGCGCCTCGCGCTACACGCAAGAGACCTGGGGCGGCGCCACGGTGCTGCGCACGCCCCTGTGGGTGCCTCGCAAGGTCAGCGGCGCGAAGCGTCTTCTCCACCTGGCGAGCTTCGCGCTGGCCAGCGTGCCGACCCTGTTCGCACAGTGGCGCTGGAAGCCCGACGTGGTGTGGGTGACGGAGCCGCCGCTCTTCTGCACGCCGGCGGCGCTGGTCTTCGCGCGGCTGCGCTCGGCCAAGACCTGGCTGCACATCCAGGACTACGAAGTCGACGCCGCCTTCGAGCTCGGACTGCTCAAGGGCGCACGGCTGCGCGCATTCGTCGCCGCGGTCGAGCGCGGCCTGATGCGCCGCTTCGACCGCATCTCCACCATTTCACAGCGCATGATCGAGCGCGCGAGCAGCAAGGGCATCGAGGACGCGCGACTGATTTCCCTGCCCAACTGGGCCGACGTATCGGCCATCCAGCCGCTGCAGGCTGACAGCCCCTACCGCGCCGAACTGGGCATCCCCTCCGATGCCGTGGTCGCCCTCTACTCCGGGAACATGGGCGCCAAGCAGGGGTTGGAACTGCTGGCCGAGATGGCCCTCATGCTGAAGGACCAGCCCGGCCTCCAGTTCGTGTTCTGCGGCAACGGCGCCGGCCGCGCCGAACTGATGAAGCGCTGCGAGCAGCTCGCCAACGTCCGCTTCCTCGATCTGCAGCCGGTCGATCGCCTCGGCGACCTGCTGGGCCTGGCGGACATTCATCTGCTGCCCCAGCGCGCGGATGCGGCCGACCTGGTGATGCCCTCCAAGCTCACCGGCATGCTGAGCAGCGGCAGGCCGGTGGTGGCCGGCGCGCGTCCCGAGACCGAGCTCGGCAAGGTCGCGTCCGAATGCGGCATCGCCGTGCCGCCCGATGACGCAAAGGCTTTTGCTGCAGCCGTGGTCTCGCTGGCCTCGCAGCCCGAGCTACGAAGCGAACTGGGGCGGCATGCCCGCATCTACGCCGAAACGCGATTCGATCGCGATGCAGTGCTGGCGCAGTTCGAACGCGATCTGCAGGCCTGCGTGGCGCGCATGGCGCACCGTCCGGCCACCTGACGCCACCCTGCTGCGCCGGGCGCCGCCCGGTGCTTCCGTCACTGCTCTTCGGGCAGGATGCTCTCGTAGTTGTAGTTGGTATAGCGGTAGCGGCCGTACTTGTACGGCGCGTAGGCCCGGCGGCCCACGTCCATCGCATTGAGCAGCACGCCGGTGGCGGCCTTGCCGCCCATCGCCAGACGGCGCGTGCTTTCCTTGAGCTCGCCCATGGTGGATTGATCGGCGCGCGCCACCAGCAGCACCGTGCCCGCGTGCGCCGCGACCGTGGACGTGTCGGCGGCGACCAGCACCGGCGGCGTATCGATAACGACCAGGTCGTACTGTTCGGACAGGCGCTCGAGCGCCGTCTTGAACGAGTCCGACACCAGCAGTTCCGACGGGTTCGGAGGCAGTTGGCCCGTGGCCAGGAAGTCCAGGTTGGGAACCACCTGGCGGTGCACGGTCTGCTGCACCGTCAGGCTGCCCGCAATCAGCTCCGAGAGCCCGCCGTGGCGCTGCAACCCGAAATACTGGTGCGTGTGGCCGCGCCGCAAGTCGGCGTCGATCAGCAGCGTGCGCTTGCCGGCGGCGGCCATGAGGGCGGCGAAGTTCGCCGTCACGAAGCTCTTGCCGACGCCCGGGGTGGGACCGCTGATGAGCACGCGGTTGTTCGGCGATTCCAGCATCGCGAACTGCATGGCCGTTCGCAGACTGCGCAGGCTTTCCACGGCCGGGTCGTCCGGGTTCTCGATCGCCAGCAGGCGGACACCGGTGGCGCCGCTCAAGCGTCGCTTCGCGATCGCGCTTTGCGCGTTGCTGAGGGGAATGGTCGAGAAGACCGGCAGGCCGGTGTCGGCTTCCACCTCGTGCGGATCGCGCAGGCGCTGCTCGATGAAGGAGCTGCGCACGAACGCGGCGACGATGCCGAGGAACAGGCCCAGGGCCAGCGCCGCCGCGACGATAACCCTGCGGTTCGGCTTCACCGGCACCTGCGGCACCACCGCCTCGTCGAGCACGCGGACGTTGCCGATCTTGCCTTCCTTCACCAGGCGCAGCTGCAGCGCGTTGTTGAGCAGCTGCTGGTACAGCTCGGTGTTGACCTTGACGTCGCGCTCCATGCGCACCGCTTCCTGCTGGATGGCAGGCAGGCCCTTGATGCGAGTCTGGATCTCGCCCATGTCGGTCCTCAGTGCCGTGATCTGGCTGTCGAGCGTCTGCACCGCCGGATGCGCGGACGTGAAGCGGGACTCGAGTTCGCGCCGGCGCTGCTGGGCATCCAGCAGCTTGGTCTGGCGATCGACCGCCTGATTCAAGATCAGTGCCGCTTCTTCGCTGAAGGCCACCGTGCCCTTCTGGTTGCGATAGCGGTTGTAGACCTCTTCGGACGCCTCCAGCTGCTTCTTGAACTGCGGCAGCTGGACATCGAGGAAGGCCAACGTCTTCTGCGCCTCAGCGGCCTTGCGCTCGATGTTCTGCTTGACGTACTGGTCGCCCACGGCATTGAGCACGCGCGTCAGCTTGAAGGGGTCCGTGTCCTGCAGCGCCACGTTGATGATGCCGGAGGTCTTGCCTCGCTCGGTCAGGACCAGGCTGGACTGCAGCGCGACGGTGGTCGGCAGTTTCGCGTAGCGGTAGAGATTGAACAGCGCACCCGGCTTGCCTGCGAGTTCGGTCACCGTCAACTCGATCGGCCCGCTGCCGGTCTCGGCCTTCAGCGGCGTCCCGACGGTGCCGGTGAGCTGCTGCATTCCCGGATAGTCGAGCGTGTACTGGTTGCCGGCTTTTGCCGTCACCGTGAACAGCCCGCCTTCCATGTGGATCGGCACGTCGAACTTCGACACCAGGATGCGTTCCGTTCCCGACACGTAGCCGTCGAGGCCCAGGAAACCGGGCTCGGAAAGGCCGTTGGCTCGCCGCGCCAGCCAGCCGCCGACATAGGGCACATAGCGCGGGTTCGCCGCAATGTAGAGCTTGGTCGCTTCCACCGCCTGGCCGGCGATCATGCGCGAGCGGATGATCTCGATCTCGGCATTGGCCGGCGTCTTCACGTCGATCAGGCCGCCGGCCTCGCTGAGAATGCCCTTGCCGCCGCCGTTCGTGTCCTCGACCTGGACCACCAGGTTGGATTCGTAGATCGGCCGTTCCAGGAACGCGTAAGTGGCGCCGATCAAGAACACCACGAGTGTGATCGCCGCGATCAGCCACTTGTTCGAGAGCAGCACGTCGATGTAACGCCCGATGTCCAGGTCGTCCTCGTCCGCGCCGCTGCTCATGATCTGCGAGGTGGGGCTTTGTTTGGGAGTGAGAGTGGAATTCATCAACTGGATACTCTTGAAATGCGTTTGACCCACTGCTGCGCACCGCCTTCGATGAGCGCAAGCGACCGCTCGAAAACACTACGACTCGCGCGATAAGGATCGGGCACGTCCTGGTCGCTGAACTCGCAGAGGCGAAACACCTTGCCGGCGGCGAAGAGGTAGCGTTCCTGGACGGTGCGGCGCTGCTCGCGATCCATCACGAGGATCAGATCGGCGCGCTGGCACATGTCGAGATTGAGCTGCCGCGCCCGATGTTTTTCGAGGCTGATGCCGCGCGCGTCCATCAGCTCGCAGGCGATCGGATCCGCACGCTGACCCGCCAGCGCCTGCAGGCCTGCCGAACTGATCTGTATGCCGGGCAATTCCGCGGCCACCAGGCTTTCGGCCATCGGGCTGCGGCAGATGTTTCCGATGCACACGACGAGGACGTTCCGGATGGCCACGGTCTGCCTATCGTCCAGTCGTGCCGCCGCGCGTGCCCAGATCGCGATAGGAAGTCGCGGTCGTGGCCGTCGGAAGGATCAGGGTCAGGACGCGGTTCCACTGCACGAGCGGGACCGGATCGACATAGACCACGTCCTTGGGCCGCAGCGCAAAGCCGTCTGCCATCGCAATCGCCGTCGGCGTGCGGGCATCGAGATGGAAGATCGCCTGGCCTTCGGTCTCGTTGCGGATCACGTAGATCTGGCGCGGATTCGCAGTCCCCAGGTTGACGCCGCCGACCTCGGTCAGCGCATCGTTCAGGCTGAGCCTGCCGTTGCGCATCATCACGCCGGTCTGGATACCCACCTCGCCCATCACCGTGACCTTGCGCTCGTCGCGGCTGCGCACCATCACCATGTCGCCCGACTTCAGCGGGATGCGGCTCGGGTCGATCCCTGCATCTGCCAACGCCATCAGGTCGAGGGGAATGGTCCTGCCGTCGCGCGTGAGGTTGATGGCGGAACGGTCGCCCGCCGGGGCCAGGCCGCCGGCACGGTTGAGCGCCTCGGCGAGCGTCATCGGGATGTCGGTGAACACCATCAGGCCGGGCTGCCTGACCTCACCTTCGATGTAGGCGCGCTTGCTGCGGAAGGCCTGGACGCGAACGCTGAGCTGGGGGTTCTTGAAGACCCGCGACAGCCGCTGCACGAGCGTGTTCTCCAGCTCCTGGACGGTCATGCCGTCGACCTTCAGCGCACCGACGTAGGGGAAGCTCAGCTGCCCGGTGTTCGACACGATGAAACCGGGCGCCGGCGACACGCTGGCCGGATCGGCCACCGTGGTGGCGGGAATCGCGCTGAACACGATCTCCGGGTGGTCGTAGACCACGATGCCCACCACGTCGCCCGGGCCGATCTTGTAGACCTCGGCGGTGCCGACCAGCGCCTTGACCTCGGGCGGAACCGAATTCCCGACCGCAGCGCGCTGCGCCCGGATCAGCTGGGGCGTGATCGAGGTGATCGCACCGGGCGGCGGCGGATCGATCTCGGAGGTAGAAAAGCCCGACGGCGAGACGGCCTGGGCGGCGTCGTTGCTGGCGGAACGGAACCCCGGCGCCAAGGGGGCGCACGCCTGCAGCAGCAGGCCGGCCGAGGTAAACAAAGCGGTGTGTAATAGAAAACGTTTCAAACCCAACTCCGCGTTCGTGACCAGAATGAATACTTTTGCAAACAGTTACGACTGTACATCAGCTAGCGCTGAGGTCAAATTCTTTCTCGACGTAGATCGTAAGGCCGAGAAAAAAAACGCTTGTAGGGCGAAAAGCCGAAACAGCAAAAGTTCTAGAAATCCCGGTCGATACTTCATTGTCAGCTATCAAAAAGATAGCGAACCGAGCCTCCGGAGTAGGCCCTGCCTCAGGGGTTTTCGGTCTGCGCCGCGCGCTTCCAGGCGACGGAGGCCTGATCGGCGTCGTCCCGCGCCTCGGCCAACTGGGCCAGAGCCTGCCAGGCTCGGCGATGCAGGTTCGGGTCCTGTAACGCCAAGCCAGCCTGCGTGAGCAATTGTTGCGCCTTGCCCCAGAGTTGACGCTTCATGCAGGCCATGCCGGCCAGGTACTGCAGATTGGCGTCGCGCGGGTTGTTCCGCTGCGCCGATTCGATGCGCGCCAGCCACTCGGCATCGACCGAGTCGAGTCCCGCTTCGAGCGCGCGCACCAGCTTCACGCGCAGGGATTCGCCGAGGCTTTGGGGCTGCGCCACCATGCGCTCCCAGACCGGCAGCAGCCAAGCGCGCGCCAGCGTGAGATCGCCGCGCAGCGCCACCATCCGCTGCGCCGCGTGGATCGCCACCTCGGGCATCTCGCGCTCCCAGGCCTCGAACTCGCCCCAGGCCCGCAATAGCTGGGCCGGGTCGTGTGCGCCCGAGAGCAATTCCGTCGCCAGCCCGCGCACGATGCTCTGCGCGGCCGAATCCGAGAAGGCGCGATGCTTGGCCAGGAGCCGCGCGGTTTCGAGCGCTTCGAGGGTGCGCCGGTCCTGGCGCGCCGCCTTCAGCCGCAGCCGCAGGGCCAGCGTGCGCCGCTGCGCGCCTTGCGGCAGTTCCGCAAGCCGCGCCAGCGCCGCCGGCGCATCGCGGTCGTCGAGCGCCCAGCGGGCGGCGCGCAGCTGCACGCCTTCGCGCGTTTCGGGGCTGGCGAGCACGCCGCGATCGGCGCTCTCGTTGAGCGCCTGCTGCAAATGCGCATCGCGCGCCGGACGGTCCAGCAGCGCCTGCGCGCTCTCCGCCGCGAGCAGGTGCGACAGCACCCGCACCTGCTGGGCCTGCGGCAGCCGTGCGTCGAGCGCGGCCAGCGTTCTTTCTTGCGTCAGCGCGGCCTGCGCCGCCTTGCGGGCGCGCGAGAAGCGGCCGGCCAGCAGTTGCGCCAGCGCGTCGAGCAGGGCCGCATACAGGGCGCGCTCCTTCTGCTGCAGGCGCCACTGGCGCGCCTGCCTGGGCAGCGAGAACAGGGCCGACAGGCCGCGCAGCGCCACATGCAGCAGGCCGAAGGCCGCCAGCAGGAGCAGCAGCACGAGGTTCAGTGAAAGGTCGACCCGCCACGGGGGCCAGAAGACGGTGACCGTGCCCTGGTTGTTGCCAGCGAACAGCGCCACCGCGGCCGCGATGCCGAACAGGGCGAGAAACCAGAGTGCCGCGCGCATTTAGGGCCTGCCCTAATCCTAGCGCCCGGCCGCAGCGGTCGCGAGCGCGGCCAGCGTTTCGTCGATGCGCGGCGGCTCGCTGGTTCGGACCTGCGCCTGCAGCTGCTGCACCAGCGTGGCGGCGGCCTGGACGCGGCGCGAGGCCGGATCGAAGTAGCGGTTGAGCGAAGCCGAGACCGTCGCCAGTTCGTTGCGCGCGGTATCGACCTGCCGCGACAGCAGGGCCAGGCGCGCGTTGAGGAGCTGGAGCTTCAGGTTCTCGCGCAGGAAGAAGGTCTGGTCCGGCGAGAGCAGCACGGCCTCGGGCCGCTCGATGCGTCCCACGCGCAGCAGTGAGCGTGCCTCGCCGCGCACCATCAGCAGGAAGCGCTGCCACCAGGGCGCGTCGGCCGGCACCGGCTCGGCCTGCCACGAATTCAGGCCCGCGCCGCGCACGGCGACTGCATTCAGCGGCGGCAGATCGTCGACGCTGCGCATCAGCTCGTCGAGCTTCTGCAGCGCCTCGCTGCTGTCCGCGCTGGCGCTGGTGCGCAGCCGGTCTGCATCGCGCTGCATCGCGCGCTGAAGAGGCGCGAGCCGCGGCTGCGCGGCACGCGCGATGCGCAGGTCGCCGGCCTTGAGCGCCGCCAGCAGCGGCTGCACGTTGCCCGTCACCTGCGCCTGCTGCAGCGCCAGGCGCACGGCCGACTCGATGTCGACCACCAGATTCTCGTCACGCGAACGCGACAGGCTCTGCATCAGCTCCTCGAGCTGCGAACGCTGCAGCGCGACTTCGGCGACGCGGGTTTCGGTCAGCGCCAGCCGCGCCGCGGTGTCGCGCACCACCTCCTGCGCCTGGCGCGCGAGGGTGCGGGCCTCCATCGATTGCGCCAGCGCGTCGGCGCTCTGGCGCGCGAGCTGCTCCTGCATGCCGCTGACCTTCTGCCAGAGCGCCAGGGCGATCGCCAGCGCCACCACCGCGATGACGGCCAGCAGGCCCAGCACCACCCTGGAGAGGACCACCGCTGCCGCCGAGGGCGTCGTCTGCAGCGTGGCCGGCAGTGGCGCACGCACTGCGGGTTCCTGCAGGCTTTCGTTCAAGACGGAGGCATCGCTCATTCGAAGGATTCTATCGACGCGACCAGCGCCGCCAGGCCGGGCGAAGAGACGCGCACGGTGCCGAAACCCGCATTGCGCGCGGCCTCGGCGATGCGCGCATGGGTGGCGACCGCGCGCGCCGAGCGCCAACTCGTTGCAGGCAGCGCGCGGCATAGATTGGCGATCGCCTCCGAGCTGCTGAAGAGCCAGATGGCGCGGCCGCCGGCAGCTTCGGCGGCGGCTCGTCGCTCGGCGGCGCCGAGCGACGGAGCCATCCGCCGGTAAGCCACCACCGTGTCGCAGACACCGCCCGCAGCGGCGATCTCGCGCGCCAGCCAGTCGCGCCCAGTGGGCTGCCCAGAAGCATCGCCGCCGCGCACGATCAGCACGCGCCCACCCGGGCGCACCTGCGATTGCACGCACGCCCACAAAGCCTCCGAATCGAACTGTTCGGCATCGGCGGGCGGCGCATCGATCGCCGAAGCAGGCACGCCGGCCGCCTGCAGGGCGCCGCAGGTGCCGGGCCCGGTGGCCCAGAAGCGCCGGCGCAGGACGGAGGGGAGCGCGCCGCCGGCGCGAAAAAAGTGCTCGACAGCCGCAGCGCTCACGAACATCAGCGCGTCGTAGTCGGACAGGCGTTGGCGTGCCGCCTGAAGTTGCGCCGGATCGTCGAGCGGCTCGATCGCGATCAACGGCAGCGAAACGGCCTCCAATCCCGCGGCGCGCAATTCGCCCACCCAACGCGCCGCCTCGCGCGCGGGGCGCGTGACGATCACTGGAGCGGACGGCATCTCATCAGTGGGCGCCGGCGTCGCGCAGCAGTTTCGCGGCACCCAGGCCCAGCGCTTCGGCCTGTGCGAAGTCCGTGGCTTCGGCGAGCGCGTGAATCTGCACCAAAGGCGCCGCCCCTTCGGCATCGCCCCAGGCCGCGTCGATGCGCAATCTGCCGTCGGGCTGCCAGCGTGCGTGGGCCGCGAGCGGCATCGAGCAACTGCCGCCCATGGCGCGGCTGACGGCGCGTTCGGCGGCGGTCGCGAGCCAGTCGTTCTGCCCGGCCAGCGGTGCCAGCAATGCGATCAGCTCGGCGCGATCGGCGCGCACCTCGATGCCGAGCGCGCCCTGCCCGGCCGCGGGCAGCATCGCATCGGGCTCGAAGACGGCGCGGATGCGGCCCTCGAGGCCGAGCCGCTTGAGTCCGGCCGCGGCAAGCACGATGGCGTCGTATTGACCTTCGTCGAGCTTGCGCAGGCGCGTGTCGAGATTGCCGCGCAGCGGCTCGATGCGCAGGTCGGGCCTGAGCGCGTGCAGCAGCACCACGCGGCGCAGGCTGGAAGTGCCGACCACCGCGCCCTGGGGCAGCGCGTCGAGCGAGGCATAACGCGGCGACACCAGCGCATCGCGCGGATCTTCGCGCGGCAGCACGCAGGCCAGCGCGAAGCCCTCGGGCAGATCCATCGGCACGTCCTTCAGGGAATGCACCGCGATGTCGGCGCGCCCTTCTTCGAGCGCGAGTTCGAGCTCCTTCACGAACAGGCCCTTGCCGCCGACCTTGGCGAGCGAGCGGTCGAGGATCTGGTCGCCGCGGGTGGTCATGCCGAGCAGGCTGACCGTGTGGCCTCGGGCCTGGAGCAGGGACTGCACGTGCTCGGCTTGCCAAAGGGCCAGCCGGCTTTCGCGCGTGGCGATCACGATGTTGCTCAAGGCCGTTTCCGTTGCTGTGGGGGATCGGTGGAATGCTAGCATGTTGCATCGCAACAACGCGTGCGAATGGCCATGCCCGACGAGGAGAGATTTCGAATGAAAACGAGCCAAACCCCTGCTTCTGCGACCAGGCGCGGCAACAGCGACGAACAGCCGCTGATCGACGACATCCGCCTGCTCGGCCGCATCCTCGGCGATGTAATCCGCGAGCAGGAAGGCGAAGACAGCTATGCGCTGGTCGAGAAGATCCGCACGCTCTCGGTGTCCTTCCGCCGCGATGCCGACCATGCGGCCGACCGCGCACTCAAGAACCTGCTCAAGGGCCTGAGCGCGGCCGAGACGGTGCGCGTGATCCGCGCCTTCACCTACTTCAGCCACCTGGCGAACCTGGCCGAAGACCGCCACCAGATCCGGCGCCGCACCGAGGCCGAGCGCGCCGGCGAGAACGCCGAGGGCAGCCTCGAGGTCGCGCTGGCACGCATCCGCAAGGCGGGCATCTCGCCCAAGGCCGTGGTCGAGTCGCTCGCGCACAGCTACGTGTCGCCGGTGCTCACCGCCCATCCGACCGAGGTGCAGCGCAAGAGCATCCTCGACGCCGAGCGCGCCATCGCGCAGCTGCTCACGGCGCGCGACGAGATCAAGCTGCGTCAGCACGCCTTCGCGGGAAAGAAGGACACGCTGACGCCGCGCGAGTACGCCGAGAACGAAAGCCAGATGCGCACGCGCGTCACCCAGCTGTGGCAGACGCGGCTGCTGCGCTTCTCCAAACTCACCGTGGCCGACGAGATCGAGAACGCGCTGAGCTACTACGAGGCCACCTTCCTGCGCGAGATCCCGCACGTCTATGCCGACCTCGAAGCGGCGCTGGGCCAGGGCGCCATCGCGCCCTTCCTGCGCATGGGCCAGTGGATCGGCGGCGACCGCGACGGCAATCCCAACGTCACGGCCGAAACCCTCGAGTACGCGCTGCGCCGCCAGGCCGAACTGGCGCTGCGTCACTACCTGACCGAGGTGCACTTCCTCGGCGGCGAGCTGTCTCTGTCGGCCACCCTGGTCGACGTGTCGGTCGAGATGCAGGCGCTGGCCGAGCGATCGCCCGACAAGAGCGAGCACCGCGTCGACGAGCCCTACCGCCGCGCCCTGACCGGCGTCTATTCGCGCCTGGCGGCCACGCTGCGCGAGCTCACCGGCGGCGAGGCAGCGCGCCACGCGGTCGCGCCGCAGAACCCCTACGCACAGGCCGAAGAATTCCTGGCCGACCTGCGCACCATCGAGGAGTCGCTCGCCGACAAGCACGGCGCGGTGCTGGTCGCGCAGCGCCTGCGCCCGCTGATCCGCGCGGTCGAGGTGTTCGGCTTCCATCTCGCGACGGTCGATCTCAGGCAAAGCTCCGACAAGCACGAGGCCGTGGTGACCGAACTGCTCGCCACCGCGCGCATCGAGCCCGACTACGCCGCACTGGCCGAAGAGGCCAAGCAGACGCTGCTGCTGCGCCTGCTCGACGACGCCCGCCCGCTGCGCGTGCCCGATGCCGAGTACTCGCCGCTGGCGCAAAGCGAGATCGCGATCTTCGCCGCCGCGCGCAGGGCCCGCGCGCGTTTCGGGGCGGCGGCCATCCGCCACTACATCATCAGCCACACCGAAACGGTCAGCGATCTCCTGGAAGCGCTTCTTCTGCAAAAAGAAGTGGGCCTGCTGCGCGGAACACTGGAAGACAACGCGACCTGCGACCTGATCGTGGTGCCGCTGTTCGAAACCATCGAGGACCTGCGCAATGCCGCGCCGATCGTGCGCGCCTTCTACGCCCTGCCCGGCATCCAGGCCCTGGTGCAGCGCTCCGGCGCCGAGCAGGACGTGATGCTCGGCTACAGCGACAGCAACAAGGACGGCGGCATCTTCACCAGCAACTGGGAGCTCTATCGCGCAGGCACCGCACTGGTGGCGCTGTTCGACGAGCTCAACAAGAAATCGAAAACCACGATTCGCCTGCGCATGTTCCATGGCCGCGGCGGCACCGTCGGCCGCGGCGGCGGACCGAGCTACCAGGCCATCCTCGCGCAGCCGCCCGGCACGGTGCGCGGCCAGATCCGCCTGACCGAACAAGGCGAGGTGATCGGCTCCAAGTACGCCAACCGCGAGATCGGCCGGCGCAACCTCGAAACCCTGGTCGCCGCCACGCTGGAGGCCACCCTGCTGCCCTCGGCCAAGGCCGCGCCCGCCAGCTTTCTCGCGGCGGCCGACGAGCTCTCGGCGGCCAGCATGGCGGCGTACCGCGAACTGGTCTACGAGACACCGGGCTTCGGCGACTACTTCTTCAGCGCCACGCCGATCCGCGAGATCTCCGAGCTCAACATCGGCTCGCGCCCCGCCTCGCGCAACCCCAGCCGCAGGATCGAAGACCTGCGCGCCGTGCCCTGGAGCTTCAGCTGGGGCCAGTGCCGGCTCACGCTGCCGGGCTGGTACGGCTTCGGCTCGGCGATCGAGCAATTCCTCGCGGCCGCAGGCAGCGCCGCGGCGCGCAAGGAGCGACAGGCGCTCCTGCAGCGCATGGTTGCGCAGTGGCCCTTCTTCAGCACGCTGCTGTCGAACATGGACATGGTGCTCGCCAAGAGCGACCTGGCCCTCGCCTCGCGCTATTCGGAACTGGTGGCCGACCGCAAGCTGCGCCAGAAGGTGTTCTCGATGATCGATGCCGAGTGGCACCGCACCTCCGACGCCTTGACGCTGATCACCGGCGCGAAACAGCGGCTCGAAGGCAATGTCGACATGCAGCGTTCGATCCGCCACCGCTTCCCCTACATCGATCCGCTGCACCACCTGCAGGTCGAGCTGATGCGCCGCTGGCGCGCGGGACAGGACGACGAGCGCCTGCAGCGCGGCATCCACATGTCGATCAACGGCGTCGCGGCGGGGCTGCGAAATACCGGATAGGAACCGGCGAAAGGCCCGTGTACGCCGCTTCCTACGTGAACATCCGGCGAAGCAGAATTTAAGGCCTTTGCAGGAAGAGTACCCTGTCCCCCACGTTCAAAGTTTTCGCAATCGCGCGGCAGCTCAAGGCTCGTTCACAGGAATCTTCGCCATGTCTTCCCCGCACACTCTTACCCATGCCAAGATCGATTTTGTGAGCGGCGATTTCGACGCGCTGGCGTCGCACATGCGACATTGCGCGCGCGCACAGGGGCGATGGTTCACGGTGAAGAGCGAATTGCAGCGGGCGCGCTCGGCCGTGGCAGGCCGCATCGTGACGATGGCCTGCCTGGCCGTGGTTCTCATCATCGGGCTGTACGCTGTCGCTTGAACGCCGCGGCGGTCGTCGACCGGCTCGACTCGCTCAGCCAGTACGCGCGCAAACTTCTTCTTGGGCCCCACGAAGCTGTCGAGCCGCCGATCCGCGCCGAGCTCTTCGGCGCGCAGCGCTTCGAGCAGCACGGCCACAGCCTGGCCCGGGCGCAGGTCGTGCGCGGCGAGAACTCCAGCCGTGACGTCACGCCCTTTTTCCCGCGCGTCGACCGCAACCTCGAATCGCTGCGCAGCGCCTTCGACTACATCGCGCTGATCTCGCAGAGCGGGCGCTATGTCACGCCGGCGGCCGAATGGCTGCTCGACAACTTCCACCTGGTCGAGGCGCAGCTGCAGCAGATCCGCGAGGGCGTGCCGCGCAGCTACTACGCGCGCCTGCCCAAGCTCGCGGCGCCGCCGCTCGCCGGCTTGCCGCGCGTCTACGGCATCGCCTGGGCCTACGTGGCGCATACCGACAGCGTGCTGAACAAGGAGCTGTTCACCGCCTTCCTCAACGCCTACCAGGACATCGACGAACTCACGCTCGGCGAACTGTGGGCGCTGCCGACCACGCTGCGCGTGGTGCTGCTCGAGAACCTGCGGCGCGTGGCCGAGGGCATTGCCGAAAGCAAGGTGGCGCGCGAAGTCGCGCATGCTGCCTGGGACGCGGCCGACAGGCTTTCCGCGGAGGATCTCGACGTGCTCTACCGTGCGCTGCAGGCCCGCGGCATGCAGGAACGCTACCTCACGCAGCTCTGGCTGCAGCTGCCGGTCGAGCACGGCGAGGACGCGCCGCCGCTCCACACGTGGACCGAACAGCATTGCCCGAACGGCCCGGCGCTGGTCAGTGAAGCACAGACGACGCAGGCCGCCGCCAACCTCACGGTCGGCAACATCATCACCACCTTGCGCATGATCGGCCAGGTCGAGTGGGCCGACCTGATCGAGCCGGTGAGCCGCTCGCTGCGCGTGCTGCGCGAGCTGCCGAGCTTCGCGCGCGAAAGCGAGCTCACGCGCCAGCAGATCACCCATGCGATGGAACAGGTGGCGCGCACCAGCCGCCGGCCCGAGCGCGAAGTCGCCCAGGCGGTGGTGCGCCTGGCCCTCGACGCGGCCCGCGATTCGCCCGAGGACGGGGATGCCGAGACCCACTGGTCGCAGGCCGAATGCACCGCCGGCTACTACCTGTTCGGGCAGGGGCTTCCGGCCCTGAGCTTTGCGCTGGCGCCGGCGGACGGCACGGGCGCGGTGCGCATCGCGCCGCGCCTGAGCGCGCTGCGCGCCTGGCGCCCGACGCTCTACGTGCTGGCCGTGCTGGCCGGCACCGCGCTGCTGCTGGCGGCGGCGGTCCAGGGCCTGAACCGCGGCGGCTGGCCCGATGCGCCCTGGCAGGCGCTGGTCGCGCTCGTGCTGCTCGCCTGGCCCCTGTCCGAAGCGGTCATCGCGCTGGTGCACCGCATCATGGCCGAATCCACCCGCGTCCAGCCGCTGCCTCGGCTCGATTTCGCGCACGGCATTCCCGAAGCGCACCGGGTGCTGGTCGTGGTTCCGGCGCTGCTGAGTTCGGAAGCGGCCAACGCCCAGCTCGCGCAGCGGCTCGAACTGCATTGGCTCGCCAACCGCGAGGCGCAGGCGCAGTTCGCGCTGTTGACGGACTGGGCCGATGCCGCCGAGTCTTCGCTGCCCGACGACGGCACCCTGCTCGACGACGTGCTGCAACGCATCGCGGCGCTCAACGATCGCTATCCCGTGCCGCTGGACGCGGCGCCGCGCTTCGTGCTGCTGCACCGCCCGCGCAGCTGGAGCGAAACCGAGCAGCGCTGGATGGGCTGGGAGCGCAAGCGCGGCAAGCTCGAGATGCTGCTGCGCCTCCTGACCACCGGCGATGACAGCGGCTTCCTGCCGATGGCACCGGGTCTGTGGCTGGCCGAGCGCATCCCTTACGTGCTGACGCTCGACAGCGACACCGGCCTGCCGCCCGGCGCGCTGCGCGAACTGGTCGCGGTGGCAGCCCATCCGCTCAATGCGCCGCAGCTCGACATGGCCAGCCGCCGCGTGGTGAGGGGCTTCGGCATCTTCCAGCCGCGCATCGTCACGCCCTTCCCGGAGCGCAACGAACGTTCCTTCTTCCACTGGCTGTTCGCCGGCCAGTGCGGGCTCGACCCGTACAGCAGCAGCGCCTCCGACCTCTACCAGGACGTGTTCGGCAGCGGCTCCTTCACCGGCAAGGGCCTGCTCAACGTGCGCGCCGTCCATGCAACGCTGGACCGCCGCCTGCCGGACGGCGCGGTGCTGAGCCACGACCTGCTCGAAGGCGCGGTGGCGCGCTGCGGCGTGGTGAGCGACCTGGTGCTGATCGAAGACCATCCGCATCACACCGGCGTGGCGGCCTCGCGCGTGCACCGCTGGACGCGCGGCGACTGGCAACTGCTGCCGCTGATGCTGCGCGCGCCGCGCTTCGGCATCGACGCGCTGGGCCTCTGGAAGATGAGCGACAACCTGCGCCGCGCTATGGTGGTGCCGGCATCGACCGCGCTGCTCGCGTGGATCGTCTTCACCGATGCGTTCCCGCTGCCCTGGGCGCTCGCGGCCGTCGCGGCGGCGCTGATGCTCGGCCCCATGCTCGGCGCCCTGGCGAGCCTGGTGCCGACGCGGCGCTCGATCGAGCTGCGCCACTTCTTCGACGTCGGTTCCACCGAGCTGCTGCGCGCCATGGCCGGCGCCGCTTGGCAGTTCGTCCAGCTGGCCGCGCAGAGCCGCCTCTTGCTCGACGCCATGGTGCGCGCCGCATGGCGCCTGGCGGTGAGCCGCAGGCACCTGCTCGAATGGACCACTGCGGCCCAGGCCCAGGCGCAGGCCAGCTACCAGCTGGCGCCCTTCCTGCGCAGCGGGGCGATCGCGAGCCTGATCTGCATCGCACTCGCCGTGGCCGCGTTCTGGAGCCCGCATCCGTGGCTGGGCATGCTGCTGTTCGGGCTGTGGGCGCTGGCCTCGGTCGCGGCCTGGTGGGGCAGCCGCGTACCGGCAGGCAACGAAGACACGCTGGCCGCCGAGCACCGCAACTACCTCGAAACGCTGGCGCGCGACACGTGGCGCTTCTTCGAGCAGGTCGTCGGCCCCGAGGACAACCATCTGCCGCCCGACAACCTGCAGTTCGAACCCGAGCCCACCATCGCGCACCGCACCTCGCCGACCAACATCGGCATGTACCTGCTGGCCAGCTGCTGCGCACGCGAGTTCGGCTGGCTCGACACCACGGCGCTCGTCGCCCGGCTGCAGGGGACCTTCGACACCATCGACCGCATGGACAAGCACCAGGGCCATCTCTACAACTGGTACGACACGCGCTCGCTCGCGTTGCTGCTGCCGGCCTACGTGTCCAGCGTCGACAGCGGCAACCTTGCAGGCCACCTGCTGGCGGTGGCCCAGGCCTGCCGCAGCTTCGCGGCCGACGGCAGCGGCGCCGGCGCGCAACTCGAAGCCCTCGCCCTGCGCTGCGAGGCCTTGTGCGCGGGCATGGAATTCCGCGGGCTCTACGACGCCAAGCGCCACCTGTTCCACATCGGCCTCAGGGTCGAGGAGAACGAGCTCGATGCGAGCTACTACGACCTGCTCGCCTCCGAAGCGCGGCTGCTGAGCTTCCTCGCCATCGCCAAGGGCGACGTGCCGCGGCGCCACTGGATGGCGCTCGGGCGGCCCTTTCTCTCGGTCGGCGTACGGCCCGGGCTCAAGTCCTGGTCGGGCTCGATGTTCGAGTACCTGATGCCCACGCTGGTGATGGCAGAGCCGGTGGGCGGCCTGCTGCAGGTGGCCAACCTGGCTGCGGTCGGCGAGCAGCAGGCCTTCGGCAACGCGCAGAACCTGCCCTGGGGAGTCTCGGAATCGGCCTACTTCGCGCAGGACCATTCGCTCGCCTTCCAGTACTCGCCCTTCGGCGTGCCGCGGCTGGCGCTGCGCCGCACGCCGCCCACCGACCGCGTGGTCGCGCCCTACGCCACCATGATGGCCGCCGTGCTCGCGCCGGCCGATGCGGTGGTCAACCTGCGGCTGCTCGAATCGCTCGGTGGGCGCGGCGAGTTCGGCTTCTTCGACGCGATCGACTTCACCGCCTCACGCCAGCCCGCGGGCCAGCCTTTCACCGTGGTGCACAACGTCATGGCGCACCACCACGGCATGGCGCTGGTGGCACTGTGCAACGTCGTGTGCGACGGCGCGCCGCGCCGCTGGTTCGGCAGCGCGCCGCTGGTGCAGGCGCACGAGTCGCTGCTGCACGAGCGCACGCCGCGGCAGATCATCGGCAGCGCCGACCCGCGCATGCCGCCCGAGCCGAGCACCGGAGAGGCGCCGCCGATCTTCCAGCCGCGCGTGGTCGATCCTCACGAGCCCGGCTTCCAGCCCACCCACCTGCTGTCGAACGGCCACTACACCGTGGCGTTGCGCGCCAACGGCGCGGGCGTGAGCCGCTGGCGTTCGTTCAACGTGAGCCGCTGGCGCGACGATCCGCTGCGCGACGGCTACGGCACCTTCTTCTATGTGCGGGACATCGGCAGCCCGACGCTCACCTCGCTGACCGCCCTGCCCGCGCCCGGCGAAGAGTGGCGCTACCGCGCGCGCTTCCTGGCCGACCAGGTGCAGTTCGATGCCAGCGGGCCCGGCCTGCAGGCACGCACCACGGTACTGATCAGCCCCGAAGACGACACCGAGCTGCGCACGGTCGCGCTGCACAACACCGGCAGCGAGACGCGCACGCTGGAGCTCATCTCGTACTTCGAGCCCGTGCTCTCCGACCCCAAGGCCGACGAGGCGCACCCGGCCTTCGCCAACCTCTTCGTCGAGAGCCGCTGGGAGCCCGGCTGGCGCGCGCTGCTGTTGACACGCAAGCCGCGCCTGCACGGTGACCCGGTAGTGGCCGCCGCGCACTTTGTGGCCTCGGTCGATGCGCAGGTGCTGTCGGTCGACTGCACGACCGACCGGCGCGCCTTCATCGGGCGCAACCGCACCCTCGCGACGCCGACCCTCGATCCGCAATCGGCGGCGCCCGACGGCACGCCGGTTAACGGGCTGGATCCCATCGCCTGCCTGCGCGTGCGCCTCGAGATCCCGGCGGGCGGCACGGCGCGCGTGACCTTCGCCACCGCGGCCGACGAGGACGTGGAAGCCCTGATTCCCAGCATCGACCGCTACCTGCAGCCGATGCACGTCGAGCGCGCGACGCGCATGGCCGCCACGCTGGCGCAGGTGCGCCTGCGCGACCTCAGCATCGACCCGGCGAAGAACCAGGCGCTGCAGGACCTCACGACCATCCTGACCTACACCACGCCGCGCCCGATGCGCGACCGCGGGCTCATCGACCTGCGCCAGATCTGGCGCTTCGGCATCTCGGGCGACAAGCCGATCGTGCTGGTCCACATCCACTCGATCGCCGGCAAGGGCCTGGTCGACACGCTGCTGCGCGCCCAGCCCTGGTGGGGTTTCGGCGGCGTGGCCTGCGACCTGGTGGTGCTCAACGGCGAGCCCAACTCCTACCTGATGCCGCTGCAGCGCGAGATCGAGGCGCTGCGCAGCCGGGTCGCGCAGCAGACGCAGAACAGCTTTCCGCGCAACGACGCGGCCGGCTTCTACCTGCTGCGCGACCACGAAGTGGCGCCCTCGGAAAAAGCGGCGCTGTCGAGCCTGGCGCGCGCGGTGTTCACCGCCGACGGCCGCTCGCTCGAGATGCAGGTGGCGGCGCTGCGCGAAACCACGGCTTCGGCCGGCCCGGCGGCGGAAGACCTCGGGCCGCGCGTCCAGCTCTCGCTGCTGCCGCCGGCGGCCGAGCTCGCCGATGCGGTGACGGCGCCGCAGGGCGGCTTCGATGCCGAAAGCGGCGAGTTCCGTTTCGAGGTCGATCCGAACCGGCGCACGGCGCGCCCCTGGATCAACGTGATCGCCAATGCCTCCTTCGGCTTCCAGATCTCCGAATCCGGCACCGGCTACACCTGGGCCGTCAACAGCCGCATGCACCAGCTCACGCCCTGGTCCAACGACCCGGTGCAGGACCCGGCCTTCGAGCACTACCTGCTGCAGGACCTCGATTCGCGCGAGCTGCTGCCGCTCACGCCGGCCAGCCGCGGCGGCGCGGCCGCCAGGCACCGCGTGCGCCACGGCCAGGGCTACACGGTATTCGAATGCCTGCACCGCAACGTCGCGCTGGAGACGACCTTCTTCGCCGACCGCGACGAACGCATAAAGCTGGTGCACGTCAAGGTGCGCAACGAGGGCACCGGCACGCGCCGGCTGCGCGCGCTCGCGATGGTCGAGTGGCAGCTGGGCGCGGCACGCGGCGAACGCCGCACCGTCCACACCTGGAAGCCCGAGGACCTGCCCGCGGTGTTCGGCCAGCAGCGCGAGTCGAGCACCGGCTTCGGCGGCAGCACCGGCTTCGTCGCGCTCGCGGGCTTGAACGGCGCGACCCAATGGACCTGCGAGCGCAGCGAATTCTTCGCCGGGCACGGCGCGGTCGAAGTGCCCGACACGCTGGCCCAGCGTGCCGGCAGCGGCCTCGATGCCTGCGCCGCGGTGGCCGGCGACTTCCCGCTCGCCGCCGGCGCGAGTGCGAGCTTCACCTTCATGCTGGGCCAGTCCGACAACCCCGAGGCAGCAATGCAGATGGCGCGCCGCTGGCAGCAGCGCGACGTGCCCGAGGCGCTGGCCGAGGCGCGCGGCTTCTGGAACGAACTGCTCGGCCGCCTGCAGGTGCGCACGCCCGATCCGCTGTTCGATGCGCTGGTCAACCGCTGGCTCATCTACCAGACACTGGTGTGCCGGCTCTGGTCGAAGGCCGGCTTCTACCAGGCCGGCGGTGCCTTCGGCTTTCGCGACCAGCTGCAGGACGCGATGGCCTTTGCGCTCACCGATCCGGCGCGCCTGCGCGAGCAGATCCTGGTCAACGCGGCGCGCCAGTTTCCCGAGGGCGACGTGCAGCACTGGTGGCACATGCCCGGCGGCGCCGGCGTGCGCACGCATTTCTCCGACGACCTGCTGTGGCTGCCGTATGCCGCCTCGCACTACGTCGAGGTCACGGCCGACCGGACGGTGCTGGACGAAGTCGTTCCCTTCATCGACGGTCCCGAGATTCCGGAGGGCGCCGAGGACGCCTACTACGCGCCGCAGACCAGCGGCCTCGCGGCCACCGTGTACGAACACGGCGCGCGCGCGATCGACCGCAGCCTCGCGACCGGCGTCCACGGCCTGCCGCTGATGGGCACCGGCGACTGGAACGACGGCATGAACCGCGTCGGCCACGAAGGCCGCGGCGAATCGGTCTGGCTCGCCTGGTTCCTCTGCAGCGTGGTCGAGCGTTTCGTGCCCTTTGCCGAGGCGCGCGGCGAGAAGGCACGCGCCTCGCGCTGGCAGGCCGCGCGCAAGGGCTGGATCGCCGCCCTGCACGGCGCCGGCTGGGACGGCGCCTGGTTCCGGCGCGCCTTCTTCGACAACGGTGCGCCGCTCGGCTCGGCACTCAACGAGGAATGCCGCATCGACCTGATCGCGCAGGCCTGGTCGGTGCTCTCGGGCGCCTCGGACACGAACCACGCCACCCAGGCCCTCGCATCGATGAAGGCCTATCTGCACGACGAGCCCGCAGGCCTGCTGCAGCTGCTGCATCCGCCGCTGGCGCATTCACCCAACAACCCGGGCTACATCCAGGCCTACCCGCCGGGCGTGCGCGAGAACGGCGGCCAGTATTCGCACGCCGCCGTGTGGGCGCTGATGGCGCAGGCGCTCACCGGCGACACCGAAGCTGCGTGGCAAAGCTTCGAAGGCCTGAGCCCGGCGCACCGCGCGCGCCATCCCGAGCGCGGCCCGGCCTACGAGCTCGAGCCCTACGTGATGGCCGGCGACATCTACGGCGCCGCGCCCTATGTCGGCCGCGGCGGCTGGAGCTGGTACACCGGCTCGGCCGCATGGCTGCACCGCGCCGCCGTCGAAACCCTGCTGGGCCTGGCGGTGCACGGCGACCGGCTCTCGCTGACGCCGCGCGTGCCGAGCCATTGGCCGGGCTTCGAGATCACGCTGCGGCTCGAGGGCCGCGAGCTGATCGTGCAGTACGGCGACGCCACCACGGCGGCGGTGCCCACGCACCACCTCGCCCGAGGCGAATGGATCGTCTGGCGCACGCTGCCGCACACGGCGGTGCTGCGCGTCGGCTGAAGAAATTCCAGGCACGCCGCACAATCGGCGCCTGACATGGACAGCCTCGATCTCATCAAGACCTTTCGCGAAGTCGCCGTCCACGGCAGCTTCTCCCGCGCCGCCAGCAAGCTCGACATGTCCAAGGCGACGGTCAGCAAGTACGTGGCCGAGCTCGAAACCCGCTTCGGCGTGCGCCTGCTCAACCGCTCGACCCGCTCGGTGAGCCTGACCGATGCCGGCGCCCTGCTGCTCGAGCGCAGCAAGCCGGTGATGGAGATGGTGGAACTCACTCAGGCCGAGTTGCAGGAGCATGTGAGCCGGCCGACGGGGCGCTTGCGCATCTCGGCGCCGCACGGCATGGGACAGGGCGACCTGCCCAAGCTGCTGGCCCAGTTCATGGGCTACTACCCCGAGGTCAGCCTCAGCCTGCACCTGAGCAACCGCACGGTCGACATGGCCGAGGAGGCGATCGATCTGGCGCTGCGCTTCGGACCGATCGCGGACGACAACCTCATCGTGCGCAAGCTCACGCCGGTGAAGCTGGTGGTGTGCGCGTCGCCGCGCTACTGGAAGAACCACGGCATGCCGGCGCATCCGGCCGATCTGTCGCAGCACGAGGCGCTGACCCACTCGAAGCTCGGCCCGCATCCGCGCTGGCGCTTCGAGGTCGACGGCGGGCCGCTGGACGTGCCGGTCAAGAGCCGCATGGATTCGACCGAGGGCGCGCCGCTGATCCAGGTCGCGCTGCTGGGCTTCGGCGTGCTCTACCTGCCGGCTCTGCTGGTGCAGCCGCACATCGACCACGGCGAGCTGGTGCCGGTGCTGCAGGACTTCGTGCGCAACGACATGTGGCTCTCGGCCGCCTACCTGCAGCGGCGCCACAACAGCGCGGCCTTGCGCGCACTGCTGGACTTTTTGCAGACGCGCATTGGCGGCAAGACGGCGCCCGGCCGCTAGTCGCCGAGCAGCTCGCCGATCGGCTGCAGGTCTTCCACCCGTTCGCAGATGGCTTTCACGACCATCATGATCGGGATGCCGAGCAAGAGGCCCCAGATGCCCCAGAGCCAGCCCCAGAAGATCACTCCGACGAACACCGCCACCGGGTTCATGCGGCTGGTGCGGCTGGTGAGCCAGGGCACCAGCAGGTTGCCCACCAGCGTATGGATCAGGAGCGAGACGCCGCCGACCACGAGCGCCATCTGGATGCTGTTGAACTGCAGAAAGGCCACCAGCGCCGCCGCCGCCATCATGATGACCGAGCCGATGTAGGGAATGAGATTGGTCACCCCCGCCAGGATGCCCCACACCGCGGCGTTGTCGACGCCGAGGGCCCAGAAGGCGAGGCCGGTGGCGACACCGACCACGGCGCTGGTGAGGATCTGCACCAGCAGGTAGCGCTCGATGTGCCGCGTGATGTCGTCGAGCACGTGCACGGTGATTCTTTTCTTCTGCAGGCTGGGCCCGGTGATCTTCACGAGCTTGCGGCGGAAGGTGTCGCCCGAGCCGAGCGCAAAGAAAGTCACGAAGGCCACCAGCGTGAGCTGCCCGATGGCAGCGATCAGCCCCACCGTGCCGCTCCAGAGGTAGTCGCGCACATTGAAGGCCGGCCGCTCGATGACCACGCGCGCCACGCCCTTGCGCGCCGCGACCTTGGCCGAGTTCTCCTCGGCTGCCTGCTCGAGCTGGGCGGCGGCCTTCTGTACCGTGTCGAGCGCGCTGGGGTCGGTGCTTCTGCCGCTGCGCACGGCCAGGCGCAGCTTCTGGGCTGCGACCGGCAGCGTATCGAGCAGCTCGGAGGCGCTGCCGGAGAGCGAATAGCCGGTCCAGCCCAGCCCGCCGCCGAGCCCGAGCAGGATCACGGCGGCGCCGATCCAGCGCGAGATCTTCCAGCGTTCGAGCCAGTCGACCAGCGGCGCGAGCGCGTAAGTCAAGAGCAGGCTCAGCATCAGCGGTACGAACACGGCCTTGGCCCAGTGCAGCGCGAACACGACGGCCATCACCGCGAGCACCGCCAGCGCGGCACTGCGCACGTCGACCGGCATGTGCAGCAGCACGCGTTCCGGTTCGGGTGCGGGCGGTTCGGAAGCGGGCGGCTCGACGGGCGGCTCTTCCTGCTTCTGCGGCTGTTCGGTGTGGCCGGTCATCGCGGGTCCTTGAGCGCTTCGCGCACCGCCGACAGCTGGCGCCGCGACACCACCACCGGCTCCGGAATGCCGTCGAGCCGCAGTGCCCAGCCTTCGGCATCCTCGCCGTCGTCGTATTTCTCGAGCGCCCGGATCGCCGCGCGCGCCACCAGCGCATTGCGGTGCACGCGCACGAAGCGCGCCGGATAGCGCTCCTCGAATTCGGCCAGCGAGCCGTCGTAGATGTGGCTGCGCGTCGGCGTGCGCACGGTGAGGTACTTGAACTCGGACTTGAGGTAGAGCACCTCGGACATCGGCACGCGCTCGGTGCGGCCGCGGTCCTGGATCAGCAGCACTTCCTGCGGCGCCTCGGCCGCGGAGCCGCGCCGCTCCTTCAGGTAGCGCTCGGCCTTCTGCAGCGCCTGCTGCAGCCGCTCGGCGCGCACCGGCTTGGTCAGGTAGTCGACTGCCTCCAGCTCGAACGCGGTCACGGCATGCGCCGCATGGGCCGTGACGAACACCACCGCCGGCGCGCCGTCGCGCCGGCCCAGGCTGCGCGCGAGTTCGAGGCCGTCGATGCCGGGCATGTGGATGTCGAGCAGCACGAGGTCGAAGCGCGTGCCGGCCAGCTGCTCCAGCGCGCCGGCGCCGTGCGCGGCCTCGGCCACGACCTCCGCCGCCGGCGACTTGCAGTCGGCCAGCAGCGTGCGCAGCCGCGACCGGGCGAGGGTTTCATCATCGACGATCAAGGTGCGGAGAGCGCTCATAAGGCAACCTCTTGG
>NZ_JAGGNV010000081.1 GCF_018614955.1 Variovorax paradoxus
ACGTTTTTCGGGGGCAAGGTCAGTCTTCACCTGATTGCGAAGCGATGACTCCGAGAACTGAAGCAGTTCCACGTACTCCTGCAGGGACTCCGCGATACCACTGATTTCCTCGGCCTCTTCGCCTTGGATGCTGTCGCCAACGACGCGGCGCCAGACATGCGTCTTGCGCAAAGCTTTCAAGAATGACTCACCGGTTTCAACACGCAGCCCCGTGGACTGCTCGCCGCCCTCCGGCAGCAGGTCGTTCGGATCCAGGTGACCCAGCGCCTCGGCGATGCTGGGGATGGCCTCCACCGGGGCGTAGCCGTACTTGACCAGCCGCATCACCACGTTCAGCTCCTGCCCGGCCTTCTGTGCCAGCGCAAGTGGCGGTAGCTTCTCATGCTGTTCACGTGGCGACTGCAACGCAAGGTGTCGATGTCGCTTACGCTGCAGCACGACCGGGTGATTTACCTGCTCAAAGACACGCCGGCAAACCGCTCGTTAATCCACCGGTACATCGACGTCTTCGAATACCCGGATGGCCGGATCGAACTGAGAGCAGATGGCGCGAACCTGGCTTACGAACGCTACGACCGGCTACCGCACGTGGACATGGGTGCGATCGTCGAGAACAAGCGGCTGAGCCATGCCCTGCAGGCCGCGCTCGTGATCCAGGCGCAGCGTGACAACAGAAGGTCCAGCGCACCGTCCCGAACGAATCAGGGCCAGGCGCCCCGCCCCAAGAAGGCTGCACCGGGCACGAAACGTTCGAGGCAGTTTACGGCCGAGGATGTTGAGCTGGCAGTGATGAAGGTCTGTGGTTCCTCCAAGTCGTCAACCCCAACGTTCGATGTTGCGAAACGCATCCCGTTGGCCTCCGGCTGACAGGTCTGTGCGAGTTCAAAAGCAAGGCGGTCAGCGCGTTCGGTTTGAACCCTCAAGAAGGAAGAAATGCGACATTTCTACTTGGCCAGAACTACGACATCTGAACTTGGCATTGACAGATCCCCGCAATCTGCAACGGTGCTATCGACCTATCTGTGCAACGCACACACAAAACTCGTTCGGCATTCCAGTTTCTTGGCGGCGTGTCTTGCTTGCAGGGTATGGAACATTTGCGCCAGTGAGCATAGGATTGCGCGGCGCGCAAGCAAAGTAGGTGGCGCAATGCCCGGCCGCCGTCTTTGTCCGCGCTACGTCCCCGTTGGAAGGATCCGATGGTGAGGAAGAACTCTGCTTCAAGTCTCGTTGCCGTCCTGGTGGTCAGCTTCGCGCTTGGAGCCAATGCTTGGGCGCAAGTCCTGCGCTGGACAACTCAGGGCGACCTGCAAACGGTCGACCCCCACTCGCAGAATGAGCTACTGACGAACGCGATCAATGGGCAGGTGTACGAGACGCTCGTGGGCCGCGATAGGCAACTCCGGCTCATTCCGGTGTTGGCGCTAGGCTGGCAGCAACTCACTCCCACGCTATGGCGGATGCAATTGCGCCCCAACGTCAAGTTCCACGACGGGCAAAACTTCTCGGCAGACGATGTCGTTTTCTCTGTCGAGCGGGCCCAGGACCCGGCCTCCGGTCTGCGCGTCTACGCCTCCGCACTTGGAGAGGTGCGCAAGATCGACTCGTTCACGGTGGAGTTCTCGTTGGGAAAAGTGAATCCGATCTTCCTGGAGCACGTGGCCCTGGTCCCGATGATGAGCAAGAGCTGGTGCGAAAATCACGATGCCGTCAAGCCGCAGGATTTCAAGACCAGGGAGATCCGGTTTACGACCCTGCATGCGAACGGTACCGGGCCCTTCGTTCTCGTCTCGCGGCAGCCCGACGTCAAAACGGTCTTCAGGCGAAACCCCGGCTGGTGGGGCCACTTCAGCGGCAACGTGCAGGAGGTGGTCTACACGCCAATCAAGAGCGATCCCGCTCGTACGGCCGCATTGCTGTCAGGGCAGATCGAACTGGTGCTCGACCCTGCGCCGCAGGATCTGGACAGACTTCGCGCTGCCAGGGACATCAAGGTAGTTGAGGGCGTTGAGAATCGCGTGATCTTTATCGGCATGGACCAGGGCCGAGACGAACTGCTATACAGCTCCGTCAAGGGCCGCAATCCGTTTAAGGATCTACGCGTGCGAACGGCCCTCTATCAAGCTGTCGACATTGAGACGCTGCGCAAATCGGTCATGCATGGGCAGGCGCGCCCGACCGGCGCCCTCTCTCCCTCGCCGCTGGGAATCTTCAACGACGCGGCACTTGAGAAGCGTCTGCCCTTCGATCTGCCACGGGCACGCATGCTGATGGCGCAGGCCGGATTTCCAAACGGCTTCGACGTCACGTTGGACTGCCCGAACAACCGTTATGTCAATGACGAGAAGATCTGCATCGCGCTTGCCGCGATGTGGGCCCAGATCGGCGTCAACGTCAGCGTCAACGCGCAACCTCGAGCGCTGTATTTTGCGAAGACCGAAAAGCTCGACGTCTCGATGTATATGCTTGGCTGGGGAGGAGCGATCACTGATCAGGAGGTCACGTTGACGCCGGTGCTGCGTTCGCGCGGCCCGAACGGTGTGGGCTACTACAACTGGGGCAACTACAGGAACCCGAAGCTCGATGAGCTTGCCTCGGCATCGTCCGTGGAGCCGGAGCCCGGCAAACGGGAGCAATTGATCAAGGATGCGATGCGCGAACACGGCGAGCAGGTCCACCATATTCCGCTGCACCGCCAGATGATCCCGTGGGCCATGCGCAGTAACGTGGACGTGGTCCATCGGCCTGACAACCGACTGGAATGGCAATGGGTGACGATACGCTGAGTCGGGCTGGGCATTGCGTCGGCTGAGGCAATGCCCATGCATCATGGGCGATCTTTCCATACACGCCCGTAGGGCGGTTTCAAGGGCACCAAACCACCGCCGGCGACCAGGGGCCGATCGGCGGACGGCACGCGGGTCGAAACCGGAAATAGCAGCGGCGGGACCGGGCCAGACACGGTGCCAGTCCACGTTTCGGCGAAAAAGCGCGTCAACTGCGGGGCGGCCGCGCTTGTCCCGTTCATGGCAACACGCGCGCCACTGCGTGTTCCAGCGCCGAGCGCCCCCGGACAACTGAAGGCATCTTCACTGGGCGCGAGCCAGTTGGGGGCCTTCATGGTCCGCCCGGGAATCGGGGATGCCGGGGCTTCCGAGGAGTATGCAGCCGGCATCTGGTCAGTCGGTTTGGAGCCACGCCGGTAAGCGCCGATGACGTAGGTGCTGGATCCGGTCGCGATGCCGCTCAGCGTGCCTTGTCGCTGCACGTAGCTGTAGCTGCCCGCTGGCGGGATGTCGAACTCCTTGGGCTGTCCGTAAAGCTCGTGGCGGACGTACGCGCGATCGTCGAAATACGATTGCCGACCCCTGGCGCGTCGTCCACCGAGCGTGTCGCCGCGCTTGATCCAGGCATCCACGGGCACGCTGGTGCCCGACCCGTTCGTCACCGTGACCTCCCAGATTCCGGATGGAACCACCATGTGCGGGATGGTTGCCCAAGGATCTTCGGCCGTCGGCGGTGTACTCAGCAGGAAACAGCTCAGTGCCGTGCCGGGCGCCACATACGAGATCGAGAATCCGGACGGGTCGACGCCGGGGTTCGGGATGCTCGTGGGCGAATGCACAAGCTTCGCACCGGATGGCGAGGTCAGCGTCACGGTGACATTCGTTCCCGCCTGGAACCAGATTTCCATGAAGCTCGGCGTCAGTCCGCAAGGCTGGAGTCGCCACGCGAGCACCTGCGTGGCACCGGCCGGCAAATCGAAACGGGCATGGGCACGCGACTGCCGGAAGTTGCCGGCAGCCAGCACGACGCGGATGGGTGTATGCGTCGACCGCGACAGCGCAATCACCGCGTCCATGAAGCGTTCGAACACCGAACTTCCGTCATGCGGTCCTTCATGAGTCCCGTAGCTGATGTTCACCACCACCAGCAGGGTCTCGTTGGGGCGTCGCATGGACATGGCACGCAGCCAGACGTAGAGCAGCCCCATGGCCGCATGAACGATCAGCGTGGAGCCTGCCGGGTCTCCCACAGCGTCTTCCGGCATGTCGACCCCAATGATCAGCGGCCGGGTGAGTGATGGGTCCAGGTCATACCCGCTTGCCAGGTCGAGCACATGGGTTCCATGCGAGTGCCGGCGCGCCAGCGGCTTGTAGCCTTCGACGCTCATGTCCAGCCTGCCGATGGCGCGGTACACCTTGTCCTCGTTTTCTCCCGCCGCCTTGGCAGCTGCAACCGCTGCGTCGATCGCCGCCGCCGCGATCTCGATGCCCGCGTCCTGCCGCCACACAAACTCGACGCGGGTGAGGTCGCCCATCTTTCTGAAGCGTGGATGGGCGAAACTGATCCCTTCGTCGATCACGGCGACCACCATGCGACGCATCCATTCGCAAGCGGCAGCGTCGGCTTCAACTGGAATGGGAATCTGGGCCAATTCGACAAGATCGCCCGGCGGCCCCATTTCCGCTCGCAGGATGGTCCCCCTCCACGATGCGTTTCGCACCACGTCGTCCGCCTTGCTCTTGCGAATGAAGAGCACGCAGAAGTTAAGTTGGGCCGGCAACGCCTTGAACAGTTCGGGGATCAAGACGTCGGCCTTCAGACGGGCGTCGAGCCACGTGAGGGTTATGAATCGTGTCCGAGGCATCTGCTGCAAGTCGAACTCCACCAGCAAGGGCAGCCAGTCACCTGGCCGCAGATGGGCGAAATTGGTCTCGATTGCCCAGTCCAGATAGGGATGCGCCGGCGTCCCGCTTGGTCCGTGGGTGGCCATCATCGCTCCTTGTCACGGCCACTCGGCCGCCGCGGCGCCCCACAACCAATTCAGACCGGGAGCGGGGCGGACCCGGAAGGAAGGAGCTGCAGCTACCGGCTGATGAAAGGCGGTCGCCATGCGCAGGCCCGTGGTGCGGCTAAAGATCTCGGTGCCGCTGAAGTCCTGCGGCCTCGGATAGTTCGTGCCATCGAACTCCCAGGCCTCGACTGTCAGGGCAGCGGCCGCGGCGGCAGCAGATGCACCCGGGGGGATCGGGCGTGCCCGCGCAATGAAGTACTCCCCGATGGAAAGGCCGAGGAACTGGCCCGCCATGCTGTCGACCGGATAGTGCAGACCTGCCACGGTTCGGTTAATCGCGATGCGCGCGGCCTGCATCGTCAGTTGCTCACGCAATTGCTGGCTCGCCGGCGCCGGTGCCGAGCCTCGTTGCACTAGCTCGAACAGGACACGGGCCACCGCATGCGCCTCCGTCGAATGGCCGCTGGGCAGCGAGCCGTGGATTGGCGTCTGGATCATGGGCTGGATCTGCGGCGAGTACTCGTTGGGTCGCCGTACGGACATCGCGTTCTTGAAATTCATCTCCGCATACTTGGCCAGCCGCAGCACGATGCCCAGAAGCTCCAGCGTGCGCTTGTGACGCGCCGGGTACAACGGCACGACAGAGCCCCAGAAGGCGTACTGCGGTGACATCTGGGCAAGAATCTCACGAGCGCGATCGGTTCGGAGATCGGCATAGCCGGCCACGAGAGAGAGCTGGTTGGGCCGGGGCGCCGTGCCGTCCAAGATGGACGAGCTCGGGGGCTTCATGGATACGAACCGGTTCCACGCCCCGCTGGGACTCGCCGTGCCCGACGCGGTGCCGGCCTCCGTCAGGCTCCATAGCGTGGCCCAGCCGGCGGGCAGCGTCGTGTCGGTCGCGAAGTACAACGAAGACAGGAGTTCGGATTCGAACAGGAAGCGTCGTATGCGTGGGTCCCAGCGATCGAGCGGCCCCGGCGAGTTGCCGGAAATGTCCGTACTGTTCCAGGCCGTGCCCACACTGTTCCAGCTTCCCGCGATGCCCTCGCGCTGGGCGATCAGCGCGGAAACGGGCATGCGGGCGGCTCGTCCGACCCCTTCCACGCCCTCCACGCCCTCCACGCCTTCGACGCCTTCGACGCCTTCGACCCCCTCGACTCCTTCAACGCCTTCGACACCACTCATGGCGACTCTCCTTTGTTGTTGCGTTTACTGCGGAATGCCGGCGCCGCGCAGGGCATGAGCAACAGCTCTGCCCAGTTGGAAAGGCGCCGATGGAGACCTCTCGAGAAAGGTTGACACTTTGAAATGCGGATCGATTCTCAGAAGATCGCGCGCCATCGCCCGCGCCTCTTCTTCGCGTCCCAATCCCCACAATGCAGTGATCAACGCCCGCAGGGTCGACATATGCGTCTTGTTGAGCCGCAGCGATGCCTGCGCCAGCCCCACGGCCCTGGGGTACTCGCCGGCCGCCAAGGCCGCGGTGGCCGCCAGCGAGTCGAAGTAGTACTTGAGCGGATCCAGGGGCGAAAGCCGTAGCGCCTGCCGCGTGTGGCGTACAGCCTCCTTACCTTCGTCCCGAAATGCGTGCAGCGTCCCCTTGAGCAACCAAGCCAGGGCGTCGTTGGGATTTTCTCGAAGCGCCGCCTCGTAGCGTTCCTGCGCGACGTCGAGGTTCTTCAGGATGTAGGTGTTCACCTGTCCTTCCACGGTCATCGCCAGCGAGAGAGTCGCATCTCGGTCCAGCGCGCGACGGGTGTTGTCCAGCGCCTGTCGTCCGTCCGCCTCCGCGTCATCCGACCAGCCCTGGGTAACCCTCAGCACATGCCATTTCGCCAACCACGCGTAGGGCGCGGCAAGACGGGGCGCACGATCGATTAGGGCTTGCAGCATTAGTTGTGCCCTTTGGGAGGCGAGCGGCGATATGCGGTGCATCAACGTGATGCTTGCCAAGAGAAGCGTGCGGCTCTCAAGCGTGGGCAACGACTTGCCGACGGTGCGCTCCAACTCGCGCGCCATCATGGCCGCGCAGATCTCGCTCACTACCTTGTCGGCCAACTCGTCCTTGCCCGCGATGACGCCGTTGGCGTCGCCCCTGAACGTCTTCGACCAGACCACTTGCCCCAAGCGCCCGTCGGCCAGTTCGGCGTGCAAGATCAATCGGTTGCCGCTAATGGCCACGGAACCGGAGACCACATAGTCGGCATTGAGGTAGTTGGACATCGCTCCGAGAGAGGCCTCGCGTCCTAGAAACGCAGTTGTCGAGAGCCGCGAAAGCACGTCGATCTCGGACGAGCGGGACAAGGCCCCGATGATGTCGTCGGCCAATGCTTGCCCAACGATCTCGTGCTCCGCCGGTACGCCCCGCGCGACGAACGGAATTACAGCCACGGTGGCCCTGAGCGGATCTCTTTCGTCGACGAGTTCGAAGTTGGGGCGCTCGCCCGGTGCGCCCACGCGAAATGCACGCACCGGCTGCTGGACGTGCTTGAGATAGCACTCGCCCAAATCCTCGACGTCCGCGTCGAGCGACGGAATAAGCTGATCGCGCACGTCCGCTGACACCACGATCTCATCCGGTCCGGCCAGAGTGGCGAGGCGGGCGGTCAGGTTGACGCCGTGTCCATAGACATCTCGCGCATCGGCGATCAGCGGGCTGACATGCACTCCGATACGAACCCGCATCTTCCGAACTTCTGGCAGCCCTTCGTTTGACAGCCTGCTGAGTTGCTGAAGCGCCAATGCCGCCTGCACCGCAGCCGGCGCCGCCGGGAACTCAATCATCAGGCCATCGCCTAGGCTCTTGATGAGCCTGCCGCCGTGCGCTGGCACGATGTGGTCCGCGACTTCGGCGACGTATGCACGCCAGCGTCGAACCGCCCCCGTCTCGTCCTCCTGGATGAGGCGAACAGATTCCACCACGTCCACGACCAGCACGGTACGTACGACGCGCTCGAGCTCGCCCTCGATGTCCGGTGTAAGCATTTCGACCTCACCCGGATTGTGGATGCGACGCACAGGCGGGGCAAGCCGGCCTTCACGGCGCCTGCCTGCACAGTACGGCCATCGGCACCATGGATGTGCACCAGGCTTCCCCATGCACCTGGATGAGGCTCGATCGGAACCGATCGGTGCCATGCCACCGTGCGCGGGTGCGACATCTGCCGATGCCAGAGATTCAACGAGGACGACGGAGCCGGTCATTGAATGGCTTTCAGCGTGCTGTGGTCGGAGAGGCACCTTCGCACGCTAGAGCATTCAGGTCTTCCGGGCATCCCTCCTATGAATGAGTCACACCAATGTGACAACACGCGCTATGTCGGGCGTGGCTTTCCATCGGCGGTGGATCCTCACGCAGGTATTGCTGCTGGTTGCGCGGACATCCGCATTGAAGTTGATGACGCTTTGGACGTTGCTGAGCAGATTGACGAGCATCAAAGGCGGGGCGGCGCAGCCCTGTTGTCAGCCACGATGCGACACACTGGTATGGTCGTTCCCGTCAAGGGGCACAGGATTGAATGTTGAGCAAGTGGCACGGGGTGGGGTAACCGTCCTTTTCGTGTAGTTTGATACGGTTTGCTCCGAGCGCCTTTGCTGGCGCGGGCTTCAAGGCGGAGGAACGCCGCCCATGGGGGCCGCCGGCCGGCGATGTACAGTCGAGTCGCCCGAAAGCCTGAATTGGTCGGTCATGTCCACCTACATGTATCGCTTCGTCGGTCTGGAGACGGTGCCCGCGCGCCTGAAGGATTTCGATCTCCAACATTTTTTTTAGCTCGGAGATGCCGACGTCGAGGCGATCCGCCAGCGCTTCCGATCCGACCGCCGGGTCGCAGGCACTCTGCAACTGCTGTTCCTGCGTGCGTGCGGCTGCCCGATGGACCGCTTCTTTGTGCTGCCGCGCAACCTGCTGCGATATGTGGCCGAAACGCTGGAGGCATCGCCGCTGACCATCGCGAGCCTGCGCAGCCTCTACGAGCGGCGCCCGACGCTGTACGAGCATCAACAATGGGCCAGGACTACCTCGGCCTGAGAGACCTCGATCCGGCCGCAGAAGCCGCCCTTGTGGCCATGCTGGCGCTCCACGCCGCCGAGGCCCCGCACTCCGACGACCTGATCACGTCGGCGTGCCATTGGCTTTATGACCACCGCATCCTGATCCCCGGCCAGCGTCGTGTGCAGGACTGGGCCCGTAACGCGTTTGCGACCACCGAAGTGGGTATCCGCAGCGCGATCGCCAGCGAGGTCTCCCCTGCCGCGATGCGTCGCTGCCTTGCATCGGTCCACAGCAAGCGCGCCGACGCCGGCTGCTCCCATCTCGAATGGATCAAGACCCCTTCCGAGGCACAGCGATGGCAACTCCGGCGGCAACTATCACCATGACCATGCGCGAAGCCGATCGACTCGAGACGGTCCAGAGTGATCGCGGACCGCGTCAGCCATCTCGATCTTCTTACTTCTTCGTTTTTCGGCTCCGTTCACCGGATCCGGCCTCGATCACCAGTGCGATGGGGCTCGTACCAACCGCCGCGCATCCTTGAGAAGCAGAAGCAACTGCTGTTCGCGTACGGGCGAAGACTCGAAGCCAAACCGCAGATAGAACCGTGCCGCTTCCTCGTCGATGGGGTGAGTCAGCAAGGCCCGCACGCCAGCTTGGTCAGCAATTGCCAGGGTGCGCCGAATCGCGTCCTGAAGCATTCCGATTCCGATACCGCGCCCCTGATCTGGCAACGATACGGCGAGTCGGGCCAAGATAACTACGGGTATGGGGTAGCTGCCCATGCCCTTGCGCACACGATCGGGAGCTTCAAGCGTGTCGATCTGACCCACCGTCAGGCTGAAGTAGCCGGCGATGCGCTCGTCTTCCGCAATCACATAGGTCTTGGACGAGCCACTGGCCTGCGCCTGCCGCGCATGCCGCGTCAACCAGTCGTTGAGCGCAGGCTTGCCGCAATCGAACGCATCCAATTGATGGCGGGCATCCAGTGACTGCGGTGCACTCAACGCCATTACGCGTTCCAGGGCGCGCGCCGAGAAAACAAATCCTTCAGGCCAGGGTTTTCTTGCTCTGGTCGATCCAACAACGACAGCAATGCTTGCGATTGACTACTCGTTACCACGAACAGCCTTTGGTCAAGTAAGGTCTGCTCGGCAGCCTGATAGGCGCTGTCAAGGATGAAGTCCGTCATCGACTTGTTGGAAACCTCAGCAGCCCGGCGCAGCACTGTCTCCTGCTGGGGCGTCGCACGCAATCCAAGGCGCGCGGAGCGGGTGGCGGTTGTCATGGTACTCTCCTACAGAACATGTACGCCATGTTAGTACAATTGACACACAAGCGCAACTCCACCGCTTTGGCCGTCGACGCGGCCAGTTGCTCGGCGCCGAGCGCCAGGGGCTGCGCGATGTGCAGCAGGGCCCAGCAGATCGAGCGCGCTTTGCGCGATCAGCTGGCCGCACGGACGGGGGCGCTGGGAGAGGCCCAGTCGTAAGGCGCGCCGCTAATGCAGCGCCCGGACGTCCTTCAACAGCAGTTCGTTGAAGGGAAGTTGCAGGTGCAGACACGGGGTCGACTCGTTTTCGATGCACAACTGACGGTGTGTGCATAGCCGAGTGCTGGCACGGGCGTCCGTCTGCAAGTCCTTGATCTAGTTGCAATTGCTGTTCGCTTTCCAGGCCCTCGTTGAAGTAGCCTTGCGATCCGCGCCCGATGCGACGTAAGCGCTCTATTGAGCACGTCCCTTGCGCCCAGATGACTTTTGGGGCAAGTGATCGCGGGGTGGTCAGATGTCTGTCAGCGGTGGGCGGTGCGCGAGAATCGCGGTCGTTCCCGAATCTCAGATTCAATCGATGAACACCCCATTTGCCCCGTTGTGCGAGGACGAGTTCAACGAACTCGACCATTTCCTGCTCTATGACGTCGACACGGAAGATGTCATGACACTGGACATGGTGGATGGGTTCTTGCACGCCGTTGCGGTCGGTCCGACAACCATGCATCCGAAGCAGTGGCTCCCCAAGATCTGGGGCACCAAGGAGATGATGCCTCCGATGGATTCAATCGAGCAGTTGAACCATATTTTGGGGCTGGTCATGCGTCACTTCAACAGCATCATTGCCGGGCTGGAGGATGACCCACGAGAGATCAGTCCTTGCTGGTCAACGATGACCTACGACGGCGACGAGCAGGAATATGACGACGCTGAGTCGTGGGCCTACGGCTTTGTTGAGGGAATGAGGCTTTGCTGGAATGACTGGCAGCCGTTGCTGTCGACACCGCAAGGGCATGCCTGGTTCAGGCCGATCGCCCTGCTCGGCGAAGACGACTTCTCAGTGGATCAGGATGAGCTCACCAAGACGCCGGCCATGAGGGCGGAGTTGGCGCTTCAAATCCCACAAGCCGTCCTGGACATGCATGCTCACTGGCTACCGCTCAGACTCGCTGTCTATCAGCGCGAGGTGGCCAAGTCGATGCAACCCAAGGTGGGACGCAATGAGCCTTGCCCCTGCGGCAGCGGCAAGAAGTTCAAGAGGTGCTGCGGAGCAGCGGGTGACCTGCATTAAGGCAGATCGTGGACTGAACCCTCAGGCCGGTTCACTGCGTCAGTCGCCAGGGCAGCAGGGCCTCGTAGTCATCGGCCGTTTCGGCCAGCGGCAGCTTCTTAAACAGCGCGACGAGGTAGCGGTAGGGCTCGACGCCATTGGCCTTGGCCGTCTCGACCAGCGAGTAGAGGTTGGCACTGGCGTTCGCGCCGCCCACGGTATCGGCGAACAGCCATCCCTTTCTTCCGACGACGAACGGACGTATCGCGTTCTCCACCGGGTTGGAGTCCAGAGGCCAGGCGCCGTTGTGCACGAACCGCACGAGCTTGTGCCACTGTCCATGCAGGTAGTGCAGCGCCTGCCCCAGCAAGCTCGAGGGCGCGACGCTGTGCAGATGCGCGAGCATCAACTGTTCGATCTCGCGCAGTACCGCAGCGCTGTAGCGAGCGCGAAGCCGTTGACGTCGCTGCGGCGTCCATTCCCGGGCCAGCGCCTCGGCCCCGTACAGCTTGGCGATCCCGTTGTAGACCTCGTAGCCATCGCTCACGAGCGCGGCGCCCTCGCGGATGCCGGCGTACAGCTTCTCGGCGTGCACACCTCCGCGTCCTGACGCATACGAGAACAACCGCACCGGCGGGCCGGTACCGACTGCATTCATCTGAGCCCACATATAGCTCTTCGTCTGCGCTTTCTTTCCAGGCTCCTTGAGCACCTGGACCGTGGTCTCGTCACCGTAGATCAGGTCCGAGTCCAGCAAGTGATCGCGCAGCAGATTGATGACGGGTTGTACGGCTCGGCCGATGCGTACGACGCCGGCGGCCAAGGTGTTGCTGGCCAGATCGCCACCGAAGCGCCGCAGCAGTGCCGCCTGCCGGTACAGCGGCATGCCGAACTGGTACTTGCCCGTGATGATCCAGGCCTGGGCGGCCTCGGTGAGGAGCCCGCGCGGGATGATGCGCGCGGGCGTCGGCGCGACCTTCAGGCTCAGGTCGCAGCAGGGGCAGGCGTACTTGATGCGGTGAGATGAGCGTGATCACTCGGCTGTAGGTACGCGTTGACAGTGAAATTCCTAGTGGCAGCGAGCCGGTTGGGCTTGCATGATGCGCACCCATGCCGGATCTGCGCGAGCTCAAGGATGAAGACCTCCAAGGTCTGACGCCCGAGGCCGTCACGGCGCTGGCGCAGCAGATGCTGCAGCGCGTGCGCGAACACGATCTCGACCTCGAGCAGCGCGATCAGCGCATCGAACGCCAGGCTCAGGAGATCCGCCTGAAGGATGCGAAGCTCGAGAAGCTCACCTTCGAGCTGGCGCGACACAAGGCCTGGAAGGTTGTCGGGCATCTGGTACCAGACGGAGCTGCTCTTCGGGCTGTTTCAGTGTCGAGGTTGCCCTTCGTCCACGGCTCGTGATGCGCCGCCCCGCAGTACAAGCATTGCCGCGTCACTGCATGCGGCGTATGGTCCACCAATGGCTCGCGAAGAAGCACGAAAGGTGAGCAAGGCGGATGCGAAACATCATTTCGCCTTGGTGCAGCGTGCGCTCGCCGCAGCCAACGACGCACAACGCGACGAGGCGCTTGGCGAAGGCTTCGCGCGCTTCGGCATGGGCTTCGCCTACGCCCTGGGCGAACTCGCCAGGCTCGAGAACACGCCCGGGCCCTACACGGCGCTGAGCGAAGAATCCGGAGCTTTCTTGCTGCGCTGGATCGGCGGCGCTCGCCTCACCAAGCGCGCCGACGACGACGAGCGCCGCGTCGCGGTGGGCGAGGAGATGCTCCTGATGGCGCAGGGCCATGTACGCATCGGCGGCATCGTTGCGCGAGCGATCCTGTCGCTGCCCGAGCCGCACCCTCAGCGTGACCTGCAACGAGCCGAGACTCTCGTGCGCCAACGGCTTGGCGCAGCGCTGAACGAAGACGATCCCTCATCGTTCGTCTCGTCGGTGATCGACTTGCTCCATCATGGCCTTGCTGCCGAGGATGAAGCCGTGTCGCTCTATGAGCAGGCCCGGCAGCGGCTGCCCATCGAAGGCGAGCCGCAGCTGCCGCGCCGCCTGAACGTTGCGTCGCTCAAGTTTCACGCCAAGCTGGCGATCGAGGCGCGCGACGCCGGCGAAGCTTCGCGCCTCAAGGAACAGTCCGCTCTCGCGCGTCAACGCGCCGACGGGATCGGTGCCGAGCGTTCGAGCGACCGTGAGCTGCGTCAGAGCCGTATGCTGCTCGCGATGCTGATTGACGTCGACGAGAGCAACGCCGCAGTCGCGGCGACGGCCTGGGCTGCAGCGCGCAGCGGCGAGTCGGTGCCGGACGACATTGACCGCATCGCCGCGTACCACGAAGGACGCCGGCGCCTCGAACTCGGCGAGCACGAGACCGCGGCGCAGCTCTTCGCACCGCTGATCGATGCGGCGCGCGACGACTACCTCGACGCGCTGCGCGACGCCGATGTTCAGGACCGAGGTGAGCATTTCAGCAACCTGGCCACGCATCACGCCTTCGCGCTCGGTGCGCTTGGACGCTGGGACGAGGCCCTGCGTGCGCTGGATGCCGCGCGCAGCCTGCGCCTGCGCCAGCGCGCGTGGTTGCGCACGATCCCGCGCGGGCGAACGCTGCTGCGCCTCGAGCGTGAGCTGCATGCGCACGAGCGCGGCGCACCGCTTGGTTCGACGGCGACGGCCGCCACCCCCGACCGCGCTGACGCCGGTGACCGCATGCACGGTCAGGTGTCGCGCCACGCACGGGTGTACGAGCGCTACCGCAGGCTGCGGCCGCAGTTCGATGCGGCGGCGCTGGTGTCGCCCGGCCTCGCTGAAGTGGCAGCGGCGCTCGTTGAACACGAGGCGGTGCTTTCGATCGGCAGCGGTTTCAGGGGCACGCTTGCGGTGCTGGTACGCCACGGCGACCGCGAGCAGCCGAGCCGCGCGCAATGGATCAGTGAATGGACCCACGGCTATTGGATGCGTGTGATGGCAGGCGACGAGGCGCGCCCGGGTTGGCTCTTCGCGATTGGCGCGCCGGAGCTCGGCCTCGAACACGCCGCGGTGCTTGATGGCCTGCTCGCCGCGGTCGACGCCGACCTCGGGCGCTGGATTGCGAAGGCAGCACGCGAGTTCGGCGTGCGCCGGCTGACGATCGTCGCGCACCGCTATCTGCACCTGCTGCCGTTCTGGGCGCTCCCCTCGCTGTCCGAGATCGAGATCGCGAGTGCGCCCAGCCTCGCGCACCTGCTGGCCTCACGTGCGCCGCGTCTGCCGAGCTCACGCCGCGCGGTGATCGTCGAGAACCCGACCGGCGATCTGCCGCTCGCCGCCGCCGAAAGCGCAGCTGTGCAGAGCGCCTTGTGCGGCGCCGGCTTCGCCGTCGAGCGCTTCGCGCACGAGCGCGCCACCGAAGCGCTCGTGGCACCCGCATTGCGCCGTGCGGGTGTGTTGCACTTCTGTGGTCACGGGCGATCGGAACCCGACCGCGACCGTGCATCGGCTTTGCTGATGCACGCGGGCGCCGGCGCGCTGAGCTTGCCCGGCGCCGACCCGCTCGGCGTGCTGGCCGCGGCCGCCGAGGCATGGGAGGAGCAAGGGGACGGCCGGCGTCACACCAACATCGACGGGCGCGGCCGCCTGCATGAGATCCGGCGCGACGATGGCACGCCGCTCGAGCGCAGGCTCGAATTCAGCGTTACCGGCACGTTGTGGACGTCGTACCGCGACGGCGCGCCGCTGCGCAGTGCCGAGCTCTGGTCGGCGGGCGACATCGGCGTCGGCACGCGCTTGAACCGGCTCGGCGTGGCCTTTCTCTCCGCCTGTGAAACCGGCACCGGCGGCTTCGAGCCGGTGATCGACGAATACGGCGGCTTGCCCGCGGCGCTTTTGCTGGCCGGCGTGGGCGCGGTGGTGTGCAGTTTGTGGCCGGTGCCCGAGTCCCTCACGCTGCTCGCCGCCGACCTGTTCTACCGCCGGCTCGCGGCGTCGGGCGACGCGTTCGACGTCGTGACCGCATTGCGCGAGAGCGCCGGCACTTTGCGCGAGATGCCGCGCGACGAGGCACGCGCTCGGTTCTTGGCAATGCACGAACAGCGCCTGCAGCCCGCAGCGCGCTTCATGCTCGAGGCGGCCGCGACCCGCTTGCAAGGCGGGCCCGAGCGCCCTTACGCTCACCCGGTGCACTGGGCCGCCTTTTTCGCAGTCGGCAAGCCGCAAATCCGTTTCGCGAAAGGAAGACACCATGGGACTACTCGATAAGCTCATCGTGGTGAAAGTGGCGGCGCACGACGCCGGCGCGGCCGTGGCCGTGGACGTGAGCGGCGCCAGCGATGCGCAGGTGCTCGGCACACTGGTCAGTACCTTCGGCGCCGACGATTCGTGTACCGAGATTCAGGTGCGGCGCGGCGGGGCGCTGCTCGGCACCGTGAACCGCGAAGCGACGATCGCGTTCGTCGGCGACGGCCTGAAGGGTGTCGGCGCATCCGACGCCATGCTGCTGCCGGGCGTGGGGAATTACAGCACCACGAACTGGGTGTGCCCGCGGCGCGACTGCGGCTACTCGCTCGTGACCATCGTGTTTGACGATGCGCCGAACTGCGCGCGCCACCCCGACCAAACGCTTGTCCTGCAAGGCTGAAGGTCGCACCGATGAAACTCGACGGCCTGATCGACAGCGGCTTGAAGGAGGTCGGCCCGCGCTTGTCGCTTGTCGGCCTGTTGCCGAACCTGGCGCTGTTCGGATTGATCGCCTCGCTGCTCGCGAGCGGCGCGCCGCAGGCCGCACCTGACTTGGCCAAACTGTGGGCCGCTGCCAAGGACCCGGGCGGCGGCGAGGCACTGCTGCTGGTGGCCGCGCTGCTCGCATTGGCGCTCGTGCTGCACCCCCTGCAGCTTTCGCTGGTGCGCCTGCTGGAGGGTTACTGGGGCAATGCACCGGGTGCACGCGATCTGGCGCGCCTTGCCACCGCGCGCCAAGCGCGCCGACGCGATGCACTGGTGAAGGCGCTGGGCTACGAAGGTGGCGGCCAGCCCGACGCGCCGACCCGCCAGCGCATGCAGGCGAGCGCAGCGGCGCTGATGCAACGCTATCCGTCGGCGGACCGGTTGATGCCCACCGCGCTCGGAAATGTATTGCGCGCCGCCGAGGACCGACCGCAGCGTGCCTACGGACTGGATGGCGTGGTGATCTGGCCGCGACTGTTCCCGCTGTTGCCCGAGTCAATGCGCAGCCTTTTGGGCGATGCGCGCAACCAGATGGACGTGACGCTGCGCTTCGCCGCAGTGTTCTTTCTGGCCGCGCTGGTGTGCGGCGCGCTGTTGTGGCGCCACCCGCCATGGCTGGGGCTGGCGTTGATCTCGCTCGTGCTGGCGCGGCTGTCGTACCGTGCCGGTGTGCAGGCAGCGATCGCTTACGGGAACGTGGTGGAGGTGGCGTTCGACCTGTACCGTTTCAGCCTGTACCCGGCGCTTCACTTGGCGCTGCCGAACGACTTGGACAGCGAACGCAAACTCAATTCGGAAGTGTCGGCATTCCTGCGCCAGCGGGTGATGCCCAGCTACGCGTACACCCATCCGCCGCCACCCAAGCCGGGGTAGGCGGGTCTCACGCAAGCGCGGGCGTGCCAGCAACCATCAGCTGGCGCCAGGCATTGCCGAGCGTGCGATCTCGATGATCTGCGACCGCTACGCGGACTTCGGCCCGACGCTTGCGGCAGAAAAGCTTTGTGAATGCCAATGGGTCATCCTCAGACCCCTGGCGTACGAGCGCTACAGGCGGCAGCCGCAAGTCGACATGGGGGCGATCGTGGAGAACAAGCGCCTGAGCCTTGTGCTGCAGACGGCGCGGGTGATCCAGGCTCAGCATGATGATCGTCACGCGTCAAACATGCCACATCGCATGAACTCTGGCCGGTTACCGTGGCCAAGATACCCTGCCCGGCGCCAAATGCTCGCGCGAGATTCGCACTCGCACTCGCACTCGCACTCGCACTCGCAGGCGCACTCGCAGGCGCAGGCGCAGGCGCAGAGACCGAGGCCGCGATCCGCACAGCGGGGGGCTCCGCAATGCGGCGGCTCTCGCTCCACCTCTGGTTTTGAAAGGCCCCGGGTTCAGCGGAAGCGTCAAACTTCTGACGCACGTCACTAGTTCGTTTGGCAGATGCGCGTTCTGCCCTGTGGACGGATGATGTGCGCGTTTCGTTGGTTTCGCGGCGAGTCGTGTCGGTAGGTCTCGAACCCCAATGCGGCGTACTTTCTGGTCCACCGAAGCAGCGCTGCATTCGATCGGAGCGAACATCTTGCTGCGCGTTGCAAGCCAGCGCCGGGGTGAACCACGCTGCGGTATTCGGTCACCGGACCGTAGGCGTGTTCACTGCTGGGTCGGCTGGACTAAAAAATTCGGGGAGGCGGGTCGCCGCGCGAGGGAGCTGGATCTCGCGCGACGTGAGCCATTGCCATTGCAAAAGAACAAGGGCGTGAGCTCTCCAAAGTCATGCGATGGAAGTCGACCGCTCTCTTCTGTGACGACGCGAACGCAACACAGGCGCGACGTGGTCCGCGAAGCCTATCGCCAGGCAGCAAGAGTGAGCGAATCCGGGGATTGCCCACATCGGCGGGTTGAGGACGGACAAAGAATGCGCACAAACAGCTCTTCATACGCGCAGACCGCGGTCTGTCCAGAGGACGAGGGCTGCGGCCAAGTCTGTACGGCGCTGGCGCAGAATCTTGTCGGCCACAGCTCGCCCTTTCGCGAAGCCATGGAGTTGGTGAAGCTCTACGCCGCGTGGTCCGCGCCGCTGCTGATCGCCGGCGAAACCGGCACCGGCAAGGAGTTGGTCGCGCGCGCGGTGCACTACCAGAGCCAGCGCCGGCACTGCCCGTTCATCCCGGTCAACTGCGCGACGCTGCCCGACACACTGGTCGAGAGCGAGTTGTTCGGCCACACCCGCGGTGCTTTCACCGACGCCAGCCAAGCGCGCCAGGGCCTGGTGCGCCTGGCCGAGGGCGGGACGCTGTTCCTGGATGAGGTGGAAGCGCTGTCGCCGCGTGGCCAGGGCGTGCTGCTGCGCTTTCTCCAGGACTCCAGCTACCGAGCGCTGGGGGGCAACCAGTTGCACCATGCGGACGTGCGCATCGTCGCGGCCTCCAACGTTGACCTGCACGAGAAGGCGGCGGCGCGCATGTTCCGTGACGACCTGCTGTACCGGCTGGACGCATTTCGCGTCAGCCTGCCGCCGCTTCGCGAGCGTCTTGACGACCTGACCCTGCTGGTGCCGCACCTGCTGGCCAAGGCGGCGCAACAGACCGACGGCTTTGCGCGCCGCATCGGCGAGCCCGCCCTGGCGCTGCTTCGTGCCTACGACTGGCCCGGCAACGTGCGCCAGCTGGAGCACGTGCTGCTCAAGGCGCACGTGGTCTGCCAGGGATCCGAGGTCGGCGTCGACGATCTGCGCCGATGCACGCCCGAGCTGGCCCGGATCGGCGTCGCCGCGATGCCAGCCACCGCCGCGCCTCCCCATTCGCTGCGCGCGGCCAAGCGCGCAGCCGCCGACCAGGCCGAGCGCCGCTTCATCGAGGACTGGCTGTCGCGGACGGCTGGCAACATCAGCGAGGCCGCACGGTTGACCGGCATCGAACGGGCCTCGCTGAGTCGACTTGTCAAGAAATACGGCGTCAAGGCACGCGCGCTCGGCAGCGTTTAGCGCCGCCTCCCTTTCCCCTCCCCCGCACTTCTCCACTGTTTGGTGGATCGGATTCTCGCGCCGCTCGCGCGGCCCCATGTCGACGCAAGCACACCCGTGTCCGCCACGACACGCACCCCATGCGCAACAGCGCTCTCCGGAGACCGCCAACGCAAGCGGCTGCGGATGGCAATGGAGGGGCTGTGCATCTGAACGCACAGCAAGCCCAAAGAGATCTGTCAAAAACTCCAATCGAATCAAGCACTTGCAATTGAGAAGCAGATGGCACGCTTGCTGCGAGCTGATGCGTTCGTGACTTCGTGGGGTGGACTTGAATGCCCGGCGCGACGACCTGATTGCGGTGACGGAAGTGGTAGCGGCCCTGGGCCGCTACGTGCGTGCGAATCCGCAGGCCTGCGACACCCTCGCGGGCATCGCCGCCTGGTGGCTGCAGCCGCGGACGGCGAGGAGTTCGCCAGACGTTGTCGGTGCGGCGCTGGCCGCGCTGGTGGCCAGCGGCGAGATGGAGTGCGCATTCGGTCCGGACGGCCAGACGGTGTACCGCGCCGCGCGGCCCGCGGGCCATGAGGGATCGCAGGCGGAGCCGCCAGGCTCTTGATCATCAATTGATGGAGGGGAATGTATGCCCAGTGCCCTGAGTTACCCAGGCGTCTACGTGGAAGAAGTGCCCAGTGGCGTGCGCACCCTGACCGGTGTGGCCACCTCGATCACGGCCTTCGTCGGCCGGGCCGCCTCCGGTGCTACCAACGACCCGTTGATGCTGACCAGCTTCGCAGACTACGAGCGCCGGTTCGGTGGCCTGGCCGTGGACTGCCCCATGTCCTATGCGGTGCGCGACTTCTACCTGAACGGCGGCGCGCTGGCGCTGGTCGTGCGGCTGGTCGGCACGGCGGCCGATCCGGATGCGGCCGACGCGCCGGCTGCGGCCTCGGCGGCCACGCTCACGCTGCCGGCTGGCGGCGACAACCTCGTCCTGACGGCGGCCAGCCTGGGCGCCTGGGGCGGCCGGCTGTCCGCCGCAGTGGACCATGGCACCGACAGCGGTCTGCCGGCCGCCGACACCACGCGCTTCAACCTGCGCCTGCGCTACCGCGCGCGGCCGGGCCGCGACGACTTCGTGTTCGAGACCATCGGCGCGGTGTCCACCACCGCCGGCGACCCGCGCTACCTGCCGCTGGTGCTGGAGCGTGAATCCACGCTGGTCCGGGCGCTGGGCGGGGTGCCGGCGGCGCGGCCCGCCTCCACCGTCACGCCCACCACCATCACATGGATCGACGCCGCCGGCGGCGACGACGGCCCCCCGCTGCGCGCCGAGGACTTGCTCGGCAATGCCGCCGGCCGCACCGGCATCCATGCACTGGCCCATGCCGACCTGTTCAACCTGCTCGTGATCCCGCCGCTGGCGCGCAACACCACCACCCTGCCGTCCACCTACACCCCGGTGCCGGCCAACGTCTGGCAGGCCGCGCTGGCACTGTGCGTGGAGCGCCGCGCCATGCTGGTCGTCGACCCCGATCCCGGCTGGGCCGTGCCGGCGGCCAGCGCCGTCAGCAATGCGCAGACCGGCCGGACCGGGCTCAACCTCAGCGGCCCCGGTGCGCGCAACGCCGCGCTGTACTTTCCGTGCCTGCGCATGGTCGACCCGCTGCGCGACAGCCGTGTCGACACCTTCATGCCCGGCGGCGCGGTGGCCGGCATCATGGCGCGCACCGACGTGGCGCGCGGCGTCTGGAAGGCGCCGGCCGGGCTCGACGCGGCGCTCAACGGCGTGCAGGACCTGCAGATCAATCTGAACGACCTGCAGAACGGCCAACTCAATCCACTGGGCATCAACTGCTTGCGCTCGATGGGTGTGAACGGCCGCGTGGTCTGGGGCGCGCGCACCCTGCGCGGCGCCGACGTCAGCGCCGACGAATACAAGTACGTGCCGGTGCGCCGACTCGCGCTGTTCCTCGAAGAAAGCCTGTACCGGGGCACGCAATGGGTGGTGTTCGAGCCCAACGACGAGCCGCTGTGGGCGCAGGTGCGCCTGAACCTCGGCGCTTTCATGCAGGGACTGTTCCGCCAAGGCGCGTTCCAGGGCGCCTCGGCGCGCGACGCCTACTTCGTCAAGTGCGACAGCCAGACCACCACGCAGGCCGACATCAACCTGGGCGTGCTGAACGTGGTCGTCGGCTTTGCGCCGCTGAAACCGGCCGAGTTCGTGGTCATCAAGATCCAGCAGATGGCCGGCCAGATCCCCACCTGATCGAGGAAGAACGACATGGCACAGTTCAGCGTCAACGCCACCCGCTTCGACCCCTACAAGAACTTCAAATTCCGCGTCAAGTGGGATGGCCGCTACGTGGCCGGCATCTCCAAGGTCGGCGCGCTCAAGCGCAGCACCGAGCCGGTGGAGCACCGCGAGGGGGGCGATCCGTCTTCCACGCGCAAGTCTCCGGGCCGCACCAAGTTCGAGGCCATCACGCTGGAGCGCGGCGTCACGCACGACGTCGAGTTCGAGCGCTGGGCCAACAAGGTCTGGAACTTCGGCTCCGGGCTGGGCGCCGAGGTTTCGCTGGCGAGCTTTCGCAAGGACCTGATCATCGAGGTCTACAACGAGGCCGGCCAGCTCGCCATCGCCTACAAGGTGTTCCGCTGCTGGGTGTCGGAGTACCAGGCGCTGCCGGACCTGGACGCCAACGCCAACGCCGTCGCGATCCAGACCCTGAAGCTCGAGAACGAGGGCTGGGAGCGCGACTACGACGTGGTCGAACCGGCCGAGCCCACCTTCAACGAACCTGCCTGAACGACGACCCCGTGCGGAAGGTGGCGATGCGCGCGCTGGCCGGCTCTGAACTGCTGTCGCTGTGGGAGCGTGGCGCCAGCCGCCACGCGCTCGACCGCAGCGCGCTGCTGGCCGCCGCGGCGCGCCCTGACTGGCCGGCCGAGGCCATCGCCGACCTGCCGCTGGGTGCGGTCAACGCCAGCCTGCTGCAACTGCGCGCGGCCTGCTTCGGCCCGCGCATCGACGGCCATGCCGACTGCCCGCGATGCGGCCAGCGCCTGGCCTTCGCGCTGGACGCGCGGGACTTGCTCGCCCCTGCCCATGACGACGACCTGACCCCGCGCGAGGCCGAGGTCGCCGGCCTGCGCGTGCGCGCGCCCAGCCTGCGCGACTTGGCGGCCGTGGCGGCCGACGCGGATGCCGAACGCGCCGCGCGCCAGCTATTCGCACGCTGCACCCTGGCCGGCGATGCCGCGCGGTTGGATGAGGCGGCGCTGCGGGCCGTCGAAGAAGTGCTGGACGCGCTGGACCCGCAGGCCGACCTGGCGCTGGCCCTGCAGTGCGTGGCCTGCGGTCATGCGGACCTGGTGCAGTTGGACGCTGGCCAGCTGCTGTGGGAAGAGATCGAGGCACGCGCGCTGGTGCTACTGCGCGAGGTGCACCATTTGGCCAGCGCCTACGGCTGGAGCGAGGCTCAGATCCTGGCGCTGACGCCGGTGCGGCGGGCCAGCTACCTGGCCATGGTGGGGGCGGCATGACGGGCCTGCTGCACCGCCTGGCCCAGCGCGCCACCGGCAACGCTTGGACAGTGCGCTCGGACGTGCGCTTGCCGTTCGGCGCGGATGGCCTCGACCGGCCGCAGGACGACACGGCGCCGCCGCTGATGGAAGCGGCTGTGCCCGAGACCCACGCGCCCGCGCGGCCCCGGCCGCCCGAGCCAGCTTCGCTCGTCACGGCCGCGCCAGAGCAAGCCGTGCCACCACTCGTGCAATCGCCCGCCGTCGCCGCTCAGCCCGGGCGCGCGCAGCGCATAACCCGCCAGTCAGCGGCGATGCGCACGCCGGTGGCCACGACGACGCCCGCGCAGCCACCCGGCGCGGCGGCTGTTCCGGCCACCGCCATGCCTGCCATGGCGTCCCTGCACACACCCGCCCGGCCGCAGTCAACGCCCCCGCCCCGTCGCGAGGAACCTGCGCCGCTGCTGCCGCCGCAGCCCAGCACCGCAGGCCACGCCGCACCCCTGGCCCAGACGGTGCGGGGCCCGGCAGCGTTCGCCCTCCGGCCGGCGCCGCAGGCTGCTGCCAGCCAAGAGACCGAGGTCCACATCCACATCGGCCGCATCGACGTGACGGCCTTGCACGAAGCGCCCCGCCCCAAGGCCCGCCCGCGCGAGCGCACGCAACCCGTGTCGCTGGACGCCTACCTCGCCGCGCGGAGCAAGACATGAGCACGGCCCTGGCCATCGCCGGCGTCAGCGCCGTGCTGCGCGACCTGCTCAACGACGGGCTGGTCAACGGCAACGTCAGCGGCGTGCTGGGCTCCAGCGTGACGGTCAGCCTGCTGGCGCCCGACCGCGTGGTGCCCACCGGCGGCACCGAGGCCTCGCAACTCAACCTGTTCCTCTACGGTGTGACGCCCAACGCCGGCTGGCGCAACGAGGCCCTGCCCTCGCGCGACGGTGCCGGCCGCGCGCGGCTCACGAACCCGCCGCTGGCGCTCGACCTGCACTACCTGCTGTCGGCCTACAGCGCCGGGGACCTGCATGCCGAAATCCTGCTGGGCTACGCCATGCAGTTGCTGCACGAGATGCCGGTGCTCACGCGCGAGGCCATCCGCACGGCGCTCAACCCCTCGCCCGCCACCGGCGCCACCCTGCCGCCGGCACTGCGCGCGCTGTCCGAATCGGGCCTGGCCGAGCAGGTGGAGCTGATCAAGATCACGCCACAGCACCTGGGCAACGAGGAGATGTCCAAGCTCTGGACCGCCACGCAAAGCCACTTGCGCCCCAGCATGGCCTACAGCGCCTCGGTGGTGCTGATCCAGGCTCAGCGCCCGGCCCGCACGCCGCTGCCGGTGCTCACGCGCGGCCGCATCGACGAAGACACGGGCCGCGAGACCGGCATCGCCGTGCAGACCAGCCTGCTGCCCAGCGTGCCGGTGCTGGTGCGCGTCGTGCCGCCGCTGCGCCAGCCGGCGGCAGCCATCGGTGACACCGTGGCCCTGCAGGGTAGCCTGCTCGACGGCGACGACCGCGAAGCCTGGCTGCGGAACGACCGCTTCGACATCGCGCAGATGCTGCCGGTGCTCGCCCCCGCGCCGGACCGCCCCGCCGCCACCGTGGCCGCCTTCTCGCTGGCCGGCCAGCAGGCCGCGCTACCGGCCGGCGTGTACCGCGTGAGCGTGCGCCTGACGCGGCCCGATGCGCAGGGCGAGGACCGGCTGCACGAGTCCAACCCGCTGCTGTTGACGCTGGCGCCGCGCATCACCAACCTGCCGCAGACCGTGGCGCGCGCGGGCAACGGCTCGGCCAGCGTCTCGATCCAGTTCACGCCCGACCTGCACGAAGGCCAGCGCGCCGTGCTGGTGCTGGGCGCAGCGGAGGTGCTGCCGCAGACGGCAGGCGCCACGACGAATTCGCTGGTCTTCGTGATCCCCGACGCGCCAGTCGGCGTGCATCTGGCGCGCCTGCGCATCGACGACATCGACAGCCCGATCATCGACATGGACTTCGAGCCGCCGGAACTGCCGCGCTTCCTGGACCGGACGGTGGAGATCACGTGAACGCGCCCGACCGCCTGCTCGCCTGGAGCGACGCCAACCAGCGCCTGCTGGTGGCGGAGTTCGCGCGGCTGGCGGCCCTTTTGGGCGACGGTACGGGCGACGGTACGGGCGACGGTGCGCGCGACGCAGCCGCGGCGGAAACCGAGGCCGCCGCGCTGCGCGCCGCCATGCCGGCACCGGCCGCCATCGACACGCTGGCGGCGCTGTTCGCGCTCAGCGCCTTCGAGCGCGACCTCCTGCTTTTGGTGGCCGGCATCGAGATGGACGCGCGCATCGCCACTCTGTGCGCCCAGGGCGGCGGCCCGCCGCATCGGCCGTGGGCCAGCTTCGGCCTCGCGCTGGCGGTACTGCCGCAGCCACACTGGAGCGCCATCGCGCCGAACGAGCCGCTGCGCCGCTGGCGCCTGCTGGAGGTCGACGAGAGCACCGGCATCGCCGGCGCCAGGCTGCGCCTGGAAGAGCGCGTGCTGCACTTCATCGCCGGGCTGAACGCGCTGGACCACCGCCTGCAGCCGCTGCTGCAGCCGCAGCCGCCGGCCGGCGCCATGGGCCGGGACCAGCAGGCCGCGGTCGCGCAATTGCTGGCCCGGCTGCGCGGCGCCACCAGCCGCCTGCCCGCCATCGTGCTCGACGGTGACGATGCCCCCGGCCAGCACGACGTGGCTTCGGCCGTCGCGGCCGGACTGGGCGCCGGCCTGTATCGATTGCGTGCGACCGACGTACCGACGGCCGCCGTCGAGCAGGCCGCTTTCGCCGCGCTGTGGCTGCGCGAGGCTGCGCTGCTGGGCTGCGGGCTGTTGATCCACTGCGAGGAGCGCGAGGCGCAAGCAACCGTGGCGCGCCTGCTGGAACGCCTGAGCGGCCTCGTCTTCGTCAGCTGCCACGAATTGGCGCTGGGCGACACGCCGCAACTGCGCCAGAACATCGCGCGACCCGAGGCGCCCGAACGGCTGCAGCTTTGGCACGCCGCGCTGGCCGACAAGGCCGCGGCACTGGGGCCAGTGGTCGACACGCTGGCCACGCAGTACCGCCTGGGCGCGCGCCGCATCGCGCAGATCGCTGCGCAGGCATGCGGCGACGACGCAGCCGCCAACGCTGCTGCGCTGCACGAGGCCAGCCGCGGCCCGGCCCATGGCATGCCGGGCCTGGCCCAGCGCATCGACACGCGCGCGCGCTGGTCCGACCTGGTGCTGCCCGAGGCCCAGCAGGCCGTGCTGCGCCAAATCGCGGCCCACGCGCGCCACCGGCTCACGGTGCACCACCAATGGGGCTTCGCCGCCCAGGGCGCGCGCGGGCTGGGCATCGCGACGCTGTTCTGGGGTGACAGCGGCACCGGCAAGACCCTGGCCGCCGAAGTCATCGCCTCGGAACTCGGACTGGCGCTCTACCGCATCGACCTGTCGGCCGTGGTCAGCAAGTACATCGGCGAGACCGAGAAGAACCTGCGCAAGGTCTTCGACGCGGCCGAGGAAGCCGGCGCCATCCTGCTGTTCGACGAGGCCGACGCGCTGTTCGGCAAGCGCAGCGAGGTCAAGGACAGCCACGACCGCTACGCCAACATCGAAGTCAGCTACCTGCTGCAGCGCATGGAGGCCTACGGCGGCCTGGCGATCCTGACGACCAACCACAAGGCCGCGCTGGACGCCGCGTTCCAGCGCCGCCTGCGCTTCGTCGTGCACTTCCCCTTCCCGGACCAGGCGCAGCGCGAAGGCATCTGGCGCGCGGTGTTCCCGGCCGGCGTGCCGCTCCATGCCGACATCGACTACGCCAAGCTGGCGCGGCTGAACGTGGCCGGCGGCACCATCCGAAACATCGCGCTGGCGGCCGCCTTTCTGGCCGCCGAGGCCGGCACGCCCATCGGCATGGCCACGCTGCTGCAGGCCGCGCAACTGGACGCCGCCAAGCGCGACAAGCCGTATTCGGATGCGGAAACGCGGGGGTGGGTATGACGGCCCGCATCCCATGCCGGCGCCACGCCGAGTGACGAACAGCGAGCACGCCATGGCACGCATCGTCCTCGCCATCGACCGGTTGGTGCTGCGCGGGGTGGAGCGCGCCGATGCCGCCGCCGTCTCGGCCGCGCTGCAGGCCGAGCTGCACGCGCTGCTGGCCAGCGGCAGCAGCACGCTGGCCACGCAAGGCAGCGCGCACGCGCTGCAGGCCGGGAAGGTCCGGCTGCCTCACGGCGCGGACGCCGCGGCCCTGGGCCGCGCCGTGGCCGCGCGCATCGCGGGCGACCCGGCGGCCCAGGCCGGCAACAAGGCAGGTGCGCCATGACCGCTGCAGTAGCCGCACGCGCCGCCGGCGTCGAACACACGCAAGGCACCGGCCCGCAACGCTGGCTGCAGCGCAAGTGCGCCTGCGGCGGCTCGGCGGGCCTCACCGGCCACTGCAGCGAGTGCGAGCGCAAGAAGGCGCTGGGCCTGCAAGCCAAGCTGGCCGTGGGCGCGGCACACGATCCGCTGGAGGAAGAGGCCGACCGAGTGGCCGACCAGGTCACGCGCCCGCCGGTGGCCGGGCCCTGCGGACCGCTGGAGGAGCGGCTGACGCTGGCGCACGAGCAGATCCACTCGGTCCACACGCGCGAACTCCAGCAGCGGCACGGCCGCGGCACGCGCGCGTTGCGCACCGCCTTCAACGAGGCCGGCGACTGGGTGGCCGACGAGATCAACTCGCGCCGCACCGACATCGCCGTCGCCAACTGGATGATGGACGTGCTGAACAGGGCCTGTCCATGACCCGCACGCGCAGCCCCCGCGTCCCGGCAACCGCAGCGTCCACGACTGCGCCGGCCTCTTCTTGGCTGCAGCCCAAGCTGGCCATCGGCGCACCGGGCGACCGCTACGAGCAGGAAGCCGACCAGGCCGCCGACCGCGTGCTGCAAGGCGGCAGCCGGCCCGCGCTGACGCCGCTGCGCGCACCCGCCGTGCAGCGCCAGGACGACGAGCGCAAGAAGAAAGAGCCGGACCCGGCCGGCGAAGGCCTGGGCGTGGTGGCCGCCAACCTGGGCGAGAACAACCCGGCCTTCGGCATCTTCACCGAGAAGCTGGCGGCGGGCTTCATGCGCCAGCCGCCGGAGCTGAGCGTGGGCGTGCCGGTGTTCCTGGGCGCCAACTACGCCTTCCTCTGGAGCATGGCGATGGTGAACCCGGCCATGCGCCGCGACTTCGACGACTTCAACCTGGCGATGCTGCCCGGCATCGTGCCGCAGTTCCCGGTCAAGACCTTCACATATCGCATCCTGGACAGCGCGCAGACGCGCTTCGAATTCGACTTCGGCCTGGACGCCACTTCGCTGCTGGAGGCCTTCAACGACGGCGTGCTGAACACCCACCTGTCCAGCCTGAAGTTCGATAGCAGCGGCCGGCTCGACACCGCCGGCGGGGCGCCGCTTTCGCTGTCGGCGCTGCAGGTCAAGCTGGGGCTGTTCAGCGACGGCGTCAACCTGACGGGCGGCTTTCGCAACGGCATCTCACCCTACCCGCTGATAGAGCCGGGCGGCAGCGTGATGGCGCAGACCCCTGCGCTGCCCGATCTGCAGGCGGGCCGGCAGGACGTGCGCTTCACGCTGAACCTGGACCTGGTGCGGCTGTACCAGCACTTCAATCCGGGCCGCCCGAACCCGCTGGGCCCGCAGATCGACGTCGCGCGCGAAGCGCAGCAACCCGCGCAGGCGCCCGGCGCGCGCGAAAGCAGTCCGGCCGCGGCCGCCGCGGTGCAGTCCACGCTGGCCGAGGGCGGCACGCCGCTGGAGCCCGCGACGCGGCAGTTCATGGAGTCGCGCTTCGGCCACGACTTCGGCGGCGTGCGCATCCACGCCGATGCCCAGGCCGCCGCCTCGGCGCAATCCGTGGGCGCGCGCGCCTACACCGTGGGCACCGACCTCGTATTCAATCGCGGCCAGTACGCACCGGCCACGCCAGTCGGCCGCCACCTGCTGGCGCACGAACTGGCCCACGTGGTGCAGCAGGCCGATGGCGCCCACGTGATGCAGCGCAAGCTGGACGTGGAGGACTTCGACGCCGGCAGCTTCAACCTGCCCACGCTCAAGGCCTACCTGGCCAAGGTCGGCCCCGGCCGCATCGAGGACAAAGGCGACAGCGACGACAAGGCGCGCGCCATCGTCGCGCAATGGCGCAAGGGCACGATGCAGCTCGACGCCGGCCAGAAGATCGCGCTGATTCAGGAGATGCAGTCCGGCTTCACCGGCAACGACGACGAGCGCGCCATCCTCACGCTGCTGCTGAACACGCCGGAGTCGGAACTGCCGCAGCTCTTCGCCACCAAGGGCGGACTGGACCCGAAGAACCTGGACAGCGACTTCCACGGCGCCGAGGAGGACGCGCTGCGCGCCTTCTACGACAAGAACTTCATCGGCGGGCGCAAGTCCGCGCTGGGCGGTGCGCGCAGCATGCGCACCGCGCGCGCCGACGAGCCCGCCGTCACCGCGCCGGCCGCCACCGATATCGCTGCCGAAAAGCCGGTGCAGGGCCCGCCGCGCAAGGACTACGTGTTCATCATGGGCGACGTGAAGAAGGACGACTTCTACCGCGAAGCCTTCCGCTACTTCTCTGCCCACAGGCCGACCGCCACCTTCGTCACCGACAAGCGCAGTCTGGCCGCGGTGCTGAGCCATGTGGCCAGCCAGATCTCGGAGCCGATCGGCAACCTGTACCTGGTCTCGCATGCCAACGAGGACGGCACCTTGAGCTTCGCGCTCGATGGCGACGACAAGGACAAGAAGCTCAATGTGACCGAACTGCGCAAGGCCTTGCGCCCGGCCAGCGGCGCGTCCACGCTGACCAAGCTCGGCAAGCAGATCGACGCCCGCACCGTGATCCGCATCAAGGGCTGCGACATCGGCCGCACCAAGGAGATGCTGGACCTGCTTGACGAAGCCTTCGGCGGCGCCGGCAGCGTGACCGCGCCCACGCACGAGCAGGAGTACGGCACCGACCCCCTGCTCGGCAAGCGCGCGGACGAGGCCTTCCGCGCCGAGGTGGCGGCCGCGCATCCGGAGCCGCCCGCCGTCGACACGAAGCTCAAGGGTGCGGAACTCAAGGCCGCCAAGGCGGCACGGGCCAAGGCCATGGCCGAGCGCAAGGTGGCGATCGCGGCCGAGCTGAAGGAACGCGCCCCCGAGCGCAAGTCGCGTGTCGCGCAAGCCCAGCAGTACGAAGCCTTCTCGGGCCCGATGTTCCAGCGCCCGGGCGAGGACCTGTTCACCGCGAAGGAACTGCTGCCCGAACTCGAGCGCCTGTACGGCCACCTGTCCGAGAAGCAGCGCAAGGCGCTGGCGGCCAAGCTGGTGGCCAAGGACACGCGGCCGGAGAGCGTGGCACTCAAGAATGGCACCTACCAGCAGAAGGGCCAGCGCTTGTACCGCCGCGTGATCGAGCAGACGCACTGGGATCCGCAGGATGCGACGGGCTTCCTCGCGCTGTACCGCAGCGGCGGCCGCAAGACCCGCAAGGGCTTCCAGCCCGGCGCCTTGACGTCCGGCCCCTCCGTCGGCGAGGAAGGCCAGCCGCAGCGCACCTACCGGCTGACGGGCAGCCTGCCCGACGGCGGCAGCGAGTTTCTCGAGCTGAGTGCGGACGTGGTTCCCGACGACGCCACCTACCTGGCCACCGCACGCGCCACGCTGAACAACCCCGACCGCTACAACTGGACCCAGGAGCGCTCTTACAACCCCAAGACCGGCAAGACCACGCTCAAGGCCACGGCCACGCGCGTGCTGACCTACCTGCACCACGGCGAGCTGGATGCGGCCGCGCACCAGCACTTCAACCGCACCGAGCCCGACGCCGACTTCTACGCGAAGTCGACCTTCGCGCCGCCGCCGGCCAAGCCCAAGCCCAAGCCAAGGCCCTGAACCATGACCACCTCCCCCAACTCCCCCAAGCTGATCAAGGGCGGCCTGGTGCTGGTCGACCCGGCGTCGGCGCAGGTGCAGCGCGTGATCTCGCTGCAATACAACGCCGACTCGCTGACGCGCAAGCTCCAGGCCCAGTCGGTTGGCGGCGAAGGCACCGACCGCACTGAGCCCACGCGCTTCAAGGGCCCGGCCGTGGAGACCATCAGCTTCGAGGCCGACATCGACGCCACCGACCAGCTCGAGTTCCCGGACCAGAACGCCAGCGTCATCGCCCACGGCATCGCGCCGCAACTGGCGGTGCTGGAGTCGCTGTCGCATCCCAGCGCGGCGCAGTTGCAGCGGGTGGACAGCCAGGCCAGCTCCGGCACGCTGGAGATCGCGCCCATGCTGGCGCCGCTGCTCCTTTTCGTCTGGGGCAAGAGCCGGATCGTGCCGGTGAAGCTGGCCGACTTCTCGATCACCGAGGAGGCCTTCGACCCGGCGCTCAACCCGATCCGCGCCAAGGTTTCGTTCAGCCTGCGCGTGCTGTCGGTGGACGACCTGGGCTTCTCGTCCAAGGGCGGGTCCTTGTTCATGACCTATCTGCAGGGCAAGGAGAGGCTGGCCGCCAAGGTGCAGCCGGTGTCCTTCTCCACGCTCGGCATCGGGGGGATTTCGTGATGGTCGATCCGATCCAGGCCTTCATGCAGGCCAACGGCCTGGCGCAGCCGACCTTCGCACCGGACAGCCGCTACCACGGCCTGCCGACCGCGCAGGCCACCTTGCCGGACGGCCGACAGGTGGTGTTCGTCACGCGGCGCTTCCTGCCGCCTCCGGAGAACTTCGCGCGGATTGCCAGCGCCACCGTCGTGGCCGGCGACCGGCTCGACAACCTCTCCGCCCAGCACCTGGGCGCAGCCGAGCAAAACTGGCGCCTGGCCGACGCCAACGGCGCGATGCTGCCCGAGGCGCTGGTGGCCGAAGTCGGCCGCCAACTGGCCATCACGCTGCCCGAGGGCGTGCCCGCACCCGGAGCCGGAGATGTTCGCTAAGGGCATCCAGCTCAGCCTGATGATCGGCCCCATCGTGCCGATCCCGGTGCCGCGGGTGGTGACGGACGCACTCGAGAGCGTCGAGGTGCGCACCGCCACCGGCAGCGCGAGCGGCTTCCAGCTCAAGTTCTCGATCACCGCGCGCTCGGAACTCAACACCATCTTCCTTTTGGCCGGCGTCAACTCGACGCCCTTCACGCCGGCGCTGCGCGTGCTGCTGGTGGTGACGCTCAACGGCCAGCCGCAGCCGTTGTTCGACGGCGTGATGACCAACGTGCAGGTTCAGCCCGGCAGCCAGGGTCAACCCGGCAGCCTGGTCGTGACCGGCGAGGACGTGACCAAGGCCATGGACAAGCAGGACTGGAGCGGCCTGCCCTTCCCGGCCGTGCCGGTGGAGGGGCGCGTGGCGCTGCTGTGCGCCAAGTACGCGCCCTTCGGCCTCATCCCCATGATCATCCCGGTGCTCTTCCCCGATGTGCAGATCCCGATCGACAAGATCCCGGCGCAGCAGGGCACCGACCTGGCCTGCATCCAGGAGCTGGCGCGTCAGGTGGGCTATGTGTTCTACGTCGAGCCGGGGCCGACGCCGGGCACCAACATCGCCTACTTCGGCCCCGAACTCAAGATCGGCGTGCCGCAGCCGGCGCTGAACGTGGACATGGACGCGCTGACCAACGTCGAGTCGCTGAGCTTCACTTTCGATCCTGAGAAGGGCGTGCTGCCCGTCGTGTTCATCCAGAACCAGCTCACGCGCGTCCCGATCCCGATCCCGATCCCCAACCTGAACCCGCTGCAGCCGCCGCTGGGCGCGCTGCCCACGCCGCTGTCCAACATCAAGTTCATGAAGGACACGGCCAAGATGAGCCCGATGCGGGCGATCTCGGCCGGCCTCGCGGAAGCGGCCAAGTCGCAGGACGCGGTGAGCGGCAGCGGCACGCTGGACGTGCTGCGCTACGGCCGGCCGCTGAAGGCGCGCGGGTTGGTCGGCGTGCGCGGCGTGGGCATTGCCTACGACGGGCTGTACTACGTCAGCAGCGTGACCAGCAACCTCAGGCGCGGCGAGTTCAAGCAGAGCTTCGAGCTCACGCGCAACGGGCTAGTGTCGATCACGCCCAAGGTCCCCGTCTGAAGGAGCCAATCCAGTGCCCGAGAAGTTCTACGGCAAGTACCGCGGCATGGTGCTCAACAACATCGACCCGATGCAGATGGGCCGGCTGATGGTGCAGGTGCCCGACGTCGGTGGCGTGATGCCCTCGACCTGGGCCATGCCCTGCGTGCCGGTGGCCGGGATCCAGAACGGCATGTTCGCGCTGCCGATGATCGGCTCGGGCGTCTGGATCGAGTACGAGCAGGGCGACATCGACCACCCGATCTGGGTCGGCTGCTTCTGGGGCAGCGCGGCCGAGGTGCCGGCGCTGGCGCGGCTCACGCCGCCGGCGGTGCAGGCCATCACCATGCAGACACCGCTGCAGAACGGCCTGACCATCAGCGACCTGCCCGGGCCCAGCGGCGGGATCATGCTCAAAAGCGCGACCGGCGCCACCTTGATCGTCAACGACACCGGCATCTACATCCAGAACGGCAAGGGCGCGTCCATCGTGATGACCGGTCCCACGGTCACCATCAACGCCGGCGCCCTCACCATCGTCTAGGCGCAGCAGCATGTCCGGCCCCCTCCTCCACCTCGGCGCCACCGTCTTGTGCGCGCACGGCGGCCAGGCCACGCCCAGCGCCCCCGTGCCGCGCGTGCTGGTCTCGGGCCAGCCGGTGGCGACGCAGGCGGCGCCCTACCTGGTGGCCGGTTGCGCCTTTTCGCCGCCGCAGGGCAACGGGCCCTGCGTGACGGCGCAATGGATCGTGGCGGCCACGCGCGTGTTCGCCGCCGGCCAGCCGGTGCTGCTGATGAGCAGCCAGGCCATCTGCGCACCCACCGGCACGCCGCTGGTGGCGGTGGCGGCGCAGACCCGCGTCATAGGGATGTGAACACCATGGACACCGACACCGGCTTTCCCTTCCGCATCGACGGTCGCGGCCGCAGCGCGACGGTGTCGCGCGACGCGCACCTGCGCGACCTGATCGAGCAGCTGCTGTTCACCGTTCCGGGCGAACGGGTGAACCGGCCCGATTTTGGCTGCGGCCTGATGCAACTGGTGTTCGCGCCCAACAGCCCCGAGCTGGCGGCCACGGTGCAGGCGCTGGTGCATGGCTCGCTGCAGCAGTGGCTGGGCCACCTGATGCGCATCGACGAGGTCAGCGCGGAGAGCGAGGACGCGACCCTCTCGGTGACGGTGCGCTACACGGTGCTGGAAACGCAGCAGACCGGGCAGGCGCAGTTCAGGCGGGAGATCACATGAACGGCCAATACCTCTGCAGCAACCCGGGACGCATCGCCGCCGTGCGGCAGGCCGCGAAGGCTAATCCACCGCGGGCCTTCAACGGCATCGAGTACCTGGAGGTGGTGCACGGCCAGCCGCGGCTGCTGCTGCATTTCGTGCACGACCTGTCCTTCGCGCCGGCCGCGCCGCTGACCGCGGCCAACGTCGAGATCCGCGGCGGCGTGCGCGTGCGCGACCCGCAGGCCATCGGCGTGTCGGCCAGTGGCGACGTGCTGACGGTGGAGCTCGACAGCATCGGCGACTTCTCGCGCTACGAGCTGCGGCTGGTGGCCTCGGCCGGCTCCGATGCGCCGCCCGACGGCATCGACCCGGCGCTGGCGCAGATCGCATTCGGCTTCAAGGTCGACTGCCCCAGCGACTTCGACTGCCGCGTGGAGGACGACTGCGCGCCGCTGCCGCAACGCGCACCCGACATCGACTACCTGGCGCGCGACTACCAGAGCTTCCGCCGGCTGGTGCTGGACCGGCTGTCGGTGCTGATGCCGAACTGGAAGGAACGCAGCCCGGCCGACCTGATGGTCACGCTGTCCGAGGCACTGGCCTTCCGCGCCGACGAGATCGCCTACTTCCAGGACGCAGTCGCGACCGAGGCCTACCTGGGCACGGCGCGCCAGCGCGTGTCGGTGCGCCGGCATGCGCGGCTTTTGGACTACGCGGTGCACGAGGGCTGCAACGCGCGCACCTGGGTGGCCTTCGAGATCGATGCCGCGGCCGACGGCCAGTCGCTCGCCGCCTGCGACAGCGCCACCGGCCTGGACGGCACGCTGCTGCTGACGCGCGCGCACGGCTCGCCCACGCGGCTCGGCTCGCCCGACAGCGCGCAGGCGCTGGTCGCGGCCGGCGCGCAGCCCTTCGAACTGCTGACACCCCTGCAGCTCTACAGCGCGCACAACGACCTGCGCTTCTACACCTGGAGCGACGAGGCCTGCTGCCTGCCGCGCGGCGCCACGCGCGCCTTCTTGCGCGACGACGAGGCGAACCGCCTGCGCCTGCGCGTGGGTGACCTGCTGCTGCTGGAGGCGCGCGCCGGCACCACCAACGGCCTCGCGCAGGATGCCGACGCCCAGCAGCGCCACGTGGTCCGCCTCACGCACGTGGACCCTGAGCCCAGCCCCGGACGCGCGCCTTCGCCCGTGCCGCGGCACGACCCGGTCACCGAGCAGCCGCTGGTCGAAGTGCAATGGCGGGCCGAGGACGCGCTGCCCTTCGACCTGTGCCTGTCCAAGGTCATCGCCGGCGTGCTGGTGCAGGACATGGCCGGCGCCTGCGCCAACATCGCGCTGGCCGATCACGGCTTCAGCGCGCCGCGCTTCGAGTCCCTGGTGCCGGTGCCCGGCGGCCGCGTGCCGCGCTTTCGCCTGGCGCAACCCACGCTGCTGCCGTGGACGCGCCAGGCCCTGGTGCGCGATGCGGCCGGCCAGCCGCTGCTGGTGGATCCGGCCGCCAGCGCCACATCTGCGCTGCGGCGCGACCTGGCCGACACGCGCGAAGCGGTGGTGGTGACCAGCGACGGCGATCGCCGCCGCTGGAGTGCCCGGCGCGACCTGCTGCAAAGCGGCGCCGCTGCCGCCGAGTTCGTGGCCGAGACCGAAGCCGACGGCCAGGTGCTGCTGCGCTTCGGCGACGGCGTGAACGGCCAGCGCCCCGGCGCGGCCGAGGCCTTGTCGGCGCGCCTGCGCGTGGGCAACGGCAGCGCCGGCAACGTGGGTGCCGACGCGATCTCCCATGTGCTGTGCAACTTCGATGGCATCACGCGGGTGCGCAACCCGCTGCCGGCCGCCGGCGGCGTGGACCCTGTCACGCTGGCGCGCGCGCGCATGGACGCGCCGCAGGCCTTCCGGCGCCAGGAGCGCGCGGTGACGGCGCAGGACTATGCCGAGGTCGCGATGCGCGACGCCCGCGTGCAGCGCGCCGTGGCCACGCGGCGCTGGACCGGAAGCTGGCACACCATGTTCATCACGGTGGACCGGCGCGGCGCCGAGGGCATGGACCCGGCCTTCGAGGAGAGCCTGACGGCCTTCATCGACCGCTACCGGCTGGCCGGGCACGACGTGGAGATCGACGCGCCGGCCTACGTGGCGCTGGACATCGCGCTGCACGTCTGCACCCGGCCGGGCTATTTCGCGGCCGACGTGCAGCGCCGGCTGCTGCGCGTGTTCGCCACCACCGCGGGCGGCTTCTTCCACCCGGACCGCTTCAGCTTCGGCGAGCCGGTCTACCTGAGCGCCGTGGTCGCCGCCGCGATGGCGGTGCAAGGGGTCTCGCATGTGGAGCCGCTGCGCTTCCAGCGCCTGGGCCGGCAACCGGACGGTGAGATCGACGCCGGTCGCATTGCGATGGCGCGGCTGGAGATCGCGCGGCTGGACAACGACCCGAACGCGCCCGAGCACGGCCGCATCCAGTTCGAGGTGCATGCGGCGGAGGATATGAAATGAGCAGCGACGACACCCCGCTGGACGGCTGCCACTGCTGCGAGGGCCAGGCCGAGCCCGGCGTGATCTACAACGCGCCCGGCCTGTCCGCGCTGTCTTGGCGCATCGACACCCAGCCCGGTTTCTACCAGCGCATGCTGGCTCGGCTGCCGCTGTGGCATGTGCCCGGCGTGCCTGCAAGTGTGCCGCGGCCGCTGGCCGCGCTGCGCACCCGCGAGCCCGACGACGCGGCCATCGCGCTGGTGGACGCGTCCGCCTGCGTGGCCGATGTGCTGACCTTCTACCAGGAGCGCATCGCCAACGAGGGCTTCCTGCGCACCGCCACCGAACGCCGCTCGGTGCTGGAACTGGCGCGCGCCGTCGGCTACGAACTGCGGCCCGGCGTGGCCGCCAGCGTGCACCTGGTCTTCACCGTGGAGGACGCCGCCGGCGCCCCGGGCGTCTGCACCATCGCCGCCGGCGCGCCGGTGCAAAGCGTGCCGCCGCAGAGCAAGCTGCCGCAGGTCTTCGAGACCAGCGAGCCCATCGTCGCGCGCGCCGAATGGAATGCGCTGCGTCCGCGCCAGACGCGCCCGGCGGACCTGGCCTTGCTCGACGTGGCCGGCACGCGGCGACTGGTCATGCTCTATCCCGAAGGCAGCCTGGCCAGCGAGACCGCCGGCCTGCACCCGGCCCTGAGCAGCGGCAGCCTGTACCGGCTGGACCCCGGCCTGGCCGTGGAGCCCACGGTCGATGCACTCGACGTCGCGCGCGTCTACCTCTCCGACCAGGCCAGCGGCATCCAGGCCGGCGAGCTGCTGCTCTTCGTCGGCAAGAACGGCAGCCAGTTGCGCCACCTGGTGCTGCGCGCGCTGGAGGTGGAGGACGAGCCGGCGCTGCGCCGCGTGCGCATCGAACTGGAGCCGCTGCCCGACCCCGTGACGCCGGCAGCGCCGCCGCTGCTGCACTGGGCGGTGCCGATCCTGTCCTTCTCCTTCGGCGGCTACGCGCAGGCGCAGATCGAGAGCGTGCCTTTCACCAGCAGCGCGCTCGGCAGCACCATTGCCAGCCAGAGCTGGAAGGAGAACGAGCTGCAGGCCATGATCGCGATCCAGGGCTGGAGCAGCCTGCAGCTGGTGCAGGCCATCACGGCCAGCGTCAAGCCCCCGTCCAAGCCGGTGGCGCCCGAGGCCGGCACCTTCAGCTTCTCGCAGCGGCTGGGCTTCTTCGGCCACAACGCGCCCAAGTGGGGCTCGCTGCCCGCCACCAACACCAAGGAGCCGGTCTACACGAGCGGCTGGGACGACGGCGACCCGCTCTCCGGCGGCGGCTCGCTGGGCGCAAGCCGCAACATCTGGACCGACTCGCAGGGCAACAGCAACCTGGCCAGCACGGTGCTGCCGCCCTGCCATGCGCTGCTGGAGCGCCCGGTACCCAAGCTCGCGCCCGGCAGCTGGATGGTCTTCGACGCGCCCAGCGAGAAGGCCACCGCCTATGCCCTGTTCGACGCCCGCGAAGTCTCGCGCGCCGACTATGGCCTGTCGGCGCGCGCGACGGCGCTTCGCCTGGCCGATGGCAGCGGCCAGCCCCGAAGCACTGCGCCTTCGGAGGCCTTCCTGTTCCGCGACACCACGGCCCATGTCGCCAGCCGGCGCCAACCGATGGCCGAGCTGCCGATCGAGTCGCCGGTGGAAGCGGGCAGCAAGCGCATCGAGCTGTCGACCATGGTGCTGGGCCTGGCGCACGGCCAGCCGCTCGCCTTCGTCGGCCCGCGGCACGACCTGCCCGGCGTTGATGCGGCCGAAATCGCGTTGCTCGACGAGGTGGAACATGGCGGTGGCCGCAGCATGCTGGTGCTGCAGCAGCCGCTGACGTACAGCTACCGGCGCGAGGACCTCCAGATCCATGCCAACGTGGTTCGTGCCACGCATGGCGAGAGCGTGCAGGAGGTGCTGGGCAACGGCGACGCGAAAGCACCGTTCCAGCGCTTCACGCTTCGCAAGCCGCCGACCACGCACTTGACGGCGGCCTCGGCCACCGGCGTGAAGAGCACGCTGGAACTGCGCGTCAACGGCCTGCTGTGGACCGAGCGGCCTTCGCTCTACGGCGCCGCGCCTGACGAGCATGTCTACGCCACGCGCATCGACAACGAGGCGCGCATGGAGGTCCTGTTCGGCGACGGCCGCAGCGGCGCGCGCCTGCCCAGCGGCCAGATGAACGTGCAGGCGCGCTACCGCAGCGGCATCGGCCCGGACGGCGAAGTCGCGGCGCGTACGCTGACCATGCTGCGCGCCATGCCGCTGGGCCTGCGCGGCGTGAGCAACCCGCTGCCGGCCAGCGGCGCCCAGGGGCCCGAGCAACTTCATGATGCGCGCCGCAACGCGCCGCTGACCTTGCTGGCCTTCGAGCGCGTGGTCTCGCTGTCGGACTACCAGGACTTCGCACGCGCCTTTCCCGGCATCGGCAAGGCGCGCGCCGACCTGGCCTGGGTCGACGGCAGCTCGCGCGTGCTGCTGTCGGTGGCCGGCGCCACCGGCGGCGCGCCGGGCGCCGAGGTCATGGACAACCTGTGCCAGGCCATCGCCGACCTGTCCGATCCGTCGCAGCCCTTCGTGCTGGGCGCCTCGGTGCTGCGCTACTTCCGCTGCACGGCGCGTGTCGCGATCGATCCGCGCTACGAAGCCGACACCGTGCTCGCGGCTTGCAGGACGAAGCTGCAATGGGCCTTCGGCTTCGATGCGCGCGACCTGGCGCAGTCGGTCACGGCGGCCGAACTGCTCGCACTGCTGCACCAGGTGCCGGGCGTGGTGGCGGTGGATCTTGACGTGCTGCAACCGTATGGCGAACCCGCGGCGGCCGCCAGCGACATGCAGGTCGTGCCGGCGTTTGGCGGGCGCTGGGACAGCGCGGCCAAGGCGATGAAGCCGGCCGAGCTGATGCTGCTGAACCCCGCGGCACTCGAACTGGTGGAGGCCACGCTATGAGTCTGCTCACCCCCGAACGGCTCTACCAGCTGCTGCCGGTCATCCACCGCCTGCGCGATGGCGAGCAGGGCGCGCCGCTGCGCGCGCTGCTGGCCGTGATCGAAAGCGAACTCGAGGCGGTGGAGGCCGACACCGCGCGCCTGTACGACAACTGGTTCATCGAGACCTGCGACGAATGGACCGTGCCCTACATCGGCGACCTGCTGGGCGCGCGGCCGATCCGGCCGGTGCCCTCGGCGGGCGTCAGCACCCGTGCCTGGGTCGCCAACACCATCGCCTACCGCCGGCGCAAGGGCACGGCGCTGGTGCTGGAGCAACTGGCGCGCGACGTCACCGGCTGGCCCGCTGCGGCCGTGGAATTCTTCCAGCGCCTGGGCACCACCCAGCACATGAACCATGTGCGCATGCGGCCCACCGCCACGGCCTGCGTGCGCGACGCCGAGACCGCCGAGCTGGCCCAAGCCTCGGTCGGCGCCTTCGATCCCTTCGCCCACACGCTGGAGGTGCGCAACGCAGACACGCGCGGCGGGCGCTTCAACATCCCCAACGTCGGCCTGTACCTGTGGCGCCTGCGCTCGCAGCACCTGGGCCTCGGCGCGCCTGGCGCCGCTGCCGACATGACGAGCGCCGACTTCATCAGCGCGCGCCTCGACGCCGAGGGCTTTTGGCACATGCATCCGGCCGGCGTGGACGCGCCGCTCTTCAACCGCCCGCGCACCGAGACCGGCGGCAGTGCCATCACCCAGGCCGCGCGCGAGGAACACGCCAGCGCGCCGCTGCGCGAACTGGCACTGCATGCCGAACTGGAACGGTTGCGGGCAGGACAGGCCGAACCGGCGGCGCGCTTCATGACCGATCGCGATCCGGTGCTGCGCTGCTTCGTGCAACTGGCCGGCGAGACCCTGCCGGTGGAGGTGCCGCGAGAGGACATCTGCATCTGCGAGATCCCCGACACCGTTGAACTTGCGATTCCTACGCCCCGCGCGCTGGCACTGGACCTGCGGCGCGGCCGCATCGGCTTTCCCGCCGCGCTCGAGGTGGAGCGCGTCTGGCTGCATGCGGCCCACGGCGGCGTCGCCGACATCGGCGGTGGCCCCTACGAGCGCAGCGCGGCCCTTCGCGCGGCGAACCGCGCGGCCGATGGCAGCGCGGCCGACGAGGACGTTGGCGGCTTCTTCGACCCCGAGGTGTGGCAGGTGGGCGTGTCGCACCTGCTGCCCGACGACGGAAGCGGCATCTTGTTCCCCACGCTGCGCGAGGCCGTCGACGCCTGGAACACGCAGCCGGCCGGGCGCACCGGCGTCATCGTGGTGATGGACAGCCTGTCGGAGATCGACACCGCGGCCGCGCTGGAGATCGAGATCCCCGAGGCCTCGCAACTGCTGGTGGTGGCCGGCCAGTGGCCGCTGCAGCCCATCCCCGGCGCACCGCCCGGCAGCGTGGAGCGCGTGCCGGGCCGCTTCGAGGCCCGACAGGTGCGCGCGCATTGGGAAGGCCGGCTGCAGGTGCGCGGCACGGCCGATACCGATGCAGCGAACCCCGGCGCGCTGTTCCTGCATGGCCTGCTGCTGCAGGGGCCGCTGCAGGCCTCCGGCCACCTGGGGCAACTGGAACTGGCGCATTGCACGCTGCTGCCCGAGACGGTGCTGGGTGCGCAACACCTGACGGTGGGCGCCGACAGCCCGCGCCTGCAATTGCGGCTGCTGCAAAGCCTTTGCGCGCCGGTCGCCGTGGCCGGCCCGGTGCGCGGCGTGGAGGTGACCGACAGCATCGTCGGCCTCGGCCTCGGCCTCGGCCTCGCCGACGGCGCGGCAACGGCCGCGCTGGACGCGCCTGAGGCCGCGCTGGACCTGCAACGCGCCAGCTTCTTCGGCGCCGTCAACGCGCTGTCGCTCAATGCCAGCGACTGCATCTTCGACGCGCCGGTGCTGGCCGAGCGGCGCCAGATCGGCTGCGTGCGCTTTTGCTATGTGCCGCCCGCCTCGCAGGTGCCACGGCGCTACCGCTGCCAGCCGCAACTCGAGACGGAAGTCCGCCTCGCCGCCCTGCCCGCCACCGCCACGGCGGCCGACAAGGACGCCGTGCGCGCCGAGGTCGAGGCCACGGTGCGGCCGCTGTTTGTCTCGCGCCGCTATGGCGACCCGGCACTGGGCCAGCTGGAGCTGCGCTGCGCCGTGCAGATCCGCGCCGGTGCGGCCAGCGGCGCCGAGATGGGCGCCTACGAACACCTGCAGCAACCGCAGCGCGAGGCCAACCTGCGCGACGCGCTCGCCGAATACCTGCGCCTGGGACTGGCCGCCAGCGTGCATTTCGCAAATTGAGGAGGACACCATGAAAGCCGATCTCTCGCGCGAGACCTTCGAGCCCGGCGCGCACTACACCGCCGTGCGCATGCAGCAAGGCCGCGTGATCACCGATGCGGATTTCAACGAGCAGGGCGACATCACGCGCCACCGCGCCGAGCGGCTGGCCGAGGATGTGATCGGCGTCAGCGGCGCGCCGGCCGAGAACGCCGGCTTCGCGCTGTCGGCCGGCATGGGCGCGCTGGCGGTGCACGCGGCCGACGCCAACAGCGTCTGGATCGCCGGCGAGGATGGCGCGCTGCTGGTCAGCACGAACGCTGGTGCGGCCTGGACCCTTGCCAGCACCGGCAGCACGCGGCACCTGCGCGCCATCGCACGCGCCGCCAACACCGGCTGGGCCGTGGGCGACGGCGGCACCGTGCTGCGCACCAACAACGCGGGCAGCAGTTGGACCGTGCAGAACGCCGGCAGCCTGCAGACGCTGCGCGGCGCGGCGGTGTTCGATGCGCAGCACGCCTGGGCCGTGGGCGACGGCGGCCTGGTGCTGCGCACCGTGGACGGCGGCGCCAACTGGACGCGCCACGCCGGCGGCGTGGACCGGCTGTACGCCGTGGCCTTCGCCAGCGCGCAGGACGGCCTGGCCGTGGGGCCGGGCGGCGCCATCGTGCGTACGACCGACGGCGGCGCGGCCTGGAGCCGCGTGGATGGCGGCAGCACCGCCACGCTGCGCGCGGTGTCGCTGGCCGGCGGCCAGGCCTGGGCGGTAGGCGATGGCGGCACCGTGCTGCGCAGCAACGATGGCGGCGCCACCTGGACGGCCACCACCAGCGGCAGCACCGCCAGGCTGCGCGCCGTGCGTTTTCGCGACGCCAACAACGGCTGGGTCGCCGGTGACGGCGGCACGCTGCTGGCCACGACCAACGGCGGCAACACCTGGAGCGCGCAGCCCGTGGCCGGAAGCCCGGCGCTGGCCGGGCTTGCAGTGGCCGGCACCGAGGCGCCCTGGCTGGTCGGCGGCGGGCAGGCCTGGCGCGTGGC